>JAZDJN010000118.1:0-3734 GCA_043803945.1 bacterium | reverse complement strand
GTCTCACTATGGGCGATCAGTGTGAGAGAAATTCAAGCTCCACCTCTGGTGAAGCCAATCGATTGGATGTTACTGACCACGATCAAGATCGAGACGTTCGATCAGGCGTGGCAATGTGTGCAGTGGTATACGATGCGGTGGGTCATTGAGCGTTATCCCTCTGTACTCACGAGGGGATGTCAAGTTGAAGAGCTTCAATTGGAAGAGGCCGACCGTATCAAACGCGCATTGGCTGTGTCTTGGGTGGGTGCATGGCGCTTATTATTTTTGACCTATACTGCACGGATGGATTCAGAACAACTGTGTGAAACAATGCTCGAGCCGTATGATGAGACGTCTCGATGATATTGCTCAAGCCTATCTCATTTTTCAAAGATATGGGTAATGATAAGCCCGTGAACGGGAGAGGGATCGAGGATGAGAGAGAAAATAACGGAATGATTTTTTCCGCATGGCAGATCCTCGATTAAAACGTTCGAGGAACACATCGGGAGAATGTGGAAATGTGGGAATATGGAAATGCGGAAATGTGGGAATATGGAAATTGGGATTTGAGATTTGTGTTATTATCTACAACCTGCTTTCATTCAAACCCCCACTCCCTAAAGGGCACTCCCCCTTGGACCACTGATTACTGACCACTGATTACTGACCACTGATTACGCTGATTATGCTGATACCGTTGATGGAAGGGGGAGAATTTTTTGAAACGTTATGAAGCTTTCCCCCTCTTCCGCCCGCCAAAAATAGTGTCGGGCAGGTTCACGGGAGAGTGACCTGCTGACCACTGATTACTGACCACAGATTATGCGGATTATGCTGATTGCACTGGTGAAGGGGTAAGAGGCAGAAAAAAACGGAAGTAACAAGTAGCAATTAGAAAAGCACATACTTAATACCCGTTTCAATTTCACACATTTTCTCTGCTGAGATATTTCCAAGTTTCTCCAGGAGTCGATTCTTATCGAGCGTTCTGATTTGACCACAATGCACAACACTCTCTTTTTTTAATCCACCCTCCTTTTCTGATAACAGGATATGGATCGGACTCTTTTTTCCCGTTGAATCAGTTATCGGGCACACAACAACGACAGGATAACTTGCGTTTATTACATTATTTGAGACTATCACGGCGGGCCGGATTTTCTTGATCTCTCCGCCCACCGTCGGATTAAGATCAACTAAATGAACCTCACCTTTATCAAACATTAATCAAGCCTCGTTTCAGTGACTCTCCATTCGTCTGATATCTTTTTTTCTGTCTCGTGAAAAAATTTTGCAGCTTCCATAATTTCCCGATTATTTCGCTCTCTCTCGATTCTTTCAAGAAACTCAGCCAATGCCTGACGAACAAGTTCGCTGTAAGAAAAGCCAAGTTCGGATGCGACTTTAATGGCTTTCCGGTTAAGCTCGGAAGGAAATAAAAAGTTGACTTTTTCCTTCTTGCCATTAATGGTTAATGGGTTCATAAGTCCTCCGAATGGTTCATTTATTGCACTTATGTAATATTCTACATCTATTCTTATATATATTCATATATAGTATTATACATATATGTTGTGAAGAATAAAAGCACAAACTGCAGCAAATTTTCAACGCAATCAGTGGCATTTCATTTCAAATATCTCAGAAGGAGTAAAACGGGAATTTTAATTGTCGTTGAAGAGAATAAATAGTTGACGTTCATCACTCTGTATTTTGTATGATAAGCGGCAGGCTAATAGACTTCATCATGTGTACCGATATCGATAAGAAGTATAAATTCTTTCTTAGAGGATTTATCTTTCGAAAGTTCAAAGACAATTCGATAGTAATAATCGACACTGCAAGCCCATAAGCCATCTAACTCACCTTTCAGCTTGTGGGTATTGAGAGAAGTATGGAAAGTATTTGCGCTTAGTAACTCAAGTGTAGAGAAAATTTTTTCCTGAAGATATCGATCTCTTGCTGTAGTTCTTTTAAATGCCCGAACGAAACTTTTATTCCAGACGAGCGTTTTGCTCATGGTTCGAGTTCTTCCCGTAATTGAGAGATAGAACCGAGTGTTGCAGTTCCATTGAGGAAGGACTTGCGTAATGCTTTAGCGTTCCTCGCGATCTCTCGTCTACGGCGTTCAATGAGACGGCGTTTTACGATATCAAGTAATTCTTCCTGCTCCGATATCGATAATTTGTCGATCTTTTCTAAGGTGTCGTTTAGTAAGGTCGTTTGCATTTTGACCAACTCCTCAATCAAAGATTTAAATGTTGCTCATAATTTAGTTAAATTGGCGAAAGAATCAAAACATTGGTATCAATCATAAAAGGGAACCTTTTCTGAGCATAGAGACTGACCACCCAGGAGTAATATCCATTTATTGGCGTTAGCTTCTAAGCGTCGTGTTTGAAGATGTTCCCGGAAGCCGGGGAGTTTCAAGATACGCAGTTGTTGAAGTAGTTGATCGTTCATACGCCTTGTTCCTGTTCTTTGATAAAGTAAGAGATGTCCCGGACAAACTCTTGAGAGGCATCCGAGAATGGTAAAGAGCGTTGCGTTGATTCATCCGCCTGAAGTTTTTCCAGGAGATGCCGCAGATCACGCGGCGTCGGTCTGAGACGATGCAACTGCATAAAGCGAGCAGCTCGATTCATGAGTTGTGGATCGTAACCCTCCAGCGCCAGACTGACTAACCCTTGAGCCCGGCGGAGGTTCAGGTAGGCATGGGCTTCGAGCAAGTTATGGATGAGTGTATAAAAATCAGACCCAATTGAGTGAGCACGCTCCAGAAGCAGACGGTGTGTTGTGCTGGTTTCCAGAACGGTGCGCACATTCTCCGGAAAGTCAGTGTGATCGGTGTGACGGTAGGCATTTGTGATCAGGTGCTGCTTGATCAGTCGATGATCGTAGAAGACCTGGAGAAGATGCTCGGTGCCCTTTACCCATACCTTTTTACCGAGATAGGCATGAGGAATGGAATATGCCCTCCCTTTGAACTGGATAGAGTGGTCTGGATGAACCGTCGCTTGTTTCCAGCAGGCGACTTCAAAGTGCCCTTCTGGCAAGGGTTTTAACGCTGGACGTTCCCGTTGGCAGAAGACTTCATAGGGCTTCTCATGGGTTGTTCCGTGCGGACGCTGACCGTAGTCGTTGATTGACCAATGTTTCATTTTACTGTTGAGGTCGGCAACAGTGGCATTGGGATTGAGAACGATCTGTTTGCGGATTTCCTCACGCACGGTTTGGACGTCACGCTCGACTTTACCCTTGTCTTTCGGTTTCCTGACACGAGTTGGGTCGATAAAGCATTTATAATGTTCTGCCATCTCACGGTAAGATCGGTTCAACGATGGATCATACAGATCGGGTTTGATGATACCGCTCTTGAGATTATCTATAATAATCCGTTCAGGGACACCACCAAAGAACTGAAACATACGAACGTGCGAGGAGACAAAGCTCACCTGGTCCTGTTTATAAGTCAGTTCAACGTATTTCAGCCGGCTATGCGAGAGTGTAGCAATGAAGCCATACAATAATCTCCTCTTTCCTGACGAGGGATCAAAGAGCACACAAGCCGTTGCATAGTCGATTTGGACTTCGGCACCTGGTTTAACTTCTAGAAACCTGGACGAAAAGTCCAACCACGAAGGACACTAAGGACTCGAAGATTAAGAAAGAGAAAAGAGCTCTTAAAAATTTAATCAATTCAACAGCTTTTCCTTTGTGTCCTTGGTGAACTTTTCAGCCAGAGGCTG
>JAZDJN010000117.1:0-27812 GCA_043803945.1 bacterium | reverse complement strand
CTAAGTGGTTCTCTCTTCTGCAATGTATTTCCAACGTACAGTTCCAGTCGTTTCCCTAGAAACTTGGACGAAAAGTCTAACCGCAAAGGACACTAAGGATGCGAAGAATAAAAAGAAAAAGGAGTAATGGAAATTTAAATTAATTCAACAGTTTTTCCTTTGTGTCCTTGGTGAACTTTGTGGTTTGATTATGTTCTTAACTTTTCGGCCAGATCTCTAGGCCCAGATGATCAAACCCATCCTGAAAATATTATCCAGATCTTCATGACGGGGCAGGACCCGGATGGTATGGCCGAGGCGACCGCTGGTCTCCATCTTCCGCGTGCCGACAAATTGATAAATACTGCCGCTCGCCGAATCCAGAGCTTTCATGTGCATGGAGCGCGGGAATTCCAGGATACCCTGTGCATTGATCGAGCCATGGAAGAGATCGACAGAGACATCGCTGGGCACCAAGTGGCCAAGATCAATCCGCGCACGGACGGTAATCGTGTCGCCAACTTTCAAGCGCTCATGCTTGTCCACCTTGACATCCAGAATCTTGATCCGGTGCCAGTGTTCGTACATCTTTTTCTTCCATTCGGCAAGTTGTTTCGCACGGTCGTAGTGATTTGCCGTTAAGTGTGTGTATTTATCGAGGGACGGCAGGTACATCTTCTCCGTGTATTCGCGTACCATTCTGTTGGTGTTGAACTCGGGCCCAATTGCGCGCATGGCACTCTTCATTTTACTGATCCATTGGCGTGGAAGGCTGTCGGCACCGCGGGTGTAGAAGAGCGGTACGAGCTCTTTCTCGAGAAGATCGTACAGTGCGTTCGATTCCACTTCATCCTGCAGCACTTCATCGGTATACTCTTCGCCTCTGCCGATGGCCCATCCCGTATGCACATTATACGCTTCATCCCACCATCCATCAAGAACGCTGAGATTGATAGCACCGTTCAGCGTTGCCTTCATCCCGCTTGTGCCGCTCGCCTCGAGGGGGCGCCGGGGGGTGTTCAGCCAGACATCGACACCTTGCAGCATATAGCGTGCAACAACCATGTCGTAGTCTTCGAGGAAGACCATTCGGCGGCGGATATTGGATCGGCGTTCAAAATGGACGATCTGCCGGATGAATTCTTTTCCGGGCGTGTCGTGTGGATGTGCTTTGCCGGCGAAGATGATCTGCACAGGCCGATCTTTATCCGTCAGGATGCGGGCAAGGCGTTCGGCATCTTTGAGAATCAGTGATGCACGCTTGTACGTGGCAAATCTGCGGCCGAATCCGATTGTTAAGGCATCGGAGTTTAATATTTCTGCAGCCTGTGTTACTTCGGAGGGAGGTGCACCGCGCGCCTCAAGCTGTCCACTCAAGCGTGTACGGGCAAAGGCGACGAGCCGTTCCCGCCGGCGTTCGTGGGTTCGCCAGAGCTCTTCATCGGGAATATGGTGGACACGGCTCCATAATCCCATGTCACCCGGGTCCTCGCGCCAGCGGGGCCCAAGGTAGCGGTCGTACAGCCCCATCATCTCATGACTGATCCACGACGGTGCATGAACACCATTGGTGATGGAGATAATCGGTATTTCCTCCACGGGAACGCCGCTCCAAACATTTTGCCACATCTTTCGTGAAACTTTTCCATGGAGCAGTGCGACGCCATTGCTTCCACTCGCCATTCGAAGTGCAAGCACCGTCATGCAAAATGCTTCTGAATCATTGTTTGGATCCTGCCGGCCGAGACCATGAAATTCCTTTCCCGAGATTCCAAGGCTGCGGTAGTAATCGCCAAAATATTTCTCGATCAGTTCCGGGGTGAAGAAATCATTCCCTGCCGGAACCGGTGTGTGTGTCGTGAATACCAACCCAGCTCCTATTGCCTCACGTGCTGCTGCGAAGGAGAGATGGTGTGTGTGCATCAGGTCGCGGCATCGTTCCAGGGAAAGAAATGCCGAGTGTCCTTCATTCATGTGGTAGACTGATGGGGCAAGTCCGAGCACTTTCAATGCACGGAAGCCGCCGATACCGAGGAGGATCTCCTGTTTAATTCTATACTCGCGGTCACCGCCGTACAATTGATCAGTGATATCCTGATCTTCCTCTGAGTTTTTGGGAATATTGGTGTCGAGAAGGTAGAGAGGTACTCGCCCAACCTGCGCACGCCAAATCTGAGCATGGACTGATCTTCCGGGAAGTTCTACCGAGATTAAAATTGGTTTGCCCTCTTTGTCCAGCTCCAACTGGATGGGGAGGGTGTAGAAATCATTTTCAGGATACCGTTCCTGCTGCCACCCATCCGCGTTCAGGTATTGGCGGAAGTATCCCTGCTGGTACATCAAGCCGACACCAATTAAGGGCAGGCCGAGATCACTTGAGGACTTGAGATGATCGCCCGAGAGAATCCCGAGTCCGCCGGAGTAATTCGGCAGGCATTCCGTTAATCCAAATTCTGCGGAGAAGTACGCAATTTGATGCGAGGCGATCTCGGAATACTTTTTATTAAACCAGGAGGTGCTGGTGTCGAGGTACTTTTTGTACCGTTCGTAAGAGCGTTCAAGGAGTGCGAGGAACGCATCGTCGCGGGAGATTGAGTTCAATCGTTCCTGACGAATAATCCCTAACATCAGCACAGGATTGTGATTTGTCTTTTCCCACAAGTCGGGATCAAGCCGGATAAGGAGCTGCATCATTTCTGGATCCCACACCCAGAGGAGATTATAGGCGAGGTCATTCAGGGCATTTAATTCCTGTGGAAGTGATGGAGCAACGGTGTACGTATAAATAGGCTTATTCATGTAACTGATCCTTTCTCCAGTGCAGTGAGATTACAATGCCGGTCGTGCGGGAAGCGGTGGTGCTGTGCTCGCGGGTAAAATCGACTATGGGTGAACCAGAAAGCGACGCCTTTATCCATGCTCTTCACCTTCTTGTTAGATCAGCAAGACAAATTGCGTGCTAAGAGTACAAAAGTTTCGGGAGAAAAACCAGATAAGTGTGAACGAATTGCATTCCTGCAACAATCACAACCGCAGCGATACCAATATATCTTAGATTGTTCCGCATGAGCTCTCGTCAATTTTCCGAAGCACTATCCTCTTGCTATCGTAACGCCCGTTCGGCACTTAGGATTCCCGCTTCGGTGGCTCGAATAAGCCTCATCACGAACATTCTGCCTTACAGTAATTGATCAGTCCGTTCGTTGATGAATCATGAGAGCTTACCGTACCTGGTCCGGAGAGTTCGGGGAAAATCTTCTTGGCAAGCTGCTTTCCCAGTTCCACTCCCCATTGATCGAAGGAATTGATATTCCAGATAATTCCCTGGACAAATATCTTTTGCTCATACATTGCCACTAAGGAACCCAGCACGCGCGGCGTAAGCTTCTTGAACATAATGGAATTCGTTGGACGGTTTCCTTTGAATACTTTATGCGGAAGCAGTGCTTCAATTTCTTCGCCCGGCATTCCACTCGATTCGAGCTCCTTACGGGCTTCCTCCTTCGATTTGCCCTTCATCAAGGCTTCCGTCTGGGCGAAGAAGTTCGAGAGCAGAATCTGGTGATGTTCCCCGATTGGATTGTGCGTTTGAACCGGTGCAAGAAAATCGACCGGGATGAGCTTGGTGCCTTGATGGATCAGTTGAAAAAATGCATGCTGTCCGTTGGTGCCCGGTTCGCCCCAGATGACCGGCCCTGTCGAATAATCAACGGCCTCACCGTTTCTGGTGACGAACTTGCCATTGCTCTCCATATCACCCTGCTGCAAATAGGCGGTGAAGCGGTGCATATATTGATCATACGGGATGATAGCGTGCGACTCGGCGCCGAAGAAATTATTGTACCAAATGCCAAGGAGGGCAAGCAGCACCGGGATATTCTTCTCGTACGGTGCCGATCGCAAGTGCTCATCCATCTCATGGGCACCGGTTAGCAGCTCCTCAAAGTTCTCCATCCCAACGGCCAGAGCGATGGAGAGTCCGATAGCCGACCAGAGGGAATACCGCCCGCCAACCCAATCCCAAAATCCGAACATGTTCTTCGGATCAATACCAAATGCCGTTGCCTCCTTCACGTTGGTCGAAACAGCAACGAAATGCTTCGCAATCGCAGCTTGATCGTTGGATTGTTTCAGGAACCACTCCTTCGCTGAGAGGGCATTGGTAATGGTCTCCTGGGTTGTAAATGTTTTGGAGGAGATGATGAAGAGGGCTGTTTCCGGATTCAGTTTTTTCAACGTCTCTGCGATATGCGTTCCGTCGACATTTGAAACATAATGCATTCGCAAATGGGGGTGGGCGTATGGTTTCAATGCCTCCGTTACCATCAACGGTCCAAGATCCGAACCGCCAATGCCGATATTCACGATATCGGTCATTGGTTTTCCGGTGTACCCTTTCCACGCACCATTGCGGACCGACTCGGAGAATTCCCGTACATGGCCAAGCACTGCATTGACGTCAGGCATAATATCTTTCCCATCGATGAGAATCGGCCGGTTGGAACGATTGCGCAAAGCATAGTGGAGCACGGCGCGGTTTTCTGTAAAATTAATTTTCTCGCCATTGAACATCTTCCCAATCCATCCTTTGACATTGGCCTGCTCGGCGAGTGCAATGAGAAGCTTGAGTGTCTGGGCTGTGATTCGATTCTTGGAATAATCCAGAAGCAGATCGTTCCATCGAAGGGAGAATTGCTGAAAACGACTCGGATCTGCGGCAAAGAGATCGCGCATCTGAAGATGTTCAACCTCGGTGTGATGCTGCTGTAATGCTTTCCAAGCCTGGGATTCTGTCAGTGCTGACATAAGATTCTCCTTAGCAGTAAGATGTCAAAGTATTTCAAAGAGTCTCATTTTATATTTATGCGTAACCTGAGCAAGTGAGTTGAAGCTACATAAATTAGAACAGGTGATGTTTCTTCAGAAAGCCGCGAATCGTTTCATAGATTTTGATCGTCTCCTCGCGGGTGAATCCGCCGTGGTTTCCGCCAGGAATGGTGAGGAATTCATTCGGAACTCCCGCTTTCGCTAATCCCTCGTGCAGCCGGACGGCCTGATGATAAGGGACGAGTTGATCCTTATCACCGTGGATAGTGAGAATTGGAGGCAATCCTTTTCTCACATAGGTCAGGGGCGACACCCTCTTTGCAATCTCATCACGGTTTGGCAGACTGCTCATCCAGTACAGTGCATAGTTCGGTTTCACAGTCGAAGCCATCAGGTCGTTTACATCGATGATGCCGTACCAATTAATAATTGCAGCGACTTTGGGCTCGACCGCTTGACCTTCCCATTCCTTCGGGAAGTCAAATCCGGCATTGCCATGCAGCATCCCGGTCATCAATGCAAGATGGCCGCCAGCCGATCCTCCGGTGACAATCACTTTTGTGGTATCGAAACTGTACTCTTTCGCATGGGTGAAAATCCAGCGCAGGGCAAGCCGGCAATCTTCAACCGCCGCGGGAGCGAGAGCAACACGCGCAAGACGGTATTCAACATTCACCACAGAAAAACCCATTTCAAGATAAGGAAGCGCCGCGAGGATTGCACCTTCTTTTGTTCCGCCGACCCACCCGCCGCCGTGAATAAACATCACCGTCGTATTCGGTGTGCTGAGAACGCGCGGTAAGTAGAGATCCAGTTTACACTCATAGTTGCTTGCTGTGGAATAAACAAGATCCGGAACGATCCGATATTTGTTATTGAGGTCGGCCAGCCACGCGGCAGTCTCGGAAAGCTGTGCGTTAAGCGTTTGTGTTATAAAAGCAATTAAGAATAAAAAGCCAGTGGTCAATTTATAATTTTGATACATACATTCCTCGCATAAATGTGTTCTTGTCAGGAAATTATTCAGTTTCTTTATTTGGAATCAGGTCCATTTCTTTGAAAAAATGCATAAGAAATTCTCGATGCTTTTTGTTTATGGATACCATTGTATTTGAAACCGTGAAGACTTCCGCTGGTAAGTAAGCAAATTCAATCCTGCGGATGTAAAGTGCAAAGTTTGTAAATATTCGATGTATTTTAAAAAGTCTTACCAACTCAGGTTTTATATAGTCTCTTAGATCGATTACTTTTTCGCCAGATAATAAAGATTGAATTATTTCGGTGTATCTCCAACTCCAATTGTTTTCATAGATACGGATTATCCTAAGTTGTTCTATTGATAGATTGGGATTTTCACTTATATAGGAATGGATTTTATTAACCTTAATCTTTTGTTTTCTACTCGATCGAACCCGTAATATTATGGGGCTGATAAACATATAAAGTAGAATAGCGATAATTAAGTAATTTTTAAAAAAGTCATTTGTGGTTTTTTCTTCGCTCCGATTCCTGCTAATTTCTAACTTTTCGATATTTGCAATTTTTCCAATTGGTGTCAATTCAATAAGACTTGAATCCCTTTGACGCAAAACATATAATTTCAATGTTACAAATTTTTCTTTCTCAAATATTAATTTCGATAGATATAATATAGTTGAATCTGGTTCTGATGATTTGGACGATGAATGAGTGTCTGCTTTCTTGGTGGTAATACTAATATTTTGATAGGCTAAAATATTATTGTTTAGATAATCCGAATTGGAGTTGACAACATCATAGCCAAGAAATATCCCTGCATTCAATTTCAGACCGAATGGTTGTTGTTGATCGTAGCTTTCCTGTAAAATATTTTTTCCTTTATTATACATGGTAAGTGTAACAACTCGTATCTCCTTATTGCTCTCTATCAAATCATAATCTTTATAAAGAATTTTTAAATCGTTCACTCGTTCCTTTACATCAATCAATGTGAATTCAGCATCGATTAGCATCCTAAAATCAAATGGATTATAAATATTATCCCAAAAGAAAAAAACCAATGCAAGGATCACACTCAAAACAGACCAGGTAGGACTAGTGACAATCTTTTTAAGGATAGATTTATGCTCCATATTTAGTCATTCATCAAGTTTCATTATCCTATTTCATGCATAGAGTCTATCGAGTTCAGATTTTGAGAGTTCTATAAGAAAATCCGCAACTTTTAATGTCACTGCTTTTAAATAGCGCTCTCCCTTTTCCTGTGTGGCCTTCCTGGGATTTCCCGCACCGGTGTCTTCCGTTACTTTCCGCCATTCGCGGGGAGACCATGCCCATTTTTCTTTCAGCGCCTTCAGCGTAAATCCTTTCGTCGTTCCGTCGCCGGCTTCTGACAGCGGCAGCACGAGAGACGGTGCCAGCGAGAGCATAACGCTTGTCTCCATTTCACCCGCATGGTCATCTGGTTCTTCAAAAAAATCTTTTTGCGTGATGATCTGCCACCAGTTGATAACACAGATCAACATTGCAGGAAAGATCGGCTGCAGTTCGCGGATCATCTGCCGGAAATCATTTCCCCCATGGCTGTTGAAAATGATGAGTTTATGAATGCCTTGTCTGTTCAGCGAATCGACGACGTCGCGAAGCACGATGAACTGGGTGCTTGGATTCATATTGATTGTGAGCTTGAGATCGATCTGGCCGGTGTTGACACCGAAGGGAATGGTAGGGAGGACGATTATTTTTGCACCGGCTTCCCATGCGATGCGCGCTGCCTCCGCGGCGATGGCTGTTGCTTCAAGAATGTCTGTCCCGAAAGGGAGGTGATAGTTATGCGGTTCGGTAGCTCCCCATGGCAGTACCGCAGCTTCATAGTGAGTGGTTTGAATTGTTTTCCAATTTGTTTCGAGCAGGAGATATGGTCGTGATGGCTCAGCCATTTCAGTGTGATTCCTTCCTGAGGAGAATACGTTCAACAGCTTCTTTACGATAGGCGAATATTCTGTTCAATTGTCGTTGCACCAGCGGCCTTGGCAAAGGGATCTGGATTCTTGCTGTAAGGAGATATTCGTTCATTGCAGTTCAGATTAGCAAACAGAACAGGTTTACTGCCACGGCTGAAATCTACGCACAGAGAAACTGAAGCGCAATGGAGAAAATGAGGTGGCATTGCATGCTCAGTTTTTGCTCTCACCCATGGGAATCGATTTCTTCAGAAACAAAGACTGGGATTGCTGGATCTATACTCGGGATTGACATACACAATTTTGCTTACGCTATCACGATTTCATATATTGATTAGGAAAACGAACTACAAACTAAACCCGACATTGAATAAGATGGAAAGTGAAGTAATAATCAACAAGCCTAAGATGATAGAACTGCTTTCAGAAATGTCGTCCACTCAAGATTTACCAACATTGCGTAAACAACTCTTTCAATTGAGAGAAGACATCTCTTCGACAACAGATGACGTGGATGGTGTCCTGAACATCGATACAAATGGAGAGGCCTTTTCCATTTCGCAGAAATATTTAGTCAAAGAAATTCAGCAAATAGAGAAAACCCAGACAATTGAGCGGGCAAAATATTATCTATCAAGACTTGTAAAAGCGATATCCGAAACGAAAACATCCAAGATTAACGAAATCAATCTGAATCGTTGGAAAGAATATGATAACATTCTCACCGACAGCCTTTGGATACTTCAGAAGAGAGATACTTCCGGTCCGCATTCTTCTTGGTATTGGGGTAATTTCATCCCTCAGATCCCGCATCAGCTTATGCTTCGTTATACCAAAAAAGATGATTGGGTGATTGATCCTTTTGCTGGAAGTGGAACCACTCTCTTGGAGTGTCAACGGTTGGGTAGAAATGGCTTAGGAGTTGAACTTCAACCAGAGATTGCATTAAAAGCCACAGGTTTGCTAAAAATGGGATGGCGATCGGCGACTGAGGATTTATTCTCAGAGTCTTTCCCAACAAATCACAGTGCCGAAAAAGTAAAAACTATCATTGAGGTTGGGGATAGCACAGAAGTTGACTTTGTAAAGTTGTTAAGGACGCACGGAGCGAAGTCTGCGCAACTTTTAATACTGCATCCCCCCTATTACGATATCATCAAATTCAGCAAGGATCCAAAAGATCTTTCGAATGCAGGATCAACTGAAGCTTTTATTGAGATGTTTGGAAAAGTGGTTTCCAACACTTTCCCCGTGCTAGAAAAAGGTCGCTACTTAGCAGTTGTAATAGGAGACAAGTATTCCAAAGGCGAATGGATCCCTTTAGGTTTCATGCTAATGAACGAAGTTTTAAAGCATGGTTATATACTCAAAGGTATCATAGTAAAAAACTTTGAAGAAACGCTTGCAAAACGTAACCAGAAAGAACTATGGCGATATCGTGCGCTCGTTGGTGGATTCTACATTTTCAAACACGAATACATACTGCTTTTTAAAAAGGTTTCGAGATGAAAACACATGTCTTTATTGTCAATGAAAGTTCCTTTCCGATACATCTGCAATATCTTTTTGCTGGAACTGGTGCAGCAGATGCTGATGATCATGCAGGATTGTTGGCTGACATCAAGAGAATCAGACCAGGGGATCGTGTTATTTTTTACTTGGAGACAAAAGAAAGCGCTGGCATAGATGGGGGATTTTTCGGCGCATTCAAAGTCGCTGACCTCTACCCACTTGTTGTTCATGACAACGGTAATCCAACTTATTTGGAACAACAACTTGGGAAGAAATTAATTTACCGAGTCCGTCTTGAACCAACTGATGTTTATGCGAAAGGAGTCGTTGAATATCAGGCGCTTGATGATTTGCCGATTTATGCAAAAGAAATATTATGGAGCTTAATCTACAGGAAGCTGAAAGGTCAAAGAGGTTGCACTCCATTGACCCTTGAAGAATCTAATCGTTTGATGGACATGATTCAGAGGGCAAATAATGGACACCTCACTACATACACCAATACTGACGGATTCACCTACGATCCTGCAGCACAGGAAATCCGAGTTGTTCCAAATGGCAGGCATGCTTATGGAGGACATACTAACCCTACATCGCTAATACTTCCGGAAGCACTAAGACTTGCACGCGCAGGAAGAGCGTTCGAGGTTTATCTACAGGGCTATTTTACTGAGAATGCTGGACTTAGTGTTAATGCTACACTTGATGCAATCACAGGACCAGCCAATCAAATTATTTGGCTTGGTAATGAAGTAAAGTGTGGAGTTGGAATGCGTAGTATCGATGTTTTTTCCTTATTGAATCTACCACGTAATATTCGACAGCATCGAATTATTGAACTCAAAGATGAACAAGTAAGTCCAAGCATCACACGCCAGCTTTTCAAGTATGTAAATTGGACGAGCCAATATATACAAGGCGCGATTAATGCTAACATTCAACCTATCGTGGTCGCATCTGAAATTCCGAACACTGGGAGCAATAGACTTAAAAGAAAGAAATTCGAACTGAATATGTGTACAACTTCATTTTGGCAGGAGATTCGTGACGCGTTCAATGATTTCAACATGAGAAATCTTGCCATGCCAATATTATACTATGAATACGCTTTTCAGAATCAAGTAATCAATTTCGTTCAAGTCCAATATTGAATGCAACATAAGCAGGTAATCTGTGTCTCTTCTGCGTGTTCAGTGTCCTATCTTTTGTCATAATCGGAACACTGATACTCACTGCAGTTGGTTGAATACGTCAGTTACAGTGTCGTTAGTTTTTTTTCGAATTCACTCACCCGGAGCTTTTTTCCTTTGGTGGAAATTATCTCGTGGCTTTCGTTTTTTAACATCTTCGCCTGGCCTGCGATGCCACCCGGATTTTTCTCCAGTAAGCTTTCATCGTTGCGTATCAAACGCCAGAAGGGAGTCACTCGTTTTTTCCCCTCCATCAACTCCTCGTTTGCAGCCTCTGCTGCGATACGTATGAAAATGCCGGTAGTGAGTGGACAGACGGTATTGACCTTAAAGTCCTTCGCCAGCCGTCTACGAATCTCGCCGATGGTCAGCAGTTTGCCTTTGGGTGTTTTCTTTATCAAATCGTCGATGAGTCGCGGCGTTGGTATCAGCATTGTACCTGTACCGAATCGCTGCTGCATAGCCGGAGTGATTTCGATGATCTGAGGTTCTTGCGGTCTGTTCATCTTCTCACGCCATGGAATGCGTGAACGAAATGTCGATTTCATAGATTTACCTTCTCTGAAATATTAAGCAATGACAGAATGGGTTATGAAGTGATAGAATATTCTTGCCGCATGTAGCCTCGTATTCAATTGAGCTTATAGAATTTGATAATTTGAAAACTAAAAGTAAAGATATCTGTGTTGTATTGAATTCCACAGTAATGATGAGTACCATTATTCAACGAGTCCGAAAGTTCTACCACACTTCATAAGCGCTTATGGCCGGATACCACTAAAAACGGTAATTCTGTTTGAAGGAATTTCTCATGCGCTATGGCTATTTTGACGATGTGAATCGAGAATATGTCATTGACCGTCCCGATGTTCCAGTTTCCTGGACAAACTACCTCGGTGTGAACAATCTTTGTACTGTCATCTCCCACAATGCCGGAGGCTATTCGTTTTATAAAACCGCAGAGCATCATCGTATCACACGGTTCAGGCAGAATGGTGTTCCGCTCGATCGGCCTGGCCATTACCTTTATATCCGCGATGATGAAACAGGTGAATACTGGTCGGTATCGTGGCAGCCGGTGGGAAAAGATCTAACAACCGCACAGTACGAATGCCGCCATGGTTTATCCTACTCCAAATTCCGCTGCGCCTATAAGGAAATTGAAGCAGAACAACTTCTGTTCATCCCTCTCAACGACGATGTTGAAGTATGGGATGTTCACCTTGTGAACCACAGCACAAGGCCGCGCCAACTGAGCCTCTTCGCGTACGTCGAGTTTTCATTCCATCATATTGAAATTGATAGCCAGAACCTGCAGATGTCCTTGTATGCTGCCGGATCAAATTATTCCGATGGCATCATCGAATACGATTTCTTCTATGAACCCTGGACCTATCATTACTTCACATCGAGCGTTGAACCGGACGGTTACAATTGTGTCCGCGATAAATTCCTGGGAAACTATCGGACTGAGTCGAATCCGGTTGCCGTTGAACGAGGGGAATGCAGCAATAGTACTGAGCTTGGCGGTAACCACTGTGGTGCCCTGCACAAGAAGCTGACACTTGCACCTGGAGAAGAGAATCGGCTTTTCTTTATACTGGGTGTCGGAAATCGTTCAGTAGCAAAAGAAATCCGCCGCCGGTACTCAGATCCTGCTGTCGTCGATCACGCGTTTCAGGAGTTGAAGGAATACTGGAAGAAAAAAACTTCTGTCCTTCAATGCACAACCCCCAATCAGGGCCTGAACAGTATGATCAACACATGGACACTTCTTCAGGCAGAGACCTGTGTTGTCTGGTCGCGGTTTGCATCGTTTATCGAGGTGGGGGGACGGACCGGGCTCGGGTATCGTGATACATCACAGGATGTCATGGCGGTTGTTCATACAAATCCCGAGAAGTGTGAGGAGCGAATCCTCGAGCTGTTGCATGGACAAGTCAGTGCGGGTTATGGTCTCCATCTGTTTGATCCCGAAGTCTTCAAACCCAAAGAGGAAAAGCTCCCCGGAGTAAAACTCCCGACTGTTGTGCCGACACCCAGTGCGCAGGATATCATTCACGGACTTGCCGATGTCTGTTCGGACGATGCCTTGTGGATCGTGGTATCTATTTGTGAACTAGTGAAAGAAACGGGTGATCTACAATTCTTCAATCAACTTGTGCCATTTGCGGATGAAGGCGAGGCGACCGTCTATGAGCATATGAAGCGCGCATTAGATTTTTCTGCCGAACAGGTCGGGCAGACCGGCATCTGCAAAGGACTACGCGCCGATTGGAACGATTGCCTGAATCTCGACGGCGGCGAGAGTGCGATGGTGTCTTTCATGCACTACTGGGCGTTGTCTGCCTTTGTCGAGGCAGCCCGAACTCTGCATCGAACAGACGATGTAAAACGCTATTCAGAAATGGCAGAGAAAGTGCGTGAAGCGTGCGATCGTGAATTGTGGGATGGGCAATGGTATATCCGCGGCATAACAAAAAAAGGAATCAAAATCGGTTCACACACCAATGAGGAAGGAAAGATTTTCCTTGAAAGCAATAGCTGGGCTGTGATGTCCGGCGCCGTTTCAAATGAACGGGGCACGAAGTGTATGGATGCCGTCTATGAACATCTTTTTTCGAAATATGGAATTCATCTGGTCTGGCCCTCCTTCTCATCTCCCAACGATGATATCGGATATATCACACGCGTGTATAAAGGGATAAAAGAAAACGGAGCGATCTTCAGTCACCCGAATCCCTGGGCGATGATTGCCGAATGTAAACTTGGCCGGGGTTCACGAGCAATGGAATACTATAACGCCATGCTTCCATATAATCAGAATGACATGATCGAGATTCGTGAAGCAGAGCCTTATTCCTATTGTCAATTTATTATGGGCAAAGACCACACGGCGTTCGGTCGTGCCCGGCATCCATGGCTGACAGGAAGTGCCGGCTGGAACTACATTGCTGCAACCCGGTGGATTCTTGGTGTGCGGATAGAGTTCGATGGACTCGTTGTGGATCCATGCATTCCTTCGGGTTGGAAAAAGTTTCAGATTGTTCGGAAATGGCGGGGAGCAGCGTTTAGGATTACTGTAACAAATCCTGAAGGAGTTGAGAAAGGAATTAGGAGCGTGACCATGGATGGGAAAGAGATTCGGTTTCCGATTCCTCCGCAGCCAAGCGGCTCTATGCATGAAGTGAATGTTGTGATGGGGGTGATGAGAGAGTAAGAGGGTAAGAGAGTAAGAGGGTAAGAGAGTAAGAGGATGAGAGAGTAGGTGTGATTGTCGATTGTCGATTGACGATTTGCGAATGGTGATTACAAAAGAATAAGTGAATCAATGGAAAGATAAAAATGATCACAGAGAAAACTCTCAATGTGCCGACACGTGCCGCATGGCGCAAGTGGCTGCAAAAGCATCATCGCAGCGAGATGGAAATCTGGCTTGTGTTCTATAAAAAGCATACGCAGATGCCAACTATCTCGTATAATGAATCGGTGGAAGAGGCGCTCTGTTTTGGGTGGATAGATTCCATCAAGCAGCGACTTGACGATGATCGGTATGTTTATAAATTTACTCCTCGAAGGAAGGGCAGTGTCTGGAGTGAATCCAACAAGCGCAGAGTTCAATTATTGATCAAGGAAGGCCGAATGGCACAGGCTGGTTTGGCTCTGGTCCAGCAGGCAAAAGAAGATGGAAGCTGGAACAACATACCTGCCAGCAGAATCAAGCATACCTTGGCACCTGTCTTGCAGAGACTTCTTGAATCCCATAAACAGGCATTTGAATTTTTCAATGGACTTTCTCTATCCCAGAAAACCATGTATCTCGGATGGATTATGTCAGCAAAGAAAGAAGAGACGCAGTGTAAAAGGATGAAGGAAGCAATTTCCCTGCTTGCCCGGAGAATGAAATTGGGGATGAAATGACGAGAGGGTAGAGAATATTTTCTATTGATCAACATTCAAATTCATAGCTCGGACTTTCTAACTTGAAACCTGTAACCCGTGACCCATAACCTGTAACTTGTAAGCTCATCCCATAACCCTTGAACCAGAGCACACAGACAATTATACTTCCATCAATCTAAGAGAAACAAAATGCGCATCATCGACCTTACACCGGAATATGACCATCTCTACCATGTTTGTCTGGAAGATTGGTCGGATGAAATCAAAGAAGCCGGCGATCATAAGAAATGCTGGCATGCGGCAATGAAAGAAAAAGGGCTTCGTGTCAAACTCGCCCTGGATGACAATGGCGAGGTCGGGGGAATGATTCAGTATCTTCCGATTGAACACTCCTTCGTTCAGGGGAGCGACCTGTACGTGATCCATTGTATCTGGGTGCATGGATATAAAACAGGGCGTGGAAATTTTCAAAAGAAGGGATTGGGGAAGTCACTGCTGCAAGCGGCGGAAGACGATGTTCGGTCGATGGGGCGGAAAGGAATTGTTGCCTGGGGATTGGCGCTGCCATTCTGGATGAAGGCAAGCTGGTTCCGGCGGCATGGATATAAAAAAGCTGATCGTCTTGGAATTTCTGTGCTCCTCTGGAAATCGTTTTCCGAAGATGCCGTTCCACCGATGTGGATGAAGCCGAAGAAAACTCCGCAAGCAGTTCCAGAACATGTAACGATCACATCATTCATCAATGGCTGGTGCCCGGCGATGAACCTCGTTCACGAGCGAGCCAAACGGGCGGCAGCTACATTTGGAGAGAAGGTGGCTTTCAACGAAATCGATACGCTTCATCGGGAGAATGTTCTCGAGTGGGGAAGAACCGATGCACTCTTCATCGATGCCAAAGAAGTGCGCACAGGTCCGCCGCCGCCGTATGAGAAACTCCGAAAGAAGATTGAAAAAAGAGTGAAGAAATTGTAGATACTATTTGATCGATCATCCATCGTACCACTATGATCTGTTGCCGGAAGAAAGAAGAGAGATGCTGACGCAACGATATCATTTTTCCTTTTTGCTCATAGTCTTTCTGTGTTCTTCGTGTGACCTTTCAACAAATTCTCAAGAAGGAATGTGGAACCTGTTGACCAAACTCGATAAAGGCACATACAACGCTCTTCAGTTTGTTGATGGTTTGAACGGGTGGATTATCGGATCTGAAGGAAGAATTCTTCATACAACAGATGGTGGAATAACCTGGAAGCCGCAAAATAGCGGAGTGTTGACTAGATTGCACGCTCTGTCAATGCTGGATGACGAGAGTGGATGGATAACGGGAGACAGCGCAACGATTCTATGGACTACCAATGGTGGTTTGATCTGGAAAAAGCAAAACCTCCCTGTCGCCAATAATCGTCTGATTATGGACGTTTCATTTTCCAATCCGTTCACAGGATGGGCATCGACAAACTACGGTGAAATCCTTCATACAACCGATGGCGGTGACACATGGAAGCAGCAGCAGAGCGGCATTCCCTGGGCAATTACAGGTGTCAAGGCATTGAGCCGATCTAAATGCATCGCTGTTGCTACGAACAGGATTGTCCTTGTCACATCCGATGAGGGTATGCACTGGCAGCAACAAAAGATCGATTATCCCTCTCCTGCTATCTTTGACGATGTAGAGTTCATCGATGATCAAACAGGATGGATTAGCACAAATATTTTAGCAAGTTCAATGAGAGAAACAGGAACACCGCTCTTCCGGACGGACGATGGCGGAAAATCATGGAACCTGCTAGCAATCATCCCGACCGATTGGATTCTGTCGCTTGTATTTCTTGATCATAATGCAGGGTGGGCAATCGGATCGCAACGAATATTCTCCACCTCCAATGGCGGTAAAGATTGGAGCGAACAGTATCAGATTTCCGGTGATACCTTTCTCGTTGACCTCTCATTCATCGATCGACGGAATGGATGGGCGTTTACGTCAAAGGGAGAAATTTTAAAATATGTACATTAAACGATAAGCATGTCTTTTGAGGCTATATTCTTTTAAGTGTAAATAAATGAGGAGTATGGCATCTGATCACCGCCATCAAATAAAAAAGAATATGGATAGTACCGAACCAACTCAGGCAGTTCTTCACACCAACCAACTCACCAAGCGGTTTGGTGATACACTTGCCGTGGATAACCTGAGTCTTGAGATTGTGCAGGGCGAAGTGTTTGGATTTCTCGGGCCGAATGGCGCTGGCAAAACCACGTCCATCGGGATGATCTGCGGCTTATTAAAAGCCGATTCTGGTGAAGTGTGGATCCATCAACAAAAAATCGATTCACGTGATCGTACGCTCCGCACTCGCATTGGTTTCTGCCCTCAACAGATCGTACTCTGGGGAATGTTGACATGCCTCGAGCAGCTTGAATTTATCGGCACCATGTATGGCGTACCGGGAGCCGTTGCACGTCAAAGGGGAAATGAACTCCTGGCCTTGATAGGGCTTGAGGCGAAGCGCAATAAATTGGCAAAGACACTCTCCGGCGGTATGCAGCGGCGGTTGAATCTCATAATGGCACTGGTGCACAATCCAGAGATTGTTGTGCTCGATGAACCGGAAGCGGGATTGGATCCCCAAAGCCGTGTCCTCGTTCGCGAGTATCTTCAGTCGCTTGCAGGGAAAAAGACAATCATCCTCACAACACACAATATGGATGAAGCCGACCGCGTTGCCGATCGTGTCGCCATTATTGATCATGGCCGCTTGCTCAAATTGGATACACCCGCCCAACTCAAGCGATCGATTGGCGAGGGTGATGTCCTGGAAATTGAAGTCTTCCCGCGCGAGGGAATTGCGTTGGAAACGGTTCTTGAAACCATCAAGCCGCTCGCTTCTCAAGTCTCTCTCTCAAACCACATTCTCATCATCAGAGCCCGATGGGCGGCAGAACTGCTTCCATCAATAATGGAACGATTAAAGACCGCTGGATTCCAAACGGGTGAAATCCGATTGCGGGAGAATTCACTAGAAGATGTCTTCATTACACTGACAGGAAGGAGGCTTCGGGAATGAGACTCTGGAGTATCTTCCTTAAGAGTATGAAGGAACAGCTTCGCAGCGGGTGGACTCTCGCCATCATTATTTCCTTTGCCCCGCTGTTTGTGTTTGCCTATTGGCTCTTCTTGGGTGGAGGTTCGACGACATATGGTGTGCTGTTGTTGAACGAAGATCGGGGTATACGCCAAAGTGATAATTCAATCCGGCGCTACAGTAACGGTGCAATTGCATCGCTTAGTAAGATATCCTATCCCGACGGTCAGCAAATTCTTCGCATCATTCCAGTTACTGAAAGAGTGGAAGCAGAGGCAAAGCTCAAGGACCGCGTCGCTTCAACACTCCTGATTATTCCGCCGACGTTTTCAGAAGCTCTCCAGTCTCGTGATACTTCCATTGTATCGCGTCTTGTTATTGTCGGCGATCTCTCGAATCCCTATTATGCCGTAGCGGCAGTGCTTTCGAGTGCTGCACTTGATGACTACATCAAACAGGTGTGCGGAGTGAAACTACCGGTGCAGATGATTGAAGAACCGCTGGGATCATCGGCAACCCGCACAGAGTTCGAGCTCTACGTGCCTCCATTGCTCATTCTCGCAATTGTCCTCATGCTGTTTCAAACAGCAATGACTGTTGCCCGTGAGGTCGAATCGGGTACTCTGCGTCGCCTCCAACTTTCGCAATGCACATCGTTTGATATTCTGGGCGGCATCAGCCTTACACAAGTGCTGATCAGCATCCTCACGGTGGTACTGACGTTCTATACTGCCGTTGCATTTGGTTTTCGAAGTGCCGGTTCATTGTGGATCGCGATGCTGCTTGGCGTGGTCACCTCATTTGGAGTCATTGGCGTCGGATTGTTGATCGCATGTTTCTCAAAGTCTGTTTCCGATGCATTTATCTTCGCCAATATTCCGCTCGTATTCCTGATGATCTTTACCGGTGCAATGTTTCCGCTCCCACCGGTGAACCTGTTCATGGTCGGTGGCCGGGCGATCAATCTCTTTGAGATTCTACCACCAACACATGCCGTTGTGGCAATCAATAAAGTTCTGACCCTCGGAGCGGGCCTCGGCGATGTGCTCTATGAACTCGTAGCATTGACCGTCTTATCGGTTACTTATTTCTTGCTGGGGGTCTGGCTCTTTCAACGATTACGGATGAAGGCTCAATAAAAGAAGGAGAAAAGTCTGACTTTTCGCAGAGACACCTACATGAAAAAGTCAGACTTTTACAAATAGCGAGTCGATACCTTTTGTAAAAGTCGGACTTTTAAGAATAGAGTAAATCATGGTCAAAGCGATCTTTTGGGACAACGACGGAATTCTGGTCGATACCGAACATCTCTATTACAGAGCAACAAAGGAAATTTTTGCAGGGGCAGGTATCGATTTGACCTTCGATCTGTTCTATGAACTTTTTCTTGTGCAAGCCCGGGGAGCCTGGCACCTGGTGGCCGAGAAGGGGTATTCCGAAACTGAAATCGAGGCAATGCGGCAGGCACGCGGAACTCTCTATGCCCGGTATCTTCGTGAAGAGCCTATCATCATCAATGGAGTAGAAACTGTGTTAAGCGCATTGCATGGAACATATACAATGGCCGTCGTCACGAGCTCGCATCGTGATCATTTTGAGATCATTCACCAAACAACCGGACTGAAACGCTATTTCGATTTTGTTCTCACTTCGGATGATTATGGAAAGGTGAAACCGGACCCTGAAGGGTACATTCTCGCGATAGAGCGGGTCGGATTGAGCAAGGATGAGTGTATCGCCGTAGAGGACTCTGAACGCGGACTCATCGCAGCTCAACGCGCGGGGCTGCGTTGTCTGATCATTCCGACTGAACTGACAAAGCGAAGTCTCTTCCCTGGTGCTGCGAAAATACTGAAAAGTATTAATGACATCACGCCAAACTTGTTGAACTCTTTAGAATAATTGGCAGCCTATTCATCACAAAGATCTATGAAGAAATGATCCAGGGAGCTACCTTTCGTGCAATCAGTTGAGGTAATCGATTCCCATTCCTCCTTGTCTATTAGCTGCAAAAGGCGTGTGATCATGAAAAAGCTTTTTCTTCTTTTCCTTATGTTCTTTTCTGTCTGGACATTTTCTGCTTGCACTACAGATGCGAATGAACCCGAGCATAAAAGCCAGTTCGTAGAGAAGTCGCTTTCTTCAGGAAGATATCTTTACACCGTTGCGCTGCCGGAGAATTATTCTGCAAACGATACGCTTCCACTCATTGTCGCTCTTCATTATGGGGTAAGCGGTGAAGCAAAACCCTATGTCGGGAGAGAATTCCTCGAGATGTTCGTTGAACCTTCACTGCGCGGTTTGCGCTCGATCATGATTGCACCCGATTGCCCCGCGGGCGGGAACTGGATGGATAAAACCAGCGAGCAATATGTGTTGATGTTGATCGATAGCATCAAAAAGGATTACAAAATATATCCCAAGAAAATCGTGCTTACAGGGTACAGCATGGGTGGAAGAGGAACCTGGTATTTAGCCGGAAACCATCAGGATATTTTCTCGTGCGGGATTATCGTCGCAGGCGAACCGCCTGAGATGGTGTATTCCGTCGACTGGAAAATTCCATTGTATATTATCCATGGCCGCCTGGATGTTATCCTGCCGATTGAAAAAACAGATGAAGCGGTCAGAAAGCTTACAGAGAAAGGAGTCTCTATAGAGTATATCGTGCTCGATGATGCATATCATAGCCCTGCAACCCGATACATACTTCCTCTCAAATTATCAATATCGTGGATTGTTGGTGCCTGGGGAAAAGGATGAAGAATATTGTATGTGTTCAATCTGCCACTCCGGGACAAAGTCAGTATCAGATCCTTCGAGTGTAATACGATCGTCTTCGGTAATCAGAATAACCTCCCCTGTTTCGGTATCAAGGATGTATTCAAATGTCTGACTTGACCGCTCTAATGCTTCCACAACATCCTTAAGTGAAACGACAATTCCCATGTTCACGACTCTTTTTCGGTGATAGTATAGATGGCCGCTCTGCCTGCGAAATCAGTACTACGGTCGAGTGGCGTTATTGCTTCTTCTTGAATGTTTTATTCAAAAACTCCTTCTCTCCTTTGAAGAATATTGTGACTGAATCTTGAATCAAACCTGCATATTTTTTTGGAGAAGTAGGAATTTTATTGCCCCAATTCTTATAGCCCGCTTTGAGAGCTTCAGTCGTTGACTTGATATTTAAATCAACTGCTGTTGTTAAGAAATCACTATTGGCGACTTTTAAGGTAAATCGAATTGTATCTCCATGGATTTTTAGACTATCCATTTGTGCAACAAAGAACCCTGGAAGATAACCTTCTCTGGATTCATCGAATTCATCTGATGTCCCGTAATATAATCCTGCCAGTGTATTAGAGGAACGTGACAGTACGATATAATGATTTTCTTTTAAGCCGGGAGAATTATAACGGTAGACATATTCATAAATACCGGTATATCTATCAACGTCGATATTCTGCTTTAACTGCTTCTGTTCATGAGAATGTTGTCCAAAAGCAGTGAGCGTTAGGAAAAGACCAAAGAAGAAGATTTTCATTTCATGTGCCCCAAAGGTCGCTGGTGCTGAGATCGTTTTCCATCAACTTTAGGTAGTAAAAGAGCTGACCCTTATGTTGAGCGAGATGTGCAATCATAAGCAAGAGATGCTGGAACAGCGAGGCCTCGGAACCGCCCCATGGTGCAGTGAATCTTCTAGCCAACAAATCAGCTTCCTCCGTCTCCTCGATGCAGCGCAATGCGAGGTTCCGGTCGTTCATAAGAAGTTCCAATGCCTGCTTGACGTTTTCGACGCTGGGTAACATTGCCACTGGTGGTACATGCTGTTCAGCGTTTAAGTCTACTGGTTCTACCGCTTCGGGCATACCCCAGTCCCCCTTTACAAAACCTTGAATAGCTTTACCACATCCGAAGTTTGCGCAGTGCATCAGGAGTTGTCCTAAGGTCATCCAGTTCTTGCCTGTAGTGGGCTTCCACAAGAGATCTGCGTCAGTAACTCGGCGAAAGAGTTTTTCTGTGATGGCATAAGTTGTCTTGGCCTCCTCCAGGAGAACACGTTTCATTGTTATGCAGGTTTCCATACTATCCTCCAAACTTCACAGGTGTTATGTCTAATTCACAAAGCTTCTGTGCGCTATGCTTTATTTTTGGGCGTGCTCATTCCGCTTTCCCCGACTTGTCCAGATGCATCCTATCGGGACGGATCTCGTAGAGGTCAGCATGTTCCAATTCCACATACTTAACGTTCCTCAGTTAAGTCGTGGTGGAATTGAGAATCCCGCTGCTTTGTAGCGGGGAGTTGCTGATCAGGCGGCGTTTACCTCGAGGATAGAGTTTTTCGAATTCTGACGGCTGTGCTTCTTCGATCATTTCTTCGATTGCCCTTCGCTGTCTGTCGGTCGAAATCTCGCACCAGAGAATAGTAAGTTCGCCAGCGAATTTGGAAAAGAATGCTTGCCAAACACCCGCACCGCGAAATGCTTCTTGATAATGTGAATATACACGTCCCGCAAGATTTTCTGATTTCCCAACATAAAGAAGTGTTCCTTTTTTGTTCACATATGCGTACAGGCCGCTCTTTCTATGCAATTCTTTCTTGATCTTAATTCGCGCTAACTTCAATTGTTCGCCTGTTTGTATATCGGTTGTGTGGACAATAGGGAATTTATGCCAAAATTTATTTCGTGGAGAAAGAGGTAAAAAACCTTTTTGCCGAAGAAAAGATCTCAAAGCAAGCTTCATATTCATGGACTGACCTCCTTGAATTTTGCATACGCCAACTAACTGATGGCAAATAGACTGCGGCAACGTGAACTTTCAAATTTGCTGTGGATAAATCGAGTTCCTTGATGACCACTTCTATATTTCACAAAGCCTCTGTGCGCTTATATTATTGGAGAACGCTTGTTCACCGTCTTTTGAGCGGATATCGGTTACCAGAATTGCTATGAGGCGTGATCGCTTTCAGCGTTTCTACGCAATACCAAAAAAGCCTCTTTGAGTGATTGGTCAACAGAGCCATTAGGTTCTTGAAGAAGTAAGTGCTGATACGTATCAAGGAATTTTATGCGAGAGCGATTAAAGAAATGGAGAAAGTGTCGTGCAAAACCGATACAATCAAGCACCACAAACTCCACTGCAGTTTTTTCATAAAGAGTGAAAGCAAAATCTCGAACAGATTCTTCAATTGACCCTGTTGTGATGAAAATATAGTTCTGAATGTGATAATCAAGTGTGGAAATTTTAGTCACAGCATTTTGGATATCTGTTATTGTGACCTTCTTGTCTTTCATCTCGTAGCATGTAACGACATTGGATTCGTTGACAAGCATGATCTCGATATCGCCAATAGCGCCCGTTTGCCTATCCGCGGCATTGTGCGATTGAAGCGCCCGTGGGATTTCACCGATCATCGAGCCAACAGAATGGTAAGCCGCGGCGATAATCAATACTGGAAGTCTACTTACCTTCTTGCTCGAAAGATGTTGTTGAAGAAGTGTAAGGATCTGTTCAGAGGAAAGCGGTAACGTATCCGGGACGCTTTCAAGTTGGCGCAATAGTTGCCTCATCCGGTCCTCATTCTCATTCTTAATCACAATGAGCAATCGGATTGTTTCTTTGAGTAGAAGTACTGGTGATAGTACGTCATTATAGACGGCATCAAGAAGCTTTAATGTGCTTGAATAAAGAGAAACTGGACGGCCAACGAGTTTCAAATTCACTGTAAGCGTGCGGTCGATGTTGCGAAAGGCCGGTGTCAGGAAAGCAGTTGTTTGGTTGGTCGGTAGTTGGTTCTTGAGAACAAAAGGCTCCACAAATTGCTCGTCATATGACCGACCAGAATATGTTCCATCTCCAGAGATTTCTGTGTAGGGTTTGCGTATATCGACATTTGGCTCGTGGATTTTACCGAGGCAACAAGCCATAAGAAATCGTGTAGATGCGCGATTAGAAATGCAGCGGCAAACGGTCTCTATAAGTTGTCGGATATTTCGGTCAGAGACAAAGCTTGAATCAATTTGAGAGTTTGCTTCGGCAAGGTAAGATTCGAGTATCTTTGCGGGATCATTCATGGAATAGTAAAATTTCGTTTCTTGTAGCTGCAATGTTAAAATTAACCCAAAGGGTTTCTTGACGTTTGTCTTTTGTTGAATGAATAGTGCGAAGTGGACTCTTATGCTTCCGCCATTTGGGGCTTGGATATAGTTCTTCCATAAGGACGCAATCATAATTTGAAATCGCGACCATTCCTTTGACGCGATTAAGAACTCTCGCTAACGCGCGATGTTGGTCGTCAATCATTTCGAACCCATAGGCTTTTTTGTCGCCTCTTGTTCCATGCACATAGGGAGGATCGCAATAGAAGAGAGTTTGTTTGGAATCATATAGCTTTATGACATCGATAGCAGGTCTGTTTTCTATTTGTACACGAAGCAGACGATTTGCAATAATTTCCAAATCATCTACTCCTCCAAGCCAACGACTGATTACACCGCTCATTCCGCTTCGGCTAGTATTCTTGCAGTTAGCCCAACGACCAATGCTTGCAGTTTGGGCTAACCCAGTCCTTACTTGTCTGGCGCGAATGTAAAACCGCCGGGCGCGCTCAAAACTGCTTACTCTTGGGTCAAGCATACAGGCCTTTGAAAACTCCTCGCGAGAAAAGGGAGTAAGAGTTATTGCTTCAATAAGTCGATCCTTTTCTTCTCGCAACACACGGAAGAAATTAACCACCTCGCCGTCTATGTCATTGTAAGTTTCGACGGGGGATGGCGGTCTATTAAGGAGAATAGCAGCAGATCCGGCGAATGGCTCGCAGTAATGGTGACAAGAGGGCAACATTGGAAGTAGCCACGAAAGGTGAGAATATTTCCCGCCGTACCAACCAAAGGCCAAAACCTTTCTGGAATGTGTTAGATGGGAAATTGGTGCTGCAAGCTTCCTGGCAGAATTTGATTTTAGCATGAGGTACTTACGATATTATGATAATTGGCCTATCTGAATATAATGTCCGGAAATCCGAGCACATTATCAACGTCATAAAAGTGTCGTATGGACTATGTTGGTTTCGCGAATGATAAATCAGGTTCCTGCCTATCTATTCATCATCCTGTAAAGGTCTATGGATAAAAGGAGATAAATATGCACCCAATAGCATATCTAAGTACCAGGTGCTTCTATCTTGGTTGAAAAACAATACGGAATTTTTTAAACTCTGCACATCTATCATCCAGGATACATTCAGTCTAATATATTCATAGTCGTGAGCCTCGAACTAAATTTATTCTCTTTTCCAGATCCCCGATTGTCCCGATATGTCGGGACGGGGATTACAGTAATTATTTTGTTTTTAAGTCAACCCCTCGGTGCTTCTATGTAACGAGACCTATCATAATTATATTCCTCTGTGCTCTCTGTGTCTCTGTGGCCGAGCAACAGGTCTCTCCCTCCATCGAAACGTACCTCTTCCCTTAGGGAAAATCAAGTGGCACGGAAATGTCCCACCGGAACGATTGCATTCCAACCGCTCGACCTTGCCCTCCATTGCATAACTCTTAAAAAGACCTTATCATCAACGCAGTTTCACTGTTCTATCTGCCCGAACTTCCAACACTCCGAAGGAGGCCCGCTATGCGTTTTCTGCATGTTATTCTCATCCTCTGCTGCTGCATCCTTTTCATTCTTCCAATGGCTGGTCAGCAAAAAGGACAAAAGAAAATTGAACTGACCGACAATACACAACGTCTCAAGTGGTTTGAAGAACATCAGGCCATGAAAAGCACATCGCCGTTCAAAGATCTGAAGTGGCGATTCATCGGCCCCGATATGATCAGCGGGCGCTGCACCGATATCGCCGTGCCCAAGGGCGATAAGATGACAATCTATGTCGGTGCTGCTACAGGCGGTGTCTGGAAAACTACAAATGCTGGCATCTCGTGGGAGCCGATCTTCGACGATGCACCTTCAATTTCTGTAGGCGATTTGGCTGTTGCCGATTCCGATCCGAATATCGTTTGGGTTGGAACCGGAGAAGCCAATATCTTCCGCGCCTCTGTTGCCGGCACCGGTATCTATAAATCGACCGATGCGGGAAAGACGTGGAAGCACATGGGGCTCGAGGGCTCGCATACAATTGCACGTATCGTCATCCATCCGACGAATCCAAACATTATCTACGTCGCAGCTTCCGGTAATGAATGGACCTACAATCCCGATTGCGGCGTTTACAAAACCACCGATGGCGGAAACACCTGGACGAAGAGTTTATACCTTAACGAGAAAATTGGCTGCATCGATCTGGCGATGGATCCCTCCGATGGCAACACACTCTATGCTTCAATGCTCAATCGAATCCGTAAACGATGGAGTGATCCGGTGCCAGAGGGCGAAGATGGCATTTACAAAACTACCGACGCCGGAAAAACCTGGAAGGAAAAAACCAAAGGATTGCCCGATACAAAATTTACAGGAAGAGTCGGCATCGATATCTCTCGGAACAAACCAAATGTGCTTTACGCCTACGTCGACAACCACACACCGGGAAAGATGCCGTCTGCAGGCGAGCTTGATTCGTACGGACGACCCCGCACCACGCCGAAGATTGTCGGTGCCCAGGTGTACCGCTCTGATGATAAGGCAGAGACCTGGGTCAAGGTGAACGATGACGCCCCGATGATGGAGGGATTCGGAGGAACCTATGGCTGGGTCTTTGGACAAATTCGTGTCGATCCCAATAATGAAAACGTGGTCTACCTCATGGGGCTCTTCCTTGCCCGTTCGACCGACGGTGGAAAAACATTCCAGTACGTCGGGCGCGAATTACACATGGATCATCATGCACTCTGGATCGATCCTGAGAATTCAAACTATATCATTAATGCCAACGACGGCGGTATCGGACTTTCATACGATTATGGAAAAACCTGGCGAACATTTATCAAGGAGCTGCCGGTAATACAATTCTATAATGTTGCGTACGATATGGAGAAACCATTCAATGTCTATGGATCCGTCCAGGATCATTTCTCGCACCGCGGCAATGTAATGCACAATATGCCTCGTCGCGGCGGACCTGCAACTCGCTGGGAAAGCTGTCCCGGAGGGGAAGGCTCGATGCATGCCATCGACACCTCTAACTCTAAGATTGTCTATTCATCGACATTCTATGGCAATCTCACCAGAGCGGAGCTGCAGAGCAATGGAACATGGCGAAATAAAAACATCCTTCCGAAAATTGCCGCTGGTGAAGCTGAGCTGAGGGGTGAGTGGTTAGCGCCGACAATTCTCTCTCCGCACAACTCCAATGTGCTCTATCACGGTATGCAGTATGTCTATCGCTCGATGAATCGGGGAGAGACGTGGGAACGGATCAGTCCCGACTTAACCTATAACGATCCGCAGAAACAGGGCAAGCTGCCGTATGCGATTTCACATCAATGCCTGACACAGATTTCGGAGTCTCCGTTTAAATTCGGTTTACTCTATACCGGGACGGATGATGGCCGCGTTCATCTTACGACGAATAGCGGAGAGACATGGAAAGAGATCACCGGTACGCTTCCGTACAACAAGCATGTCTCGCGCATCGAGGCTTCGATGTACGATCCCGCCACGGTGTATCTCACCTTAAACGGCAGGCGCGATGATGATTTCAATGACTATATCTACAAATCGACTGATTACGGAAAGAGCTGGATCGATATCTCCGGCAATATTCCCGGCGGACCGGTCAATGTGATTCGTGAAGATCCGAAGAACAAAGATATCCTCTACGTCGGTACAGATCTGGGAGTCTATGTCACGGTTGATGGCGGGAAGCAGTGGTCTGTTGTAGCGAATGGATTGCCGAATTGTTTTGTCTGGGATCTTATTATTCACCCGCGGGACAACTCGCTAGTCATTGCCACCAATGGCCGCGGCATGTGGGTGATCGATAATGTTGAGAAGATTCAGAAATATAAACCACAATAGAAAGCGGATTAGACCGTGAACACTTCTTTGATGAAGTGTAAATCCTCAATGTGATTTTCACGACTTCGACATTTTTTCAGTTCTCAACATGTAGAAGGCAGCGTTATTTGATTCCGGAAGTTAGTTTATACGAGGAGTGAATTTCCCCCTTTCGTAAAGGGGGGAAGGGGGATTTGATTTTTCTCAGTAGGTAGAACCTTTTCGAAATCCCCCCGGCCCCCCTTGGGAAAGCTTATCATTACCCATATCTTTTAAAAATCAGATAGGCTTGAGCAATATCATCGAGACGTCTCAAGCCGCGCCATAATACTTTCACACCCGGATATCCATCACCCTTGCGTCCTAAGAACCCACCTAATCGTGCAAGCATCTGAACAACTTGATTGATCGTGGGTGCAGTC
>JAZDJN010000116.1:0-21730 GCA_043803945.1 bacterium | reverse complement strand
TACGTACAGCGACTGGGCCCGTCTCACTGAAGGATATTATCTCCTGCGCACAAACATCTAAGCCAAAGGCTTATCAGCCTCTGGCTGAAAAGACTGGACGCCTGAGGATCTTTGGAAAGCCTACATCCAACTGACAGAAGCGGAAGCAGCCTTCCGCATTCACAAACAGGACTTGAAGCTTCGTCTCCCGACTTGTCGGGACACCAACGAGAGGATCGTGTGCAGGCTCACATCCTGGTGTGCTTCCTTGCGTATGTGATATGGAAATGTCTCGGCCAGATATGTAAGCGATCAGGCTTGGGCAACGAGCCGAGGACTATTCTTGAAGACATTAAAAGCCTGACGCTCATCGATGTCGTTCTTCTAACGCGCACACAGATCGACATTAGACTCCGGTGCATCTCAAAACCGGAGCCACCTTTAGCTCTCTTGCTTCAGAGACTCGACCTGAGACCACCTGAACGGCTCGAATTGAAACTCAAAAATGTAGTGCCGACTTTTTAACATTTATGCCCTATGCTCAACAGAATCGCCATCTTTTCTTCACAACTGTCGAACTTGGGCTAGGAGATCCTATGCAAGAAATTATCCCACGCTGGGAATGGCGCACATTCACAAATGATCTTGGAAAAGCTGAAGAAAACATCAGGAAATTTCCTGAAGGAAAGACCCGGGGAAAGCTCAGAAGTCTATATCCTCTCTGAAGTGAGTATGGATAATACCAAAGTTCGCGATAACCTCATGGACATCAAAACACTGCAGTGGATTAAAAAACCTGGTCGGTATGAAATAAGGAGAGCTGCGATGGGAAAAGAAATAGAACGCAAATTTTTAATCAAGTCCGATGAATGGAAATCACTCGCCAAAGGAAAATACTACAGGCAGGGATATCTCTCCACCGTGAAGGAGCGGGTGGTTCGTGTACGAACGATCAGCGAGAAGGGATTCCTGACAATCAAGGGAATCACCATTGGTGTTACACGGAGCGAATTCGAGTACGAAATTCCGGCGGAAGATGCCAACATCATGCTGGATAATTTATGCGAGAAGCCGATTATCGAAAAGTATCGAGCCAAAATCGAGCACGCCGGCCTCACATGGGAAATTGATGAATTCCATGGCGTGAACGAAGGGCTGGTCGTTGCAGAAGTGGAATTGAGCGATGAGAACGTCAAGATCGATCTGCCGGCATGGGTTGGCGGGGAAGTCTCGGGCGATCCGCGCTATTTCAATTCCAATCTGATCAAGAATCCTTACACCACGTGGGAGAAGTCATAATTCCATGACTGCCTCGAGAGACGCCAGATCGGCTGCGGCAAACGGCATGGTGGGTAAAGTGAATGGCCAAAATCTGGATGACTTGTTAGATCTCGATAAGCACAATTTGATGTTATCTGGTTGAATGTGCTCGCTTTTATTCTGAGTTCTCTGCTTGTCAAGACAAAGATAGCGAAGCGAATTGCACTCACCCTGATAGTCAAATTTGGACACAGCGCCATGCTGATGATGGCGGCATTTCGTATTTTGCAATTAGTGCTTGCTCCGATGATACCGGCAACCGCCGCACGCACAGTGATTACACTTCCCATTATGCTTATCGTGGCATCGATTTATGGATCGACCAATGATAATCCGAACAGATTTGGCAAGAATCTCTTTCTCCAGAATCTTCTGGGCATTAATATCTTCTCATCCGGTTTCATGACAGGCAGCACTGCTAATCTGATAGCGATCTCTTTCATCTTTAGCATGGCCGGAACAAAAGTCTATTATACCGATTGGATGATTGCCAATTTACCGGTCGTACTTGTTACGATGGCGATTGCGTGGATTATTGGTCCAAAGCTCTTGTTCAAACTCCGCACGAAGGAAAAGCTGCCTGCAGTAAAGGGCGGCATCGAAGCGTTAAAAAAGCAGCTCGATGCCATGGGCAAGATGAGCTCCCTGGAAAAAAAAGGTACCGTCATTTTTGGAATTGTGGTTATCTTATGGGTGACGGATCGATTTCATGTTGAACTCTTTGGTTTTCAGATTGATCCGGTGATGGCTGCTATGATTGGCGGCATCATCACGCTGCTTCCCAAAGTTGGCCTGCTCAAATGGAATGAATGCGATATTCCATGGCATTTGATGTTGTTCAGTGCGGGCGCCTATGCCGGCGGGTTAGCACTCAATGATACCGGTGCCGCAAAGTGGGTCATCCAGAATTTATTTGTGCTGCTGAATATTGGAAAAGACATCAACTTCTGGGTACTGTATACTATCGTTATCGCCGTGATGATGTATTCGCATCTCGTTTTTACCTCCAAGACTATGCGAACGATAATTTTGATTCCCTTTACTATTGCCCTCGCCCAGGAATTGGGGATCAATCCATTGGCGCTGGCGTTGCCCGCCGCTTTTACTATCGATTGGGTGGTTGGACTGTCGATCAGTGCCAAACCGAATGTCATCCTCTTCACGACAGGCCAGTATTCTGTCCTTGACAACCTGAAGTATGGCATTATCATCGCTACAATAGGAGTATTCTTATTCGTTCTGGCAGGACTCACCTGGTTTAGATTCCTGGGGATAGCGCCATTTTGAACAGCCGCAGTACCAGAAATTGCGTCATTCTTCAATCGCCCAAGCTCAAACTGGGTGAACATGCCTATGTGAAAATGCAGTTTAAATCACGTACAAAATCTCCCGTTCTGGCAATTGTTCTCTCCCTCGTCGGAATTCTGTATTTGGTGTTCTTCCGGGATCTTGTACGGAATAATGTCGATAATCCAAACGGTGAATCACCGATAATCAGGTGATGCAACAATGTCACTGTATTTCAAGCGCACAAGAGAGTTAGAATCCCAAATCGATGAATATCTTGATCTGGTGATCAAGGGGGGTGATCTTTAAAAATGGGATCAGGTGTTATCTCGAGAATCAGTCTGAAGAATTTGAAAGTTATCTCAGCGACCTCCGGAAGATCGAAGACCGGGCGGATGATTTGCGAAGGAATATCGAGATCAAGCTATATACGAGGACACTAATCCCTGAGGCGCGGGGTGATGTGCTCGGATTGCTGGAAAGCTGTGACAAGGTGCTGAACATAACGACAGAAACCTTGCTCGAGTTTTCTGTGGAGATACCAGATATCACCGCAATGCTCAAACAGGATTTTATGGAACTCGCCGATAGTTCAGTCTCATGCCTGGAGAACACAGTGAGCGGCATCCGATCCTACTTCAAGAATATCGATGCTGTGAGGGATTATGTAACGAAGGTACAGTTTTACAAGAAGGAAACGAACAAGATTGCCGAACGCATCAAACGCACGATTTTTAGAAGACTGACCTTCGCCTTCAAGTCTGTCCTCTGGAAGGATTGGCAAGCCGAGATGGATATTGATTTTGCCGAAGCGGTTCTTGATCTTCGAGACATGTGGATCCAATGGTTACAGCCTATCTGACAAATGGAACAAAGATTTCTTCCTTCATGGTCAAGGTTGCCACCGTTCCGAACAATGCGCTTGAGGGTGTCACGATCGATAAGAGGAACCATCTTTTTATTCTCAATGAAAAGGCACCCCGGTTGATGCTGGAGTACTATCGAGGACAGGAGCTCGCGCGGAAAGAAATTACTGCAGCTCTTGACCTCTCGGATATATTTTATAAGGAACAGGCAAATTGTTTATGGATTGTCAGCGATGAATCGCAGAAGGTCTTGAAGCTCGATATGAACGGCACGGTGCTTTCCGAATACTCCATTCCATTTTCCAAGGGAGAAGGAATTACAATCGTCCAGAATAAACTATATATTATTTCGGATGCGGATGGTAAGCTATATGTTTTTCAAAAGCCGCAGTGATAAGAATCCATGTGGAACAAATTATTGCATGATATTTTTACTAATCAATACTAAGGAGCTACGATGAAACAATTGAGCCTACTCGTTCTAGCTCTCCTCGCTCTTTCTCTGGTTAATAACCAGAGCTTTGCTCAATCATCTGCCGTTAAGATGAATGAGATCTATTCGAGGGGAGTCACTGCCGATCCAGACTGGATCGAAATTTATAATGGATCTGCAACACAAATCGACATCAGCGGATACAAGATCTACGATGTCGGCGGACAGAGTGGTACAAAACCCAAGAAGGACATCCCTGCAGGCACGGTGATTCCTGCAAAGGGTTTTTTCGTTATTGTTACAGATGGCTCAGCGACTTCAGATTTTGGGCTGTCGAGCTCTGGTGAAACTGTGTGGCTGGGAAATGCCTCCGGAGCGATTATCGATTCGATCACATTTACAGCGATGGATGTTTCGCAGACCTATGGAAGGTATCCTGATGGAGCATCATGGAAGTTGCTGAACAAGATAACGAGAGGAACCGCGAATGCACCGATTATGATGAACGAGATCTATTCGAGAGGCACAACCACGGACCCTGATTGGATCGAGCTCTACAATGCATCGTCGATAGCGATCAATCTTACAGGATACAAAATTTACAATGTCGGCGGACAGAGTGGTACAAAACCCAAGAAGGACATCCCTGCAGGCACGATGATTCCTGCAAAGGGTTTTTTCGTTATTGTTACAGATGGCTCAGCGACTTCAGATTTTGGGCTGTCGAGCTCTGGTGAAATGGTGTGGTTGGAAGATTCGAGTGGAACGATCATCGATACAGTTACCTTTGCAGCGATGGATGTCTCACAGACGTTTGGCAGATCTCCGGACGGAGGTGCGTGGAAGCTTCTGAATACGATAACCCGTGGCACATCGAATGGCAGTGCGACGGCGGTGCAAGATTATTCCTCCATTGCTATAGAATATGATCTCCATCAAAACTATCCCAATCCTTTTAATCCATCAACCACGATCTCATTTCTCATTCCACACCAGGAATTTGTCCAATTGCAGGTTTATAATTCAATTGGACAGCGGGTCAGGACTCTGGTGAATAGCGAGCAACAGGCAGGATCACATGTACTCGTGTGGGACGGCAAGGATAACTCAGGGCGAGATGTATCGAGTGGTACTTATTTCTATGAATTGGTGACCGGAACATACGCCAAATCAGCAAAGATGCTTCTGCTCCGATAATATTTCTTCTTTGTCTGGTACGAAAGTAAAAAAGGCTCGGTAACATACCGGGCCTTTTTTTGTGCCTGTGAATCACGGAATTTCTTAGTGTGGATCGGACAGGGAGAGTGGAAGTTCATTTCACATCGATACAATCTTCATCACACATTCATCGCAATTGAACACCACCTTGTATGTTGCTTTTCCATCCGAGAGGTAGAGTACTTCCGCATGTTCTCGATCGCCGCGGCAGAGATCAAGCTGGAACTTGAGGCAATGGCGGGTGGTCATCAGTACTTTTCCCGCAGTATCTTCCTGAAGTTCCAATCCTTGTTCAATCTTCTGCACGCCATGACGTTTGTAGAACTGCACAGCTCGTTCATTGACAACATTTGCAAAATAGTCGAGTGTAGTTTGAGGGTAGGGTACCTCGTTGGGAATTATCTTCGAGACCGGTCGCTGATACTTCCGATAACGTTCCATTTCAAGTGCAGCAAGACACTCCCTCCTGAGATTGTTAAGCACAGATACTGGAAGGAAATACTCCTCATTCAATGCAATCGTGATATTCTCAATCTCAAAAATCGTATCGCCGAGCTTCGAGAATTGTGTCCAGATGGTTGTGTTCGCTGTTCCGGCTTTCCTTGCCTGTTCTTTTCCATGGTTGATGTGAGCAACCGCTTCGTTTCCATCCTCATCGACACCCCGTAATTGAAAGCCCTCTTCAATCTCATCGAACAAGAGAGTGATCCCTACCTTACGCTTTGCGCTTTCCGATTTCAACTGCTGTATAAATTGATGATCATAGTTTCTGTACAGAACTATACCAGTTTCTATCCCCTCCATTGAATTCGGGAATACCTTGTCTCCAGTCACCGTGTTGATGTTGGATCCGATTAAGTCATCCTGATCATTGAAGAAGCAAATGCCATCCCCGTTATGAAGCTCTTCAGCAGTCTTCAACGTAAAGAACTCTTTCCCGACGCGTTGGACAGTACCAATATGTTTGCCAATCGACTTTGGAGTCCGCAATGACACAAGCTCACTCCTTCGGCCGCGGATGAAATACTCAGTAGAACCGCGATGAAAAGTCTTTTCGGGATCTGGAGTAAAAGTAAATGTTGTGTTGCCTGAAGAGGAACGCTGAAGTCCTTCCCGCTCTTCAATGATGGCATCGAGTTTCGCACGGTAGAATGCAGTAATATTTTTTACGTAAGAAGCTTCTTTCAGGCGACCTTCGATTTTAAACGATGTTACGCCGGTATCGATAAGATCGGTAAGATACTCCGATAAGTTCAAGTCCTTCAGTGAGAGCAGATGTTGATTGTCCGCGAGTGTTGTGCCCCGGCTGTCGGTGAGTGTATAGGGGAGGCGGCAAGGCTGGGCACACTCGCCTCTGTTGGCACTTCGGCTTTTTGTCACTTGACTGAAATAACACTGCCCGCTGAAACTTACACAGAGTGCTCCATGAATAAAAAACTCCAGGTCGATTGTCGTGGCGGCTCTGATTGCCTGCACCTGCTTCAATGATAATTCACGGGCAAGGATGACCCGCTGAATACCGACATGTTCAAGGAATTGGATCTTTTCAATCTCGTAATTGTGCGTTTGCGTGCTGGCAAACAGGGGAATGGGCGGGAGGTCAAGCTCCAGAAGCCCCATATCCTGAATGATAAGGGCATCTGCCCCGGCTTCATACACCTGTTCTATAATAGAGCGTACTTCTTCCAATTCATTATCGTAGAGTATCGTATTCAGCGTGATATAGACGCGTGCCCAGTATTTATGGGCATAGGTGATCAACGCTGCGATATCGGAAAAGGAGTTCCCAGCGGCAACACGGGCGCCAAATTTCGGAGCTCCGATATAGACTGCATCAGCGCCATGATTGATCGCCGCAAGGCCGCATTCCAGATCGCGGGCCGGCGATAACAACTCCAGAACAGTGGAACGATTTCTCATGCCCTGCTTCTCCGCTCTTTGTCGTGAGCGATTCCGAAGACGTGCACGTTCAATTCTTTTATGCCATAAATAAATCTCCAGCGCTTGACGGCAATCATCGATGTGCCATCCTTCAATACTTTGATCCTCCGATAGGAATGGGGGAAGGGATCGTGCGCCAGAAGGTTTGAGAGGTATGTAGTGATTTCCTGACGCTTATCGGCATCCAATTCCTCCAATACTCTGGTGACTTCTGGAGCGAAGAGTACTGAATAGGCAGGGTAGCTCTGTTCGTTTGATTCATTAATCCAACCGCTTCGTGCATTCGGAAATGCTTCTGCATGAGGAAGATAAGGTTTGATATCCAGTACGAGAGTGCCATCGAGCATATCAGGATTCTCAATGCGGATGGTACGGCCTTTGACATCGATCAGTTTGCAGAGTGACAATCCTATCGGATTTGGCCGATGAGGTGATCGGGTGGAAAAGAGACCGCGCTTCGTTCTTACTCCATGGGGTGGAAGCACCTTCGGCTTCCAGTTCTTGTTTTTATGGAACCAGAAGAGCACCCAGATATAATCGAATCCCTGGAGATCCTCGAGCGCCTGCTCAAAGTTTGATCCTTCGTTCAATGTAATAACACCGACAGATGACTTTGTTGCCGAAGCCGGTTGCCGGGGTGCATCATACTTTGAGTTGTGGGGTGTTTTCACCACACCAATAGGATTGAATGAGAGTGCGCGTTTTGCCATAGAGGAAGATAGTAAAAGATTGTGCGGGGGAGAAGTGAAAACCGAATGAGGTAGACCAAAAAGTAATTAAAGCATTAGCCCGAAGGCGTCCCCGCCTGCTCGTTTAGTAAAGCGTAGAAACCCACCGTCTCTGACGGTGGTTATGTACATATGGCTATGCCTCTCTTGCGTTTAAGAGAGAACGCATTGATACCGGACAGCAGATCAGAAATCAAATGATTTCTTTGATCTGGATTCCGTGTTGAAGCATCACGGAATGACTTTGCGTTTTCTTTTGGAAGCCGCCGTCTTTGACAGCGGTCATTCACAGTTCTAGAAGACGGGCAGGTCGCCGAGGGCATTAGGAAAATTTTTTATGCTCGGCGGGGACGCCTTCGCACTAGAATGTATATTTTGGATAACCTTGGTGTAACCTAAAAACTTGTATGGATAATCTTCGCGCCGTCGAAGCCGTTAAACTTGGTTGATGATGCTGTGCTGTATGCGCCGATGTTTTCTGTGTACAGGTAATCGCCGACTTCCAAATTTGCCGGCAACTCTGCGGAAAGCGTAATCTTATCGAAGCTGTCGCATGTTGGTCCGACCACAGCGCAAATTTCATGTTCTCCTTCTTTAAACGCACTGAAGTTGGGGATCCAATGATCGTAGACGACGCCCGAAAATGTATGGTACACACCGTCGTTGATGTGGTAAAATATTTTACCGTCGCGACGTGCCTTGCCGATTATCTCCGAGACAAGGGTTGCCGCTGTGGCAACAATAAAGCGCCCTGGTTCGGCGAGAATTTCGATATCGTCGGGGAACAAGCGTTTGAATTCTGCATTCAAGAGAGCAGCCAGCTTCTGGAACTCAGGGACCTGTGGATCGTATGGTACCGGGAATCCGCCGCCAATGTCGATCAGGTTTAAGTTAAAGCCCTTCTTCCGGGCGTCATGAAATATTTCCGACGTGAGTGCCAGCGCAGCAACATAGTTGTCAAAGTGAGTGCATTGACTACCGACGTGGAAGCTGATGCCTTCAACGTTTAATCCCATATCGAACGCCTGCTGAATCAGTTGTTGTGCATCGGATGGGTCAGCTCCGAATTTTGACGCCATCTCCACCTGCGAGCCGGTATCGGGAACCTTCAGGCGAACCACAAGCCCTGCGGTATCGCAATACTCCTTCAGTTTTTTCAACTCGGCGATGTTATCGTACGTGACGAGCGGTTTGTATTGTTTGATCTTGCTCAGCGTTGCACGGTCTTTTATGGTGTTCGAAAAGATTATCTTGTCCCAGACAAAGCGCTTCTTTTCATCTTTATCGAAGTTTTTAATATACTTGTATACCTGCATGAATTCATTATACGAGGCGACGTCGAAGCTTGATCCCTCCTTGAAGAGAGTCTCGACGATCTGCTGGGTGGAGTTTGCCTTGACTGCATAATAACACTGCACCCGCGGAAGATGTGTCTTGAATGTTCTGTAATTTTCCCGGAGGATGTTGTGATCGAGGATGAATAACGGAGTGCCATGCTCCTCCACCGACGTAAGCAGTTCTTTTTTCATCGCAGGTCTATTCCTCATGCAAGTGAAAATAATGAGCGACCTTCCGAAGGTTCTATGAGATTCCAGAATGACCTTCGGAAGGCTTGCATATCTTTTAGCGCGGGAGCTGCTTCATCATACCGCTGAGCTCGCCGACTTCCTGATTATTCTCGAGATACGATTTGATCAACTTCTGACGCAGCTCATCTCCGCGTTCATACAACCGTTTCAGTTTCTTTGGTTTCGTCGTCTGGATGACGTAGGCCGTTAACAAGGGAAATGCGACTGTCACATCGATGTACGCAGTGACCGTTTCGTCCAATTTGGTCGGATCGATCTTTCCCCAGCTTGCTGCTTCACTTGGCGGGGCGCCGGAAAGTCCGCCGGTATCAGGGCGTGCATCGGTGATATTGATGTCGTAGTCCTGTCCTGCCTCCGGTATCATCAGCACTTCCTGAATCTGCGGCTCGGTCTGGAGCAGGAAATTCTTCGGGCTGCCGCCGCCGATGAGGAGCACGCCGGTCTTGCTGTTTTCATACTTCTTGGCGTTCAGGATGATTGCGGTTGAATCGTTGACATCGATACTCGGATTGATCTTCAATTTAAAATAGTCTTTGAGTCCTTTTGCTTCGGCGAGGAGTTCAAGGCCGGCGACGTTCATGCCGATGGTCGAATCGCCCGGTGATGAAGTAAAGACGGGAATACCGTTTCGGTATGCCGCCGCAAGGACGCTGACCTCTCCTAATTTGTTTTTTCGCTCAATATCATTTACCACTTTTCCCAGGTGGTGGTAGAATTCCCGCGTTCCCATTTCTTTCTGGAACTCGGGGCGCAGCATGATCTTCCGCAGGATGCGGTCTGTTGCCATGAGGACATCCTCATAGTCGAAGAGGATATCATAGATTCTGGTAACACCCTTGTCGCGTAAATCGGCATCGTCGACATTGTGACTGCCGCGGAACATCGGCATGTTGAAGGCAAAGTGGAGGTCATGGTACATATTCGCACCTGTGGCGACAAACCAGTCCACAAATCCATGATTCATCAGCGGAATAATGGTGGAGGGGCCGAGTCCGGCAGGGGTCAATGCGCCGGCAATGCTCAAGCCGATTGTGACATCCTTTTTCGAATAATGATCACGCATCAATTGACAAGCTGCACGTAATCTTCCGCCATTATAAGCGTCCAGGTTGTCGATGACGGAGGCGATGGTGCTCTTCTTGGTAATTGGCTTTGGGAGTACCCGCTTTCCTGATAAATATTTATCCTTTCCGGGACATTCTTTTTTGTGGTGGTGTTCCATGATTATTCCTTTCTCGTGCTGCTTTTTAGAAAAAAGGTTTTGTTTTCTTTCTTGCCGATCTAGAAATAGGCGAGCAGAGGTGCTCGTATCCGATTAAAAATGTAATGTAATTATCATCATGGCGCTCTTGGCGTTTTGGCGGCTATCTTTGTTCAGCATCCTGATAGTTGTACGAACGGCAATTTCGAGTCAAATTTAACCACCGATGGCACACTGAAAATCACTGAGAAAAGGAAGCAGTATTAGATCTGGTTCGAAGAAATAACACATAAAATCATTATCTGTGTTCACCCCGTTGAACGGGGCAAATCGGTGTTTCATCCGTGGAGGTCTTACTGAGCAATTACGGACAAAGTATAATTCGATTTTTTCCGATATGCAATGGATTTGAATTGCTTACGCAATTCACAGTGACTCAACAAATTTCGGAGTTGCCGAATTAGTTACTCACAATAAAGATGGTTGATAAACGCTTCAGGGCCGCTGGTATCCCTTAGGTATTAAGTAATTCACCGCTACTATTTACCAATATCCAGGCGTGATTCCAGTCGTTGACACTACTGAACAAATTCTCTACATTGCGCACTGTAGTTCAACAACTACAGAACATTCCGTTTCCCACTAAAGGGGATGGGCGTCATGATTCATCGACAATCCTTTCAGATTCTTACGTGCAGTACACAATGCACAATATTCACCGCCCACCATCGTAATCTTCAGTTTCTTTCCAAACCACTTTTCTGAGATTATAGCGCCACACAACTATTCGACATAGTTCTTGTTTTCGTGCAAGAGAATCCCGTTGGGATGATGTTGGAGAAGTTGGAAGCTTTTTTGAATCTTTTCTTAAGGAGGATTGTGTCATGACACGTTCGTCCATTCATCGCATTGCTCTTTGTATTGTCACCCTTCTTTCTATTTTCACCACGCTTAGCGCTCAGTCAAGCATCTGGCAGCAGACAAGTGGACCTTCCGGAGGTGTGTTCAGGTCACTGGCAATTGATGCAGACGGCCGCTTGTTCGCCGCTGGTGCCTACAGCGGACTGCTTCGTTCGACAGATGGCGGTACCTCATGGGCACGCGTGTCAATGCAAGGGATCGAGGCAATCGCGATTAACTCTTCCGGCCACGTCTTCTGCGGAAGTTGGGGTGTGCAGCGATCCACAGACAATGGTATAACATGGACTCAGGTGAATACAGGATTTCCCGGCAACATGTCTATCCAATCTTTAGCAATTCATACAAACGGGTATCTCTTCGCTGGAATGCGTGAGGGAGTTTTTCGATCAACCGATAACGGTGGACATTGGACTCAGGTAGGCGCAGGATTGCTGAACGGTACTTTTTACTCGGTTGCTGTCAACTCCAGTGGAACTATCTTCGCGGGCAGTGACAGTGGTCGTGTCTTCCGATCGCAGGACGATGGGGATAGTTGGGTGAAGGTAAGGACAGGCACAGTGTATGATTATGTGAATTCGACAGCTTTCAACTCAAGCGGACATCTTTTTATCGGCAGCGGGAACTATGGCGTCTCTCGTTCTACGGATAATGGCGACACATGGACTCAAATTAACACCGGTTTAACTCTCACGAATGTTACGAGCCTCGCCTTCAATTCATCTGGTGTTCTCTTCGCAAGTACTGCCTCCGGTGCTGTTGGAGGAATTTTTCGCTCGACGGATAACGGTGAACACTGGACAACGACAAGCACCGGTCTTGCCAGCCCCCTCACGTTTGACCTCCTCGTGAATTCGAGCGGGACTATTTATGCAGGAACCAGCGGTGGCATCTTTCGCTCTACCGACAATGCCGATAATTGGACTGAAGTTCCATTGAAGGCTACCGTCGTCTATGCTACTGTCACCACTCCCAACGGCCATCTCTTTGCCGGTGTCTATGGGGATGGAGTCGCGCGTTCGACGGATGGCGGTGGAAGTTGGTACCATGCGAATACAGGATTGAACCAACTCTACACCGAAGCAATGGGGACGAATGCAGACGGACACGTTTTTGCCGGTTCCCAGTCTGGAATATTCCGGTCGACAGATGAAGGAGCAACATGGACACAGGCAACGCTCAACCTTTCATCGGGGCAATGGCCCTGGGTTTTTGCATTTGCAGCAAAGTCGAATGGTTATTTGTTCGCAGGCGGCCAGGTGTTCCTCAATGGGAATTATACTTCAGCGATATTCCGATCGACTGATAATGGTGCTAATTGGACACAGGTGGGCACAGGTTTAACAGGCGAAGCAATTAGAACACTTGCAATTAATTGGAATGGCGACCTATTTGCGGGGGCCACCGAGGGCACACCGAGCTTTAGAGGGATCATATTTCGCTCGACAGACAATGGGGTGACCTGGACCCAACTCTCTACGTTCTTCCCTGCCCAGGTGAGGTCTCTTGTAATTAATTGGCCCAATTCCATTTTTGCAGGGACGGCTGGCAGCGGTGTATACCTTTCAACAAATAGTGGCAGTAGTTGGAACCAGGTGAACACGGGGTTATTAAATACCGACATTAGGGCTTTAGCGATCGATTCTAGTTGGTGCGTTTATTCGGGGAGTGGTGGGGGTGTATTTCGTTCTATCGATAACGGTGCAACCTGGATACAAACCAATAACGGTTTGACGAATCTCAATGTACTCTCCCTTCTCATCCACACAAGCGGATTCGTGTACGCGGGGACAAGCTGTGGAGGTGTATTTAAAGCAACTATTCCTCCACGTCCTGTCAATGTGACTTTCACCGCTAACACCTCAACTGTTCCGGATACACTGAAACCGAACTCCTTCATACAAATCCGGGGGAATATCCTATACCTCGGTCCTTGGAATGAAACCTCACAAGGTATCATGACCAATATCGGAGGAGATTACTGGAGAAAAACGATCCTCCTGACTCCGGGTGATACACTTCAATATAAGTATTTTACTCATGTCGCAAATCCATTACCAACGGGTCAACAAAACAATGGTTGGGAGACGGATCTCCAGGTTGTGAATCCTACAACGAATAACCGTGTTCTTATTGTTGGTGCTGCAGACACAACCTTGCCATTGGAATTTGTTAATGGCCGCACACCGCAACCACAGTACTGGAAACCGTATGTCGATCAGCCCGATTCAATCGATGTATACTTCCGTGTCAATATGCAAGTAAAAGGATTCACGCAAGCAGGGCAGTTAGTGGGTGTGCGTGGCGGAGGTAATACTCTAGGCTATTATGGTAAGACATTTATTCTGAGAAAAGAATCACCTCGCCCGAATGTCAGCAATCCTTATGATGGTTCGAATTTCTGGTCGGGCTCAATACGTTTTCCTGTTTCAGAATTTGTTGATAATATCTCTTACAAATTTGTTATCGTCGATGCTGATGATCCCAATGCGAATGTTGTCGCCACAGATAGTTGGAGGTCCATTCCCACCAAGGCCAGTCCAAAAGACACAACGCTCTATTGGAAATGGTGGAATGATACACCGCTCAATCTTACCATACCGGCAATTCCAACATTAACCAGCCCTTCAACTGGATATATCGATCAGCCTGTGCAAATGTCTCTCTTCTGGAATACGGTTGTTGGTGCGGGTTCCTATCAAGTACAGGTCGCCACCGATGCTGGCTTTGCTGCGCTGATGATGGATATGACAACCACTGGGACTTCGGTGAACACGCCAACACTTGCCTCATTGACTACCTATTACTGGAGAGTGAAGGCGATCAATTCGGTAGGTGGCAGCAACTGGTCTGAAGTTCGAAATTTCAAGACACGGCTCATTATAAATCCTTCGGTATCGTTGCAGTGGAATTTTGCAAAGACTTTCTATAGTACTCCCTTGAATACTATGGGTGTCCATGGAATAGCAGTCGATCCTTCGGGAAAAGTGTGGATTGCACCCTATGGAGCAACCGACAGTATATTCGTGGGTGGAGTTTATAAGAAAATTCGTGCCCTGTATATTTTAAATCCAGATGGCTCATCTGTCGGATTCTCGCCGATCCGGACAATCACTGTCTCATCGATTACCGATACCCTCTATAATAGTGGCCGAGGATTAACAACAGATCAGAATGGGAATATTCTCTATTCCTCCGGAGATGCACTCTATCGTTTTAATTATCAAACCGGCGAGGGAATGAATAAGGTCATTCCCCAGGCAGGTGTGACTCTGACATCTGTCGCCAGGGATGCCGCTGGAAACATTTTTATCGGCCATGTGAACATCTCTAATCCGTTGAGAATCTATGACACGAATTTCAATTTTGCAGGAACTGTCTTTGGAGCATCAACCGGTTTTTCGCGCACAATCGCTGTTTCTGCAAATGGCAATGATGTTTATTGGCCTGAGTATAGCAATATGAAGCTCTATCAGTACCATAGCGATAATGGAGCAGCAGGTCCGTATACAAAACTCGATAGCATCAGCGGATTTGTTACTGAATCGATGGCATGGCAAAAGAGTACGGGATTGCTCTGGTTCAGTACGGGGTATGATATTTTTCCTCCAAACCTGCCGTATCCTATTCAGACATGGTACGGGTACAACGTGACAACGAAACAGATTATCGATTCCATTGGATGGGATCAATTCGCAGGGTCATCCTCTGCGAGACCCCGAGGAATTGCATTCAGCCAAACTGGCGATACGGCTTATGTTGCCTGCTTCAATGTCGACAATGGTGCGGTTCAAATGTTTGTTCGGAGCACCATACCACAGCCAACACTGGCAGGTGAATACAAACCAGATGCAAATACCATCCTCTTGATGCACATGAATGAACCAGGTGGATCGTTCGTCAATGATGCCAGCGGACATGGCAACTATGGCACTGCTAACGGCACAACAATTGGAGATGGAAGGTTTGATAAAGCGCGATCATTCAATGGAACGAGCGACGTTATTGATCTGGGTAAGCCTCTCCTCTCTGCCTCAGCACCCACGTATACATTTGAAGCATGGATCAAAGCCGATCGGTTTACAGCTACAGCCGGCGATATATTCTTCAATGGGTTATCACTTGAATCGTTTGTCTCCATCAACCCGGGAGGAAAACTTATGATGGGCGTGCGAATGTCCAATGGAGATTTACGATATGATAGTTCACAAACAGCAATCTCTCTTGGCGTTTGGACTCACTGTGCCGGTATTTATGATTATGCCAATGGAAGAATTATCGGGTATATCAACGGCGTGCAGGTCTTCAATAAAAATGTGGCAGGATTAACACCTTCCTCTTCGAGTTCATCCAATACCATCATCGGAGGAGGAGGGAGCAACTATATCTACAGTGGCTTGATTGATGAGGTGCGCCTCTCGAATAGAGTGCGTTCACCGCAGGAATTTGATTTACATCTTCCTCCTCAAAACCTTGCACTCGAGATCTCCGGTACCACTGTCAATCTCACATGGCAGGATGGAGGCGGACTGGTTGGACTTCTGAAATATCGAATCTATCGCGGCAGGCATCCGGGGAGCTTTGCACTCTTCGATTCAACAACCTCTCCCGCGTATGCCGATTTGAATGTTCCTGTTGGATCAGTCTACTATTATCGTGTTTCTTCCTTAGACTCGACCGGATTTGAAGCAATGAGTTCCAATTTCGTAGCAACCGGAAATCGATCTCTTACACTGACGGCACCGAATGGATGGGATAATTGGAAATTCGGAACACAACAAAATATCACATGGTCGAGCAGTGCCGTAGACAATGTACGGCTTGAATATTCACTCGACAACGGACTCACCTGGAGTGAAATCACAGCGAGCACACCGGGAGGAACAGGATCGTTTGCATGGACAATACCGAACGTACTCTCCACACGATGCCGTATCAGGATTTCCGAAGTTGTTGATGGAACATTGAATGACGTAAGTGACAACATGTTCAGGATCAACAGGTCAACGGCGCTCTTCATGCCGAGCGATGATAACCTTGGTATCACAACTTCATTTGGCCAATTCGGTTGTGCTTGGGGAGATTATGACAACGATGGAGACCTTGATCTCTTCATTCCCGGTCAAGCCAAGCCCAACGTCTTGTATCGAAACGACGGCGGGAGCCACTTCACCGATGTTGCTGTCTCAATGGGAATTGCAGGACCTTATAACAGAGCGGCATTTGGTGCAGTGTGGGCAGATTTCGATAATGACGGAGATTTGGATCTACTGATAACCGATGGCGGTTTGAGACTCTTTAGAAATGATATTACCTCCTTCACGGATATTTCAGCACAATCAGGCGTTTCTACTATCGATGCTGGAGTTGCACTCTGGCAGGTCACAGCGGGCGATTATGATAAGGATGGAGATCTTGATGTTGCATTCGCAGGTGCAAATGCTTTAGCACTCCCTGTTCGGATACTTCGTAACAATGGCAGCGCCGTGTTTACCGAAGTGGCAGGCTCAACAATCGCCCCGTCTATTCCGAATTTAGAATCATGGAATCCAGCCTGGGTGGACGTGGACAACGATGGTGACCTTGATCTCTGGATGCCGACGATAAGAACTCCAAACTATGGATGTGCGCTTCTACTTAATCAGGGAGGACAGCTAGTTTTGAGTGACTCGAATGCAACAGGATTAAAAGCAAGGTCTGCGATTACATCTTCCTGGGGTGACTTTGATAATGACGGAGATATGGATCTCTTCCTTATACCGTGGACCGGCGATAACGATGGTGTGGCAAAACTGTTCAGAAATAATGGCAACGGCACGTTTACAGATATCGCCGGCAGTGTAGGCTTGGCCTCGGCATTTTCATCTTCACGTGGTACCTATTGGGGCGATTATGATAACGATGGTGATCTGGATTTAGTGATCGGAGCTCAGTCGAATGGTATCCAACAACTTTATCGCAATGACAATGGCACATTCGTCGAAGTGGGAAGTGAAACTGGTGCCGGTTTCATAGGTGCTTACAGGAGTGCTGTCTTTGTTGATTATGATACCGACGGTGTGCTGGACCTCTATTTCAATGAGGGTGTCTCTTATTCAGGAAGCCCGTCAAAGCTACCGCTTCATAACAGTGGCAATTCGAATCATTGGATCGGTATTAAACCGAAGGGAATATTTAATAACACTGCAGGGATTGGGGCACGAATCACTATTGTGACGGGAGCCATGAGGCAGGTGCGTGATATCCAGGCAGGCGCTGGAGGAATAACCAATGGTGACCTCTGGGCACATTTTGGATTGGGAAGTGCAGCGACGGTTGATACTGTCATCATACGATGGCCCAAAGGCAACGTCAACATTTACACCAACCTGGCAATTGATCAGTACCATACACTCACAGAGCCAGGAAATGTACTTCGCCTTCCACCATATAACATTTCGGCAAAATATCTCAATCAGCAAATTGCCGACGACACACTGGCAAGTGGAAAGCTGCCTAGTCGCGTCTATGAATTACAGCGTGGCGGATTGTATCTTGCAAACGCGGTATTTATCAACAGTGGTAACTGGACATTGAGACTCAGAGCGAATGATAGCTCGACAACAAAGAAACCGGTTATTATGCTCTTTCCAGCTTACGCAGGCTCAACACCTTGGAATCCGCCTGGTAATCTTTTCCAGCTCAATGGAAATCTGGAACTAAAGAATCTTGAAATCACCGGTTACTACGAGCTTGTCGATACCAATCGGTGGAATATGCAAGGGGCATTGATCAACATCCCCTCAACGATGTCTGGCCTCAATATCACAATCGATAGCTGTATCCTGTCGAATACCAATGGCAATCACATCAGGACAGATGGTGCTGCCTCTGTCATTAAAGTAACGAATACAATTTTTGCCAATATGGGATATCTCGGTCGCTCCAATCTTGGAGCAGGAAAAGCAATCGATTTGCGTAATTCACCTTGTGATTCTCTAATTCTGGTGAATAACACATTTACGAATTGGCAAGATCGCATAGTCCGTCACTATCCTGCCAGCGGTGCAAGCAGCACTGGTGTTCTTGGTTACTTCTTGTTCGATCATAACACACTCGTCAATGGTATGTCTTTCCATGGGCTTCTTTCGTTGGGAACGTTGGGGAGTAACGCCATCATCATCAATAATCTCTTTCTCGATGCATTTGCGTTGGGGAATGATACAGATCCAACGCGCCAGGCAGAATATATTCCGAGCGGTGAATTGGATCAATCTGGTAATCCCCGGATGAGTTGGATTTTCTCGTATCCCACATCCACAACGCTCTGGACCATTGCCAACAACTACTATGGCATCTCTGATTCTGGTCAGGCATTCTTCAACCAGTTTGCCTCTGCAGGTGTCACGGGTGAAGGCGCACCGTTGACGTGGCATATTAACAGTAAGCTTGGTGCAGATTCAGTGAATGCATTCAAGAAAATTCCTGTCACCTTAAACAAAGTCCCTGCGTTGATGACACAGGAGATGCGGTGGTACAGAGATCCGACTGGCGGGAACAAGTCGAAGAATACTCCGGGTGCATGGGTGTATGGTAGTGCAAGCGACCCGAACGATTACGATCGGAAAGGATATACATGGCTGCGGGATTCGCTCAATTGTTCGTATTCGACGGTATCGACAGCATACGCTGGCGGGACCGGTGGATTTCCGGCGGGAGATCTCAATTGGTTTCCGACAAGGAAACAGAGTTGGCCCGGACTCATTATGCCTGAAGGACCCATGACACTTGCCGGTGAGTACAAACCGGATGCGAATACTGTATTCTTGCTGCATATGAATGAAGCAAGCGGTCCAACGGTGATGGATGCGAGCGGCTATGGCAATAATGGAACGTTTGGCTTTGGCTCTCTCGTACCTGCCAAGATGGGAAATGGCTATTTGCCTGCGACCAGCAATGGCATTTATGTACAATCTTTTATACCTGCCGGCCTTGGGGAACACTTTACAATTGAGGCGTGGGTGAAGCTTTCAGCCGCACCAGCAGGTGTCTGGACTTTTCTCTGTGCGGCTGGAGCCCGTTTGCATGTCAATCCAGACTTGAGTGTGATGTTTGGTTTGACGCTTTCCGATGGTTCAATTGGTGGTGGATTGAGTTCAAACGCCGCAGCCCTCTCCATGAATAAATGGTATCATCTTGCAGGAACCTTTGGCAATCGGGTTGGTACGCTGTATCTTAACGGTCGACAACTCGCTTCACAGACTTATTCTCAAGGTGTAAAGATGATTTCGTGGGGAGTGTTAATAGGGTTTCAGAATTCTCCATATATTTTTCCTGGCATTATCGATGAAATTCGCATCTCCAATATCGCCCGCACGCCGCAGCAGTTCAACTTACATCTGGCTCCGCAAAACCTTACCGCATCGACAAGCGGCACAACTGTTAATCTCTCCTGGCAGGATGCAGGCGGCGGTATTGGTCTGTTCAAGTACAGAATCTACCGTGGCTCCGATTCAATCAATGTCTCGCTGATCGATTCGACAACTCAAACAACGTATGAAAACACGGGAGTAACGGAAGGGACAATCTATGTGTACCGCGTCGGGGCGGTTGATTCAACGGGATTCGAAAACATGAGTTATGCAAGGGCGTCGGGCATTCCGGCTCCACCAGCATTACTTGCTCCTGCAAATGCTTCAACCGGTGTTCTCATTCCGTTCAATTTAACCTGGAATGCATCAATCGGTGCGCAATCATATCGAATTCAAATCTCCAGTACTCAGGATTTTTCAACAATTCTTTATGATCAGGCGAATCTGACATCAACTTCTTTGTTAATTACTCCAGCAGGAAACACAGCATATTATTGGAGAGTAAGTGCCGTAAATAGCGCGGGAGCAAGTGGGTGGTCGACAATCTATAGCTTTACAACACAGAATATCCTGCCGCCTCCGGTTTCGAGGACGTGGCAATTTATCAAGACATTTTTCAATTCAACCACCGGCTCACTCGGTATTCAAGGCCTTGCTGTCGATCCGGAAGGCAAAGTCTGGGTTAGTCCGTATGGCGCGTCCGATAGCATACTTGTCGGATCGGTATATCTTAAAACTCGCGTACTCTATGTCTTCTACCCGAACGGTACTCAAGCACCGTTCTCTCCTATCAAGATGATTACTGTCGGTGGGGTTACTGATACGCTCTATAACTCAAGCCGCGGGCTTACAACAGATCATCAAGGAAACATCCTCTATTCATCATCGATTGTGTTATATCGGATCGATTATAAGACCGGACAGGGACTGAATAAAGTAACTCCGCAATCGAATGTAACGTTAACTGCCGCCGCGGCAGATATATCTGGAAATATTTTTATTGGAAAAGTTACGCCAGGGTATTCTATTCAGGTATTCAATTCAGGATTCACTGCACTGGGCAATGTTGAGACGGCAACAACCGGCTACTCAAGATCAATTGGAGTGACAAGGGATGGTAAAGACGTGTTCTGGCCTGAGTATCAGTACACCAAAGCGCTGATAAGATATCACAGCGATAATGGTGCAGTAGGTCCGTACACAAAGATGGAAAATCTGTTTGATGGACTTGCGATCGAGTCAATGACACGACACCCGATAACCGGCTATCTCTGGGTTAGTTCCGGATCAGACATGAATCCACCAGTGCCGCCATACACTAAACAGACCTGGTACGCATTTGATCCAATTACAAAACAGATTGTCGATACTCTCGGCTGGAATATGATTTCCGGAACAGAACAGTACCGCCCGCGGGGGATTGCATTCAGCCCCACAGGCGATACCTGTTATATCGGATGCTCTAGTTTTGACGGTCCTGTGGTTCAGATGTTTATTCGATCTACTCTCCCGCCTCCTGCTTCATGGAATTTTGCACAGTCAACGGGAAAAAATGCCACGATTGCAGTTCCGTTTGCAATCAATCCGAAGATTGCTACATCTCCGCTCAAGACCGGTGATGCTATCGGTGTCTTCTTCCAGCGGGATAACGATCTGGTCTGTGCCGGTTACAGTATTTGGCAGGAAGGACAAAATGCAGCTATTGCTGTTTGGGGCGATAACGATCAGACGACGACATTGAAGGATGGATTCAACGAAGGCGAGCTCATCCAGTTCAAGATCTGGGATGGACAGGCAGGAAAGGAATATCCAGCAACTGTAACCTACCAGAGCGGACCGGGAGTGAACTATCAGACAAACGGCATCTACGCCTTAAGCTCACTCGTTGGCATCACGAGT
>JAZDJN010000115.1:0-5076 GCA_043803945.1 bacterium | reverse complement strand
TGATGCACAGAATAACCGCGGTCTCATATGAAGGGTTAAAACTCAATCTGCATTTACATGCACTGAAAACCGCATTCAAGCATTTGAGATCTCTTCAACCGATCGATTGGACCGCAAAACCTATTTTTGCGTAACATCAGTGAGTAATACTAATATTGGCACAAATAAACTGATCACTGCAGATGCGGTAATGATTCTCCTGAACAGAAGGTTGAGTCCAATGGTAGTTACCGCTGTGAACCAAGCAGATCGATCAACTACTGTCTCGGGAACCGGAACCTTTTCTATCTTCCCAAATCCGTTCAATGCTGCAACAAATTTCTTCTATTCCTCCACGACATCAGGTCATGTCTCCATGGAGTTGTTTGACACACTCGGACGAAGGGTAGCGATACTTGCCGATGGTGATCAATTGCCCGGCGAACATCAATTGCAGTTCGATGCATCGAAGCTGGGCAGCGGCATGTATATTGCCCGGCTCTCAACGGCATCACGCATAGAGATACAGAAACTCCTGATCATCCGCTAGCGGCCCTCCTGCTCTTTCATCATTAAAATTAACCTCTCACGTAACTGCTCAGCTATAAAGGTATTGCAAAATTTTTTACCACTGATGGCACACTGAGAATCACCGAGAAAAGTAAATAGTGTGACATCTTATTAGAAGAAATAACATATCGCAATATTTTAACTTGACATCGAGCGGCATTGTTGCTACCTTTCGTTTGTTAGTTTAATTAACAAACTAACTATTCCCTGGCAGCTTGAACACCTCCTTCAACGTGTAGTGAACATCATTACTCATTTCTCAGGAGCATCGCTCCTTCATGTGGCGGACGATTAACAAGCGCAACAGATACTTTGATGAGCCTCATGAATACCGAATTCTCCGGCTTGTCCGGGATTCGAATATTATTTCACGAACTGAAATTGCTCATCGGTGCGGTCTTTCTAAACCGACGGTCTCGGATATTATTAATCGTTTCTTAAAGGCAGGATTCCTCGAAAGCATCGGGGAATCGGCGTCGACGATAAAGGGTGGAAGGAAGAGAGAACTCCTCCAGTTTAATCCGGAAGCAGGATTCGTCATCGGCATCGATCTCAGAATGCGTGAATGCCATCTCGCCGTTACCGATCTCAATGCGAACATCATGGAGAAACGTTCATTATCCCATACCCCGGGAACTGCACCCGCGACCGTCATCAAAAATCTCTTTCGCTCACTTGATACCCTGCTCCGTACCAAACGCTACGCGAAAAAATGTGTTGGCATCGGTATTGGCCTGCCTGGGTTGCTCGATCGTGAAACCGGCGCCCTCAAAGTTGCCGATACACTCGCCGGCTGGACTGGTATCAATCTTAAAAAGGATTTAGCGGAGCGCTACGGATATCCTGTCTATATCGAAAACGATGTGAAGGTGCGAACCCTTGGAGAGTATCTCTTTGGCGTTGGAAAAGATGTCTGGAACCAGGTCTTCCTCTGGATCGGTGATGGTATCGGCTCGGGAATCATCATCGACGGTAAATTACACCATGGCATTACAAACAGTGCCGGTGAAATTGGTTATAACGAAATTGGAGCATGCATCCGTGATCAACAAATGTTCCCGCTCCTTTTTTCGGGTCAGCGGGACTTTGGCGAAGTACTGGCGAATTCTGTGATCCTTCAGAGTTACGCAGCTCACCTGGGCAGCAATGGGAATCGAACGATTGCTGATTTGTTCAGCAATGCAGAGAGTGGCTGTACTATCGCCCAGAATGTTCTCGATGAAGTGGCCAGACTGACAAGTATTGTGTGCATCAATCTGATTAATACACTGAATCCCGAGTTGATTGTCATTGGCGGCGATATTGCCGAGGCGGGCACCTTTGTGCTGGAGCGTGTGCAGCAGAAAGTCCGGGAGGATATACTTTCCGTTCCTGCGGAAGCTGTGCGTATTCTCCCCGCAAAACTTCATACTGACGGTGTCATCCTTGGAAGCGTCGGGCTTGTTCTCTACGATCTGTTCAAACCGGCGAAAATTCCACTTGGTTATTGAATCAGGAACTGTAGATATTTGTAATCCAATAATTCTTCACAACTATTCTCGAGGTGATCTATGATGCGATGGAAATGCTTTTTTGCCTATGTGCTGCTCACGGTTCTTGCACTGAATCTGAGCATGGCACAACTCACATCCACCTGGGAGCGATCTGCGGGCAAGACATCTTTGCCCACATGGTTCTCAGCTACTGGCAGTACAGAACGTGGTTTTGCGTACGGTAATGTGGGCGTCAATGACCGTATCTATGTTGTCAGTAGAAATGCTGGTACGTTCGTTAGGATTCTTAATGTTGCTACGGGAGCAGATGTAGATACACTCCTGGTGGGCGGCATCTCCGGTGGAACATTTGCCATTAATGACATTGAAGTCTCATCCGATGGAATCATTTTTGCCTGTAACTTGACGACTGGGACTGGTGCCTCTCCGTTCAAAGTCTACAAATGGGCAAGCGAGACGGCAAGTCCGGTCAATGTGATTTCCTATGCAACGGGAACACTTCGGCTTGGTGATAAATTCACAGTCGTTGGCTCAACGGCAGATAATTCGATCGCCATTTATGCAGCAGCAGCAACCAAGGATACAATTGTGAAGTTTACAACGACCGATAATGGTGCCACCTTCACTCCAACCATTATTAAGCTTAGTGATGGCGTGACAGGAAATACTCCGTCTGTGGCTCCTCTGGCTACTGGTAGTGCAGGCTTCTATCTCAAATCGAATGGACAGTCGGCAAAAGAATATCAGTCGAACGGAACATATGTGGCAACGGTTCCCGGAACAGTTCTCGCGACAGGAAGTAACGCTATCCGCTATGTTGCGAAAGGGAACTCAAAATTTCTCCTGGTTTTCCAGTATGGAGGAGGGAATGAGAATATGAGGATTGTGGATGTTTCTGCCGGTACAGCAAATGCTGTGACGTACGCCATTACTGAAACTCTCGGCAAAAATTCGAATGCAAATGGAACAGGAGATGTCGCGTTCAAAAACAACGGCGACGGCACATACGATCTCTTGGTTCTTTCGACGAACAATGGAATTGGATCGTACCGAACAAGTTTTCCCGATATGATGACGGTTCGTTTTCGGGTAAATACAGCAACAGTACCCGACACATTGCGGCCTATCTCCTACGTTCAAGTGCGCGGCGGTTCAGCACCGTTAACATGGGGGATGAGCAGTCCTGTCAAACTTACGAACATCGGCGGTGATTATTGGGAAGGATCAGCAAAATTTGTTGCAACCCTTGGTTCTTCCATCGAGTACAAATTCTATACAAATCGCAAACCAACCCTACTTGCAGATGATGAGCACCAGGGATGGGAAAATGACCTCACGTCCGGAAATCGAATATTGGTGCTGAACACATTGCCATTGAATAAAGATACAACACTTCCTGTACAATATGTTAATGGCAGCCCTTCAAAGCAGGATCAGTATTGGAAGCCGTATGTTCCCTCGAACGATAGCATAGCGGTGATGTTCCGTGTCAATATGCAATCGAATGAGGGCTTCAATGTCGGTACACAGGTCATGGGCCTCCGCGGCAGTCTGGCGCCATTGGCATGGGATAGAACGATCTTTCTGAAACAGGAAACCCAACATGGAAATGGTGGCAGCCAACAATATAATGGAACACAATTCTGGTCCACCGTTGTCAAATTCTCAAAGAATTCAGTGGCAGGGACTGTCTACTATAAGTTCGTGATTCACGCAAAGGTCGATGCGAATAATCCAACGTCAAATCCAACGTGGGAAGATGGAATATTAAGAACAGGTCCCGATATCGAACCAGGTGGAGGAAGCAATCCAGCTCGTATCTTTGAATTCAGGCCGACGATGCCCGATACGACACTCTACTGGAAGTTCTGGGCTAATCGATACCTCGCCGGATTTACTGGCTCTGACACTGTTATTGTGACGTTTAATGCGAACATGCTGCGTGCGATCACAGAGAATGGTTTCGTTCTGGATGATATGCTTGAAGTTCGCAGTGGTTATGGTGGAAGTGCAAAGGAAGTCCGAGTCAAACGCATGAATCCACAGGGTCTTACAACGACATACCGTGCTGTCGATACGGTCATCACGAAACTCAACACACCGTTGTATTATCAGTACTACAGAGTGTCGGCGAGTGGAGAGATGCGGGAAGCCTATTACAACTTTAACTATTCCGGAACGGATGTCTCATTAGGCGAACGTCGAAACGCAACAGTGACATCAAAAGCCTTGACGGTTAACGACATCTCGACAAATGCCAATGATGACCGGCGGATGCCCCGATTCAGAAACTTACGCGCCATTGCCCGTAATGTGACCGTGAAGTTTACTGTTGATGCACGTCCGGCTATTTTCCAGGTTTTAAAAGGAGACAGCTTGCAGGATATTCAAGGTACGCTGACGGTGAAGAAAGCTGACAGCGTTAAAAAATGGGGTGTCGCAATGAACGGTCCAGCTACAGGCGGATGGGCCACATGGGGTCCGACGCTCTGGCAGGATACAACACGCCGTATGTTTGATGATGGTACTCATGGCGATACCAAAGCCAACGACAGCATCTACACGCGATTAATTTCCTATGTCGCAGGTGGAACATCTCCTGTTACCGTAGGCCAGGAATTTAAGTTTGGTATCGGCGGCGGCGATAACGAAGGCGGCGTCGGCGGTTTTGGCAATAACCACATTGAGAACATCGACGATTCAGGTCCGACGGCAACGATTGCGTCGCAATGGGGCAGTATGAATCCAAAATACTATAATGCCTGGGATTTCAATGCGGGAAAACGGGCAACGGCAGTTGAAGACAACACAATTCCGTACGTGTTCGAGTTACAGCAGAACTATCCGAACCCGTTCAATCCGAGCACGACCATTTCGTACTCGATTCCTCAGGCGGGGAATGTGAGCTTGAAAATCTTTAACGTCCTTGGTCAGGTGGTTGCTTCCCTCGTAGATACCAAACAGGATGCAGGCCGCTATACCATTACCTTCGATGCTTCAAAGATTTCCAGCGGAATCTATTTCTATCAGATCA
>JAZDJN010000114.1:0-44844 GCA_043803945.1 bacterium | reverse complement strand
ACTACAGCGACCATGCCCTCCGCAAGGGGGTAGGTCGGCACTACATAGCACTTTTATAGAGAATCGCCTAATGCTCGCTCCATTCGCGGACTTTCATCAGAAAATGATCAAAAATATTTTTGAACTGTCGAACTTGGGCTAACTCAGGACCCTCGTTGAGCAATTTCGAAAATATCTCCCTGACCTGTTGAGGCGCGTTCTCTACTTCATCTGAAATGAGAGGAGAAAGTACGGCAATAAATATTCCATCCTGAATATCCCGTAATAATCCATTTGACCATGGAGAGAACTCCGGATCGAAACAGCCACCAATAACTGATGTATCAAGATAAATTCTTAGTTTTTTCACATTGTTAATGTACAATTTTACTATTGACTTGGCAGAAATCCGTAGATTGTTTTATTACAGCATAACTCTCGTTCAATCCTTCATTGTTTATAGATCTCTTTCAGATCGAAGAGAAAAGACGGACTTCTTTCTACGCTAGCCCGAAGGCATCCCCGCCGAGGGCTTGAGCGAGATGCGTTTGCCAGCGAAGATATCTCAATGTCATAGGTTGGAAGTTTGACTCATTCGCCGGTTGACAACCTTTTTTAGGCGAAAATATTTTATGGAGCTTCCACAGAGAAAAGCATCGAACTGTTCCCTACGCAGTTTGCATCTGATGGGAGGGAACGGTTCGGGCAAAGAGAACCTTCGAAGGTATCGCTGCATTATTCCTTTAGACCTTCCGAAGGTCTATTATTTTGAGAAGTCCATCTTTTTGCCCAGATAGATCAAAGGAAAAAGCCGAATTTCTTTCCCCTCTGGAGTGGCAAAAAAATGATCGCTTATCTCCATGCAAGAAGGATTACAGCATCCAAAGCGAGTGAACAGGGAAAGCAAAAAGGCTTTTGCCGAATGGTATTATTGACGATCCAGTGTACAAAACAACTCCCCGGTGGAATTTGTTTCCGCTAATCTCTTGCAGCACTTTGATGTTCTTAAAGTCTGCATTTGTAACCGTGCTGCTGGCTTTAACTTCGATCCCCACGATGTTCCGTTTACGGTCTTCTAGAACAAGGTCAACCTCCTGACCTCGCAACGTCCGAAAGTGATATAGCGAAGGATCAGTCTTGCTCCACGAAATTTGTTTCAATAATTCCATCATAATGAAATTCTCCAGCACCGGTCCAAACATTGTTGCTTGCGCTTGTAACTGTGCCGTATTGCTTCCCAGTAAGTATGTCAAGAGACCTGTATCGCACAAAAATGCCTTTGGTGTTTTGATCAACCGTTTACCTAAATTACCAGACCATGCAGGCAGCAAATGGATAAGATAGGTTGTCTCCAGGAGAGTGAGATAGCGTTTCAATGTTGTCTGTGGAATTGCACAGGCATTTGAGAGAGCGGCAATGTTTAATAGTTGTGCAACACGCGTTGCTAGTAACGATAATAACTTGGGTAATTGTGTCAGCCCCTCTAAGCGGGAAATGTCACGCACATCGCGTTGAAGGATCGTCGTGATATATGAACCATACCAGGCATTCCTTCTTGTCTCGGAATCCCTCAAAAGAGCTTCCGGGAATCCTCCGATTGAAACCCTTTCAATAATTTGGTTCTTCGATACTGTTCCGAGAGTAGTATGGATTGGCGCTTCAGAAAAGATACGATCGATGAAACGCTCTCTCCTATTTTCGATTTCTCCCTGTGAAAAGGGCCAAAGTGTAAGGATCTCCATTCTGCCGGCAAGTGATTCGGCAATCTTTGGTAATAGTAGGACATTGGCAGAGCCGGTAAGGATGAATCGACCCGGTTTCCGAGAGCGATCAACTTCAGCTTTTATTGAAAGAAACAAATCGGGAACACGCTGAACCTCATCGAGAATAAGGTTTCCAGAAAATCCCTGAAGAAATCCAGCCGGATCGGAACGGGCAGCAGAAAGCATCGTGGCATCGTCGAATGTGACATAGGTCGCGGAGTACGATTTTTCTATCAGAGTATGGACAAGAGTGCTTTTTCCCGCCTGTCGCGGGCCATTGACGAACACCACCGGTGTGTCGCGTAATGCATCCTGCAGCGCTTTCTGTATGTGGCGTGTAATCATTTGTGTATAAGGTAATAATTGGGCATGTTAAAATCAACCATTAGATGGTGGAATTTACACCACCATAAATTGAATATTTCATTCATGAGGAATTGGATGGCACCAGGGGTTTCTCTTCGGAAGGAATCGCTTATTTGGGGGCTTACGTCATGTTCTTTCTTATGTACTCTTTGTTCAAGTCGTACAAACTCTTTCTTCTCCATAGTGGGTAATCTCCCATTGTTTTATTGCAGCATAACTCTCGTACAATCTTTCACTGTTCTTAGAGCTCTTTCAGATCGATGAGAAAAGACGGACTTCTTGTCTGCGGCGTTCCTTGCCTTTCCCTCGCTTTCTTACTAACATGGTACAGAACCTTTGAAGGAAAGCTCAGATGAAAGTTAAATTCAATATGGTATTTCAGAAGGTGCCTGAAGGATATATCGGATTTGTTGAAGAGCTTCCGGGCGCAAATACACAAGGAGCTACATTAAGAGAAGTCCGGTCAAATCTCAAAGAAGCAATTGCAATGGTCCTTGAAGCGAATCGAATCCTGAAAGTATCCACTCTCCCCCGCCATCGCGAAATCAACGACTTTCTCGCAAAGAAAATTTGCCGAGACCTGCAGATTCCGTTAATATGAAAGTGAGATGAAAGAAGTTAGAAGTGAGAGGAGTATATAGGTCTCCATGAGATATTAATCTCGGAGGCCATTTTATAAAAATCTTTCTTTTTATGCCCTCCTCATTTCCTGAAATCGCTTGTAGGCTTCGTGCCAAACTCCCGGATTCTCCGGGTGATAGGTAATAAGAGGAAATGATTTTTTTACAATCTCCCGAGCTTCACGGTGCGTCCCGATATGTCCAAGCGTCATTGCTTGCACCACAACATTACCGATTCCTGTGCATTCTACAGGACCTGCGATGACGGTTCGCCCTGAAGCGTTAGCGGCAAATTGATTGAGCAATGTGTTCTTACTTCCCCCGCCGACAATGTGCAGGGTTGAGATTTTTTCCTTTGTGGTATCTTCAAGCTGTTCGAGTGTGGTGCGGTACAATAATGCCAGACTCTCAAGGGCACATCGAATATATTCCCCGGGCTGCGACGGTACAGGTTGACTGCTTTCCCGGCAAAACTCTTCAATCGCTTTCGTCATACACTCAGGCTTGAGGAACCGTGCATCAGAAGGATCTATCAATGAATGTAACGGCTCTGCCTGTTCTGCCATTGCAGTCAATTCTTCATAGGTGTAGTTCTTCCCTTCACGTGCCCACTCACGCCGGCATTCCTGCACTAACCAGAGTCCAATAAGGTTTTTCAGGAAACGAATACTGCCGCCGTACCCAATTTCGTTTGTGAAATTATAATATCGGCTCTTATCATCGATTATCGGTGTACTTCGCTCAACTCCCAACAACGACCACGTTCCAGAACTCAGATATGCCCAACCCGTTCCTTCAGCAGGAACAGCCGCTACAGCAGCCCCCGTATCGTGCGAGCAACCCGTTATCACCTGAACATTTTGAAATCCCGACTCTTTTCCCACGGCAGGCAGAATCGGGCCCAATAGAGTACCCGACTTAACCACTTCGGGAAAAACATGTTGCGGAAAACCAAACCGATCAATGATCACTGTCGACCACGACCGTGTTCTCGGATCATAGCACTGGGTCGTGCTTGCGAGAGATTCATCACACTTCCGCACTCCCGAAAAAAGATAATTGATGTAATCTCCTATGTTCAGAAATAGATCTGCGGAGCGGAGTTTCTCGGGTTGCTCACGGAGATCGGCGTGAAGCTGATAGAGAGTATTGAGTGTCATGAACTGGATGCCGGTCTCTCCGAATATCTGGTCGGCTGGCATCAGCTTGAATGCATGCTCGAAACCCATATCGGTGCGGGCATCCCGATAATGGTACGGCACACCCAACATCGGCTCGGTGCCTTTCAACAACACATAATCGACACCCCACGAATCACAACTGATGCTTTCAATGCTAATCTTGCGTCCGACAATCTTTTTGAGCCCAACTTTTAGCTCATCATAGATACGGAGAATATCCCACCGCATTGAATTGTTGACCAGTACGGGACCATTGGGAAAACGGTGAATCTCTTCAAGGGAGAGTGTTTGATTTTCCAGGGTGCCGAGCAGCACGCGTCCGCTTTCGGCACCGAGATCAAATGCGACATAATGTCGGGGAGAAGCCATGGGACAATTAAAAATTGAAAATGAAAAATTAAAAAATGAGAAGATGGAAAAAACTTTTTAAAATTTATAAAAATATTCTATGCCGGGAGGTAAAGCAGCCACCCATTATCCTGTATTTACCTCAAATGCTCTCTCACAACTTTTCATTTTTACTTTTGAATTTTGCATTGTCACTTTGCATTTTTCATTTTGAATTTTGCATTCTCATGCTACCGTCTTTTTTCTATTCGCCAGTAAAAATATCGTACCGGCAATGGTCATCAATGCGCCCCACCAAATATCCGGATGAAGCTCACCTAACACCGGCTGCCGTTCGGGAGGAGAGATATAGAGAATGATGCCGGTCACGAAAATCAAGACGCCAAGGATCATTAAAAGAATGCCAACAAAAAACCAGATCGGTTTCATCAGTTCCTCCTACCAGAAATAAATGTTCAGTGCAACAAAGATTATGACGGAAATTACAGCATAGAACTCAGGCCTCTTCGTCCAGTGAGTTCTCTCCAGGGCCTGTGCATCGGTCATTCCCCAAACGAGCCCTACTAGCTCTTCTTTAGTTTTTGGTTTGGTATGGAAACTGACCATGATGGTCACCGCAAAGCAGATCAGCCACGCCCACCAGGCACGCCAGAAGTTCGCTGCCATATCGCTCACCGGCGAGGAGAGTGTCAAGATTTGTGGATTGATCCAATTAAACTTTACAGCAAGAAACATGGTAAAGGATGAAACCATTCCGCACACAAGTCCCCAGAACGCGCCGCTCGGAGTAATCCACCAGACGAACATTCCGAGCAGCATTGTCGCAAACAATGGAGCATTCACCCATGAGAAGATCGCCTGCATATAATCCATAATGCTCGGAAAACTTTTTGCCCAGTACGCCGTTCCAACACTCAGAACGATGCCAACAATTGTTGTTGCTCGCCCCATCCAGAGCAAATGATCATCCGAAGCATTTTTATTAAGGACGGATTTATAAATGTCATAGGTCCATACTGTGTTAAATGCACTCACGTTGCCTGCCTGTCCGGCCATAAATCCGGCCAAGAGTGCCGTAATACCAAGTCCCGCCAGGCCTGCCGGATAGTATCGGGCAATCAGCATCGGCAATGTCGAGTCGTAGTTGATTTGTCCCCCATCCTGAAGAAGGGCAAATCCATATTTCGGGTCACTGGCAAGGATGAGAGCCACAAGTCCCGGAATGATAACGATAAAAGGAACTGCCATCTTGAAAAACGAGGCGATGATGGGAGTCATCCGGGCAGAGCGCATGTCCTTTGCGGAAAATGCCCGCTGCACAACGAGGAAGTCGGTGGTCCAGTATCCGAACGAGAGCACGAAGCCCAGTCCGAGCACAACACCCGCCCAAGTAATTTGCATACCGTTCTGCGAAGCATCCATTGATGTCGACCAGAGTGTTGAGAACGATTGTGGTACACGGGCGAAGATCTCTTTCAAGCTTCCGATTTCAAGAATACCAAGGAAGGTGACGAGAAAGAGTCCAAACCAAATGAGAAAGAATTGAATTATTTCCGTGAAGATGGCTGAGAGGAGTCCGCTCATCGTAACATAGAGTGCGACAGTTAAAGCCGAGGACCACATGCAGATGTCCCAATTCCAACCGAGAAATGTATGCAGCACCAGGGCCATCGCATAAAGGTTGATCCCGGAGACGAGCAAGGTCATGATGGCGAAGGCGATGCCGTTGAGAACACGAGTCTTTTCATCAAAGCGATACTTCAGGTAACCGGGAACGGAATGAATACGGCTGCTGTAATAAAAGGGCATCATATAGATGCCGAGGAAGATCATTGCCGGAATGGCGCCAACCCAATAGAAATGGGCAACATACATACCATACTTGTATGTGTTGCCTGCCATTCCCATGAGTTCCAGTGCACCAAGGTTCGCCGAAAGAAATGCCAGTCCGGCAACCCATGCGCTGTTCCTGCGTCCGGCCATGAAAAAATCTTCCTGATTCTTCGTGAACCGTTTCAGGTAATATCCAAGCCCGAGGATGAAAGCAAAATAAATTCCAATGATAAGCCAATCGACAAGACTGAGAGTAATAGTGGACATAGGATACACTCGCAATCAATGAGTGATAGAGAAAGAACCTCTCTGCGGATGCAAAGATAGAGAGGAGTTAATTTGATTGAAAGAAAAAAATCTAATAAAAATATTTCGATTACTGATCGGTAGTTCTCCACTCCTGCCCGCCCGTTGTGGATCTATAAAGGCAGGGGTGGTGAAAATACAATTGATAACAGATTGAACAGCTTCCTATTTTGTAGATGACGTCTTTAGTGTGATGACTGCCTTGGGAGTGGTTTTCAGCCGGATAAATTCTTGGTCGAATTTCTTCCCCTCTATGCTGATGCCAGTGACAGTCACTCTTCTCCCACGAAATGGATTTTCCAGCATTACCTCTCCCCCCTTCTCAGCCACAATCTTTATCATCGTCGTCATACCTTTGTTCATCTCGGCAGAAATCAAAAAGGCTCCTTCGGCTCTCAAGCTATTGAAGGCAGCCTCGCGCCAGTACGACGGAGCGGAAGGATAAATACGAACGACCCCGCCGTGGCTCTGCAGGAGCATCTCTTGAATTCCCGCCGCACAGGCAAAGTTCCCCTCGAGGGTAAATGGACGATAGGTAAACTTCGATTTGTTTGTACCCGATTGATCGCCATTGACGTGAAAACTATTCGGCAGACAGAAACATTGGGAAAATATTCGCAGTGCGTCGGCCGCCTTATCGCCTTGACGCGCCCGTGCCCACAAATTGCCCAACCAGGCATACGAATATCCACACCACCAATCAGTACCGAGCCGCTCCAAATCCATAAGCGATGCATTGATGATTTGTCTATCGTTTTCGCCCTTTGAGATATCGATGATGCCCAACGGGTGAATTGCCATGAGATGAGAGAAGTGGCGATGGGAAGCTTTCAACTCCTCGCCGGGTGCCACAAGTATTTTTTTATCGGTGGCGGAGAGAGCAAGGTTCGGCCATTCATCGAGAATGGATCGCCAACGGCGGGACTCCTGCTCATTTCCCAATTCGTGTGCGAGTTCCGCAGCAGTTGAGTAGAGCCAGCGAATCAATGCTAGATCAAAATTTGTCGTCTGATCAAACCAGGCAGTAACATCGTTATCGTTGATTTCCGGTGACGAGCTTAACGGAAGCTTTCTCTTACCATTGCTCTCCCGCACCGACAGTTGATCAAGGAAAATTGCCACGTCTCGAATCCAGGGATAGGCTTTTGCTTTGAGGAACTCCCGATCCATATTGTAGCGCCAATGCAGATAGAAATGGTGAGCGAGCCAAGCAGAAACCGTTGGCCCGAGGGAATACTGAATCCATCCTCCCATCGGTTCACCGGTCAATGTGCTAACACCGGGATAATTTAATCCATCCACTTGAAAATATGCTTTCGTGTAGCGACGGGCGTTCTCCCTGGTCGACCAGAGCCAGTCGAGAAATGCACTCTCCTCCTCCAGATGATTGCTGCTGTACGCCGGCCAGTAACTCAATTGAGTGTTGAGATCATTATGGAAGTCTCCCTTCCACGGTGGTAGGCGCATGTTATCGGCAGTCCAGACAGCTTGCAGTGTAATCGGCGGGGCACCTCGTCGCGAGGCACTGCCGAATTTATACATCTCTCGGTACCATTGCTTCTCCAGCACCAGATCGGGAAGCCGAACCGATGATTGGCTCCAGAAGTTATTCCACCAGGCGATATGGGATTTCAATTCATCCTGATATCGTTTCTCTGTAATATCGTTCAACGTTATCGGTGCTTCACGCTTTCCGGGGAGATACTGCTTACTTGGCCGAATCGTCCAGCATCCGATCATCGTCGTGCTATCCAACAATCGCCAGCCAACCCAGACATCGTATGAGAATCCACCGCTGCATTCCTGATGATACAGTATCTCATTCTCTTTTTGGCGGATCACAGGCGCAGGATAGCCCAATCGGCGGAGGTCATTTCCACCAGGGCCGCTGTTGCCGCTGTTCTGGAGCGTATCTGGTGCACCATACGGCGGCGGTGTAATGCACGGGCGAATACCGGACTTGAATCCTTCCAGCCGGAACCACCCCCGCGGTTCGGTTGCATGGACGAATGTATTCAATTTGATTCCATTTCTCCATCGGATAATACCGAGAGCGTGCTCCAGCAGCAGCTCTGCCGACACAACCTTTTCGACATCCGGAATGGGAAACTCCAGGGCTGCACCTGGAAGCTTTGTGGGGGCAGCATCGCGATCATAAGGAACATCGAAAAGTTGCTGAACGGGCTTGTAGTCTTTCTTCCGGGCCTGATCGACAACCCATGAAAAACGAAATTCAGGACGCTCAAATTCCTTTACAGTGCGGAGGTCCCATAAATCTGCGCGATCAAGCGCCATTCGCAGCAGAGAATCTTTCTTCCAGAGAAGTGCACCCAGCATTCCATTACCGAACGGAAGTCCCTCATCCCATGTTGTTGCCAGTGAGGAAAAGTAGAAATCGTGTCGTGAGTAAGCATACCGTGTCGAGATGGGATACCTTCTCGCATCGCTTATTCCCGTACGACCCTGAGATGAACCGCGTGATCGTCCTCCGGATCGCGACTGTCCGAATACAGCGACGACGATAACAAGAATAAAAACAAACAGAGTGGAGAACCGACGAAGAGACATTTCGAAACCTTTCCACTTGTCAGGAAATAGAGCGATGTCCATCAGGCCGAGATGGGGTCGATACATGTGTAAACAATTATCAGAAGATCACATGAGCATTCAACTCAGCCACACAACACTCGTGAACGCGAGCCAGACCTGAGTTCCTATTCCCTCTTTTAGAGTTGCTCAACGACTTTCAGGAATTTATCGATCTGCAGAGGCTTAGGGAGATAGGCATTAATGCCAATGGCAAAAATTTCTTCCAGCGATAAACGGTTGCTGTATGCCGTTATCATCAGGATGGGAAACTTCGGATTAATCTTCTTAATCGCCTTTGAAAGGTCGATACCATTCAGACCGGGCATATCGTAATCAACAACTGCTGCAGCAAATTCCGATGCCTGGAACTGTTCCAATCCCTGGTCACCGTCTGATGCTTCTACGACAGTATAGCCTTTCGATTCGAGAGTGAGTTTTACCATGTGCCGAAATTCATCGGAGTCGTCGACAAGAAGAATTTTGGAGCCTGGATTCATAGAAGCACCTTCTGATTATCAAACATGTTAATGTTAGTCTGCAGTAGTATCGTTGAAAACCTCTGACTTGCTGGAAGAATCCTTTCCCCTGTTTGGGTTGGAGAGTCTCTCCAACATTCCTCGGATGTCACCAATCCCTTTATAAGCAACATAAACCGTGATCGTCGAGTACCAAATGAGGCAGATCACAGTTAAGGTTGCCCAGAACCAATGATCGCCAATCATCTCACCGAATAATATCTCGATCAGGTTCTTCATCTACCTGCCCTCCTTTGCCATCGTAAGGCGATGCTTTACCAGTGAACCGACGATCATCGCCAGCCCTACCACGAGATACGTAGCCATCCCAAGGAGCGTGCTGTTTGCCTGAAACCAGTCGGTGTAAGGACCCACCTTTTGCAGCACAAGCGTCAGAGCTGGAATAGATGCGCCGCACAGAATAGCAGCCGCTGCTCCCCAATTATTTGCCCGCGGCCAGTAACAGGCTGCAATCAACAGCACCGACATACTGGAGAGGTAGATTGTGCCGGTGATGCCAAGATACGTCCAGAGATCGCCCTCAATCTTGTACCAAAGACCATAGAATAAAAGAAAAATTCCGATCACTGCAACTATCGCACGATTCCACATGAGCCCTTTTTTGTCGGACCAGGGCCTCTTTCGAAACGGCGCCATAATATCATTGTATATCACACTTCCCCATGTCAACATGTAGGAAGAGTCGGTGCTCATATCCGCGGCAAGCATTGCCGCAATGAGCACACCCATTAATCCGGCTGGCACGATGAGACCAAGCATTTTTGGCATTGCCAGCAGAGAATTGCCTCCGACTTGCTCCGGAGTTAAAAGCGCCAGAGCCGCAATCCCCCAGATTCCCGGAATAAGAAATCGTGCCACAAAAAAGAACGATGTTCTGGTGTAGACTTTCCGTCCCGTTGCTGAATCCTTTGCAGCAAGAACGCGCGAAATCTGTGTCTGCCACGTCAATGCTGCAGCCGTGTTGAGGAGCGCATTGAAGAGAATATAAGACCATCCCATTGTCGGATTTTTTATGGGATTAAATCCTCCTTCGCCATAATGAACCTCCACCGCACCGACGAGGGCATTCCATCCGATCCGGTCAAGGATCAGAAGTGTAATCAGGATAAGCCCAACACTCATCACGATGAACTGAAGAAAATCTGTGATGAGCACTGATAACATTCCTCCCAACACTGTGTAAACCGTCACCCCAACGAGCAGAGTGGTCATGATCAGTTCAAGATAGTGAGGATCGAGCCCGGAAACAGCAATAAGAAATTCTCCTCCGGTCCGTAAGAAGACCCCCATATTGAGCAAGCCGCCAAGAACGATGACGACCCCCGATGCCCAACGGATGCGCGGCCCGAATGATCGTTCAAACAATTCGGGAATGGTCATGACTCCCGAATCCCTCAGCGGTTTCACACAGAATCCTGTCAGACCGATGAGGAACATTCCGGCAAATGAAAGCAGGCCGGGAACTGCTCCAGAAAATCCTTTTTCGAATCCATTCTGGGCAGTATACATGCAGGTGACGATACCAAACTCAGTTGCTGCCAGCGATGCGATGCCAAGATAGACATTCATCTCACGGCCGGCAACAAGATAATCTTCAACAGTTCCAACATACTTCCGCACCATGACACCGGCAATCATGGTAATCAGAAGATACGAACCGACAATTCCTGCATCGAGCAATGTGAAGTTGCTCATTCCACCTGATTTTATCTTTACTCAATGAATCAATGCAACAGCTTCACCAGAAAATCCGTCCGCTCTATGTACCGGATGGAGCACTGTTGTCTGTCCAGAGTTTATTGACGACAAAGTATAACGCCATGCTGCTTATAAGAAAAACAATCCCGAGCATGATGGCGTAGTCTGTTCTCCCATAGAGAATATTACCGACCGTAAAGAGCGCCGACCAGATTGCGGTGCATCCGGCAAACCACCCCAGAAGGCCGAGCGGGATATTTTCGCCCGCTGTCCTGGATCCATCGTCGGAGATTTCTGATTCTTCACGAATCCGCTTCCATCCCGGCCCAAAGGGACGTACTTTTTTATAGAATTCAATAAGTGTCTGGCGGTCCGTCTCCGGTCCGACAAAAGCAGTGACTATCCAGGAAATCGTTGTAAAGGCAATAGTAATGAGGAGGGCAACATGCGTACTCAACACGACGCCATTCTTACCGAGGATCAGCAGCAAAATGGAAATGACAAACGAACTGATCATTGCAACCACTTCGCTCCAGGCATTGACACGCCACCAGAACCACCGGATGAGGTACAGCAATCCGGTGCCAGCACCAACCTGAAGGATGATATCAAATGCATCCTTCGCTGAATCGAGGAAAAACACCAGCCCCGATGAAAAGAAGAAAAGCACTATCGTGGCGATTCTTCCGGCTGCTACATAGTGTTTCTCGGTACCATCTTTGCGAATGAAGCGCCGGTAGAAATCATGAACTAAGTAAGATGCTCCCCAATTCAGGTGCGTGAGAATTGTGGATGAGTTTGCAGCTATTAAACCGCCCACCATTAATCCAATAAATCCGACAGGAAGGAATTTCAACATTGCCGGAAACGCTATGTCATGTCCGATCAAACTTGGATCGAGGTTGGGAAATGCGGTCTGAATATCTGAGAGCTGAGGGTAGACAATCAGCGATGCTAATCCAACGAGAATCCATGGCCATGGCCGCAGGACGTAGTGGGCAATATTGAAAAAGAGAACGGCTCCCAGCGAATCTTTTTCCGATTTCGAGGCGAGCATTCTCTGTGCAATGTAACTTCCTCCGCCCGGCTCGGCTCCCGGATACCAGACTGCCCACCATTGAACGGCTATCGGCATGATAAAAATAGCAAGTGCCAGATCCCAATTGTTGGTGAAGTCGGGTAAAATGTTGAGATACTGGATCATCGTCTTGCCATCAGGTGCCAGATGAGGCTGGGATAGTTTCTCAACTAATCCGCTCAAGCCGCCGACCTGCGGGAGGTTCACAGCAAAGTATGCGGCAGCAATCACAGCGGTCATCTTAATAAAGAACTGTACCATATCGATCACCAGCACTCCCCAGAGCCCGGAGTGGGTGGCAAAAATCACGTTAAGCAATCCCACGAACAGAAGTGTCTGCCAGCGTTCGAGGCCAAAGAGCACTCCGGCAATTTTGCATGCGGCAAGATTGACGGTTGCCATGATCATACAGTTAAAGAAAAATCCAAGATAGACTGAACGAAATCCACGGACAAAACTGGCAGCCCTTCCCGAGTAACGAACTTCATAGAACTCCAGGTCTGTCATCACACCCGAGCGCCGCCAGAGCCGTGCATAGAAGAACACCGTGGCAATACCGGTCAAGGTAAATGCCCACCAGACCCAGTTTCCTGCAACACCGTTGCGCCGAACGATATCCGTTACCAGATTTGGTGTGTCGCTGCTGAAAGTCGTTGCCACCATCGAAAGACCGGCAAGCCACCAAGGAACGGAACGCCCCGAGACAAAAAACTCCGAGGTATTTTTACCGGCGCGTTTGCCGAAGAATAACGCTGGGAAGAAGCAGACAATGAGCGATACGGCAACAATGATCCAATCGATGGCCTGGAGATGCATGGTCCATTCCTTTCACGTGAAGATATCAACGATCGTGTTCGACGACACTCTCGAAAAAACGTACGAAATGGTAAGAAAGTTTTTACTCCTCTACAACAAATTCTCACGAAAATATTAATAAGATTTATACAGCGCCATCTCGACGGCGAATCTTGACCTTGATTGCATTTTCGATCTGCCGGTCGGAGACGAGGATGAGGTAACCACCGCCGCCTGCGCCGGAGAGTTTCCAGCCAAGCGCTTGAGATCGGTACCGTTCAATAAGTGAAAGGATATGGGAGTCGACCATGTTCGGAAACATGGCAATTTGGCCTTCAAAAGCTTGTGTGAAGTACTTACCGAAGTTGAGAATATCACGCTGGAGGATTGCCTCCCAGCATGCATCAGCGGCATCGGCCAGACGTTTGGTGTTTTCTGTATTCACCTGCGTACCTTCGAGCACTGAAAACGATTTATCGCGAGGCTCGAGCGTGATGAGGAAGAGATGATCCTCAATAAACCGGAGCACCGGTTCATCGAGAACAGAGTCGATATGCGTGGGCCAGTACTCGCCATTGTAATGCAGATTATTGACGCCAGGGAATACGATGCCAATCGCATCCTGCGAGCCGGAGACTTCTATCGTCCCGGGAGGATTATCATAGCTGAACAATGTTTTGGCAAGTTTTTCCGTATCACCGGCAGGGATGTCGGTGTGCCATAATTCAAGTGCCTTTTTTCGTGTGCTCGATGCCATACCGCTGCGATCGTTGAACTCGATTGTCGGTTCAATGGAAATTGTGAGCACCGAACCAGGATACTGTTTTGCCACAAAAGGTTGATCGAGCCATCCACCAGCGAGGTCAATGCGGAAGGGGATATTGCACTCGCGCCGTAATGTCGTTGTGGATCGTACAGGCAGGTCACTGTGAGGGATTCTCTTGCTGATGACATATTGGATGTTATGTTCTTTGCAGAAAGTTTCCTTGTCCGGGCTGTTGCCATCTTCATTGACAAAGAGGATATCGGCGTTGAGTGCATCTTCATTCTCAGAAAAATCCATTATCCCCCAGCCACCGTTCACCGAGCATTTTGTAACGCATCGGAGCGATTCGAGCATATATTTACGCTCATCCTGGTTGTTGATCGGATAACGGCCTTTGAGCTGCTTCACAGTTTCATCAGAGCCGATGCCGATGTAGACATCGCCGTGTGTTGATGCTTCAGTGAGAAATGCAACATGGCCGCTGTGGAGCATGTCAAAACAACCGGTCACAAAAATTTTTTTCTTCTGATTCATTGATTCCATGAAATAGTTGAATGATCATTTGATGACAACAATGCAAGAATCTAAATATTTGTTCGCCGCCATTCAAGAATTTAGCTCATCAGCTCGCAAGGTCGGGAGTACAACTCCCTCCCAGATGTTTTCCTTTTTTAAATAATTCTGGGAGGGAGCTCCAGCTCCCGACCCTATACGTAAGACGTTAGAGGTGAGAAGGGAGAAGGGAGAAGAGATACAACTATCCGATCTCAATATCTTGTCATACCGGAATGCCTCAGTCCGGTATCCAGTCCATAAGACATTTATCTGGATTCCATGTTGAAGCCCGCCCTAACGCTGGGAGGTCGATAGACTCGCCTCTGGCGAGGAGCTCTTCTCCCGATCTAAAAGCAGAGATCGCATGGCATCACTTATTTACTGGAATGACTTTCAGTTCCGCCAGCGAAGCATACCGCTGACCGTCGATTCCTCTCGTGGCCACAAATCGAATAAAGCGTGCAGCAAGAGGTTTCTCAAGAATCACCTTCTTCACCGCCCTTGTCTTGTCGAAAGATGCCCGCACAACAGACCCTCCCCAGTTCTTTCCATCGTTGCTCAGAGAAAATACTGCTTCTTCTATCCAGCCTCCATTGTGCCCATCCTGCCGTGGTGTACACAGAAAACCTTGAATTACCATCTCCCTCCCAAGATCAATTACCAACGTGTGAGGATAATCTGGCACATTCCCCTCCCAGGGTGTATGCCAGAACGTTCTTACATCATCATCGATGACATTGATTGCTTCAAGTGTCTTTACCTCGCTATCAAATTCGATGATTCTTGCATCTTCCAGAGGATTGGGGTCTCTGAAAAATGATTGAAGCAAAGAGAGCTGAACCTGTTCCTTCGGCTGAAAATGGCTGCTTGCCATGTATTTCTTAAGACTATAGAGCAGTTGTCGTGCCTCCACACGATTGTCCAGATCTCTGAGAAGATCGATTCCGGTCATCAACACTTTCCCTTTGCCGACCTTCATTTCAACGATCAGCCCTAGACTTCGATTAGTAAACCAGTCATCAATCACACGGACAATTGGCGTAAAGTCCGGAGAGAAATCCTTAAGCGCGATCGCCTGAGCATGTGCCATCGCATCCCACCATTGCCAGTTGCTGTAGTGCTCCGTTGGAAATTCTTTGAGCGCTGCATGCTTCGGATCACAGAGGATGCCGAGTGTGTGCGGCGCCTGCTTGCTCGTCCAGGCTGTATTCCAGAAAATACTGGAGAACCCAACTTTTACTGCACCACCTTTTTCAGGTTTGAGCGATCCCTTTTTGAGTGTGAGGAGAAGATTTCCGCCCCGATTCAGATGCTCAATGGCAGACTGATCGAGTTTTTGAGCGACAAGAATATTTTCTGAATCCACCTCTGGTAACGTTGCCGGATACACCCAGAAGTCCCAGGAATTATCAAATCGCTGAAGTACCTTCGTTTTGTTCATCCGTTCAAGGCATACGGCGAGCATAAGCTTTGTTGCCGAATTGAACTCTTCTAATGGTAAGCGAACCGAGCCCAATGGTTGAGCATTGCCGATCGAAATCGTTGTTTGCTTGAACTCTCCAGAGCGGATTATTCGTCCATCTGCATTCTTTACCACCCACCGCGGCTTTACTCCGTGCAGCGGTCCATCGCCAAAGTGTGCTGCTTCAACATCGGCAACGAACTTCTCGTCATTCGTCCAAGAAGTTTTTTTCATTCGTGTCAACGGAACGGTTGAGTTGCAGAACCGTGAGTATTCGGCTGCCGTGACGTATCCTTTTTCCTCCCAGAACGGATCGAGCACTCCGACAAGTGCAGTGCCCTGGCCGGGAAAATCGTGAAGATCGAGCAATTGAAATCCGGCCATACCCGGAGTCCGCAACGCGGCTTCAATATCGTGCTTATAACAGAGTGCCTGCAGTTTGCCTGAAGCGAGCAGAAACCGGTTTGCGAGATGCCCCAGATGATTCTTCTCAAGTGTTTCCTTAAAAATCTCAAAGTTCTTCGGCTTCAGCACACCCGAGTATTTTTTCGTCTCGTTGAAATTCGGATAGACGCACCATTGTCCGATCTCATGACTCACAACCGGTTTATCCTGTTTGGAGATAAATTCCCGGTAGTCGAACATTGTCTGCGGCGGCTGCGCATTGATTACACTCCTGAGCTCTTCACCCCATCCCTGGATCCTCGGCGTTGGCGTACTGTGGTAGTCGTTCTCATTAATCAGCGGCCATCCGGAAGCACTGGTATATACTCTGCGGGTATCGTTTTTCTTCCAATACAAGACAAAATCACCGAGGAATCGTTCCATGTTTTTTCCGTTCGGTTCGTTCCCGTAGGCCATCATACAGAACGACGGATGGTTGCCATATTCCTTCACGATGCGCTCACTCTCTTCATAGAGCCAATTATCGTACGGCTTTCCGTCACCGACATTCGTCCACCCGCATATTTCGACACTCAGATATATTCCCAGCTTATCAGCCGCACGGAACGCTGCATCGGGAGGACACCATGAATGAAATCGCATGTGGTTCAAGCCGTATGCTTTACAGACGGCAAAGATTCGTTTCCATTCTTGTTCCTCCATCGAGGGGTAACCGGTCTTTGGAAAGATTGCGCACTCCAATGTGCCGCGTAGAAATATCTCGTTGCCGTTTATTGTAAAACGAGTCCTCTGCGTTTTGAACTCTCTCATGCCAAAAGTGGTAATCCTGGTATCGAGCACCTTCTTATCTTTGTCAAGAAGGTCTATCTGAAGTTTATACATGTTCGGATGAAACTCATCCCACAATGCTGCATCTGATCCCATTGAGAGAAAATACTCGACAGCATGCTGACCCGGTGGCACGGTAAGACTCTCAGTCAACGGTTGAACACGTTGTTTGATGGATGGAGAGAGGTTTTTTGCCCTCATTGTTATTGCACCCTGGACTGGATTTTCACCACTATTGACCATCGTGCATCGAACTTTCACTTGCTTCAAGGCGATATCCGGAAATAGCTGGAGATCCTCAAGTGTGATTTCCGGCAGCGATTGAAGTTCAATTTTACCGATGATTCCATTCCAGTTCGATTGGGTATGATCGGTAACACTGTGAGCATCGCGTCCAACATAAATATCTTTCACACGATTATCGATTCTGAGGCTCATTGTGTGTTTTCCAGGCTGCAAGATTTTTGTGAGATCGAATCGATTTGGTGTGCTTAAACTGTTGCGCATACCAACCTGTTGCTCATCCACCCATAGTTGTGTTTCCCAATGGCAGCGCTCGAGAGAGAGGAGTATCTGTTTATTCACCCAATTATCAGGTATGACGATTTCTTTTTGGTACCAAGCGGGACCCACATAGTATTTTACCGGTTGCAGCCAGAACGGGATTTTGATATTACCGGGTTGACGGTATTTCTCATATTCCTTTTCCGTGAACCAGGATTTATCGATGATGCTTCCAGTCCATTCAGTGTTCACAGAGACCTCGTCACCCTTGCCATTCTCTGTCATTGAACCCGGAAGCATGATCGATTCCTTCAGAGAACGAGCAAACCATCGTTCCTGTACTCCAACATCCTTTCGATCAATCTCAAATCCCCACTTCCCTGAAAGGTCAATCGCAGTTCGTGGTTGTGCGACTACACTAGTAATAGTGATTATCCACAGGAAAAGAATTGGAAATATATTTCGTTTCATGGTTTTCAAAAGAGATCTCAAACCAGCTTTCAATATCGGATTATCCTTTAGTGTAAGGCAATCGATATTGCGTTTTTCTTCACGCCCATATTTTCACATTCACACATTTTCTCATTCCAACATTCTCCCATTCCCCCCGTCTCCCACTCTCCCACTCTCCCACTCCTACACTCTCACACTCCTACACTCTTACTCCTCCACCCCATCTCAATCTCTTCCAATGTCTTCCCTTTCGTCTCCGGGACATAGAAGATCACAAAGATGAGGCTGGCTAGTGAGCAGAGAGCATAGATCCAGAAAGTTTTCGCGGCGCCAATCGAATCGGTAAGCATGGGAAAGGTTTGAGCCACGATATAGCAGCAGACCCAGATGGTAAGGACTCCCACGGAAGCAGCACGCCCCCGGATGCGGCCCGGGAAAATTTCTGAAATCATGATCCAGGGAACGGGTCCCATTGCCATGGAGAACGCCCCGACAAATGCGAGTACGCCGATCAGGAGGCTTACTCCGCCTCCGCCCTCATAAAATTTCCATCCGACATACCCGAGCGAAAGCGTTTGAATGAATGTTCCAATCACCAATAATATTTTTCTTCCCGCTCGATCGACATAGGCAATGGCGACAAATGTAAAGATGAGATTGATCAGTCCAACCCACACCGATGAGGTAAATGCTGCATCGGTCGTTGCACCGGCGGATTTAAAGACTTCCGGGGCGTAGTACATAATGGAGTTAATCCCGCTGAATTGGGCGAAGAGCGCCAGCCCGATAGCAATGATCAGCGGTTTTCGCCAGGTCGGTTCGAACAACTCAACAAATTTTCCCTCCTCTTCGCCGGAGACTGCTTTCACAGCCGCAATATCCCGCTCGGCCTGTTCTGCTCCGACCATTCGATTTAAAATTCCACGCGCTTGATTTTCTCGCCGATTTTGCAAAAGCCACCGCGGACTTTCCGGCACTAGAAATAGGAGGAAGAAGAAGAGAGCTGCCGGCAATGTTTCCGATCCCAGCATCCAGCGCCAGCCAGAATTGAGATTCCAGACTTCATCTCCCATTTGTTGAATGAGCATGTTAATGAAGAACACGACAAAGATTCCTATGACTATCCCAAGCTGGAAGAGAGCCGCGAGCCGTCCGCGATATTTCTCAGGAGCGATCTCGGCAATGTAAGTAGGACACACCATCGACGACACACCGATACCAACACCGCCGATGAAACGGGCGATAATAAATTCAGTAAGGGTTTGAGGTATTGCAGACCAGATTGCCGAGATCGTATAGAGCACAGCGCTCAACAGGAGAATCTTCTTCCTTCCGTAACGATCACTGAGAAAGCCGGCGACCATCGCTCCAGGAATGCAGCCAATTATGGCACTGGCGCCAGCCCACCCGGTTTGAAAGGGATTCAGGTTAAAATATTTTTCAAGGTTACCGATGGCACCGGCGATGACTGCCGTATCGTACCCAAACAATATTCCACCAAGTGCAGTGACGACCGTAACAAACAGGATATATCTAAAACGCTGCATGCATTAACCTTTCACAATAATATTGCATTCATATCATATAACCACATCCCCGTCAAGGTTTTCTATAAGTATAAAAAGGATCTGTCATTCCCGCATGCTTCTAGCGGGAATCCAGCTCCTTTGAGAAAGATAACAATCGTAAGGAAAGACACTGGACACCCGCATTTGCGGGTGAGACAGATTTTTTTAAAGAAGATCTCGAAATTATTCCTCAAATTGCTGACAGTATTCTTTCAGTACGGTTACCAGAAAAAAATATAGAAGAGTGCTACGCAACAAATCACACCGCCCCCGATCCACTTCACGATCGGTTCTGTAGCAACATTCATCTCCTCCCTCACCGGAAGCTTTGCTGGTTCTTTTCTTGGAAAGAAAAATGTCTGTACTGCCATAATGAACAGAACAAGTTGGAACGTCAACGCCACCTGGATGAGGAAATGAAGTGAACCGGCAAAGAGCTGGAACACTCCATAGATCACCGTTCCGGCAATCAAGCCCACGACACCGGCAGAGCCGGGTGTTTCGGGGACGAGTATGCCGAAAAGAAAAACAGCCACCACGCCTGGCCAGATGTACCCTTGAAATTGTTGAATGAACTGGAACACACCGCCGAATTTCGGATCCTGTAGCGAAGGTGCGAGCCAACAACTCAGGATTACAAAGAGAAGCGTGAGAAAGCGGCCGAGGAACACGAGAGATCGTTGCGAGGCCGATCTGTCATATAGTCTATTATAGATATCCATCGTAAAAATCGTAGCCGCTGAATTAAGCATCGATGCAAGAGAACTGATCACTGCTCCGGCGAGTGCCGCAAACATAAATCCGCGCAGCCCGGAGGGAATGACTTCGCGCAGCATCATTGGAAATGCCTGGTCGGGCCGCGTCAACTGATCGCCGAAAAGCTGGTATGCCATAATGCCCGGCATAACGATGGCGAATGGAACCAGCAGCCATAACGCTCCCGCAAAGATCACTCCAAGTTGTCCGTCACGAAGTGTTTTGGCAGCAAGGTTGCGTTGCACAATGAATTGATTCAACCCGCAATAATACAGAATCACAATCCACAAACCCGAAACCACACCGGTCCAGGGTAATCCTTCGTGCGTGGCAGGAAGAATCATATGAAGCTTCTCGGCATTGTGAGATGTAAATGCCGACCAGCCGCCGCACGCAGCGAGGCCGAGGGCAAACATTAACAATCCTCCAAGCAGGAGCGCAATGCCCTGCAGAAGGTCTGCCCATGCCACCGCTTTCAATCCTCCCCAGGTTGTATAGATGGCAGCAATGATACCGATCATCCAGACTCCCTGATGGATCGGGATACCGAATACCGTCTCAAGTGTTAATCCGCCCGAATACAGCACTGCCGGAAGAAGGACTACCGTATAAATAATTACAGTAAAGAGCGCCATCACCGCACGCGCGGCTACGTTGTAGCGGTATTCCAGAAATTCAGGGATGGTATAAATGCCGGCCTTCAGAAACCGCGGCAGTAATGTGAACGCTATGATCACAATGCCTACCGTACCGGCAAGCTGCCAGTTGCTGACAGCGAGGCCTACACCGCCTGCCCCCTGCCCTGCCATGCCAACGAATTGTTCCGTTGAGATGTTGGCTGCAACGATTGAGATTCCAATGAGCCACCATGGGAGACTTCGGCTGGCGAGAAAGTAATCTTCGCTGTTCTTCTCATGCCTGCTTTTATATAGACTGAGGGAGATGATAATTCCATAGAAGAGAACAAACACAGTGAGGTCAAAAAAGGAAAGTGTCATGTAATCCAGCCATTCGAGCGGTGATTAGGAGATCAATACGTGGTATCAAAAATCAAGTGTCGTATTTACTCAGCATGTTCAATAGTCCAATGAGTGCTTTTCTTTTCTTTCTCCCCCTTTGCCAAAGGGGGTCGGTGGGATTTCTCTGGAAGCTGCAAATATTTCTCGATCGTAACTCTATCATAGTAGCAGAGCGAAAACCAAATCCCCCATACCCCCTTTACGAAAGGGGGAATTTATTCTGTATACGATCTACAATTCATTAATCAAGTTCTACGGCATTCTGCTAAAAATGGAAATTACCTTGAAGCTGGAAATAACACGCTGATTCATTACGATATTTGCTATTTGAGATTTTATTTACTCCATTATCTGTAGTTACCAATAAGTTTCACCTCGTCAAACATTGCCTCCACATTTTCCGGCGGGACATTTGCCAACATGTTATGTACCTGCTGGAACACAAATCCTCCACCCGGTTTCATAGTGTTCACCTGATTGCGGACATGTGCTCTCACTTCAGCAGGTGTACTTAGGGGAAGAATTTTCTGTGTATCGCACCCTCCACCCCAGAACACAAGATCTTTTCCGAATTCTTTCTTCAACTCGCTGGCATCCATACCATCGCAACTGATCTGCACAGGATTGATGGCATCGAGCCCCGCTTCGATCAGGTCGGGAAGCAACTCGCGCACGCCGCCGCAGCAGTGGAGTTTCACTTTCACATTCGCCAACTGTTTTGCTCGTTTCCACATGATCCTGTGGCGCGGTTTAAAATATTCACGGTACATTGCCGGCGACATTTGCGGGCCGTTCTGCATGCCAAGGTCGTCACCGAAGACAACAATGTCGATGGAATCGCCCACAAGGCCGAGAAACCGCTCCAGATTTTTCAGATGCATCTCGACGATCTTATCGAGGAAAGCATGAACTTTCGGTGGATCCATAGCAAGCAGCAGGAGAAAATTATCGTTGCGGTAAAGAAATTGTCCCATTTCCAACAGGTTACCGCCGAAGAGACCGAGTATTGCTCTGTCGGTCGAAGACCGCAATCGGCGGGCACCTTCGCGTAGCGCGGTATCTCCTTGCGGTCCTGCAGCAGCAAGCGGGCCGGGAGGTGAGGCAACAGCAGTCCACATCGATTCTTCCATTGCCTCAGGAATCGCGTTGAGATCGTCCTGCTCATAAAATGGATAGCTGGTTTGTTCGAAGTAGATTGCCCCATCGGGCATTTGAGCGATGACATTTCCAGATTTCGATTTGATAACCCATCGTTTTCCCTCACGCTCAGGCAGAGCCCAGACCAGCATTTTGCACGGTGTACCATCGGGCAGCACCCAATCGGCCCAATGTTCATCACCGAGAGCAAATGCCCTGCCCAGTTCAATTGTATCGATGCCAAAGCGTTCGAGGATATCGTCATCGAGTATGGCAAGCTGTTGGACCGGATCGTAGACATAGACCGGCCTTTCCGGCAGACCAAGGTATTTACGGAGTTTTGGATAGAGCAATGCGGCAATGCCCGATGAGCGGTGACCCGAGCAGTCGATCGGTACACGATCAGGCTCCTGATGATTCAAAGCGGTGAGAACACGTTCGCGGGAAGTCATAAAGTGATCCCTTCCTTTTCTGGAAACAAATTAATCGCCCCCGAACAAAAATCGTTCGGGGCAGGCAAAAACGCCAAGACACTAAAAGCTTAGAACAATAATTTATTCATCTATTGCTCTGTGTCTCAGTGCCTCTGTGGTAAAGAAGAATATTGAAAGAGAACCATCTGAAAGACGCCAGAGTATACATCAACGAAAGGATTTAAGCAACGGGAAAAAGTAAGAGGAGGAGAAGTATGAGGGTGTGAGAATATGGAAATATGAGAATATGATAATGTGAGAATATGAGAGTGGGAGAAGAAAAATAGGGAATGAAGAAATATGGGAATATGAGAATAGAGGAGAGAACGAAGCGAAAATAGGATTGGGGAATGACGATTGGAAAATGGCTCAATGATTCAATGAGTCAGGGGTTCATTGGATCAATGGATAATTGATTCATTGATTCCATTTCTTATATGTGATAATTCATCAAAACAAATAATTAACCATTGCCTTTCAATTGAAGCACACCTACATTTTGTCAAATCTTCGTTATCCCTCAGCTAAAAGGAAATTCTATGCCCATCGTACTCCAAGGAAGCGGACTTACCATTGAACAGCTTGTCCGAATTGCCAGATACAATGAACCCGTTGAGTTACATGCCGACGCTCTTGAACGTATTAAAGCATGCCGTGCAATGTTGGAAGAAAAACTTCAGGCACGCGAAATTATGTACGGTACTAACACCGGCATCGGAGAATTCTCCGAAATCGTTTTGAACGATGATCAAGTAAAGCAATTCCAGAGATACTTGATTTACAACCACGCCGCTGGCATCGGCGATCCGGCTCCGATTGAGTATGTGCGCGGTGCAATGGCGGGCAGAATTAATGTTCATGCACGAGGCAAATCCGGGTGCCGTCCCGAAATTACCCTCACACTTGTCGAGATGCTGAATAAGGGTGTGACACCGGTTGTGTGCCAAAAAGGATCGGTTGGTGCGTGCGGTGATCTTGCTCCCATGTCTCAAATCGCCCTGCTGTTAATGGGTGAAGGTGAAGCGTATTACCGCGACGAGATACTTCCGGGCCGCACTGCAATGGAGCGAGCCGGTATTCCAATTCCCGGATTGCAAGCACGAGATGGACTGGCGGCAATCAATGGTTCAAATCTATTAACTGCGATGAGTGCAATTCACCTTTACGATATCAATCGGTGGTTGAAGCAGGCTGAGATTGCATGCGCGATGTCACTTGAAGCATTATTTGCAAACATGAAACCCTATGATGTACGGCTGCATGAGCTGCGCGGGTTCCCAGGAGCCATTCGCAGTGCGCAGGCAATTATGGCGTGTATCAAGGGAAGTGATCTGCTCTCAGGCAAGATCAAGACAAAAGTCCAGGATGCCTATTCGATGCGTTCTTCACCTCAGGTGATCGGTGCAGCACACGATGCAGTTGCACATGCAAGACGTCAGGTTGAGATAGAATTAAACGCCGTTGCCGATAATCCGATATTCCTGCCTGAACATCGGCTTACGCTCACCGGTGCAAATTTCCAGGGCTCGCCTATCTCACTCCCAATGGATATGGTGGGAGCAGCGGTGACAATGGTGAGTGTCCTTTCAGAACGAAGGTTGAACCGGCTGTTGAATCCGGCACTGAGTGTAGGACTCCCTGCGTTTCTTACAAAAGGTGCTGGTATGTTTTCCGGTTTGATGCTAAGCCAATACACAGCGGACATGTTGATTGTTGAGCAGCGTATACTTTCAGCCCCTGCATCCGTCGCTTCCATCCCTGCTGCTGCAGACCAGGAAGATTTTGTTTCCATGGGAATGAACACGGCAATTAAAAATGGACAGATTCTTGACAATGCGTACGGTATTCTTGGCATTGAATTGATTGCCGCGGCGCAGGCGCTCGATTTCCGTGAGTTCACACCCGGTATCGGTGTGAGAAAAGCAAAAGAGATCATCCGCAAGCATGTCGATCATCTTGATGAGGACCGACCGCTCTATCCCGATCATACGCGTATGAAAGGTGTTGTGAAGTCGTGCGAAATTCTGGAGGAAGTGGAGAAGACGGTAGGTTCACTGGAGTAACTTTGAAGAAGTCCGTCTTTTTACAATGATCAATCAAAGGTAAAAGACGGACTTCTACCCAATTCGCGATGCGAACGGTTAGGTCTATATGCAAGGGTGTTGTGAAGTCGTGCGAAATACTGGAGGAGGTGGAGAAGACGGTCGGTTTATTGGAATGAGGGGTGAGATGTAAGACGTGAGAAGTGAGACGAGAATAGTAAGACGAGAGAAGTGAGATGAAAGTAGACGGCAGATAGCAGCCAGCAGAAAACAGATAAATGCAAAAGATAGGAGGAAGATGAAGAATACGGAATTTTGAATGCGAAATGAGGGGGTTTAAATACGGAATGCGAAATATTGACTGCGGAATTTGATGCTGAATCCAATTTATTAGACACACACCATTAGGTACATTACTTCGTCTTCATTCCTGCGACCTTCATCTTCCAATTATTCCCAATTTGTTTGTGCCTCTTGAATCTCTTGATTCAATTAACTACTATTAAAATAGAGATCAATCGGAGAAAGAATCGTATGACTGCACTCCAACACAACATCAAGGCCTTCATCAGAAAAGGCGAAAACCAATACGTTGCTGAGTGCCTAGAGATCAGCGTTGTTACTCAAGGGCGCACTCTGGACGAAACCATCGCGAATCTGCGCGAAGCTGTCGCTCTCCATCTTGAGAATGAAAATCCTGCTGAATTTGGTCTAGCCCCGAATCCCACGCTCTTGCTGACGATGGAATTAGAGCCTTCCAATGCCTAAGCCGCGGCAACTCTCCAGCGACGTAGGCGTTTCTGATTACTTACCCCATTAATTTCTTGAAGCGCTGCTGACCGCGGAGGTTAACAAGGAAGGAGTCGAACAGCAGAGAGAATTGAAATCACTCTTACTGTTATATTTCGATCGGGGTGTAGAATGTTGGATTACCCGTCAATATGTTTAGAATCAGAGGCAAGGTGGATGTATGGATGAGTAACAAGGAAAATCCACTTTACTTACTTCGTCTTCATTCCTGCGACATAGATATTCCAACCATCACCGATTTGTGCTATTGACTATACCTGCAAACATCTTTACTTTGACACTAATAGTCATACCTTAAGTACCGTGCTGGGGCATTCCATTGGGAAGGATTAAGAGTACTTCCGAAGGAGTAAACCGTGCAACTCCTGAAAATAATGCTATTGAACAATAGACCTTCTGATTCGTGTATCGATGAAAGAGGTTTTTGTGTCTATAGGAGAAATAGTCGCACTGCGGCCTTCATACTGATTTAAATGGAATAAACGCAATATGTGATTACCTAAACGTTATGCGCAACACAGCCTGACCAGGAGTTGGGCTTCTTTAGACAATCATACAATGGATGCTCAATTACCACCTAAACTTTACAAGTACCAACCATATACGGTACGATCTTTGGACAACCTGAAGAACAGACAGCTTCGGTTTTCTAAGCCGTCTCAATTCAACGACCCATTTGACTGTGCTATCACTCCTATTCTTTCAGAACCTTCGTCTACCGAGTGGCAGCGAATCTACAAGGATGCTAGGGAGGCAATTTCGAACAAGGAAGAGTTCGATATTGTGTACTCTCGCGACGGAAACTGTAACGATGTATTCAAAGATCATATTCGCTCTCTAATCAAGGACTATTTCGATCGCCGCCTAAACACGACATTGAATGACCGTGGAGTTGCTTGTTTCTCCGAGACCTTCGACGACATTCTGATGTGGTCTCATTACACAGATGGCCATCGCGGATTTTGCCTAGAATTCGACACACACTACGATCCGTTCCACAAAGCAAATCCTGTAGACTATTCAGACGTTCTCCCTACATTGAATCCAGTTGAATTTCTCAAAGAAGAGCCAAGCCAGCCTCTTATGGCTTTGGTATGGACAAAATCGAAACACTGGTCATATGAGAAAGAGTGGCGTATTTTTCATATGGTGGGTGATCAACAATATAGCATCCAAGCTCAATCGTTGACAGCTATCTACTTCGGTTGTGAAATCTCAGATGTTCGCAAGGAAATTATTTCCACAATTCTAGCTGGGTCTCCAACTCAACTTTATCAGATGCAGAAAGTCCCAGGGGAATTCAAGGTACGTCGAATCGAGGACAGTTGAATCATTTGCAAATATATGTCTATTCAATCAGCTCAATCCTTTTGATCAATATTGAGCACGGAACGGCTGCGCTGCGCATAACAGCGGTGGTAATGACGCTCCCTTGTCTGATAAACCGAATATGAATCTATGTAAATCATGTTATTGAGGTCGCTCAACCCCGCCTCGCCACCCAATTATGTTTTTTCATAGCGGCGGGCGGGGCTGCGTTACCACCGCAAACGTTATACGCCACGCAGCATTTTATCGGATTAGCTTGCTTAATAGATAAAAATACCATGATCGATCCATATTCTCTAGTAATGTTGATAAAGCATTATGCATGGCAAGCACGTGATCAAGATAAAAAACCAATCTTGGCAACACGTCTACTCAGAATTGCATATGAAATAGCCCAGGATGATCTAACGGATTATCTAGATCTACAGCGCCAACTCAAGCGAGATATTGCAGAACTCAATTTAACTTATGGCAAAAAGGATACTGCCATAAGCGATTTGGTAGTGGTTGGCGACGGTTTTAAAGTGGGAGACCTATATTTACAAGAGGGACGATTCGAAGAGGCGTTGAGAATTTATCAAGATTTTCATAATACAGGCCGATTTAAAGACTACTGGAGACTTTGGAAATGTAGTTTTTTACTTGGTAAATATCGAGATTCTCTCAAATACTTCGAACAAGAAACCGTCGCTGTAATTCCAGACTACAGAATACATGCTCTTGCTATCGCAGCTGTACAAGAGTACTTTACTATTATTGATCAAAGAAACTGGAATAGTTTTCAAAATGAATTCCCAAAAACCGCGGCCATTCTAACTGCAAGGTTAGGTAATGCATCAATTATAGAACAGACTGCAAAACGCTGGATTTCAAGTACCAACCTTGAAAAGATACGTACTCGACTACTAGGAAAAACCACAAAAGCTCTACCAGATACCTACAACGATAATGAGTTTAATAACATTTTAGAGAAAGCATATTTAGGGATAGGTCCAAAATATGCTGATCCTGCTCCTACTGCCACATCTGTTCTTAAGTCTCTGGTCCAAGAAAAACGAAAGCTTGACGGACAAATAGTTGTTGAGCATTTGTCGAAGGGATTGATAAATCGACTGATCATTGATTTTCATAAAAAAGATTTCTGTAGACTAATTGACTCAAAACTTTTAGAGTTCGAATTGACGAATCATTCGGATTTCATTTCATTTTATGGTAAAACAATCCTTGGAAACTTTGGTTTCTACGAGCAAAATGAGGTTTCACAAGCAATCAAAATGATTCTTCTTGAAGCTGAGAAATGGATTCGGTTGGAAAATAATTTACCTCTGAGGGGAGAAGGATGGTTATCAGAAGCAGAGATGGTTCGTCTTTTACGCCTGAAGTTTCATCCTCATGAAGTACTCACTCAATACTCGCCAAAGTGGTTACAGCATCTGCGCTTCGATGCATTTGTTTCTGATTTCAATCTTGCAATTGAATATCAAGGAGAACAACATTTTCACCCCATTGATATATTCGGCGGAATTGAAGGTCATTCGGAAATTGTTGCACGTGATGAATTCAAACGAAATCTTGCTAAAGAGAATGGTGTGGTAATCGAATATATAACATTTGAACAAGATATAGACCAAGAAACTACACGCCTTTATCATAAATATCTTAACATTTGCTCGGGCTAATCAGTTACTCAATCTTACATAGTAGTCGCTCCCCTCTCGCTTCGAATATTTTGAATTGAGTTATCAAATGACAATTTAATATACGAACAGTTACCAGCGATTAAAAAAATCCAAGGTAAAAGATTGTTGCGAAGGAGTATAGTTACAGCAGACCGTTAACAATGAAAGAATCATTATGGATCTGTTCAAATCAACAAACTCATCCGACTCAATCTATGTTCAGCTACGAGATAATTCAAATCTCGCTAAACAAAGATCATTCATCAACCGACTCTATAATGATCAGTTCCAACCATACGCTGACAGAGATTTTGACTGTTCTTTTCCGCAAAAGTGTATATCTCACTTCTGGGAGATGTATCTCGGTTGCGCTTTACTTAATTCTGGTTTCACTCTTGTGCCAAAAAATGCTCGTCCATCATCCGGACCAGACTTCTGCATCGCACAAGAGAAATCCCACGTTTGGATCGAAGCTGTCACACCAGAAATTGGGAAAGGACCTGATTCACTTAAGGACGTAAACAATCCCATGACTCATTCTTTTAATGTTATTCCCGATGATCAGATCGTACTTCGTTTCTGTTCTGCAATCAGAGACAAATACTGTAACCACTTGCGCCATTTGAGCAAGGGACTTGTGCCACCTAACGATCCATTCCTGATTGCTATAAATGGAGCAGGCCTGCCGATTCAGTATTCGGGCACAAACCTCTTGGGCAGTCTTCCATATGTAATTCAGGCTGTTTTGCCCCTTGGCCAAGATTCAATAATTCTCGACGTAAATACCAAACAAGTCATCTATGAGGGCCCCAAGGGCAGATCTCAGATAGTAAAGAAGTCCGGTGCATTGGTGCCCACTAACATTTTCCTTGACTGTACCTATGGTTTCATAAGCGCTTTGATCTTCTCTAATTCTCATCCATTATTCACCAGTAGTGTTGAGCTAGGCAGTCTTTCGTTACTTCATAATCACTCTCAATTGAACATTCTTCCACACGGCTGGCTTGTTTGCGGCACTGAGTGGTGGTTAGAAGAGACCGAGGCATTATACACCTTATTTTCAAAAACCCTTAATCCACGACAAGACTGACGATTTTTTGTTTCGCTGCGCGGCGTATATCAATCGTGCTTGCGACGCTCGCTCGTTTGGTTATGCTGAAAGGAAATCTGAAAAAAAGAGAGAGACCACATTTTGCTAACAATCATTCCTCGATATCGATCATAGTTCTTGCGGTACTTGACTAACCGCATTCTGGATATTCTCGCAAATTGAGAGAACGTCTTGTATCGGCATCAAATTCAGAATAACGATTCGTCATTCGCCATTTTCTTCTGCTTCATCATCAATCTCCCATTCTTTCAATCTCAATTTAGCATTTTACAATCCTAATTCCACATTTCCCTCATTCCCATATTCCCACATTCCCACATTCCTTCACTCCGCCGTAATTCCTCCATCCACCGGCAACGCCGCACCGGTAATGAAGCTCGCCTCGCTGCTGGCCAGGAAGAGAATCGCGCGTGCAACCTCTTCGGGCTGAGCGATGCGCCCCAGGGGATGTTTCGATTTCCAAAGCCGCTCTGCTTCAGCAACATCCGGAAACATATTCCAGGCCTCCGTAATCATATCCGTGGCAACGCTGCCCGGACAGACACAGTTGATGCGAATATTCTCTTTCGCGTGATCGAGCGCCATCGAGCGGGTAAGATTTACGAGTCCCGCTTTGGACGCTGCATACGGAGCCGAACCGGGAAATCCGACAAGCCCCACATACGAGGCGACATTCACGATTGTCCCTGTCGTCTTCCGTAAATGCGGCATGGCATACTTCGACATGAGGAATGCTCCTTTGAGATTCGTGTCGAGCAGGTCATCCCACTGTGCCTCTGTTGTCTCCTCCACCGTCTTGAAGCGCAGAATGATACCGGCGCAATTGACAAGAACATCGAACCGACCATGAATCCTCACCGTTTCTGCTACAGCTCGCTCGCAATCCTGTGCACTGCGAACGTCCGTTTGAACGAAGTGGACACCAAGTTCCGCTGCAACCCGTTCACCCAGCTCACGATTGCGGGCTGCAATAACAAGCTTCGCTCCCTCAGCAAGAAAGAGCTTCGTTGTCGATAATCCGATTCCTCTGTTACCGGCAGTGACGAGAATAACTTTGTTTTCGAACTTCATTATCGCTCCAGAATGATTTTCAGTGACTCAGGTTCGTAAAGATTTGAACCGTCCCCGATGAATCGGGGCAAGCAAGACACCAAAACGCCAGGAAATAATTTGAAATTCAATAAATACTCACAAAAGAAACACTTCCTAAAGTCCTTTTATGTTTTTGCCGATCTTGGCGGTTAGAAAATTTTCGGTCTTAAAAAAAGGAGATCACGTCCATATTCGTCATCTCCTTTTCTACCATTGTTACTGCTACCCTTTGCTACACTTTCATCACCATCAATTCTCGTTTCTCTTTCCACTTTCCCCCGGTGAAATCGGGGAATTTCATCGGCTGACTTCCGAGAGCTATCGAGCGTGCGCTTAATTCCGTCACTGCGCTCATCATCACACCATCGTAGACATCCATGTCGGGCACATCGCCTTTGATCAGAGCATTGATAAGGCGATAGTCTTCGATGAAGTCCATGCCGCCGTGGCCCGCTCCCTTGCTCTGCTCCTGCATCTGAATCCAGACCGGGTGGTTGTATTGTTTCATCCACTCATCAACCGGATCCCATTGATGCGGTTTTGCGCTTTTGCCTTCAATGTACACTTTCGGATCGGGGTATTTCCGCGCGATGCCGCCGGTTCCCTGCACAAGAATATCACGGCTGTACGGCCGCGGATTATTGGTGTCGTGTTTGATCACAATCGTCTCGCCCCGTTTCGTCTTCAGCAGTGTTGTCACGATATCGCTCAGTTTGAATTTTTCTTTTGCCTGCGGACTGTCGGGGCCGAACTTTTCCATCGCGAACTTATGCAGACCTCGGATTTTTGTACCGAATGAAACGAGATAGTCGAAATAATTTCCACGATTGATATCGAAGCATTGAGCAATGGGCCCAAGGCCGTGTGTTGGATAGAAATCGCCATTTCGTTTCATTGCGTGGGCGCGGCGCCATGCACCTTCGCCATTCAAGTCGTGTTTCACTTCACGAAGATCATGAAGGTATCCGCACTCTGCATACAGCAACTCACCAAACAATTCTTTCTTTACCATATTGAGAATCATCATCTCGACTTTATCGTAGTTGCAATTCTCCATCATGATGCAGTGCTTGCGTGTCTTCTCGGACATTCGTACCAACTGCCAGCATTGGTCTATGGTGATTGCTATCGGCACTTCGGATGCGGCATGCTTTCTGTTCTTCATTGCCGCAAGGCAGACGGGCACATGCCATTCCCATGGTGTCGCTGTATACACCAGATCGAGATCATCACGCTGGCAGAGCCGTTTGAAATCTTCTTCGCTGCGCGCATATCCCTCGGGTTTCGGAAATCCTGCCTTCTCAACCATGGTTTGTGCCCGTTCAACTCTCTTCTCGACGATATCGCACACCGCACGAACCTCTACTCCTTTAATCTTCAAAAGGTTTGACAAATGGGCTGATCCCATACCGCCAACACCGACGAAACCAATGCGCACCTTCTCCATCGGCGGTGCAGCATAGCCGATCATGCTTGGGCCTTTCTGCGGCATAGCATCCAATTCATGGGTAAGAAGCTGGCTGGCAGCGATACTTCCTAATCCTGCAATCCCTACTCTTAAAAATTCTCGACGATCAATTTCAGACATGGGCATTCCTTTCTTTGTTCCATGATGTAGTATAATGCATACTAATTCTTATTATGGGAAGCACTTTAAGTATAGAGGGACGATGTATATTCTCCATTTGAGCAATAGTATAAAAGAATTATACCAGCGTCAATGAAAAGTTGCGGAATATTCGATGGTACCACTTCCCAATCACTTCAGCAGAAGTGCAAAGCCCCACCGGTATGAATCGCGTGGGGCTCAGCGTTGAAGCAGTCAAACCACAACAAGTGCAATAACTGAGTGAGCATTATTGTACTGTGAAGGTTTCGATGATCACCATTTTATCAAGTGAGTTTGAATCATTCACAGTACTCAAGGAACCTGTATACGTTTTCACGCCGCCAAAACGAACGATACGAACCGAGTAGCCGTTAGGATTTCCGGAATAGAGATTGACACGTACCGTATAGGTTCCACTCGGCATCTTTTTCAAGCTGTAGATGTTTTCCACCGCATTCCCGATTTCTTCCATCCAATCTCTATCAAGCTCAAGGGTCCCATCGCTTGTCCGTTCCGCTCCAAAAAAGACATGAATATTATTTGGTCCATAGAGATGGAGATCGAGATCGGTATGTTTAGAGTTGCTATTAATCCAGGTGAGTGTTGCCTGAAATTCTCCGGTTCCGTATGTACTTGTCGGTGCCGGCCAATTTATTGGTGACCCCTCTCTCCAAGAACCACCGCCTGGAAGCGAGAGCGATGACCAACCCGATCCGGTCGATAATGTGGAGTAGGTGACAGATTGCGAAATTGTGCCGGTCCCGGGAAGTGTGTAGGTATACAGTTTTGGCAACTCGGAGAGCGTTCCCGGTTTTGTTCTCGAAACCCAGATCTCATAAGTCGCTTGAGGAAGATGGATATGGGTGGGTTGAAGAGGGGTACCTGTCGGGCTCGATCCAGAAGCACCTGACGAACCAACCAACGAGGTACCATACCAACTGGCTTGATAGGCATATTTAAAGTTCGTCACCGATTTCACAGTTAGCGTGTAGTACCACCCCGACTCACTTGTAAACTCAAATCCACCGTCGGCATCGCTATCGGTCCCCTTGGAGAAGGATTGCGAGAGTTTTGCCGCGGCAAAGTAGCCCAACGTCATAACATCGACGGAGATGATCTTCCTTGTATTATCAATTGCCGATGCCGGCGTGACACGCCATCGATCCTGACCGGCATCAAAATAGAGGAGACGTACTTCCGATGCATCAGCATTCTTGAATGGAATTGTTATTTTAATAGGCCAACGGAAAGAAAATCCCTCCGGTCCAACACGGATCACATCCGAAACACCTGTTGCACCAGCAGAGAGAGGTTTCGGAGGTATCACCGGGCTCTCAATCGAAAAAGTTACATTGGCAATTCCGCCTGCCTGCGTTGCAGGAACAGATCCTGGGATTACCGAAATTGTATGCCCACTCTTTGTAGTGACAGTACCACTTCCCGTCGAACCAACGGTGACGATCCCCGACTCAGGTTGTGGTTCTGCTTCCGGTTCTGTAACGTTTTTCTTGCATCCACCGATCCAACCAAGAAACAACAATAGAAATATGAGACAGATCGTAACTAGTTTTTTCATACTCGTCGCTCCTTTTTTTCTGTTATCGGTGACGATTGGTGGTTAAAGCTAAGGGAGGGTACGTGCAAAAAAAACAATAAGCAACTTTTGCTTTGCCTCTCTCTGCAAAAAGATAGAGGGCTTTTTCACTCATAGCATCAAATCTATACTATGCCTAGTCATGATCGTTTGTTAAAATTGGAAAGCTCCTTAACCATCAAATTTTGAGTTCCTTCCTGATATATTGTAATATTTGCAAAACAGCAATTTATGTATTTGAATCCGTTTCCAGAGCAAGAAAATTGAGTTTTAGTATCGACCATTCGAGATTGTCCCATCCTATTTTTCGATGTCGTATTGAGAAAACGTTCACTCCATGAAATTCATATCCGCGGAAAACAGTTATTGTGGAAACTGGTACATGGTATCACGCTCAGGACAATGCTCAAAGAGTTTGAGACGATGAATGACAAGGCTTTCACGCTTGCCGGAATGGATTGGGATTACCAGGGAACGGTTCTGGATTGGAAGGAAGGAACATTTGCCGTAAAACTTGCCGGTATTATAGTACGACTTGCGGCACCATCGAATGCTGCACTTTTTGAATAAGAATTACGAAGCGTGAGCGGCGATAAGGAATTTTCATCCGGCAATAAGGTGATGCAGAAGCTGAATCCGGTGGTATACGAAATCATCATACGGTATGACGCCGGCCCGACATAGCAGTAGGATGGCCTCTCACTCTAAACAACAAGAGATGTTACATCTTCTTAGAATCGTTGATGAAGAGGCTGCGGACATTGAAGGCAGGTTGATGCCGGAAGAAGTACCATAGAAGTACATCGACACCTTACATAAGACAATTTAACCTGGGGAGGTTACTTGCCGCATGACAAGCAGAGACCGCAATTTTAGCAGAGCATCGAAGCCCTGCAGAGGACGACGTTCAATTCGCCTGAAAAGAATTATTATGAGCGGATAATAAGGAATGAAAAGGAGTTGAGGCACATCAGAGAATACATTTTGAACAACCCAATGATGTACGAGAAAAATTAGAACGCTATTGAGAATCTATTAATAGCTCCCGATGAGATTCCGCTCTAATAAATCGGGTGAAAAAATTGCACCTATCTCAGTGAAAATAGTTTCCAAAGCTCTCACAGCACTCCGGAAGATCCAGGTAACCCTTTTTACTATTTTCTCCATTGTGCGATACTGGAAATTTCATCTGCGTCCGTTTTGAACTCCGAGGTAAGATGGAAGTCAATGTCCGGAAACATCTCCCGTGCAGAATTGAACGACCATGTTCCCTCGGCCAGAAAGACGGGAAGCTCATCCTTATCATATGCAATATGGTGGGCTTTAAATGACTGAAAGCGCTGAAGTTGTTCATTGTTCGCAGAGGTGAACCAAAACGCTTTATAGATCTCCAGTGGCTCCAGATCGCACTCCGCTCCATATTCATGCAACAAACGAAATTTGATGACTTCAAACTGCATCTCGCCGACGGCGCCGACGATCTTGACGTTCCCCTGCTGGCGAAGGAAGAGCTGTGCGACGCCTTCATCGGTGAGCTGGCGGATCCCTTTCTCCAATTGTTTGGATTTGAAAGGATTTCTATTGACAAGCTGCCGGAAAATCTCCGGAGAAAATCTCGGTATTCCTTTGTAACTATACTGTTCACCCTCTGTGAGTGTATCGCCGATCTTGAAATTGCCGGTGTCGTACAATCCCACCACATCACCGGGCCAAGCCTCTTCGATCACACTCTTTTCGTTCGCCATAAAACTTGTTGGAGCTCCAAAGCGAAGTTCTTTTTCCAACCGTGTATGGAAGTAGAACTTGTTTCGTTCAAACCTGCCGGAACAGACGCGGCAAAAGGCGATACGATTGCGATGATTAGGATCGAGGTTGGCGTGAATTTTAAAAATGAAACCGCTGAAACGATCCTCAGCCGGATCGACGATCCTGATGCTGGTTTCCCTCGGCTGCGGGGAAGGTGCAATCGCAACGAAGGTCTCCAGCAATTCTTTGACACCGAAATTATTGATGGCGCTGCCGAAAAAAACCGGTGCAAGATACGCATCGCGATAATGTTCTACATCAAATGGTTCGTACACTCCCTCAATCATTCTCACATCCTCACGAAGTTTGGCAGCAGAATCAGCACCCACTTGTTCGTCAAGGAGCGGACTTGCCAGATCGTCAATGGAGATGATGTCATCGGAGATTTTAGTTTTATTCGGAGAAAAGAGCTCCAATTGTTTTTCGAACAGATTGTACACACCCTGAAAGCGTGAGCCGATACCGATGGGCCAGGTGAGAGGCCGCGTATGAATGCCGAGTTGATGCTCCAGCTCCTCCAGCAACACGAATGGGTCGCGTCCCTCCCGGTCTAACTTATTGATAAACACAATAACCGGCGTACTCCGCATCCGGCAGATTTCCATCAGTTTTTTCGTCTGCTCTTCGACTCCTTTTACACAATCGATAACAAGGATGACGCTGTCCACGGCAGTGAGTGTTCGGTATGTATCTTCTGCAAAATCCTTGTGGCCCGGCGTGTCGAGAATGTTGACCTTGTATCCATTGTATTCAAATCCCATTACCGAGGTTGCTACCGAAATCCCGCGCTGTTTCTCAATTTCCATGAAGTCGGATGTGGCGCTTTTCCTGATCTTGTTGCTTTTGACCGCTCCTGCCGTGCGAATTGCACCGCCAAATAAGAGCAGCTTTTCTGTCAGCGTGGTTTTCCCCGCATCCGGGTGACTGATAATGCCGAACGTGCGGCGTCTTGTGAGTTCGTTATTGTTCATTACTATTGAGTTGGCAAAGGAAACTGGCTTCTTGGTGAATTAATGAAAAGCGAGGCATGCAGCAAGCCCCAAAGATCTGAGAATGTGTTAAGGCGGAGTAATCTTTATGTGGACAGGTAGAATGATCATGATGAATTAAGATACGAAAAGTTCGAGAGAGAACCAAGCCGGGAAGATCCACGCGGCCATCAAGATAATATTTGTGACATGAATGGATATGGATGTCATCTCAGCGACAACTATGATGTGCCCGATGAGAAGATCAAAAATTTCCATTGCCAACCCAGAATGAAATCTGTAGATTAAACCAACTCGTTACTATTCAGCTAAGATTTTTTAACCACCGATGGCACACCAATAATCACCGAAAAAAGTAGATAGTGTGACATCCTGTTAGCTGAAAGAATATGGTAAGCATTCTGTGTATACACCGTTGGAGGGGATTACCTCCGTGTTACGGAGAAACTCAGAATCATCATGCCTGCATTTCAAGATCCACAGCGAGCAGTGCAATGATTTCGATGTCGCTCCTACGGAGCTTGATAACATAAAAATCATTCACTCTCTAAAGATATCTCGTCCTTACGGGACTTTTAGCGAAGGGCAATCGTCAGAAAGCATCACAATTATCTAAGCTCCGATAGGAGCAAAATGTTTGTAGACACGCACAAGTGTCAATAATCGAGCCCCAGAGGGGCGGCATTCTATAAATTCTTATCTCTTCAAGTACTGTCATTGAGGGATTCACCAACTCAATAATTCATTAATTCTTACCATCGACGCACCGCATGTCAAAGACGATCAGCCCCATAATCCTTGCCGCTCAGAATCTTGCCGTTCGCTACGGGCCGCAGGTTGTTCTCAGAGATGCAACGCTGAACATCCATCAAAGCAACCGGATTGGCCTTATCGGCAGCAACGGCTCAGGGAAAACGACACTCCTGAAGATCATTGCGGGCATTATGGAGCCGGACACGGGAACGATCTCGCGACGGAAAGACATTATCACCGGACACCTCGCACAGGATTTCCAGCTTGATGCGACAAAATCGGTTTACGAAAACATTGTTGACGGTGCACATGACGTCATTGATATCATCAGAGAGTACGAGTCGCTGCCCCACACCTCGGAACGGCGCCACAGTCTGGAAGAACAGATTCATCACCTTGATGGATGGAATCTCGAAAACAGAATCGAGACGGCGATGCACTCGCTCAATGTTCCCGGGAAGCACCGCGCTATCGATTCGCTCTCCGGCGGCGAGAAGCGCCGCGTTGCCCTGTGCAAGGCAATTATCTCGCGCCCCGATTTCCTCATTCTCGACGAACCGACGAATCATCTCGACACCCAATCAATTGAGTGGGTAGAGGAATTTCTAGCAAACTATTCCGGCGCCTGCCTGTTTGTCACGCACGACAGATATTTTCTCGATTCCATAGCAAACAGAATCGTCGAACTTGAGAACGGCGAATGCTACTCTCACGACGGAAACTACAACGACTTCCTTCTCGATCAAGCGGAACGTGAAGCACAACTGGAGACCGAGGAGAGAAAACGAAATGCATTTTTGCGCCGGGAACTGGCATGGGTACGCCGGGGAGCCCGTGCGCGGAGAACGAAAGCCAAGGCAAGGCTCAATGCCTATTTTGAAGCTGCTGACCAAAAAGGCCCTGAGGTACAACCGGAGGTGGAGTTGATCATTCCCCCGGCGGCAGGCCTTGGGTCTACTATTCTGAACTTGAAGAATCTTGACATGGAAATCGGAGATAAGAAATTATTTGAAGAAGTGAATTTCAGTTTCGACAAAAAACGGAAATTAGGGATCATCGGCCGTAACGGCCTTGGCAAAACCACGCTCTTAAGAATAATATTAGGTGAGCTTCACGCTGTCAGAGGCGAGGTCGTTGTTGGCGAGAGAACGGCATTCAATTATATCGATCAATCACGCGTGGCGCTGGACGATGAGAACACCGTCATTCAGGAGCTTGGCGAAGGGCGGGATTGGATCATGTTCGGTGAAGAACAGATGAAAGTGTGGACCTACCTGCGCCGTTTCCTCTTTGCCGATGACCGCATGAATACAAAAGTAGGGAAACTCTCCGGCGGGGAGCGCAGCCGGCTTTTGCTTGCAAAGGTTCTGAAGAATGGAGGGAATTTTTTAATCCTGGACGAACCGACAAACGATCTGGACCTGACAACGCTCCGCATTTTGGAAGAAGCGTTAGCAGCATTCGAAGGATGCATTATCGCGGTGAGTCACGACCGCTATTTCCTCAACCGTGTCTGCAATGGTATCCTTGCATTCGAGGGGGATGGCGCAGTGCATTTCAGCGAGGGCGATTATGATTATTATACGGAGAAGCGCACCGTACGGGAACAAGAAAGAAAGGCATACTCCGATGCAGCCGCCCCGCCTCTCAAAAAGGAAGCACGTGTGAAGCCCGCAGCGGTGAAGTTGAAATGGAAAGAAGCGAAAGAGCTCGAGGCGATTGAGCAGGAAATTCTGAACGCCGAGGCCGAAGCAGCGCGTATTGAAGCAATCTTCGCATCTCCCGATTTCTACGAGAAGTATGGCAGCCAAACTGTTCAATTGACTGCTGAACTTACCGCTGCAAAAGCAGCTATTGAGCGTCTCTATGCACGATGGCATGAACTCGAAGAGTTAAAGTCGGGGAAGTCCTAGAGATCTGGCCGAAAAGTTAAGAACATAATCAAACCACAAAGTTCACCAAGGACACAAAGGAAAAACTGTTGAATTAATTTAAATTTCAATTACTCCTTTTCCTTTTTATTCTTCGCATCCTTAGTGTCCTTTGTGGTTGGACTTTTCGTCCAAGTTTCTATATATCTGTTCGAAAAATGACTTTGCCACAGAGTCTCAGAGAACACAGAGATGATGTAAAAAAATTGAGGATCTAAAAGATATTCACCAATCTCAGTGAACTCAGTGTCTCTGTGGCAGATTTTTTAACCGGCTCTCTATCAGTGTACTGAACGATAGAAAATGGTTTTTCAGCATTCCCCAAAAAGTAGTAGCAAGTTCTTAACTTGCCACTACCTCACTACAATCTCATCGAGAAACAGCCATGCTTTTCCGCCGGCACCGGGGTGGCCTTCAGGACAAACGCCGATATTCTTTGCCCGGATGCGGAAGTGGCGTCTGGAGTTTGCTCCTGACCCCTTCAATGTTTCCTCTGACAATGCCGAGTCCGCAATTTCTATCAGTATTTTTTTCACCACCGCTATTACTGAGGCTGACCAAAAAGTATTTTCCAGTGCGAAGGCGTCCTCGCCGAGCATAATAATTTCGCTATTTCCCTCGGCGACCTGCCCACCCTGAATGATTCTTAATGAGCAGGCGGGGACGCCTTCGGGTTAGTATAATATTTTCTTTTTAGTCAGCCCCAGCACCTACCTCACCATTATCTCATCGAGAAAGAGCCATGCTTTTCCGCCGGCACCGGGGTGGCCTTCAGGACAAACGCCGATATTCTTTGCACGGATGCGGAAGTGGCGTCTGGAGTTTGCTCCTGACCCCTTCAATGTTTTCTCTGACAATGCCGAGTCCGCAATTTCTATCAGTATTTTTTTCACCACCGCTATTACTGAGGCTAACCAAAAAGTATTTTCTAGTGCGAAGGCGTCCTCGCCGAGCATAATAATTTCGCTATTTCCCTCGGCGACCTGCCCACCCTGAATGATTCTTAATGAGCAGGCGGGGACGCCTTCGGGTTAGTATGCTATTTTCTTTTTAGTCACCCCCGAAATTTTGGGCTATCTAAGTGCTCAACGAGTTCACGAAATCCAATACTACCAAGTACATATAGCAATAACCAAACACAATCTGATTTACGACGTACTATGTTCACCAAGTATCGGCAACAATCTCGCCTACTCCATTCTCACTTCCACTGTGTTCCCATTCAATCTGCTCTCCTCTGCACGGAAACCGATCAGATGGCTTTCCATCGATGCTTCGATTGTCGATGTAAGGAGCTGGGGATTTTTAAAGCTAACCGCCCGCACCCAATCGTGGACCAGCCCAAAGTCTCCGCCGCCGTGACCTGAAGCGATATCTGCATCCTTACGTGCATCCCAGAGCGTTAGCTTATCGGTATGAAAATCGACGACCGCCAACGTTTGCTCATCGCCGACAGCATCGCCCATTGTTCCCATCACTCGTGTTCGCCGGCCGGCATACGACGTGAAAGCTTCCATCGAGAAGGCAACGGTAATTTGATCTTCAAACTCCATATTGACAATCTGGTGGTCGACCACATCGTTATCACAATGATAGACGCAGCGTCCATACCAACCATCTTTGAGATTCTGGAGAATCGCCGGCCCCTGATCGCCCTGAGCGGGTAAATCCATATGCCCCAGATACGAACGGTTTCGATAGTAGATTTTCAAAGCGGAATAGGGACAGGTTGATTCGACTGCACAACCGTCGGTGCAGCGTTTTGTGCTGCCGGCAGGGGCATTCTTCGATGTAAAGTGCTTGAGTGAACCAAACGAAGAAACTCGTTTGCATGACTTGCCAATCCACCAGCGCAGGATGTCCAGGTCGTGACACGATTTGGAGAGCAGCATGAAATTCGATTCCTTCGAGTTCCGCCAGTTGCCGCGCACAAATGAGTGCGACATGTGGATGTGTTCGACAGGCTCAAAATGCTGGATGCTGACGAGATCTCCCAAAACGCCTGAATCGATCACTTCTTTCATCTTGCGATAGTAGGGTGAGTAGCGCAGAACATGGCAGATCGCGACAATGCGTTTTCCGTTCTGTGCCATCTTCAGAATGTCGTTGCATTGCTGCCAGGTTTGTGCGATTGCTTTCTCAAGTATCATATCATAGCCGAGAGCCAGCGCTCCCATAGCCGGACCGTAATGAAGATTATCGGGGGTAGTGATAATCACTGCATCGGCGAATTTAGGCACCTGCAATGCATGCTCCCAGGTGGTCCATTGGTGCTTCTCGGGAATTTTATACCGTGCAGCAAATCGCTTGCGGCGAAACTCGATCGGCTCGGCAACACCGACGATTTTCAACTCATCCGGAAATCGCTCACTATACGCAGAATAGACATTGCCCCGGTTACCCGCGCCAAGCACAATGGCCGTAATGGGCCGGGATGATTTTTTATCATGAGGATCCTGGGGAAAGACAATTGGCTGTGCGTTGTCAATTTCGTTCGCAAAGAGCTGTGATAGTGGAATGCCAGCGGCAAAGAGTCCGCCAAGCCTCAGCAGGTCGCGACGAGAAACATTGTTGTTTTTCATCTCATACTCCTACTATGTGTGAGTATTTCTATTGTATAGATTCGGAGTGGATATTTACATGGATAAATCTTTATACCAAGATAGAACAAATGTTTTAGTTATATTCGGAAAACAAAGTCTCCTGTCCGAAATCTTTCTTCGTCGGCGGATAAAATACACCAACGATAATAAAAGGATTCGGTGCAACATTGTGATATTGCTTTGTTGTCCCTACAAAGAGATGGAGATCTTTTTTACTCAAAAACTCTTCAAAATACTTCTTCCGAACAAGTTTATTGGCTTCGACTTCATCCCTACCTGCTTGTTCCAGACAATGCCAATAGAGCGCACCGATTTCCCAATCTTCGATCATCAGAGTGCGGGGCTTTGCTTCTCCGTCGCACAAGAATCGATAGGAATATTTATACGGTACCTTATCCACAATCTTGCGAAGAATACCTTCACCCTTCTCATCGATTTCGAACAAATCATATTGTTCATAATTTGCAATCCATTGTTCTTTCCATGTGCGTGTATCCTTTTCTATAACGAATTCGATGATCTCACGTGGTCGAAACGTTGCCAAAGACTTCTTTGTATCACTTTTTGCTAAATCGATAAGTGCTTTAAAAGAGGTGAACACATCCTTTAGGATATATTTTTTCCTCTCAGCCCATTCGTGTTCAGTCCCGACTTTCTTAAGGATATGGATACTTGATGCATCGGACTTTGGCCTGTAACTCTCCGGTCGGAAATCACTCGCGTTGCGAACCAGATCCATTTGTATCCATTCATATTTTCCGAATTTCTTTTCTTGAGGAAGTGATCGGAACGGGATAGGGTAAACGCGAATCCATCTGCCGTCTTCTAAAACTCCGGCGGTACAAACAAGCTCTCCATATTTATTGGAAGGAAGGGGATACGTTTTTACTGTGATAAGGACTTTTACATTGTTGAGAACATCCGGTAGATAACTCATATTCCCTCCCTGAAGGGATTACAAATGCTTAATTGGAATGCTCCATTTCTTCACAGACTGAAGATGTTCGGTAATCTTGTGGCGGTGACATGATACTGGATTGGCTTCAAAACAGGTTAAGGCGATTCTCCTATGTTCATCGATAAGTTCTCCGATCCGCCTTAATTCATCTTGACGATGCGGCAATGATTCGGAGGCATATTTCTGAAAAAGCATCTGGTAATCAGTATCTGTTTCCAGGTTTTTCCGTTGGGCCGACTCAATCCCGAGTGCAGGAATGTGTTCATACTTTATTCCAGCGCGATCAAGATAATTCCGGAACCGCGTTTTGCTGAATCCATGCTTCATCGAAATGGGATTCCTGCGAACATCGACGACAAGCGCAATGTTATTCCGGATCAACATGTTGATGTAGGCATCTATGGTTTTTCCTTCATAACCGACAGTCATCAAGCAGATACTACAGTCGGTATTGGCAGAGGACTCAACCACCTGGAGTTCTTTTACGTTAAGCACTTTTTCTTTTATTTCGCTGCGGGTAGCATAATAGGGATGGTGTACATAGATATAATGAACGAGATTCTTTCCCCGCAGGTTCTTCATTTGCCTTGAGAACAATTCAATCCGTTTCTGTTCATTGGAATCTATAAGACTGAGATTTCTAATGGACTTCCTGAGCTTAAAATGCTCCCCTTCATCAAGGAATCCCTGTTTTGTCAGCACTCGCTTATCTTGATATGAAAGGAAACTGAAACAACCGAATTTATATGGGAAGAAGTCGTAATAATTATTCCTGCTTTCAACACAGTAAGCGAATAAAAGTTTCTCCATATCGGTGCTCTTTAATTCGCCGCCGCATACTTCAAGTAGCGATAGCAATATTTTTCGTCGAGTGAACATGAATTTTATATTGTAAGATAAGTAAATTTATCTCAATCCAAGCAACTCAGAGGTAACGATCAAATGTGTTTCCATAGAGTCCGGTTAACTGATATGCGTCTCGGTACAGAAGCTTGCCTTCCCTGGTTGCACGGATTACTGCATGAGCAAATCGTTTACCGACTCTTGCAATTTGAACATTATAGAAATCTCCACCCTCAATTCTGGCGTCGCTGCATCATCTGGACGGCATCGAGAAGGTTCGGGCTCGGGCGACGGACTGATTGGTCTCTGATTGTTCGAAAATCTGGTATAGGTAAGCGGTCATCCGGCGGTTCCGGCAAGAAGAAAAATCCCAGAGGGGTCAATGTCGCCTTGGCTAAGCCTTCTAGTTGACGAAGAGTAGGATGGAGCTCGCCGCTTTCCCATTGAAGGAATTTTGGAAACCTTCTTACCAAATCTTCAATCTCAACACCGGAACGTTCTCGCGCCCAGGTAATGAGTTCTCTTTTAATAACTACTGAGTTCACTCTAAAAAGGTCAACATACGTTGGCATGATAATTGCGGAAATATTGCTAGACGAACAACCAGACACCAACAATTATCAGTGACGCAATGTTCAAGAAGAACCAAAAACACATTCAGGCAAATATCTTCGGAT
>JAZDJN010000113.1:0-26866 GCA_043803945.1 bacterium | reverse complement strand
GTGTGGGGCTTGCCGTCTTTATGTCGACACTTACGTCTGAGAAACATGATGCAACAATATACTACAGCGACCATGCCCTCCGCAAGGGGGTAGGTCGGCACTACATAGCACTTTTATAGAGAATCGCCTAATGCTCGCTCCGTTCGCGGACTTTCATCAGAAAATGATTGAAAATAATCTTGAACTGTCGAACTTGGGTTAGGTCGGGAGCAGCCTTGTCCGCTGTCTGTTTGGCGGAGCTCCCTCCCAGCTAGGGGAAATATTTAGAGATACCAAGATGTTTATTTTTTGGGATCTACTCCGGAGATCATTTTTGCCGCATGGTAGATCCCCGACAAAGACATTCGGGGGCCACTAATTGCTGCTATTCCCCGAAGAATCACTGAAATCCAATAAAAGATTCTTATATTCCATCAATAATTCTCCGATGGAAAAGAAGAATCCCAAATCTGTTCTCTTTATTAATCTCTACACCCAGATGGGTGGCGGTGAATATTCTCTCCTCCATCTTATGAAATCCCTGGATAAGGATCAATTCTCTCCAATTTTACTTCTACCTGAAGAAGGCCCTTTCGCCGAAAAAGCCCGATCAAACGGGATAGCTGTTAAGCTCATAAAGTTTAGACCGGCTATTCTTCTGAAACTCTTTAATCCAATCATACTCAATGCAGAACTTAAAGCGGCCCGTCAACTATCGCAATTCATTTTTTCAGAAGACATTCAATTAATTCATTGCACGGATATTCTCTCTCTCTTACTTCTCATTCCTGCATGGCTGAGATGCCGGATTCATATTTTCTACAACCTGATACTCTTTCCATCTCCGTTTCAATGCCTTTTACTGAACTTCCTCACTTCCTTTATGCTCCGTAGCATCGTGGCGACTTCACAGGCAGTAAAGGCGCATCTCCTTAAATATACAATTGGTCTTGAGCCGAAGGTAAGTGTTATGTATAATGGTGTCGATGCATCCCTTTTTCGGCCCATGATTGAGAATGAAAAACGGGCTGTCAGGGAAAAGCATGGACTTCCGGCAGGGAAAAAAGTTGTCGGACTACTCGGCCGTTATGAGGTTTGGAAGGGCCACCAGACATTCCTTCAAGCTGCTGAATTGCTGCTTGCAAAGAGAACTGATCTTCTTTTTATCGTAATCGGGGGAGCTATCACGGGAGAGATTGTCCCGGCAGTCCGAAAATATAGAGCGGATTTTTTAGAGAGCGTACATCGTTCTCCTATAAACGATCATTTCCTTCTCTGGGACCATCGAGATGATATCTTTCGCGTGATCCATTGCCTGGATGTTGTTGTTTGCCCCTCTGAGCAAGAAGCATTTGGATTAATTGTCCTGGAAGCATACGCTTCGAACATTCCGGTCGTTGTCAGTAACACAGTGGGGGCTCTTGAAGTCCTGAAGGGGGAGAAGGGAATATGGATCGCCGAAGCCGATTCTGTAAAAGCATTTACCAAGCAGATTGAATTAGCATTAAGCGATTCGTCGGAGTTGATCCCTAATAAACAAAAACTCGACGAGCTAAGCTGGAAAAATTATGCTTCTCAATGGGAAAAGATTTATTTGTCGTAAAATCACTCTCAACTCTTCACGCTTCACTATTTACTCTTAACTGTAGTTGTTTAACAACAATCGTAAATCGACAATCCCAATAATGTCTTTTATAAACTACTTTTCCATCGTTCGCGAGCTTGCTGTGGCGGATTTCCGGCTTAAGTACCAGGATTCCGTTCTCGGCTACTTTTGGTCGATGTTGAATCCTCTTGCTCTCTTTTTGGTCTATCACTTTGTCTTTTCGTACCTCTTTGTAGTTCAGGTACCGAAGTTCACACTCTATCTTTTGTCCGGAATCGTATTTTGGAATTTCTTCGCCGATGCTACTCTCGGTTCTCTCCAATCGCTGGAAAATAAAGCTTCTTTGACAAAAAAGATTTTTTTTCCCAGATCGATACTTATTGTTTCATCAACAGCAACAGCAATATTTTCTCTTCTTATCAACACTGTATTGTTGATGATTGTTGTTGGCATATTTGATCACATTTCACTCTCACAGCTATTTACAGTGGTACCGTTGGTTCTGATTATTCTTCTGGGCTTGGCCATGGCATTCATCCTTTCTATCCTTTATATCCATTTTAGAGATATTGCACAGATCTGGAATGTCTTGCTGACGATTGGTTTTTGGCTTACCCCTGTTGTCTATAATGCACTCGAGGCCCCTGCACCTCTTAAGGATGTAGCTCTGCTGAATCCAATAGGCCGCGTGCTTGTTATACTGCGTGCCTATCTTGTGTTTGGTGATTCACCGCCTATTTCATTTATTATTTCTACGGGCGTATTTTGCATACTCTTCACTCTGTTCGGATGGTGGTTCTTTAAAAAGAACGACCACAAAATTGCGGAATATTTATAATGATAAAGGTTGAACATATTTCGAAGGTGTTTCGGATTCCCCATCAGATGAGGAATACGCTCTATTTTCAATTAACATCGCTTTTGCATACATCCTTCGAATATGAGATATTCCATGCATTGAGGGATGTCTCATTTGATGTGCGCCAAGGAGAATTTCTTGGTATCATGGGAAGGAACGGTTCAGGCAAAACCACGCTGCTCAGGATTCTTAGCGGAGTGTATCGTCCAAATTCTGGATCGTATTCTCTTGGTGGGACAATATCGCCTTTATTGGAACTGGGTCTTGGTTTTCAGCCGCGATTGACATGCAGGGATAATGTATTCATCTATGGCTCTCTCCTTGGTTTTCCGCGGAAGGAAATGTCCTTTCGATACGATGAGGTGATGCGCTTCGCCGAACTCGAGCGGTTTGCAGATATGCCGCTGGAGCACCTCTCATCCGGGATGAAGGTGAGATTGGCATTTGCAATTGCCATTCAATCTGCTGCGCCGATAATACTTGTTGATGAAGTGCTTGCAGTGGGCGATGTATTTTTCCAGAAAAAATGTAGGAAGGTCTTTCAGAAATTTAAAGAGGAGGGAAAGACAGTTCTCTTTGTGAGCCATGATTTGGGGACGGTGAAGGAATTCTGCGATCGAGTGCTGATATTACATGATGGGATCATTGCGAGTGAATTCCCGCGGTCCCGGTTTGAGGAGCTGCAGCTGGAAAGGATTGTTTAGCTAAATGAAAGTGAAGAGTGAAGTGTAAAGAGTGAAGAATGTAGTGGAAGGTAGACGATGAAGGGTAGATGGTAAACGGTGAATAGTAGATAAAAAAAAATCTCTCATCTCTCTTCTACCTTTCATTCGATCCTCGGCGAGACGCCTTCGGACTAGATTTAAGGAAAAAAAACGTCTTTTCTGCTGGGAGGGAGCCCCGCCATTAAGACGGCGGGAAAGTCTGCCCCCGACCATTGGAAAATGGACGGAGATAAACGGTGGGGAAATAAAGAGTTAAAAAACATTTCCCATCTCCTTATTCAATCCTCGGTGCCCAGCCCCTGCCTGCGTGCCAAGCACTTCCGCCTACACTTCGTTTCGGCGGACAGGTCGGCAGACAGGCGCCATGCTTCCCGCCTGAACGGCGTAGTCGGGCAGGCCTGACGGGGACACTTTTGGACTAGGAGTAAAGGAATAATAATCATCTAACCGCTAACTTCTTACGTCTCTCACTATTTGATATAATTCAGAAAAAAAGCATTGAGTAATCAAAAGGAAAATACGGCCACCTCTCATTTCACCGGCGAGCGGTTCATTCCCGGTGAGACGGATCCAATCCTGGCATTGGAGCATTACCACCGCTATGCCTTCGCAGAACAGTTTGTAAAAGGAAAACGTGTTCTTGATATCGCATGTGGGGAAGGATATGGGGCGGCCCACATCGCTCCGTTTGTTGAGATGGTTGTTGGCATCGATAAAGATGCTCAGACCATTGAACGGGCGAACGATCGCTATCAATCAATCCAAAATTTAAAATTCATTGTTGGTGATTGCGAATCGTTTTCGATGGATGAGAAGTTCGATATTGTTCTAAGTTTTGAGACAATCGAGCATCTCGACCTGCCTTCCCTGAAATTGTTCCTTCAAAATGTGAGGCAAATACTTCATGAAAATGGATCGCTTGTTATTTCGACTCCGGAAAGAGATGAGTACAATAAATATCGCACTGCTCCCAATGAATATCATCAGCATGAATTTACGAGAGAAGAATTTCAATCGCTGCTTCAAGAGCATTTTAAGATTGTGAGACTTTTTGCCCAAAAGCCGATTATTTCTTCAATGCTCTGGAACCTTCGTTCTTGGAAGGATCGAGCATTTGAGTTCATTGTGCGTGATGGACTTGAAGATGTGATTGATCGACCCGAGCGATTCGTAGAACCCCTTTATCTGATTGCTCTCTGTACGAACGCAAATATACCGCCAGATCGAAACGTTCAGAATTCACTCTACTTTGATATTTCTGCTGAATCAAAGCAGACATCACTCGCGCAACAATTGAGAGCATTAGAAATTGAATTTGAGGATCGATCAGCCTGGGCTAAGAAGTTAGATTCAATAGTGCAAGAACGGGATAAGACAATTCAAGAATTACGCAAAGCATATGACGAAAGCATGGACTGGGCTGTTCGGCTCGACGTCATGGTAAAGGAACGTGATGGTATCATTGCAAGGCTTAATCAGGCGTTTGAAGAGAGGACGGAGTGGGCAAAAAGGTTGGAAGTCTTGGTAAAGGAACGTGATGGTATCATAGCAGGACTTAATCAGGCGTTTGAAGAGAGAACCAAGTGGGCGAAGAACTTGGAAGCCATGGTGAAGGAACGTGAAGGTATCATAGCAGGGCTTAATCAGGCGTTTGAAGAGAGAACCAAGTGGGCGAAGAACTTGGAAGTCTTGGTGAAGGAACGTGATAGTATCATTACAGGGCTTAATCAGGCGTTTGAAGAGAGAACCGTGTGGGCAAAGAACTTGGAAGCCATGGTGACGGACCGCGACATTCTCATCACTTCACTCCAGAGGTCATTTGAAGAGAAATCACAATGGGCAAATAGTTTAGATTTTATAGTGAAGGAAAAAACTGAATGGATCGTAAAACTCGAAAGGGAAATACAAGAGTTAGCTCTTTTGAATCACTCTCTGGATGGTCGCATTCAGAATATCACAAGCTCTTATATTTTTCGAGCTCTTCTCTTCCTCGGCTTATTAAAACGATATTGATTTCGTACAGATGTTTTTTAAGGGGCTCTATGAATCACAGAATTGCTGTTCCATCATTCCTCATTCTCGTAATCCTCATGGTCACTTCTCAGGGATGTGATCTAACATCACCGAGTGAATATGCGTTTGATTTTCTCCAAAGTTTCCAGCTAGGAACAATCTTATCTGAGACAGTCGTTGGGTACAATTTTATTGATAATTTTTCGAAAGGCCGAATTCTTCCGAATGCTACTATTGGAGGTACGCCAAATGGAAAACCGGTTTTTGTGCTTACGGGATGGGATATTGGAGGGATTCGTCGTGATGCAATTGTTACCACAGGCCCGTCAACAATCTCATTCGATGCAATAAAAATTCAACCCGGTTCTTATCTGGAGTTTGGTGTGGGGATGCAAGCGCTTGTCGGCGATGGATGTAACACTTTCATTTTCATAGAGTCTGCAGGCGCGAAAGATACACTCTTCACTCAATACATCAATCCACGAGATAGCGTGGCAGACCGCCGCTGGTACGATTATTCCATCAAACTTGCAAGATATGAGGGGAAAACAATCCGGCTCACATTTGCTGCAGATATGGGGCCGCGTGACGATAATTCAGGAGATTGGGTAGGCTGGAGTGGACCGATACTCAAATTTCAAGCTGCCTCTTCTACTTCAACAGGGAAAGGAGTTATTGTGATCAAGCGGTGGAACGTTGGTGAAGAACCGCGGGATGCTATGATAACGCTCGCAGGGAGTCAGATTACATTTAATCTCCCGGCGGATCGGGGTGGAGAAGTTCTATTTTTTGGTGTTGGGATGAACACATTGGCTGGAGATGGTGCCAAAGGTGTGATTCAGGTTGAAGCAGATAGTAAACGCGATACAGTGTACCAACGATTCCTTAATCCGGCATTGTATGTAGTCCAGAGGAAGTGGTTTGATGAATCGGTAAATCTATCGGTGTATCGCAATAAACCGATTAAAATTACTTTTTCTGCACACCCTGGTTCTGCTGGAGATTACTCTGGTGACTGGTTTGGCTGGAGCATGCCAATTCTCTCTTTGCCAAGAAGATAACATTGCGATCAGGTTTAGAAGAAAGTAAAGCGATATGAAATCAATACAATTAATTTGCCTGGCCATTCTATTCTTTGTGAAGTCACCATCAATAACGCTTGCTCAGTCAGAATCGCCAGGGGACTCCATCGTGGGAGGCAATCAATGGTACACGTTTAATCCTCTGCGCAAAATAGCCCTGCGTACATATTCATTGAGTACGCGATATCCATCACTCACATATCGCATGGAAAATTCAGATGGCGATGTTCTGGAGCGTGGATGGACATCTTTCCTCTCGTTTACCGGAAAGGCAGAACTGTTTTCTCGTCTCTCCATGGGCTATGAGTTTGAAGCAAGTGCTATTCGATCATTTGGACTAAAGAAGGGATACATAAAAGTTTCAGACTTTGGCATTTACCTTGAACTCGGCCGTGGTACTTACTGGATGGGCCATGGAGTCCATGGATCTCTCTTACTCTCTAATAATGGAGAACCTTTTACAATTGTTAAGTTTCAGACAGAGAAACCCTTTTCCATCCCTTATCTTGGAAAATTCAACTATACACTCTTTAATGGTTGGCCTCAGAATTTTAAAATTCTGGGGCATCGATTATCCTGGTATCCCATGGAGTGGCTTGAACTTGGTGCAAATCAAACGGTGATTTACCAACGCAAGTATAAGTTCTGGGAGTTCTTTAGAATCCTGGGTGCAAGCGATTCAAATGTTGAATCTGTGTATAACAATGATCAGCGAGCGAGCTTGGATATCGCCGTCAAGCTGTCTTTCCTAAAAGATTATTTTCCCCCCTTCATTGATGGAAAGGTCTATTACGAGTACGCAGGTGAGGATCTCTTTGCTTGGTTCCAGAAGGAGGATAAAATCTGGGTGGGGCCATTAGGGTTTGAATTTCTTGATATTGGTGAAACCGTAGGGCTATGGCTTAGAACAGAAGATCAAGAATTTAGGCTGGAGTATTCCCAGAACTACCGCAATCGATCTCGTTTTCATAGTTTTATTGGACATTTTGGCTATGATGGTTATACAAGAAAATGGTATGGTGGACCGGGGGGGGCATGGAATCTTGCTTTTCTTAATGTTGGAGCTGTGATGGGGCATCATATGGGGAATGTAGCGGATGATTTGTTTCTAGATATTGTGCAACAGGTTGGGAAAGGATCCATTAATATTTTTTATGATAAAGAACGACATGGGCTAATTTCTTTAACCGATTGGCCTCAACAAGTTTCCGAATTTCCTGAAATACGGCACCAATATGGCATCGGTGTGAACTATAATTGGACTGGATTCTCATTAAAAGGTGTAGCCCTCATGAATCAATACAAGAATGTGAGCCTGACAGGAAATGTGCTGTATAGCGTTCCGACACCTCGTCGAGATGCCAATGAATCTATCATCGGACTCCAGGTTTCCATAAGCATCTATTAGGGACTCATGAATGTCGTTTGTGTACGCACTCTTTTCTGATGAATAATCCGCCAATTAAATTATCTATCCTCGTCCCTAGCTATAATGAAGAGGCTTCAATCGGCAAGCTCCTCGAACGTCTCTTTGCGTTATCTCTTGATAAAGAAATCATCGTCGTCGATGATGGGTCAACCGATAATACACAATCGATTCTGAACAACTATCCGATCCTTAAGGTAATTCTGCATGAGAAGAATCGTGGGAAAGGCGCTGCAATCCGGACAGCGCTTGAGCATGCTACGGGAGAACTAATCGTGATTCAGGATGGAGACCTGGAATATGATCCACAAGATTTAATAACGATGAAAGAGTATTTGTTGAGTCATGATCTGCAGGTGCTCTATGGTTCACGCGTACTTGGGCATGCTCCCTGGTCAGGTGTCGGATTCTATCTCGGTGGCAGATTCCTCTCCTGGCTGGCAAATATTCTCTATGGCTCCTCAATCACTGATGAACCAACATGTTATAAAATGTTTCGGCGTGAATTAATCACATCGATGAATCTTCAGTGTACCAGATTTGAATTTTGTCCGGAAGTCACGGCGAATACGCTGCGGATGGGATATGAGATCAAGGAGATCCCGATTTCTTATCGGCCCAGATCGGTCTCAGAAGGAAAAAAAATTCGGTTCAGAGACGGAATAAGTGCAATCTGGATTTTATTGAAACATCGCTTTCTTCCGATGAGGAAGATTATGAAGGATTCCTCACAGAAGTAATCAGGAGAACGATGTTGTCATCCCCACGAAAGTGGGAATCAAGTGGCTTTGAAAACCTTCATCCATTGATATAGGAAAACACTGGACAACAGCGTTCGCGGGTATAACAGCAAAGAAGTCATTTCCAAATAATTTTTAAAGTATTTCTTTACACTGCTGAAATCGTGATAAAAAAAATACTCATCATATCAACCATACTGCTCGCCCTCGGGAGCATTCCATTACAATTCCCGAATCTCCTTTCTGTCGTTAACAATGGACCGCTTCTCATAATACCGTATTGTACGGTTGCCCTGGAATCGTTGCTGGATATCGCCATCGTCATCCTCATCATGTTCACTGCCATCAACCTGGGAATGCTCATTGCCCATCGATGGCTCAACAATCGAAACCTATCAACTGGAGAACAATTTCTTGCGTTCTTCACAATCGGGTTCATCGCTCTCACGCTGCTGACATTTGTCATTGCTCTGATTGGCTTTCTCAACCAGTTCTTTCTCATACTTCTTCTCATCATTTCTGTTTATAGTATTCGACAAAGTCTGAAGCTCATTCAAAATCTCTTTATTGAATTACGAGGGTATCTCCATTCAGAACGTACCTATTTCGGGAATCTATTCTTTGGTGTACTCGTCATCCTCCTTCTTGCCAACGGTGGGATCCATCTCATCTCCAATCTTTACCCAACCACAGAGCCGGATGCAATTAACTATCATCTCTTTCCGGCGAGAGTCTATACAGAGACACAATCCTGGCAGTCTCTGCCCGATAATCCTAACTTCTGGCCGGAAAGCATGGAGATGCTCTCATCGATAGCGATTCTGATAAAAGACCATGTCTCAGCACGAATGCTTCATGGTGCATTTCTCCCTCTCATCTATCTTGCACTTCTTATCTTCATCATGCGTTTTGACATTCCACCGGTCGGCACATTGCTCATCAATATCTTTCTTACGATGCCGATCGTCTCCTGGGTGGCGGGCGATTCGACCACGAACGATTTAACGATTTCTTTTTTTATTCTCTGGTCGCTCTACCTCTTCTGGCTCTGGCATCATAAGAGGCAACAGTATCATCTGGTTCTGTCAGCGCTTGCACTTGGTGCAGCATTGGGGACAAAACACTCAGCGTTGTTTGTGCTCCCATTTTTCTTCCTGGCATTCTTATTCTATCGCGATCAGAGCGGAAAAATTCAGATTTCCAAAATGCTCCTCTTCTTTGGAATAGCGATTCTCGTTGTCTCTCCGTGGTATGTCAAAAGCTTTATGCAGACGGGCAATCCGATCTGGCCGGCGTTTTCAAACCATCTCACCGGCATTTACAATGAATATGGAGCCAGACTTTCAGAAGCGACAAAAAACAGTTTTGGGATTTGGAATTTCGCCGAGATGTATAAAATCCCCTATCAAATGTGCTTTGGCGATGGAGCGAGACTTGATGGTACTCTTGGCCCCTTCCCCATGATCCTTATCCTTGCGGTAATTGTTGTTTGGATTCGAACCTCTCTGAACAAATTTCTCCTCTTTTTTACAGCCATCAGTCTCTTGGTCTGGTTACTTCTTGTTCAGGAGGTCCGATATCTGATCTTTCTGGTTCCTCCATTTTTACTGGCCGCAGTTCCGCTGGTTCTTGATGAAATCAGAAATTGTACCTCTAGAATAAATCGCACCTTCCAATTTCTTTTACTTTCCATTTTCTGTGTGATTTTATTGTTAAGTCAACCTTTTTTTTATCATCTCCAACATGATCCCCAACGCTATACGCCCCTTGTCCAACGACGCTTCCTTGAGAGATATATGTTTACGGAGGAGATCAAGCCTTTCACAATCTCATTGACACGAAATGATGATTTCTATCTCTCCCGGAAATTGCCAACGTATAATGCAGTGCAATTCATCAACAAGACGCTGCCGGAATCGGTGAAAGTATTTTTTCTCGGTGTGGAAGCTCCCTATCTGTACACAGATCGCTCACTCATTTGGGATCAGCGATCACACTCGATAAAGGATCAGATGAGTGCTCATACACCGGAAGACTGGCTGCAGATTCTTCGAAGGGAAAACGTCTCCCATCTTCTATTCCGTCGTGCCGATTTTCGAGGCAAATGTTTTTCAGATCTCGAATCGGATTGGGTCTATCGAAATTTTCAATTTCTCTATGCCGCAAATGACTTTTACCTCTTTCAACTTCGGGAACAGCCTAACATTGATGGAAAAAGAAATGTTAGATCAGTGATGATGAATCATCCAGATCAAATACGAGCAAACCAGAGTAATGATGGTTTTGTTTTACAAAATTTTCTAGCAAATTTTCTTGGTGACGTTAGAAATTCTCTTATCCTGGCTGGAAAGGCGAGTGTGGAGTGGGATATTGCTCTTTCAGATTCTGCCTTTCTACAATTTGGAATAGCAAAACTCTTTCCTTGCCATGGTGATGGTGGGACTGTGCTTGCAGTCGTCAAGCATAAGCAACTCCAACAAGTACTATTTTCACAGACGTTGGCTCCCAAGGACCATAAGCAAGATAGGGTGTGGCGGGACTATGCTCTGGATATATCAGCATATGCCGGGGAACGAATCACCATTCGATTTGAGTCTGGACCAGGAGTCAATGGTGACGCTACAGGAGATTGGTTTGCACTCTCTGAGCCGATGATTGTACGAGGAAAAGTGGAGTTCTCTCACTAATTGGCATTGGAGTTGGTTGAAGAAGTTTGAATAATCCACGTAAGAGCTTGATAGCTTGTACTCTGACACTTCGAGTGATCGATGGTGTAAAAGACTTATGAGACCTGATACTAACTACCTTAAGCAAAGAAGGATTACGAGATGAGCACCGGGTCGGAGTGGCTTATGGCTCGGTATTTCACACCGCTACAGAGGCAAATGCTTATCGGAACGGAGGATCCTGTACGATATGGTACGCTCCTGCTCTCTTTTGAACAAATCTCGAGAGAGGGGATCGCTGGCTCGTTAGCTGAGTGTGGAGTCTACAAGGGAGCAACAAGTAAGTTCATCCACGATCTGCTGCCTGAACGAAAACTCTTCCTCTTCGATACCTTCGAGGGATTTGATGGACGTGATTCAGAGATTCCTGACATCGAGCGCTTTAAAGATACTTCAGAGCAAGTAGTTCTGGATTACATTGGAAATGTAGAGAACATTATCATACAGAAGGGGTACTTTCCCGAAACGGCAGCGGGACTAGAAAAAGAGAGATTTGCATTTGTCCTGATTGACTTTGACAAGTACAAACCCACTATGGCTGCCTTGAAGGTCTTCTATTCTCGCGTCAATCCAGGTGGTTTTATTTTTATCCATGATTACAGTAATCCTGAATCCGAGTGGGGATGTTCCAGAGCACTCAATGAGTTTCTCTCTGACAAACCTGAGAAGCCGATACTTATCCCGGACGCATGGGGAACTGCTCTTTTCCGAAAGGTATGAAATCATTATTTGCTCATGGGCGCACCTGCACATACGATCTCCTTTTTTGAACGAGCAGGAGATGAAATTGTGGAGATCGTTACCCATGGTGGTGAATCCGGTCTGCGAGATGATGAACGTGCCATTCGCCGCCACCCTGATCTCTCATAAGGAATAGGAAGTGCGTGTGGTCATTGAACTAAGCCGGAAATTCAAGAAAGGGCAGGAACTTGTGATGATGGGAATAAAAAAAGGATACCATCGCGTATGACCGGCGTGATCGGCGAATTTAGAAATCGTCTTCTTAACGAGCTTCAGCTTGAACGCGCGAGCTGTTTCATCTGCGGCAAGCAGGGGAAATTTCAATTTCCGACTCCCCTTGCGAGCGAAATCAACAGCTACGAACAATATGTCGATGCCCTGAATCTCCGTGAGAATTTTGCCTGCCGGCTGTGCAGCTCATCAGGCCGAGACCGAATGATGATGTATGCCCTTGCGCTTGTTCTTGGAGAAAAAGCACCGTTGGTTGATTGGAAGAGAAGAACCGAGATGAAGGTGTTTGAGACAACGGGTCAGCGGGCGCATCCAAGCATCCTCCGTCAAAAGTATGATTATTACAACACAGAATATGATCCTGTGGCAATGAGCTCCGGCTATGATATTCGCCGGTATGCTGATGTTCAGAAATTGCCGTATGAGAGTGCATTGTTTGATATCTGTCTCAGTTCGGATGTCTTCGAACATGTTCGGCTGTATGAACAGGGCTTCTTGGAAATCTATCGGATCTTAAAACCTAGCGGTGCACTGGTGATGACGGTGCCGTACGTCCATGGTTGGGAGAAGACACATATTCGTGTTCAGCCGGAAGGTGAGAGAGATATCTTCCTTGAGGAGCCGATTTACCATGCGGGCCATACGCTTGTCTATCGTGTATACGGTCGTGATCTCTTGGCGTTCTTGCAGTCGATCGGATTTAGTGTTGCTTACGTGGAAGGGGAGTGGCTCGAACATGGAATTACACATCAGAATGTGATCATAGCGTTGAAGAGTCCATTCCTGGATATTTCCAACATCGTGAAGAGATGATTTGCACTTCACGGTTGTACGCTATAGGTAAAAAATGTGTTAACGGGGAGAACAGATATCGGCGGCGACCGACGCTCATCCTCACAATAGGATGTGAGAGAAGATCATAAACAATCTGAAAGGGAAAGCAGCTTGAAGATAGAACTCGAAGCTCGAATCATGAATGACGTTCTCGTTCTTGTCCCTGAATTTTTTAAGGACGATCGCGGTTTTTTTTATGAAGCATATCGGGATGATCAGTTCAAGGCGTTCGGCATCTCTCTCCCATTCGTCCAGGACAACCATTCGCGTTCCACAAAAGGGGTTGTGCGTGGATTACACTTTCAGTGGAATCCTCCGATGGGGAAATTGATGAGAGTCACGGTGGGATCGGCGTACCTTGTCACAGTCGACATCCGCAAAGGTTCTCCGACCTTAGGTCAATGGTGCGGCGTGGAGGCATCTGCAGAAAATCGGAAGCAAGTCTGGGCACCGGCAGGATTTGCCAGAGGATTTTGCGTCCTTTCCGATGCGGCTGAAATTCAGTACAAATGCACCGGCTTGTATAACAGAAACGCAGAGTCCGGGATTCTCTGGAACGATCCCCGCATTGGGATCGAATGGCCGGTCAAAGATCCGATCCTGTCCGATAAAGATAAGAACGCCGCCGCGTTAGAAGAGTGGCTGAAGAAACCAGAATCAAATTTTTTCACTTATTTCTGATCTCGCTCATGCGCATCTTAATTGCAGGTGGAGCTGGTTATATAGGCTCCTTTCTCATCCCAAAATTACTTCAACGCGGGCATTCCATTGACGTGATCGATTTACTCTGGTTTGGCAATTCGCTGCCAGGTGAAATCAACGTTCTTCAAAAAGATGTCTTTGCTCTTCATCAGGATGACTTGCCTCGATACGATCGTGTGGTTTTTCTGGCAGGATTGTCGAATGATCCGATGGCCGAATATTCTCCGGCGAAAAATTTTATCCATAATGCTTCTGCCCCTATGTATCTCGCCTATCTGGCAAAGTTGGCAGGCGTGAGAAGATTTGTCTATGCCAGTTCCTGTTCTATCTATGGTAATACAGCCGAAAAGATCTGCGATGAAAACACTCCTGCGTTATCGATGTATCCCTACGGCATTTCAAAGCTCCACGGAGAACAGGGAGTGATGCAAATGGCTGACAATACCTTTTCGGTGATTAGCCTCCGTCAAGGAACAGTGTCAGGGTACAGTCCCCGCATGAGATTGGATTTAATCGTGAACACAATGTTTAAATCGGCGATTCAACAAAAGGAAATCTTCGTTCGCAATCCCGATATCTGGAGACCCGTTCTCGCGCTCGAAGATGCTTCCTCGGCGTTTATCTCCGCTATTGAGATTGACGAATTGATCACGGGCATCTTTAACGTCGCTTCGGGGAACTATACGGTTGGGGGAGTCGCGCAACAAGTGATCAGCACAATCAAGAGGGAATTATCGATTGATGTCGGATTAACAGTCTCTCATATCCAGGACTATAGGAATTACCGCGTTTCGATTGATCTCGCCAAACGTGTCCTTGGCTTTAACCCTGTTTATGATATTCCGAGAATAGTCCAGGATCTAATTCAGAACAGAGAAAAGTTTTCCGACTTTGCGAATCCCAACTATTATAACATTGAAGTTTTTAAGTCTATCAAATAAAATAACATACGTCTTTACAATAGCGATGTTCTATTGACAGATGAAAAAAGTTGCCATTATTGGTTCCAACGGTCAGTTAGGGAGTGATCTTGTTGAGGCATTCAAAAAGCAAGACGTTGAAGTCATCGGGCTGACTCATGACGACATTCAAATTGAGAACATTGATTCAGTGTCGAATGTCCTGCGATCTCTGGCTCCTGGGGTCATTCTGAATACCGCCGCATTCCATGTCGCACAGAAATGTGAAGATGCCCCTGATCGCGCGTATGCTGTGAATAGCCAGGGCGCTCTGAACGTTGCACGACTGGCACAAGATCTCGGCGCGCTGAATGTTTACTTCAGCACCGATTATGTGTTCGATGGAACAAAGGGATTGCCTTATGTGGAACAGGATCTGCCAAATCCCTTGAATGTGTATGGTTCAACAAAGCTTCTCGGTGAATTCCTTACACTCAATTACTCTGAGAGAAGTATCGTCCTCCGAGTATCCGGTATTTACGGGAAAGTACCTTGCCGGGCGAAGGGAGGGAATTTTATCACGACGATGCTTCAGAAGGCGAAGCAGCAACAAGAAATCTCCGTGGTGTTTGATGAAATCGTGAGTCCAACACCAACCGCTGAGATTGCCAAACGGCTCCCTGCGCTCCTTGGACAGGAAGAGTTGGGATTATTTCATCTCTCCACCAAAGGCGAGTGCAGTTGGTTTGAATTCGCCTCCACAATTTTCAAGACGCTCAAGCTTTCCATCACCGTCATCCCTGTTTCGGCGAAAACGTTCTCTTCCACTATCAAAAGACCTGCCTACTCGGTTCTTGATACCAAGCGCTGGAAAGCATCTCACCTGAAGGAGATGCCTCACTGGAAAGTAGCACTCAAGAAATTCCTCCGGAGTGAATATCAATAACATTCCAGACTTTCCAGAACAGTGGATCACGGCTTCTATGATGAGCAGAAGATTCGTGATATTTTTTTCACAAGTATCACTTCCTTCCGTGAAGAAAAATCTTTAGCATGACGCATTGTTCATTGGTTCGAACGGCAATATCAATTGATTCTTTAATTCCACGAGAGAATGACATTGATTCGATGCAGCATCATTGTACTGAACTGTAACGGGAAACAGCTTCTGGAGGAATCCCTCCCCTCAGTCCTTGCCGCTGTCCGCCAGTCACGATTTGAGACAGATATTTGGGTAGTCGACAATGGAAGCAGCGATGGCAGTATCGACTATGTCAAGCATGAATTCCCTACAATCAATCTCCTCGCTCTCGATCAAAATTATCAATTCTCCGGTGGTAATAACCGCGGCGTGGAAGCAGCCCGCGGTGATGTTGTCGTACTTCTCAATAACGACATGGTCGTCGAGCCCTCATTTCTGGATCCCTTACTCGCTCCGTTTGAATCACAGGATGATCTGTTCGCGGTGACTTCTCAGATTTTTTTACAAGATCAAAATAGAGTCAGGGAAGAAACAGGCAAGACCTTTGCCTATTGGGATCATGGGATCATTCGTGTGCTTCACCAGCCAATCACTCCAGAGTCGGAGATGGATGATGATTCTCCCGTTTTTTACGCGGGAGGTGGTTCTTCTGCCTATCATCGTGAAAAATACCTTGCGTTGGGGGGCTTCAGGACAATATTTAATCCCGGGTATGTTGAAGATACGGATTTGAGCTATCGTGCCTGGAAGCGCGGTTGGAAATCGATCCTTGCCACAGCGAGCATTGTTCATCATAAGCATAGGGCCACCAATAAGAAACGCTTTACGGACGATGAATTTGAGATCCTCATCAAACGCAACGAACTCATTTTCATTTGGACGAATCTCTCAAATGCGCGTCTCCTGCTTGAACATTTCTTCCTGCTGCCGCTGCGATTCCTAAAATCGTTGTTTGAGAAACGCGGCTTCATTGTTCGACGGGCAATCTTCCAGGCGGTGAAGCGAATAATTGAAGTGAATGAACGTTCTGCAAAAAATACTGCAGCTGAAGTCCTCTCTGATTCATATCTCCTCTGTTCCCATCGATGGCGAACTCTTCCCACGTCGACCAGAAAGAAACATCATGTGCTGTACGTCAGCCCTTATGTACCATCAGTGGGGCGCCATGGTGGTGGTGTCGCAATGTATAATGTGATCAAGGGGCAGTCAGAATCATTTACCGTTTCTCTCCTTAGTTATTATGGAGATGAGGAGGAACGCCGATCAGCGAGTGCGATTGGACAATGTTGCTCTGAGGTCATTTTAGTTCCGCGAAAACGAGGAGAGGTATTTCACGATTGGTTTCATATCCGGCCACATCATGTGATGAAAGAGTTTTATGATCAGGAGATGCGTGAACGAATACACGCCGCTGCGCGTTCAGGCAGGTTTGATCTCATTCAATTTGAATATTTGGAGATGGCTCATTGGGCGAGAGAGATCAAACAATACAATATCCCACTGGTGTTGATGCATCATGAAGTTCAACACTCGGCACTGCGAACGAAACGGGATCATCAACGCTCGTTCGTCTCCAGCATGGAATTGTTCTGGAAGTGGATGAAAGTTCTGAATTATGAGATATCCATCGCCGCACTCTATGACCGAATTATTGTTGTGACCGATGATGATCGAACAGCGTTAACGGACTATGATGCATCCCTTCCCGTACAGGTCATCCCGGCAGGTGTTGATATTCAGTATTACGAAAAGGAAATGCCTTCCCCAGTGAGAGAGCATTCGCTCGTTTTCGTCGGCAACTTTCGGCATTTCCCAAATGAAGATGCGATGCTCTTTTTTTCACAAGAGATCCTTCCCCGGATAGTACAAACGATTCCAGAAGTTACGCTCCACATCGTCGGTGCCGATCCGACACACCCCATCACAAATTTGCATAATGGAAACACTATTGTTGTTCATGGGAGAGTAGATGATATCCGGCCTCATCTTGCTTCGGCATCACTCTTTGTTGCGCCGCTGCGGTATGGAGCCGGTATGCGGCTAAAGATCCTTGAGGCGTGGGCGACGAAGAAGGCAGTTGTGACGACGACGCTTGGGGCCGCAGGAATTGGTGCGCGTAATGGAGAGAATATTGCAATTGCTGACTCTCCAGCAAAATTTGCATCGGCAGTTGTCGAGTTGCTGCAGGATCACAAACGCAGGAACACTCTCGCGGAAAATGGTTATGAAACGGCCAGGAGTTTCGATTGGGCTTTTAATGTCGCAACCCGAACTGCGATATTTCGCTCGCTCCTTCAGGAGGAATCCGCATGAGAGGATTAATTACTATTATAAGAAATGCCCCTCCAGACCTCGCAGCCTATCAGCATGGATTGATAATATTATCATGTACGAATGCACATAAAGAGCTTATCTTATCGAGGTTGAAAAACTGGATGCCACATCTCTCATGGAGTATTCTCCAGCGTGAGGAATATTATCCCGAAGGCGAGTATACAGAAATTCTTACGTCCCTGACTTCGGAGACGGTTGCACAGCGTCTCGTATTTCTTCGTAACCTTCGAAAAAAGGATTTTGACGTTTGTGTCATGACCTGGACGGGTGAGCCCTCGTATGGCTTACTGAAGCTTTTGGCTCTGCTCTCCAATGCCCATTGCTTCATTGTAATAAATGAGAACGGCGATGGATTTATTTTCAATCGAAGCAGTTGGTCCATTGTCCACCAGCATTGGAACTGGCGCCGGCAGGGGGGACATACGCATGGCATTGGTCGGGAACTTCTGGAGATACTCAGTTGGATTTTTCTCTTTCCGCTGGGTTTTGTCTATTTGGTGTTTAGAACTACTGCATTGACGGTTGCCAAATGGATGAAAGGACCGGAATGAAAATTTCGGTTATCATCGTCTCCTTTAATTCTAGCTCTGTCCTGAAGCGATGCCTGGATGCCTTGACTGCACAGGAGGGAGATCCGCTGGACCTGGAAATTATTGTCGTCGATAATCACTCCGTTGATAGCAGTCGAACAGTCGCTCAATCATTCTCGCCAAAGCTCAAGCTCATCGCCAATGAGGAGAATCATGGTTTTGCGAAAGCCTGTAATCAGGGAGCACGAGCGGCAACAGGGGAGTATATTCTTTTTCTCAATCCCGATGTTGAACTGCAGCAGGAGACGGTTGCTGGACTCGTCAAGGCGCTGATATCGGAGGAGGCCTCAATCGCTGCACCTGCCCTGAGAGATGCCGGAGGTAAGATATCACCGACGATCTACAAGATTCCAAACCTTTGGCTGCTCGTCCTTAAAACAATCCTCCCATATTCAGGGTATCTCCCACTGATAACCCACCGAAGCGATTATCAATGCACCGCACCTTCCGTAACAGCTGCCTGTATGCTCATCCGAAGAACTGATTTTGCGGCACTGAGTGGATTTGATGAGCGGTTCTTTCTCTATTTTGAAGATATTGATCTTTGTTATCGAGCCTCCCAGGCAGGATTGACAATCCTCTTTGTTCCCTCTGCAGTGGCGACGCACACCACGGGTCATAGTTCATGGCAAGATATGGCGACTTTTTTTCTGAACTTTGCCCGCAGTGAACAGCTGTTCTTTCAGAAGCATTCTTCCCGTTTCATCGCCAGAACAGCAACTTTGCTGATCCGATGCGGCATGGCCGTTCGGATCAGCAGCATGTCGGTGCTCGCTGTACTCTTCAGGGAGAAGAAATTGCAGCAGCGTTCAGAGGCCTATGCCAGAGCACTGCAGCAATTCAAATATTCCCCGTTTCGAAGCCAAACATTTACAACACACGATACTTGACGAGGTCTAGGTTAATTGATATTGCACACTGTAGATGAGGAGTAATTATCTCAGTATCCTGAGTAAATTTACTCAGTGTAGTGAGTAATTTTTTTAGAGCTTTTTTATTGATTCAGAGCTATCCCTTCGGTATGTTCTTTTACACTTCCATGCGGATTTTCAGTAACAGAAAATCATGACGATCGCGGATCATTAAACAGCTTTTTGTAAATACAACCGTGCAACAAACGAATTTGTCAACATCAGTCTCCGTTATAATCCCCATCAGGAATGGGGCGCAGTATCTTTCCTCCTGCCTGCGGGCATTGAGAAAATCTGATTATAAGAAGATAGAAATCATTGTGGTCGACGATCACTCGACTGATCACAGCACACTGATTGCTGATCAATTTCAGTGTACAGTGGTCCGTTGCGCACGGGGTGGAGGTGCAAATTACGCTCGGAATCTCGGTGCTCAAGCGGCAAGCGGAGAGGTTCTGGTATTCATCGATTGCGACGTTGTCGTGCAGCGAGACACTATTACACTCATCGTTGAGCATCTGGATGAGTTTGAAGTCGATGCGGTTGTGGGAATCTATACGGCGAAGCATCGTCACGAATCCTTCATCAGCCAGTATAAAAATCTCTGGGTTCGGTACTCGTACCTTAAAAGTCCCCCGGAGATTGACTGGATGTTCGGTGCCATCTCCGGCATTAAACAGGCAGCTTTCCGCGAGATCGGCGGCTTCGATGTGAAGCTGATGGCGAAGCATGGCAACGATGATATCGAACTGGGTAAACGGCTGACCCTCCATGATCTCAGCATCATGCTCAGCATGGAGATCGAAGTTGAACATCTGAAGCGGTACTCTTTGAGTTCGTTCATTAAAAATCAATTCAACCGCAGCGCCGGATTTGCAGAGCTGGCGCTGAAGCTCGGCGATGTCGCCCGGTCATTTCAGCGAGGATTCGCGAATGTCTACCCGGAGTTTATCATCTCGACAATCATCTCGTTCCCGCTTTTCGTGACGCTGCTCTTATCGGCTTTTGACGTCATCGGTCCAACGCCTTCCTATGTTGGCCTTGCACTCTATGGATTGGTAAATGTTCGGTTCCTGAATTACCTAGAGCAGGTCCGGGGATTATTTGCTATGATCGTCATGATCCCGATTCTTTTTATCGACCATCTTGTCTGCTGCATCGGCAGCGTTGCTGGAGTGCTGAGGGCATTGAGTCAATAACTCACATTATTGAAAGCATCAAGATAGTCGATGAATAAAGTGTATTCTTCAATCGTCAGTGTGTAACAACAAACAAATAGAGAAAGATCAATGTCATTTCCGAGTGCTTTAATCGACCTGCCTGCACTTCGCTACGGCAGGCAGGGAATCTGGAAAGATATAGAACCAGATCCCCTCTTGAGGTATGCAGAGATGACAAGAAAAAAATAGTGGTCCCAAAGTGCTTCAGTTTGGGATCTACTGAATGACACTGAATCCATCGCATGGTAGATCCCCGACAACAACAGTCGGGGATCACTATCCCTTTTACCATGAACGAAAAAAATCAACCCAGTCGGAGCAGAGAAAAAAGGACCAATGATAATGGAAAGTGGAGTATCACTGCTTTCTCACTCTTGGTCATTCTTCTGCTTTACTTGACTTCTGAATTATCTCCCAATTTCCGTTTGTGGGGAATCAATCATCTCGCCTATCTCCCTCGTCTCTGGCGTGTCATACTTACGCTTCTGGCAGTGAGCTTGATAATTCCGCCGGTGCAGGATCGCATCGTTGCATTATTTCATTCTCTGAGATTAAAGTATTTCAAAAAGGTACCTCTCGACAAACACGTATTTATTGTTGCAGGAATTCTTTCACTTCCGATGTTCTGGTACTTCAGGGTGAGCACAGTTCTTCTGGGTGACGGTCAACTGCTCGTCACGGAAGCGTTGCTGGTTCAAAAGTTTTCCTCATTTCTGAAAATCTTTCCGATTGCGTTTGGTACCCGAACACCTCTCTCCGCAGCCTTCTATTATCTGGTATCGAGAATTGGACAAGGCACGTTCCAAATTCCTCCCGAGGTGCTATTCCAGATGATCTCATGTCTTGCCGGTGGGATTCTTCTTTATGCTCTTCTCAATTTTGCTTTCACCGTAATTCAACGGTGTGGACTTCGAGTCCTCTTCATCACGGCGTTTCTGAGTCAAGGCGCAATCCTTCTTTACTTTGGATACATCGAATATTACACGCTCCTCCATCTCTGCAGTTCACTCTTTCTTCTGGCCGCGCTGAAAGCAATTGCGAAAGGATCTTCACACTGGCCAGCAACGATCTGGTTTATCTTAACTCTTGGGATTCACTTCCTGGCCATCATCCATCTTCCCATCTATCTCCTCTTTCTCCTCCTGTTACACCGTACGAGTCTCGACCGCTTTCTCACCATACGATGGATCGCGACATCGCTTGGCATTTTCCTTCTACTGTTTGCGATAGGATTATTCTTGAGCGGAGAGTACCAGCTTCGCCGGAATTTTCTTCCCGTGGTGAGTCTCGATGTAAGAATCAGCTATACGATGTTCTCGCTCCAGCATCTTGCCGATTACATGAATGGTATTGTACTTTCTGCACTTTTGGGGATTGTTCTTCTTATTGTGTCTATTCTTTTTGGTGCACGGCAGATTCGTTGGAATCAAAAGGAGATTTTGTTACTGATCCCTGCGCTCTTTTTCACTCAATTCTTTAACTTCGTCGCGAATACGGATATTGGCTTCGCACGGGATTGGGATTTGACCGCCTCGCTGGGGGTTCCAGCCGTACTTCTGGGAGTATGGCTTTTTGGATCGGCTGATTCTGAAGGAATTGGAATTCAACGGATGAGCCTTACGCTCTTCAGCCTTCTGCTCCTAACAACGATTCCCTGGATTGCCGTGAATTCTAGCAAGCCTGCCTCCTTCGCACGCTTTGAGAATATTCTGGAAATGGATAAAACGAATGTCGGTGAAGACAGGACTGCATATGGCTATGAAACATTGGCTATCCAATCTAGGATAGAAAAGATTGGCAGGGGTGAGCCTTATTATCTCGCGAAAGCAGTAGAATCATCGGACAACATGCGATACTACGAAAATTTAGTGATTGCTCTGAACAAAGCGTCTCTAACTCAGAGCGATATCCCGCTTTTACAGCGGGTGGTCGATCGGTTTCATCGAGAGCTCATAGATTCTGCTGCGGATAGGACACAAAAACGTTATCGTGATCATCTCACCTTCTATTATGTGACATTGCGGCTGCTTCGGGAAAATGGGGGAGTTACACAGGCCAAGAATTTCTATGATGGCGCTGTTCAGCATAACCTCCCTGAACAGGGATACGCCTATATAGGTCTTGGAGAATATGCTCTCCTGAATGGGAATTTTATGGAAGCAGCCAAATGGTATAATCGAGTCAATGTGGATTCCCTGGAGCTTGTACCAAGAGATCTAAGACTTATGGCAATGACTTATGATTCCCTCAGGCGATTTGATCGTGCAGAAAAAATTTATGAAAATTGGCTTAAGCTGGAACCAGAATCAGAGTCGGCGTTGTTAGGTTTAGGAAGAGTCAAAGTATTGTCTGGTGAAAGAGAGCAGGGAAGAACCATTCTCAGGAAATACCTTGAGCGTTTTTCTTCCGGCCAGTATAGATTCCAGGCAGAGGAACTCTTAAAAAGTTCTCACTGAAAGAATAACCACTATGTTACAGAATCAATAAGAGGTTTATAGCAATTTTTAAAAACTCGTCATACTTCGTGCTTTGGCGTATTGGCAGCAAGTTTTTCAGCTAGAACTAAATTAGGATGCAGTGACCTGTATCAAACATCAATCAGAATAGTTACTTCAAACTTTTTTGCGTAAGTGGTTATTAGTTAGAGGTTTTAAAGGAGATTTTGCTTGACTCTAACGATAGATATGGTTACTTTTTTACAGAATTATAGGGGAAGGTTTAGCTTTCTTAAGCAAAGAGAGCCCTGAGCAAATACTCACAATGGGCAATGCTTTTTTGCATTGCAATGTACTGATATCCGGAAATCATAAGGCAGTATTTATCAATAGCGGTCCTCGTTAATATACCGTATTGGGGTAAGAGGGAAGATTAATCGATGGAGGAGTAAATGATGAAACGCTACAAAGGTGGTAGATTCTTTCTTCAATTCGCAATGGTCTTTGCACTGATAGCAATCATGTGTTCCGTGAGCCAGGCACAGAAACTACCGGCTCGCATTACAGCCTCTGACACAGCAAAATTTATCATCACTCCCGATACTCTCAGTTTTGGTACCTTGTCTGTTGGGGCCTCGAAAGTAATTCCAATTACGGCTTTAAATGCCGGAAGTGGTATCGGTTCGATAACCTCTATAACGGGTTCTCAAGGTTGGATGAATGCATCCGTGAATTCACTCACTGCTCTCAAGAGAACTTATCCTGCAAATTCATCAGCGACGAGTGATTTTACCTTTATGGCATCAGCAGTTGGTAACGGATCGGGTACTCTGACATTCAAGTATTTTGACGGGATGAATAATAAGACAGAAGTATTTCCGGTCTATGCATTTGTTCCTGCAGTGACTGTGACTCAACCGGTTGCAGCAACGGATACCGGAAAAACGATTACAGTCGGTACTACCGATGTCCAGTTAAAATTTGATTCAATTGGTACAGGTGGTGCGAACATTACAATCAATAAAATGCCTGACCTGCCTATTCCGGCTTCTTTCCAAGGTGTTGGAGGGGGGCGGATTGGAGCAACTCCAAAGCCGACCGTCTGGGCGATCGAAACAGATGCCATAGGATTTAAAGTAGATATCACCTTGCCAGGAAGTCCTGGCGATCTGATCTTTACAAGAGGACCCGATGGGATCTGGAAACAATTTCCACCTGAACAGATCGATTCTCAATCCAAACCGGGATTTCTCATCCTGAGAGGTGTCACGCACTTCAGCGAATGGCTGGTAGCAACTCCAGGTAGCCCGACTCCGACCATCACATCAATTTCTCAAACAACGGGTGCTCGCGGAGAGACGTACGAGTTGGTCCTTTCAGGTTCTGGTTTTATTCCTGGAGCAGTTGTGAATCTTGGATCAATGATTGACGTGAAATCATTTACTGCAGTTAGCGACAAGGAGGCAATCATCACTATTGCCGTGAATCCTGATGCCCCAACAGGCGTCCGCGACCTTTCCGTTGCTAATCCGGGAGGTGGTACGGGAACACTTGCAAATGCTTTCGCCATTGAAAATCCAAGTCCCCAGATTGTAAGCATCTCTACGCTGAAAGGCCTCAGGGGACAAACATACAGTGTTACGGTAAATGGATCCAACTTTATCACCGGTATGACCTCGGCCTCATTTGGTACCGCAATCACTGTCAATTCATTCTCGGTGACGAACGGAAACCAGGGTGTAGCGAACATTACGATCGCTAGCAATGCGGCAGTTGGAACACGGTCTGTCGTCATCACGAATGCAGCTCCTGGTGGCGGTTCGGATACGCTTGCAAATGTCTTCTTAATCGAATATCACGCGCCAAAAATCACATCGCTCAGTCCTCAAAATGCCAATGTTGGATCCACGCTGACCGTTCAAGTGAACGGAACTGGATTCACCCAGAATGTTTCAACGATTAGTTTCGGCGCAGGGATCACAGTGAATTCCTTCTCCGTTCTTGCTTCCAATCTTGCCACTGTGGGTATTACAATTGCCGCCACAGCCACGGGCGGTCCTCGTGATGTGATTATTACGACGCCAACTCCCGGTGGAGGAAGCGATACCGTGAATGCAGGATTTACTGTAGGGAACCTGGCTCCGGTACTTTCACAGGTAACACCATCGATCGTTCTGCCTGGAACACAAGCAGTTGTTACCTTGAGTGGTTCAAACTTTATTGTCGGCGGCACAACCGTTGACTTTGGCGCTGGAATCACAGTCTCTAACTTCACTATTACAAGCAGCACTGAAGCGACCGCGACCCTTGTCATCGGTGCATCTGCAACACCAGGCTCAAGGACTGTAACTCTGACAAATCCAGCTCCTGGAGGCGGTTCATATAGTATGCCAAATGCGATCGCAATTGGGTATCTAGCGCCTGCAATCACTGGAATCGCACCGGCCTCTGGTGTGAGAGGTACTTCGGTTAATGTCACGATCACCGGCCAGAATTTCTATACCGGCCAGACAACGGTCTCGTTTGGAACTGGCATTACCGTAGGGTCCTTCACAATCGTCAGCGCAACACAAGCCACTGCAATATTAACGATTGCTTCGAGCATCACCACTGGATCGCGTGATGTGATCGTGACAACTCCTGCTCCTGGGGGTGGATCCTCAACCTTTACCAACGGATTTTCAGTCGTCAATCCTGCGCCAACGGCAACTGCTCTGACACCAGTTGAAACGCTGGTTGGGACGACACTCGATGTGACGATCACTGGAACTGGATTTTATAGTACCGTAACGACACTGAACTTTGGTGCCAATATCGTAGTGAATAATCTTACCTTCACAAGCGAAACTTCCTTAAAGGCAAATATTACCGTTGCCCTATCAGCAGCAGTCGGCGCACGGGATGTTATCGTTACGAACGCTGCTCCTGGTGGAGGAAGTGTAACCCTCGCCAAAGCATTCACCATAAAGGGAGTGAACCCTGTTCCGACCTTAATAACACTAACTCCGGCAAAAGGATACCTCGATAGCACTCTAAACGTGACATTGACGGGATCTAACTTTACCCAGGGTTTGACAACCGTCTCCTTTGGCGCAGATATCACACTCATCTCCTTCACGGTGAACAGTGCGACAAGCGCCACGGCCAGGATTACAATCAGTAAAACGGCGGCTCTCGGCGAACGGAATGTCACAGTAACGAATCCACCTCCAGGAGGCGGTACGTCGAGTCCGATGACATTTACCGTCGATAAAGTGACATCCGTTGAATTGATCTCTGAAGTTATTCCGATGGAGTATGCTCTCTATGAGAATTTCCCGAATCCATTCAATCCATCGACACGCATTCGATTTGCACTCTCAGAAGGAAGCTCTGTGAAGCTCACGGTGTATAACCTCCTCGGTAAACCGATTGCCGAGCTTGTCAATAATTCTTTGAACGCAGGCATCCATCAGGTTAGCTGGAATGCAATGAATGCTGCCAGTGGAATCTACATCATCCGGATGACTGCAGAGTCGAATACTTCAGGAAAGACCTTTATCGCCACAAGCAGAGCAATTCTCTTGAAGTAATCTATTCATATTCTAAAATTCAAAAAGCCGACTTCATTTGGGGTCGGCTTTTTTTATTGATAACCGCGTTGAAGGATAAACCGCCATGACGCCAAGGCTGCCAAGAAACAAACAGAGTTAACCCAAGTTCGACAGTTCAAAAATATTTTTGATCATTTTCTGATGAAAGTCCGCGAATGGAGCGAGCATTAGGCGATTCTCTATAAAAGTGCTATGTAGTGCCGACCTACCCCCTTGCGGAGGGCATGGTCGCTGTAGT
>JAZDJN010000112.1:0-16521 GCA_043803945.1 bacterium | reverse complement strand
GAGAATATGAAACCATAAATCTGATTATTTGATTTTTTCCCCTACCCGATGGTGACATTTTCTCAAATCGGGTAATGAAGGTGTCACTCAAAATCGTGACCAGAACAAATCTTCAATTGGTGCTTTTTATAGCAAACTCATTAATAATTAAGACAATTCGGCATTGTAATAATTACAAGAATCAAAATTAACTTGACTACAATCATAACATCTGTTATAATTTGTTAGATATGAAATTTTTTCATATCTAATTATTTAACCCTATTAAAACATCGCGGAGAGGATGGGATTCGAACCCACAGGTCCTCGCGAGACGACTGCTTAGAAGGCAGTTGCATTAACCATTCTGCCACCTCTCCACGCTTTGTAAAGAGCTAAAGCGGCTGCCGGTCTAGACAAACCGCTTCAACTCTTCGAGACTCCTTACAGCGCCTAATACAATTTGTCTCATAATTGTATTAGGCGTTTTTTCTTCCCATAAAATCAACTCCTTTCTTACAATAAGATAAGCGGTTGCCGAAGATTTGTCAAGTTAAAAGTTAAACACCTTTTTTTTCCTAATAATTTAACTTGACCTAAGGGAAAGAAAAAACTGTTAAAAAAATACTGCTGACAAACATGCAACAGTTTTATTTTATTGCAGCACGATTTGGGACCCTCCCGGGTCTCAGGTTGGTTGTGAAAGGACTTGCGACCTCCCTGGCTCACCCTTTTTTATTGACTAGAATACATCAGGTGAGATGCTCTGTTTGTAATACCCCTTCATCGCCAATCTGATTATTTCAGGGATTCTTCTTCTCCTCTGAGCAGGTCGTTGCCTCTTCTGCTTGTCTTCTTCATCAATCCAGAATTTCATTTTTAAGATGCTACGCTTACCAATGTGGGTGTTTTTATAGAATCGGAGAATCGTAGGGAGGGATAGACCTATTTGGCGGGCAGTTTCTCGGAGGGATAATCCTCTCTTATTTAGCTTCTGTTCGATCTTTGTGATGTCTACTTCCTTTTTCTCTTCGCTCATTTGATCCATGGTTGTTTTTTAAATAGTTCTCAATCGAAAAAATCTCCATCGATAATGAGAAGCTTAACACCGCTTTTCGAAAAGGTTCGGTGCGAACTTGCACCATTCGATACGATGTAGGTCATGCCTTTCTTGAGGAGATGCTCCGAACCGTTAGAAAGTTCTGTGACCATCTCCCCCTCGATACAATAAATCACATGCCCCTTCTCACACCAGTGGTCGGCTTTGTAATTCTCGGAATAGACAACTTCCCGTATGCGAAGCCCGCCGAATTGAACGGTTTTCCAGTATGCTGCGCCTGTCTCGCCCTTATACTCAGTTGCCGGGAGGAGGTCCCAGCCGATTGTTTGGAAAGGAATAGGTTGTGCTGTCATCGTCCTTCTCGCACCATTATTCATTGTGATTTGCACATGATCAGATGTTGCATTGTACAAAAATTCGATCCAATTTTGAACTTCTATTTCATCCGGGAGAATCCCGGTTAGATTTTCACATGAAATTTTCTTATCTAAGTGCCACTGAATCTATATCGTATCCAACCGAACATTGAAAGAGCAGCACTATGTCACGAGAGAATAAATTCAAAGGCCTCCAACATATCATCGGGAATACTTCTCTTTTTGCTATCTCCTTTACATTCAGGGGGAAGCAGCGAGTTATCTACGCCAAAGCAGAACACATGAACCTGACCGGCAGCATCAAAGACCGGATGGCGTTTCATGTTCTGAAGCGCGCATACGCAGAGGGAACAATTAAACCGGGCGACACCATCGCCGAGGCAACAAGCGGAAATACCGGTATTGCATTTTCTGCTATCGGCCGCGCTCTTGGGCACCCCGTGCAAATTTTTATGCCGAACTGGATGTCGCAGGAACGAATCAACCTGATAAAGTGCCTGGGAGCAAAAATACGATTGGTATCCCCCGAGGAAGGCGGCTTTCTCGGCAGCATCCGCATGACTGAAGAGTTGGCAAAGAATGATCCAAACGTGTTTCTTCCATGTCAATTCTCCAACAGCACCAATGTCGAAGCGCACGCGACAACCACAGGACCCGAAATCTGGTGGCAGCTACAGTTTCATGGAGTGACACCGGATGCATTTGTCGCCGGTGTCGGTACAGGCGGTACGGTGATGGGGGTTGGTCAATATCTGCGGCGTCAAAATCCCGATATAAAAGTTTATCCTCTCGAGCCTGCAGAATCGCCGACCATGTCGACTGGGCACAAAGTCGGCAAGCACCGCATTCAGGGCATTTCCGACGAATTCATTCCTGCAATTGTGCAACTGGATAAACTCGACCATGTTGTAGCTGTACCCGATGGCGACTCTATTCTCATGGCGCAGCAATTGGCACAGAAGCTTGGCATTGCAGTTGGTATCTCCTCCGGTGCAAACTTTCTGGGTGCTCTTCAGGTTCAGAACGAACTGGGTGAGGATGCAGTTGTGGTCACCGTCTTCTCCGATGACAACAAAAAATATCTCTCAACCGACTTGATGAAACAAGAACCGGTACAAGAAAATTATTTGACGCCTCAAGTCGAATTGATCGATTTTGAGGTGTTCAAGCGCGTCTGCCAAACATGTTGCGACATGGATGATTGCAAAGAGCACATGCTGATTTCAAATCCGCGATAGACCGTTCTTCATCTGGTGTGCTCTCCATGGCGCGAAGATGATCCGATGCTGAAAGGAGTTTGAGAATGATGTGGTGTATTGGTAATTCACTCGCTTGATAGTCTCTTTAAATAAATCAATCTTTAACCGCGCTTGAATAATTCTTCCACGAGATGCTTATTCTCTTTTACCATTCCGGAGGACCACCAATGAATGTACCTCGTCTACTTCGTCTCATGTCCATTGTCTTTATCGTCAGCATATCCTCTCTTGGACTCGCACAGACACCGCAGCCAGCGGATGTTATCATCACCAATGGAAAATTCATAACAGTCGATCCAGCAAAACCTGCCGCAGAATGTGTCGCCATCAAAGGAGACATTCTCATTGCCGTCGGAACCAATGCGGAGATATTGAGATTGAAAGGACTGGCTACACAAGTGCTCGATCTCAAGGGAGCACTCGCAGTTCCAGGATTGATTGAGGGGCATGGGCATTTTATGGGTCTTGGCAATGCAAAACTCAATCTCGACCTCATGCAGATCAAAAACTGGGATGAAGCCATTGAAATGGTGAAAGAAGCCGCAGCGAAAGCAAAACCCGGAGAATGGATTCTCGGACGCGGGTGGCATCAGGAAAAATGGAATAAAACACCAATGCCCAACGTCGAGGGATTTCCGACATACAAAGCCATGAGCAAAGTATCGCCAGACAATCCGGTTTACCTTACACACGCGAGCGGCCACGCCTCGTTCGCCAATGCGAAAGCGATGCAGCTTGCGGGGATTACAAAAGCGACAAAGAGCCCGGAAGGTGGTGAGATCCTCAAAGATGTCCGGGGAAATCCTATCGGAATATTTCGCGAGACAGCTTCTGAGTTGATCGGTCATGCACTCGGATTGTCTCGGTCCATGCGTACCAAAACGGAAAGCGATGCTTACGACCGAAAAATCGTCCAGGCCGCTGTGCAGGAATGCCTCTCCAAAGGTATCACGAGCTTTTACGATGCCGGTGTGTCGTACTCGACGGTTGATTTCTACAAGAAGCTTGTCGACGAAAAACAACTTGGTATCCGCCTCTGGGTGATGCTTGGAGAAAACAACGCCCAACTTGCCAAAAAGATGGACGACTATCGCATCATCAACTATGGCGATAAGCGTCTGACCGTGCGAGCTATTAAAAGACTCATTGACGGTGCTCTCGGGTCACGTGGTGCATGGCTGCTGGAACCGTACGCCGATCTGAGCACCAGTACCGGATTAAATACCGATCCAGTGGAAGAAATGAAAGAGACGGCACGATTGGCGATCACTCATGGTTTTCAACTCTGCACTCATGCCATCGGCGATCGGGGCAACCGGGAAACGCTGAATATCTATGAAGATGCGTTTAAGGCAAATCCCGATAAGACAAATTTGCGGTGGCGGATTGAACATGCACAACACATCAATGCAACCGACATTCCCCGTTTCGGTAAGCTCGGTGTCATTGCAGCGATGCAGGGAATCCATTGCACGTCGGATGCACCCTATGTACTGGCCCGTCTTGGCTCTCAGCGGGCAGAGGAAGGAGCATATGTCTGGCAGAAGTTAATGAAGAGCGGTGCTATTATCTGCAACGGAACCGATACTCCGGTCGAAGCGGAAGATCCAATTGCATGTTTCTATGCCTCGGTTTCCCGCAAGCTCAAGGATGGTTCCGTCTTCTACGGCAGCCAGCGGATGACCCGTGAAGAGGCCTTGAAGTCGTACACCATCAACGCGGCCTACACCGGTTTTGATGAGAATATCAAAGGATCACTGACACCCGGCAAACTTGCCGACATTACTGTGCTCTCGAAAGATATTATGACCATCCCGGAGGATGAGATTCCCACGACGAAAGTGCTGTATACAATTGTTGGAGGGAAGGTGATGTTTAGAAATAAGTGAATGTGGGAATATGGAAGTATGAAAGTTTGAGAGTGAGACAAGGTGAGGAGAAGAAGTCAATAGCTTGCTGATTCAATCCTCTTAATTTTTTTCCGGCCATGTTGCAACGGCGATTTGTCGAGTCTCGTCAAGCGCGACTGCTGTATAAAAATGGTAGTGCACATTACCGGCCCTGAAGATAAACGGCTTCCCGGCATGCAGCGCATCATAAGATCCTGGTTCACCAATACGTAGTACTGGATTCCGTTCGTACACACGCCAGCTCAAAGGAAACTCCTGTTCGGTTGTCCAGGCGAGGCCATCCGCCGAGTTCGTTCTATCCCAGCTGTACCATGCCATATACCACACATTCCCGATGTTATAGACACTTGGGTCTCCTGCGCGGCCGGTGGCATCCCACGCACCCAGCCGGGCGCTGCCGACAAGAATTGGAGAATGTTCATCATCGACGATCCAGTGGTAAAGGTCTTTCGATTTTGCATAGCCAATAAATTCTTCTGTGAGCCCATTTGCCACACCGGATGCGTTGAAAAAGAGATAATACATCTCCTTGTCTTTCACGACATTCGGATGCCAGATTGCATCGCGGCGCCAACCCTGTCCGGATGGTGAGATGATGGGGTTCTCCTCATACCGTTTCCAGGAATAGAGATCGATAGATGTCGCAAGGTTCATGGTCTTTACTCCCTTCTCATATCCGCTACCCGTCACTCCAAAATAAAACAGGTGGTATGTTCCTTGTTCCAGCCAGATAAACGGACCGGAGGCACCAGACGCATCGGATGTACCGGGTAAATTGCTTCCGGAGAAAATTGGGCTCCGCGAATCTTTTTTCCAGTGAAGCAGGTCGCCGCTCCATGCAAGTCCGATTTTTGGGCCCGTGACGTACTTATAACCGCGCTTCGTCGAATCCGTGCCCCCATAGCCGGTGTACACCATGCCATACATCTTCCGGGCAGAATCGTACCACACAACCGGCGACTCAACCATACCGGAATCCCACTCGCCATAACGGCCAACCGGCAGAACGATGCCATACTTTACAAGCTTCGATCCGGGAAATACTGCTTCTTGCGTGGAGAACCGCTGCTGCGGAGAAGCACAGGAGACAAAAATACATCCAAGAACAACAATGATTCGATCAGAGAATTGTCTTCTGCTGTTTTTAAAAAAGACTGTAAGGGGTAGTTGTGGAGTAGATGTACAAAACGTAATTGTTTTTCGCATAAAATATTTTACCCCTCAGGTTTTCGCACGAAAATTCTTTTCCATAGCGTTGCCGGCACAAAGAGCGCTATGAACACCGCTGCATAGACAGGAAATGATTCCAGACCCAAACCATAACACGCACCCAACCCCATCACAAGAAAGTGCAGTTTCAATACTGTACGGTAGGGGCCAAAATTTTTTCCCGGCTCATTTTCAGACATGATTGTGCGGCGATCACGGAATACATTAAGTACCGCAACCGGCCAGTAATGCGAAAAAGCGATGCCGAGTGTTACCCAGAATGAGAATGGTGATATTCCTTTCCAGGTCAATTTTCCAATATAGACACGTCCAGGATGATCCATCAACGGCATGAGTAAATCAAGCATAGCGGCATACAAATAATGGAACGAGCCGAAGTGGATTGAGAACATCAGCATAGCTCCTAAAACTCCAATGATTGAAAAGACGCGTTCCAATGCGGTGAGATCGGATTGGAATACACGACACACTGGCTTGACTGCAGCGGACAAGAATCCGACAGTCAGACTTGAGAGCCAGAGGCTCCAGATCAAATCCCGGGTTGACCAACCGGAAAAGAAGGCCAAAGCAAGTGTTCCGCCAAAAGCAGTAATCTCCGGCACAACATCAATGGTTGCGGCTGGGTTCTCATGCTCACTTTCCTGCTCAATGGTTTTCGTCATTGGCATGCTCCTTCATCTCCTCCTGCAACAGTGTCCATCGGATAACATTCTTGAGAACTTAGCGATCACCGCGTGGAAAGTCAATTCTTCGCGTTCAGAACAATGAGGGGTGTTTACGGGAACACAAGGTAAGAATTTGACGATTGAAATAATGTATTCAGCGGTTTAGTTTTGATTATATGTTTCACCCGCGAACGCGGGTGTCCAGTGACTTACCTTATAGGCTTGTTGCTTCTTCAACGGCTCTGGATTCCCACTTGCGTGGGAATGACTTTCCTTTTTCATGTCTCACCCGCGAACGCGGGTGCCCAGTGACTTACTTACAGATCTGCTGCTTCTGTAAAGGCGCTGGATTCCCACTTACGTGGGAATGACAGTTTTACAAAGGTAGTGGAAGAATTTTTCCATCCTTCTGATACAGGTCCAGCCAATATGGATTATTCGCCTCGATCAATTCAATCTTCCAGGCTCTATACCATTTCTTTAATTGTTTTTCACGCTGTATGGCGCCATAGATATCCTCAGCAATTTCATAGTAGACAAGTATATGTACGCCGTACCGCTTCGTAAAACCTTCAATGATATCCTGCTTGTGTTCATACACTCTCCGATAAAGGTCATTTGTCACACCCACATAGAGTGTACCATTACGTTTGCTTGCCATAATATAAACGTAAAAAGTTTTACTCGTTTTCATAGTCCTACCTTATATATTCCACTCCTTCCTTGAAATGGAATATAGATATTTCTCTCTTCTTATTATTTCAACGGCTCTGGATTCCCACTTGCGTGGGAATGACTTTCCTTTTTCATGTCTCACCCGCGAACGCGGGTGTCCAGTGACTTTCTAAACCGGTTTATCCTTTCTTCAAAGGCTCTGGATCCCCGCTTTCGCGGGGATGACAACAGTGTATCTCACCCGCGAACGCGGGTACCCAGTGACTTTCTAAACCGGTTTATCCTTTCTTCAAAGGCTCTGGATCCCCGCTTTCGCGGGGATGACAACAGTGTGTCTCACCCGCGAACGCGGGTGTCCAGCGACTTTCTAAACCGGTTAATCGCTCATTTAACGGCGCTGGATTCCCTGCCCGACCGGCAAGCAGGCCGCGTTCGCGGGGACGACAAAGATGTTTATTCTCATCCACGAATCGCCCAGCGAATAATATTGGTCAGTTTCGGCGGCGTTCCTTGCATGAGAATTGCTACACGGAAAATACGGCCGCCAACCCAGACAAAGAAGAGTGTGAACAACAACACACCCAGCAAACCGGCATACGGCTGCCATGGCGGCACACTGCCTGGTGTACAAAGCCGGAGCGTCATAAGCAGAGGCGTGAAAGGAGGGAACAACGACATCCCTGTGGCGAAGCTTCCCAGCGGTTCTCGTGCAATGGGGACATAGATGAACATGGGAAACAATGCAGGAAGCATTGAAGGGAAACTTAAGGATTGAGCGTCTTTCGCTTCGCTGCAGGTCGAACCTAATGCCGCCGACCATGCACCAAACATGATAATGGCAAGAAGCATGTACGCGATAAACCATGGAATTACATGGTAGGGAACATAGTCTGAATAGCCCATATACTGTACAACAAGAATTCCGCCAACGATGTACACCGCCGAGCTTGTCAGTGATACGGCAATACCGCCTAACACTTTGGCCATCATGAATTCAAATGGTTTGATTGAACCCAACAACACTTCAGCAATGCGCTGCGTTTTCTCCTCCATCACAGAATGCAGCATTCCCGGAACGCTCATCATAATCATTAAAAACATGAGCATCATAATCACGATGGGGATGAGAAGTGCTTCGATCGGGCTTGCCGACCGTGCATCTTCAATCTTTCCAGTTTCCTTATCCACCGACAGTAATCCAAGCCCGTCAACACCTACCCAGTAAAACAGGTCTTTGATATCGGATTCTTTCAAGCCCGCATCTGCCAGCCGGAGTTCGCGAAGACGGACATTGATGGGTCCGCTAAGCCAGCTTCGAAGATCATCGATCGCTGCATTTTTCGCGTAGTAAGAAATGCTGGATGCATCCCTGTCGCCCCCCGGATGGATTACCTTTGCACCGATATCAACGAACGCAAACAAGCTGCCGTTTCTCACACGGTCAGAGAGTTCAAGGCGCTGTCCTTTCGGGTCTCCATTGTTCGGCGGTACGACTTCGAAGAGATACGCGGGCTTGATCTTTTTTCCGGTTGTCTCGTCAACAATTCTTTTCTCATTTCGATCCTTTGCGGCTTCGATCAGTATTTGTGCAATTTTTCCAGTACGGTCAACGATGGCAAGTCGTTTATCATCCGTATCAATACGGTCTTTCATGAGGAAAAACGCAATCATCCCCCCTCCCATCACCAATGGTGCAAGAATAAGCCCTATAATGAATCCTTTCGTTTTCACTGCCGCTTTATATTCACGCATAGCAAACAAGAGTATTTTACGCATGGGAGACCTCCTTTGCCTCAGGCCTGGCAATTCTGATAAAAATGTCATGCAACGAGGGTCTTGTAATATCGAAACTTTGAACAGTCGTTCGCATCAGAATTTCCTGCAGAATTTTTTGCGGATCTCCATGGGGAGCAAGATGTAATTCCTGAAGCTGCCCGAAGTCATTAATCTTATCGATGCCGGGGAGATTCTGAAGTGCACTGACGCCATTGCCTGTTCTTACACGAAGTGTATCGGTGCCGTAGTTGTCCTGAATCGAGCTGAGGGTTCCATCGAGCACTTTGTTTCCCTTAAAAATCATGAAAATAAAATCGCACATCTTTTCTGCCATGCTCATATCGTGTGTGCTGAAGATGACGGTTGTCCCCTGCGCATGAAGTTCCAGAATGGCATCTTTGATCACATCGGTATTGACCGGATCGAGGCCAGTAAACGGTTCATCGAGGAGCACAAGCTCAGGTTGGGAAACAACTGTGGCAATAAACTGAACCTTCTGTGCCATTCCCTTGCTGAGCGTCTCAACTTTCTTATTCGCCCATTCGGTGAGGTCGAGCCGCTGTAACCATTGATCAACTCTCGCTTTTACATGATTCTCACTTTTCAGGCTGCCAAAAAACTGCAGCAGTTCTTTTACTTTCATCCGCCTGTAGAGCCCGCGTTCCTCAGGCATATAGCCGACACGGTCTGTACTGGCGGCCGACACGTGTGATCCAAGCACCAGAATCTCACCTGAATCCGGGGGAATAATATTCATGATCATCCGCAATGTCGTTGTCTTGCCCGATCCATTTGGCCCAATGAATCCATACACGCTTCCCGAAGGCACTGCGAGGGAAAGATTATTCACTGCAAGATGTTTGCCGAAGGTTTTCGTGATATTCCGTAATTCAATTGCTCCCATAGAACAAATCCCTTTTCAATTCTGGAAGGATCTTGATCCTATCAAATATCCATTATCAAGCGATAAGCTCTGTCAAGATACGTCCCGCCCAATATACAAGCCAGAACACAAGAAAGAGCACGGTGAAGTGTTTTAAATGCCCTCTTGTTGTTTTCAGTTTCAATCCCCTCCCTGAAACGATCTCCAGCCACAACACGATGGAAAACAGTAACACGCATAGAAACAGGATCGGTCCGAACAGATGAAACCGCAGGGACCCAACGAGGTCGCCATGCAAAATGGCATGGAGAGAGCGGGTCATGCCGCAGGTCAGACAGCTATACCCTGTCAGCGAGTGAAATGCGCAGGACTGAAAGTTATCGAGCGGTACGATGAAGAGCGCTGCCATCACGAGGATAAGTCCTGCCGCGAGGAGAATTTTCGTTAAGCGCTGATTCGGTGAAAGAGTCTTAGTCCGGGAAATCTGCATTGTTTTCACCTATGACGTTGTTGTCTCTGTTGTGGCCGGGTTCGTTGCTCGTCTTGGGAAGAAGTGATACTCCGGTCCAAACTGCTCCAGGAATTCAACGCTGAATGCACGCATCGTATACGAAATTGGCAGGAGCACCACAGCGTTGATATACGGAATAATGAGTACCAAAAATCCGATGCAGCATGTGAGAAGGCCGACCATAACAATTCCGGCTATGAGGAACACCGTCACCAAAAGAACCAGAAGCGCATACGCAAAGAACCGGAAAAAATGTGCAACAAGGAGAGGGAAGAACAATCGCAATGCTTCTACCATGGATACTCTGTTTTTGTACATGATCGGTACAATAAAATCTTCGAGAAGCAGTTCGATAAAACTTATCAGGAGGAACATTGTGATGAGACCGAGACCCATAAAGATTGCCGGCGCTATGAGGAGGCCGCTATCATTGGTTCCTTCATACAGACCATACAACGAGAGAAAACAGGTTACGACATACACAACGATGATACCGAAGGCCAGAAGTCCGAAAGAGAAACTCCAGACAAACAGTGAATTGCCTTCTCTCCGATACTCGTGCCATGGAGCAACGACCAGAGCACGACGATGAATGACGTTGTCCAGAAACATAAACTTCCCTCTGGAGCTCAACCAGGTAAACAACACAGCAAGAATAATGATCACCACCATGGCAATAATGACAAGTGTAAACCAGAGGGGATTATTGATAAGCCATTCCCATATTTTTTCCGGGAGGTATAAAATGTCCTCCCAGTTGACACTGCCCCGGTTTTTAAAACCGGTGTCTCCACCGCGATGATAGTCAGTCAAACCGGCGAGAAATGCCGTAAATCCAACCACAAACCAAATTTTCGGATCGAACGGTTGAAAGAGAGCACTCTTCATCCGCTCAAATCCTCGCGATAACGGATCAATGTATTGAACATTCATCTTCACTCCAGCAAAAGGGTTATCAGAATCCTGCAATTCCTGGTCACATTCTCTCTTTCTTACGCAGGCATTTATAAATGTTACACACTATCGGCTGATTGATTCAAGAGGTTTGGTGCCACCGTTGTATTTTCTTAAAACTGTCTATCGAACCGCAAAGGACACAAGGGATGCAAAGATTCTTATCATGAACTATGAAAAATATATAATTGCTCACCATCATTAGATTGTATTTGTTGTGATAGAATTTGCCCAGAATAACTCTATTAAGTGGAACTCCTCTGGAGTTCTGAATGCTTATTCTCATCAGTGTTACAAACGTTTAATCCCTGCCTGCCCTCCTACGTCGGGCAAAGCGGCAGGCAGGCCTACGGGATTATTCTGCTTTTGTAGAGGCTAAGGATGACTCCGTAGGAGTCTAATGTTTGTAAGAATAGCAGAAGGCATTAATGAACTCCGTAGGGAGTTCAACGTAACAAATCAATATTGAGTCGGTTTTTATAGAGTACGCTGAAAGGAACTCAAAAACCTTAATATTTTTTCCTGGCGCTTTTGCTTGCCTGCCGAAGGCAGGGCGGCAAATCTTTTTCATTTACTCAATGTGTGCTAATTATGTCCTTTCGTTCTGATTTTCTTTAATGCCTCTTCGGCGTACATCCGCACCTCAAAATCACTATCCTTTAACGCTTGTTGAAGTGCTTCCGTAGTTTTGTCCGATTCAAAATCCATAAGCGCCAAAACAACGGCACGCCGCACCTCCTGTCTGTTATCGTCCAATGCCTTTTGCAGCCGATCCGTGAACGGCAAGTTCGATTGAGAGCAATTAAGAGAACTTCCGATCATGAGAAGAGAGAGAAGAATTCTCAGAGGTGCAAGATGTTTCATGGTGTGTACTCCACGTCGAATAGAAACGAAAAAGTCTTTTATCGGTTTTTCAATCGAAGGTATCTCGGTACTTGCCGGCAGTACTCAAGATACCCTTCACCAAACACATCGCGGAGGTGTTCCTCTTCCGTTATAACCATCACGTGCGCCATAACACCATAGAGGAGAATCCAGCCGAGCCCATACCAGGAGGGCCAGCACAACACTGTACCAAAGACAATCAGGGAGCCGGTAATAATCTGTGGATTTCGGGTTACCTTGTATGGCCCCCGGGATCGCAAAGTGTTCACCTGCTGACCAAATGAACGGCTGAACCCCAATGACCCCATGATCACAATAACCGAGACGATACCGATGACGATGAGTACCGATCCAATCGAGTCGAGCTTCCAAAAATCCGACCGGGCAGGCAGTTTGAAGATATACGGGAACGTGAAGAACGGTAACCAGATCAAAGTCTCAAGCGTCGTCGACACCAGTCCCAACCGGCCTCTTTTACGATAGTCTCTTCGCACAACGACACGGAATACGAGGAAGGAAAACAACACCAGGGCGAGTGTGTAGAGAACGTACCAGAGTAACATTGTATTTCAGTCTCCCTTCAGCTTACTCACTCGTGTAAGCGGGAATGCTGTTTACTGCCGGGCTTGTTGAAACAGGGCAGGGAGTTCGATCCGTCTTTGCCCTTTTTTCAATTCCTCAGAAAGACTCATCACAACAACATCATTGAAATTGCTGAGGTTGTAGAGATGAATCATTCCGTTCTTCAGGTCGTAGATGTTGGAATACACTGTCAAACCGTTGCCTTCCTGATGGGTTGCATCGAGTATGTTCCGAATAAGGTCCACGCTCAATCCTTGAGAAGTTGAGAGCATTGAATCTGCAGTGCGGTAACGCCAACAGGGATACTCACCATTCTTGATATTGGAGATCACAAAGTTCGTCGCAATCTGGTACCATGTATTGCTTCGGACAAACTGGACTCGGCCCTCTCCGTATTCAACAACCATCGATGCACCTGTCCGATCGGCAACAGGAAACCGGGCACGGTTAAGCCCGGGAACGTTGTATTGTTCGAAGAGAGCCTTTACATCTTGACAAGTTGCACATGTCGCCAGAATGCTCATCAGGATATTCATCGGGTATGTTCGTTTAGCTGAGTCGGGTTTCCAGCCGGTTGGTGCAAGCGCGTTGCCGTCGATAAACAATCCCTGATCGTTCATCCCTCCTTGCATCGGGCCATCGTCGTAACCAAAAATGATCCTGCCGTAATAGTTCGGCGTTGCAGGAACGAAAGTGACAACCGTCTTTGTATAATTTCTGTCTTCATTGTTTCCAACCAGAATGAGTCCGTTTCGGGCTGCCATCACAATGGTGCAACGAAATGATCGGAAGTGTTCAGCATCGAATAATGCTGAGAGGAATTGTTCCCTGATCCTTTGGTGCAACTTGGATCTTCTCTCCCACATTTATGGATCGGAATGACAGAAATCAGTCCAGTAATGATGACGATGGCAAGAAATTGTAGTGCGTGCATGGTTCTACTCCCGATACCATACGGTAACAACTCTATCAAGATTATCTGCACTGTGGGAAATAGAAATGAGTTTTTCGGGTGGAATGCTGGAAGCAAACCCAGCAGCTTGTAGAAAGAGGTTATTCCAGGAAGCAAGCACACCCCGAAACATCTTGTACTGTACTTTCTCGTTCGACATGGCGTTCTCCTTAAATCTATACATCTGAACCTGTTTTTCCCTATCTCATAGTTATAACACCTTTGTCAGAACTGCAGCGATGGCGAACAGCGCTGCCAGCGCTGAGATGTTTGCACATCTGGTGTAGAGAGGCCCGATGGTTCCTGTTTCCTTCAGCGTGATGCGCCTGTACTCTGCCATATACTTGAATATCATCCAGCGCACAAGCGCCGGGTTTGCCGGAATTCCCCGGGCCTTGAGATCATTGGCAATTTGTACGCCGGTAAACACCGAACCCAGTGCACAGAGAACTGCTAATACACCAAGGAGGATACTTATAGACATATGAGCTTGCCTTTCTTTCCAGCCGCGCCAATGCGTGTCAGAAACTCATGTGTTGTTCTTTGGATGAAAACCATCCTGAATATTAAAAACCTTACTTGAATTCTACGAAAATGACCGGACAGAGATACATCGGGAAAAACAGGCCCAAAGAGCTCACTAATCCGAAGAAATACCAGTATTCACCTCCACGCCGCACTTTTTGCATCGATACACAAGCGTTGGAAAACCGGAGGATATTTTCATCTCCGAACCGCAGGTTTCACAATGTGCTTTATTGCGGAGCATGAACCAACCGATAGGAATTGCACCGATGATCAGCACAACAAAGGGAAGAAATTCGCTGAAAGGAATAATCTCGAGCCATACAAGACCGAGGACAACGAAGAGCAATCCTATCCAGGAGATAGCAGCGATGTTCCTTAATGCCTTGGTATATTCGACTGGATTCATTATGCCACCTCATCCTTGGTAATTCCTATATATAATGTCCCATTGCGTTTACTCGCCATGATATAGAGATAGTACATCTGAATAGTGTTCATAACTCCTCCCGAGAGTATGATAATTATGGAATTTTAACTTCTTGGTTACCTTAGCTTTTTAAAGGCGCGACAGAACTATGTCTCATTCTCGAACACTGTGTCTCGCTCGCACAAGCGAGCGTCCAGTGCCTTATTTATCGGCTCTTTGCTTTCTTCAAAGACACTGGGTCCTCACTTTCGCAGGGCTAACAACTGTGTGTCTTGCCCCTGAGTGCGATTCTCTCCTGCCAGCGTCGCTGCTCTTTCACTCTTTGCTGAGGCGGTACAATATTTCCTTGCAGAATATTCACTAGTGATGACTTTCAACATATAGCATCGATAGAGTATGTTAAGCCGCGGCTCCTCTCAGCAGACCTGCCGTGAACTGATACACGCCAAGCACTGCGAGCGTTATCGCTGACAAAAGTATAAGTACACGCCTGCTGCCAGGATCCAGGAAGCGTGTTGTTCCAAACAGAAAAATAGTACACGCCAAGACGGTGACCATCGTTGCGTAGAAGGCGATGATGAGCACAAGAGCATGCGTAGGACTTTGGTGCCATGCTGCTAAAACAGCAGGTCCTAGAACTAAACTCCAGCCGAGATAGGGATTGGGATTGAGGATATTGACTGTGGCCGCATGCAATAGTGTGCGCGGCACCGAGTCGTTGGTGTCGGACTCCGTCGTGGTCTGTTGTCTCCATCGACTGTAACTCGCCCAGGCTAAATAGACCAGAAAAACACCACCTGCTGCCTGGAGAATCCCGCTCATTGTTTCAGGGATGCGGTTGAGTACAAACAGAGCGAGAAGTGCAATAGGTCCGTCACTGAGAAGCGGAGCGAAAGAGGCAGGCAGTGTGCGTTGCCAGCCTTTCTGCGCAACGCTGGATAGAAGAAATGCTTGCAAAGGACCAGGTTGAATAGCGGCTGCGAAGGCGAACCCGCAACCAATGAGGAGATATTCGAGCAATTGTTTAATCCTTCAATAGGGAGCCGATGATTAGGCTGGGTTTCCACTTTTTGAAGCGTGAATGACATGGGCCTTTGCCAATCCAGTCAGATAGGTCGAAGCGAATATCAATCCGAATGGTATCCAGGTTCCTAACAAACTCGTGAATATCTCGAGACTTCGGTTGATAACCAAGGCAACAACAAAGAAATCTATTGCAATCACGAAGATGACAAAAGCGAGCGCTCCTGTCAACGGACTGTAACTCCCAGGCCGGTTGAAGTAGCTCAGAGACACTAGGATAAATATGATGGGCGCGGCGACAGCATGAATAATCAATGCGTTCTGCAGCGATGTTGTGGCCATTCCAACACCCATGGTGGCTGCACAGAGCGCCCATCCGATGAAGGCGTGAATGATCAAAGATGTGGATCGAGATAAAGTCATTTCATTCCTGACTGTGGTTTTACGAAAGGAATAATTCTGCTGACGGTTGCCGTATAATCGGAATAATCCTTTCCGAAGATTTGCAAGGGTTGGTGTTCTTCCTTTCCAATAAAAATCATTACACCGATAGCTAAGAATAGCGCTGCCATACAATACACCCAGGTGAAGGTGAGCAATGAAATTGCCGGCAATATAAACCAGATAAAACTGGAATAGATTGGATTTCGGCAAATGCTATAAGTGCCCGAGGTGATCAATTTCCCCTTTGGAAAATCCTTTACTAACCCAAGTTCGACAGTTCAAAAATATTTTTGATCATTTTCTGATGAAAGTCCGCGAATGGAGCGAGCATTAGGCGATTCTCTATAAAAGTGCTATGTAGTGCCGACCTACCCCCTTGCGGAGGGCATGGTCGCTGTAGT
>JAZDJN010000111.1:0-75810 GCA_043803945.1 bacterium | reverse complement strand
CATTCTTATAGAGGCGAGATGCCTTACAGTTTAACAAGACCCCAAGTATTTTTTGGGATACCAAATATTCCCTTAACCTTTTTGCCATCAATTTATCAAGTACCGTACCGCTCAGAATTCTCGCTGGGGTGCCAGGATTCGAACCTGGGAATGGCGGCTCCAAAGGCCGCTGCCTTACCGCTTGGCTACACCCCAATCGCCCAAACAAAAGAACGGGATGTTTCTCCCATATTTTCTTGGGATAGCATCCCAAAAAGAAATCCCAACCTGGTATAAGTTGGGATACAAATATATCCAAAATACTTCAGTAAGTCAACGAGCTTTTCAAATTCTCTTATCGTGGTTGTGGAAGGAAAAGGATCGAGTTTAGTAATAAGTTCTGTAAACTTTGCCAGAATCTTCTGAAGGAGATTGACTCAGAAAAGAGTACGACTCGGCCCGAACCGAATCGAAATTCCTGAATGTAGGCAGCTTCGGAAAGCTTGCCAGCTTTTTCTGCAGAGGCATAACCACTGGTCTGGAGAGAATCTTTTGCGAATCGTGCGACATTATGCCCAGTTTCGGTTAATTCAAGAGGTTGCCCGCCGCTTTTAAAAACAAAGATTTCTGAGGGGTAGCCATATCCAATTGGATGAGTGGTATCGATTAATGCTTTAAAGATGCTTCCCGGAATCATATCGAGACGCTGCTTTTCGGATTTATCGAAGTACGATAGCCTTTTTTGTGCCTCTTTTTTCAATCGATCCTGTTCTTTTTCTTCCTTCGATTTTTCTTCTTCTCTTTTTTCTGCTTTAAGGGCAGCAGTGGTTATCGCCGAGCGATTCTTCATGAGGTATTGAGCGCCTCCTTCAAACCCGATCAGCACACCCCCCGACTGTACCCATCGCTTTAATCGATCGGTACGAGCAGTGTCAAGTGTTGTCTGGTAGCCATTACCATCAGGCAGAATTACCACATCGATTTGTGAAAGATCCATCGAAGTCAGTTCCGATAATCGTACTGCTGTAAACGGAAGATTTAGCTCTTGATCGAAAAGGTGCCACAATTCTCCATAATCACCCGAGCTGACTCCTTCGCCGGTGGCGATCGCCACTTCCGCCTTTTTCATTAACGAGATATAGTTCGATCCTAAACTGATCCCTTGATCTGTAAGTCCGCTATTTGCGGCATAGATGTCGACACCAAGTGATTTTGCACAGTCTTCTATGGTCTTATGGAGCGAGGTACCATTTTCTGCGGTACGGACAATCATTGTGCCCCGCCCGAATGTTCGACCGGCAATCTCAAATGGGCGGTGTGCTACGGAGAGCGAATATTTTTTTTGAAGCAGTTGAAGCGCCAGGATACTGGCGTTATTTCGATCGAGAGGAATGAGATAAGCGAATGCAGCCTTGCCGCCGATTATTTTCCCTTGTACAAATTCTGTGCGATTGATTTTTTTTGCAGAAGAGGGAAGGACAGATTCCGTGGTATGGGCCGCAACTCCATACGCTACCGGGAGCGACCATGCGGAAATATCATAGAAAAAAGTATCACGAAACGCGGCCTTGGGTTCCAGCAGTACACGCGCTAAACGCTGGTGAGGCTGCTGTAAAGGAATATAGTATGATCCTTTGTCGATAGTTTCGTTCGATGGCTTTTTAGAGAAATATTTTTGCACGCTTAAGGTTTGCACCTCTTGAAGTTGATAGACTTCGATACCCTGGTCGATGAGTGTCTGCACAAGTTTACCGGTACGATTTGGATCTCGTCCTTCTGTGATGAGATACCCTTTTGTGGACTCCGAGTTCTTCAAGCCGGTTTCCCAGAATGCCGAAAAATCCTTGATGCGCTCAAGGCGATTCTTCACGCTTGTGGAAATTGTTGCCATGCTCGTGAGGAAATGATTCCGTGCACGGTCCCTCAACGTAAGAACAGCACCGCCTGGTCTTCGAACGGCGAAGGCGCCACGCGATCCTCCTGCTTGTTCGTACGTCATACCGATCGCTCCGTTGAACGTTGGCCAGGAATCACCATATCCGGGATAGAATAAATCAAAGCTTTCTCCGACATAGTATGAAGCGCCGACATTATCTAACGCCTGAGCATTGCCCTGCGCAAAAATCTTGGCCCATTTGACAACATCAGGTGGAAGTGATTCGTGGACCGGCACTGCTGCGGGGAAGAAGAAGTATGTGCTTGTGTAACCCATCTCATGGTAATCGACATGAACATGCGGCATCCATTGCCGGTAGAAGGTGAGGCGTGATCGCGTTTCGATTTGGGTTTGCCATGCCCAGTCGCGATTCAAATCAAAGAAATAATGATTGGTTCGCCCACCAGGCCAGGGTTCGCTATGCTCATAGGCAGAGGGATTTGTGTTCATAAATTTTCCCAATGCGCTGTTTGCCCATTGGGCGTATCGCTCGTGGCCATCAGGATTAGCAAGTGGATCGATAAGCACAATTGCCTGATTCAGGATGTCCTTGATCGACTGATCAGTACTGGCGCAGAGCTGGTACGCCGTCAGAAGAGCAGCTTCGGGTGAGCAGGCTTCGTTCCCGTGCACTCCATAGGACAGAAATACAATGACTGGAAGATCGTTGAGTGCCGATTTCAGTTCATCGCTTGATTTGAAATTTCGCGGATCGGTGAGTTTGAGATTTGAAGATTTGATTGCCTCTATTCGCTGCAAATTTTCGGGTGAACTAATGGCCACTATCTGTAATGGGCGATGTTCATTCGTTTCTCCATATACGATTCGCTGCATTCTGTTGGTCGATCGCGAGAGAGCATCAATATATCGTTCCAGATTTCGATAATCGGTGAAGCGTTCACCGATATCGTAGCCAAGTACGGACTGTATGGTCGGTATGCCAGGGTCAAGAGAGCCCGAAAAGGGGATTGATTGCGCAAAGATTTGTTGAGAAACAATGATAAGAGCAGTGATGGTCATGAACTTCCGAAACATATGTCCTCCTTATTTTTCTGGTGGAGAAATTTAGGTGAAATTGCTTTAATTGCAAATCAGTACCATTGCATCTCCAATCACATTTACGTACAATCAGTTGTCGCTCATTAGGAGAAAGAGTTCGATGACTACGTTAAGCAGTTTATCACTTGCCAGGCATAAAGTATTTACTCAAGCATTACTCATCTCGCTGTTTGTCCTCCTCACTGCTGTCGGAGCACAACTCGAGATTCCATTGCAGCCCGTACCGATGACCTTCCAGACGCTTGTTGTTCTCCTTGCAGGAGTGGTTCTTGGGCCTCGCTATGGATTTTTGAGCATGGTTCTGTATCTCGCTGTAGGATTGATCGGAGTTCCGGTGTTTGCCCATGCAGGTTTTGGGCCAGCACGATTGCTCGGGCCGACGGGCGGATATCTTCTGAGTTTCCCCATTGCCGCTTATATTATCGGCACATTCTTCTCCCTGCCATTATACCGGTCTCTGTATTCAGCCTTTGCCAGGTATGCATTCGCAGTTGTTTTTATGGTGGCCGGAATGATCATTATTTTTAGCGCCGGTGTGGTGCAGCTCAATCTTGTTTATTTTCATGACTGGTCAAAATCATTCCAGGCGGGTTTCTTCGTATTCTCTGTGTGGGATGGATTGAAAATCGTTGCAGCTGCGACAATTGCCCATCGGCTGAAATAGACGAACTTTCACACAAATGTATCTGTTCAAGGCCGCTTACTGAGTGGCCTTTCCTTTTCTTCCCAGTGTAATTCCGGAAGGCTTGATTCTTTCGCTTGAAGTTCTTACACTTTCGGCAATTGGAAGAACCCCATCTATAAGGCACTGGATCATGAAGCCATTGGGCTTTCGTACCGTCCTCTATCTCTGTGTCGACCTCATCATTCTGATTCTCTGCTTTAATCACATTCCTAAAATTCTCGATCGACCTGGTATACCCTTTGAGGTGGCTCAAGGCGATCTACATCCCCTTGTTGCTGAGATCATTGATTCAAGTGCATGTCGGGATGCTAAAGCCGGAGATACTATTCTAAGATGGGAAGAGGTGGAAGTTCATTTTCCTGAGATGATAGAATATCTTGCCGATGTCCGCCCCCTCCATTCTTCAATCCGCTGTACATTTCTACGGGGCGACAGCAGTTTCACGACCTCAATCAGATTGATAGAGTTCTATCAATCATCGCGATTCCTCGTCATTTCACTCATCGTCGGTCTCTGTATTTTCTTTGTGGGAGTTTTTGTTCTTCTCACGCAATCGGATAAATTAGCGGCCCGTGTGACGCATTGGATGATGGTTTCCTTTGGCACAACGATCATGATTACGTGGGGAGCGGCCCCGCCGGGATCGTGGGAGATGTACATCAGCAGGACAATCTGGTTTATGGCCTATCTGGGTGTAGCAGTCTCCTTCCTGATATTCGGTTTATCATTTCCTGTCGAAAGGGTGAAGCGATTGGCGCAAGCCACTCCATGGATTATGATCGCGGTTCTCTGTGTAGGATTTTTTCTTGGGCTCAGCCACATCAAGGTACTGGAAACAGCAGATCTATCAACACTCAATACATTCCAACTACTCTTCGATCTCTTTCATAGTTCTCTTTTTCTTTTTTCCGGTGGAGGATTCTATTTCATTTTATCTTCAACGCGACAAAACCTGACGATGCAGGAACGAAAACAATTATTCTGGATTCTCTGGGGATTGGGAATAGGCATTCTGCCTTATCTGATTGTTCATATTCTTCCCCAAATCATTTTTTCCCAAGTTTTAGTTCCTGAAGAGTACACCACCATCTGTTTCCTCGCCGTGCCGGTCTCCTTTGCGATTGCATTCCTTCGGTACCAACTTCTCGATATTGAATTGCTCATCAACCGTACAATCGTCTACAGCATTCTCTCATTTATTATTGTTGTCATCTATGTATTAACGGTACTGCTCACTGTCTCTATGGTTGGAGGGGAGAAAGTCTTTGGGAAATATTTTTCCTTTGCATTGCTCATGCTGATTTTTGGCCTTGCGCTGCATCCTTTCCGACGCTGGCTGCAAGGTTTTGTGGATGAAACCTTTTTTGCTGCTCGTGCCAACTATCGGCGCGCTCTCGATCAAATTAGGAAAAGTCTTGATTCATCGTTAAGCCGGGAGGAACTCTATCGGCATCTCGTAGAATCTGTCCATCAGTGCATTCCAACGAACGCCGTCGATCTTTATAGGAATACATCCGATGGATGGGAGTACCTCGCCGGTATCGGAATGAAGCCGCCTGACAAAGTGCAAGTACCGGACAAAATCCAATCGGCCCTCAACTGTGGAATGATCATCAGGGGAGTGAAAAAAGGATCGGCCGACCTTCCTGAACTGAGGGAGATTCAGGAATGGCTTGGATTGATGAAGTGGTCGTTATGCATTCCGATTTGCATAGGTGAGCAGAAACTGTTTGGTATCCTCACGCTGACACCCCATGTGCAGACTGAAATCATTCAGGATGAAGAAGTTTCTCTACTGGAGACGGTCTGTGCCCACACCCGGGATATTCTCGATCGGTTGATCCTGCAGGAACAAATCCTCCTGACGCGGCAAGAGAAGCAGCGGTTGGAAGAACTGAATGCCCTTAAGTCCTACTTTGTATCAAGCATTTCTCATGAATTGCGTATGCCATTGACCTCCATCCGGATGTTCGCAGAGACTCTGATGGTTCAGCGGAACGTAAGTCGGAGAAAACAGAAGGAATATCTGAGGATTATTTATGGTGAAAGTGAGCGCCTTTCGCGGCTGATCGGCAACATTATGGATTTCGCCAAAATCGAACGTGGGATGCGGGAATACAAATTTGTTCCTTTGAGCATTGAGGGGGTTACTCATCGGGCATTGAAAGCGATTGAGTACGAGGTGAAAAAACATAAAGCCAGAGTCAGGGTTGCGATCCAAAAGAAATTACCCGCCATCTCTGCTGATCCGGACGCTCTCGAGCAGGCGATCCTGAATCTTCTGTCGAATGCCTTAAAATATTCAAAGGATAAATCGGAGATTAATTTGAAAGCCTGCAAAGAACAAGGTCATCTTTTACTCGAGATCTCCGATACAGGTTTTGGCATACCTTCCTCGGAATCGACGAAGATCTTTGAACGCTTCTATCGAATCTCCGATGACCGAAGCTGCCAGGTCGGTGGTGCCGGTCTTGGCCTTTCACTCGTCAAACATATTGTTGACGCACACCAGGGTACGATTACAGTTGAGAGTGCAGTAGGTGTTGGCAGCAAATTTACAATGCGCTTCCCAATCACAACGAATAAAGCGAGAAGACACCCATGAAGAAAATCCTCATCGTTGAAGACGATACGGCCATTCTCCGCGGTTTGAAAGATAATCTCCAGGCGGAACATTTCGAGATTTCAGCATCATCCGATGGAACTGAGGGATTGATGATGGGAAAGCGAAAGAAGTTCGATCTCATTATTCTGGATGTGATGCTTCCAGGGATCAATGGATTCGATGTCTGTAAACAGTTGCGTACCGCAGGAGTCCAGACTCCCATTATTATGCTGACCGGCAGAGGAGAGGAGGTTGATAAAGTCCTCGGATTGGAACTGGGTGCCGATGACTATGTCACAAAACCGTTCAGTATCAAAGAACTGATTGCACGGGTAAAAGCACTGCTCCGGCGCCAAACTGAGGTACAAAGCGAAATTGATGAGACCGATATTGGACAAGTCCATGTCGATTTCAAGAAGCAGGAAGCTGCACGTGGAAATAAGCAACTGAAACTCAGTTCTAAAGAATTTGAGCTGTTGAAATATTTTGTGCAACACGAAGGCGAAGTAATCTCTCGCGCACAGTTGCTCGATGACGTGTGGGGATTCGAAGTAACACCAAGCACGCGAACGGTGGATAACTACATCCTCTCGATTAGAAAAAAAATTGAAATCAATCCTGCTAAACCAAAACATCTTGTGACCATTCATACCGCCGGCTATAAATTATGCCGCTAGGTGAATGCTGAGAAAATTGGCATCGATGATATAACGACATCCCTTTCATTCGCTGATTCCCCTCATCATCTCTGTTCATACTGTATGAAGAATTACCTTCTTATGACATTTCTGTGACAATTCTTTTCATAGCTCTGCCCATCTTGCACCCGGCAGTTGGAAATAGTGCGTGATCATTCTCTGACTGTACTTTGACAATTTCGTGACACTTTACAATTCCGTTACAAGTAAGTTTACACAACAATGAACCGGTAGTCCGGTAATCAACAATCACTCTCACTTATTTTGGAGGTCATCATGAAAACATCATTCTTCACAACACTGCTTCTGGTAGCGATTGCTCTTACGTGCTCTCTTCAAAGTGTAAAGGCACAAGCAGCCGTGTATCCCAATGAGGTATCCTTTGCTGAGCGAAATCTCGGAGGTCCTCGACTGGGTGTCACCTACATTCCAGGGAACACCGAGATCGTTCGGAAACTAAAGGACAGGAAGGTAGGCTCAATCATTAGCCAGTTCGGTTGGCATTTTGAGTACCAGCTTATTCCTGAAGGCGGCGGTCCATCATTTGTCATTCAGGGAGTTCCGTTCCTGGGAGGCGTTGAATATGGATTGGTTATTCCCAGTGCCACGCTGGCTATGGGAATTCGTCTTCCCAGCGGCTATGAGTTTGGAATGGGACCGAATGTAATTCTCGGTGGAGAAAAAGGAGTGAACACTTCTCTTGTGGTTGCCGTAGGAAAATCCATCAATTATGGAGGTGTCAGCATTCCTGTTAATCTAGCCTTTGCAACAAGTCCAGCCGGTAATCGTGTCTCGTTCATCTTTGGTTATGCAATTGCAGGAGCGCTTAAATAACTTCTCCGGGAGGTCTCTCCGAACACTGAGACCCAGAGATTCTGTCACACCCCGTAGACTTAAAAGTTTATGGGGTGTGGTGTTTTTGGGTTGGAGCACAGATGAGGTCTTTTCAAGCAGTGATACAAGGGGAGTGGAGCGATATAGCGAATGGGAAAATGCCTATTATGCTTCGAAAACCTTTGACCTCTCTTTGACAATTTTATGACAAATCTGATAGAGTAAGAATATAAGTTGGAGTCAAAGAACGAAGGAGATCCTATGAAACAGATCAGTCTTTTAATACTTCTAATCCTTGGAATGGTTTTCACTTCGGTACTCGCCCAGGATTCAGTACAGCAAAACCGATTATCGATTGAAGCAATCTACAGCCCTGTTGGTTTAGTAACGAAGCTCAAAGGAGGCTTCGCATCGTCTTCCAGAATTGCGATTCTTTCGTTGCAAGTACACTCAACCACAATAACGTTTCGATACTGTAAGAGTAAAGAATTGCAGATCGGAAGGCTTGATATGCCCTTAGAGAGCTCAGAAGAAATTGCCTTCCTCTACTGAATCACCCGTCAGAAGGGTCATCTTTCTCCCTCTTTCGGAGTAGGGCTGGGATATCTTACTGGCCTGAAACGGGGTGAAAAGATCACTCAAAAAGGAAGTTCGTGGATTGGCTGGGACATCAATCCTTTGAACAGCTTCTCTTCAGTCCCTCACTATTCGAGCGACTATCATACAATTGGTCTGGCGTTGGAAGCGCAATATCTCTGGCAACCTTGTCCATATATCGGATTCGGTATTTATGGACATGCCAATCTTAATCCTATTACTCCTATCCTTGGTGCAGGAGCTAGTATTCGTATTGGAATGCAATAATTTAAATGAAAGGATGGTTTATATGAAACTCACAAAGATACTTCTGCTGATGGTTGTATTAAACGTTGTAGCTGCCGCACAATTTAAAAAAGGGAATCTTGAACTCTCCTTCACCGGTGGGTTGGGAAGCGCCACATCAAGTTCAGAGCGTGAAGGGAGTTCCAGTACAAACAATTCTTCTTTTACACTTCCTTGACATTTCTGTGACAACACTCTCTTCTGCAACTAGTATCCTTGTATCAAAAAGAGGATGGTTATGTTACTGTGGATGCTAATCGGTTTTGCTGCTGTGTTGCTTCTGGCCTTCGTCGTGATCTCAATGCGAAAGATCGCAGAGTATCTGCAATGGTCGTCTCAATAACGTTTAGTCATCAGGAGAAATCATGAATAGTAGATCGATACATATTATTCTCAATCCTGCCTCTGCCGGTGGAAAAACCGCTTCGAAGAAGAAAGAGATTTCAACCCTTGCGACGCGGTATGTTGGATCCGGGTGGACAATGCATTGCACCGATACTAAGGGTCATGCAGAAGAATTGACGAAAGAGGTTATATCCACTGGTGCCGGATTAATCATTGTCGTCGGCGGTGATGGGACAATCCATGAAGTGCTTAACGGCTTGATGACAAGTGGGCGGGATAATACTCATCGTTGCGAGCTTGGAATCATTAGCAGCGGCACGGGACATGGTTTTGCCCAAAGCATCGGATTGCCTCTTTCTCTCGAAGATCAATTTGCCTTGATCGCAGGGGGGCGTGCACGTTGGTATGATGCCGCTAAGATTGAGTATACGACCGCATCTGATACCAAAGCCAGCAAATATTTCATCAATGAATGTCAACTGGGTATTGGTGGAAGTGTCGTCAAACGAGTTGGGACTCAGTACAAGCGCCTGGGGGGATCCTTCGGATTTGGTCTAGGCACAATTCAGAGTGTCTTCAGCCATAAAAACCAACTCCTCACCCTTACAAGTGGAACGTACGATAGGATCACCGATTCTTTTACCGGAGTTGTTATCGCGAACGGTGCGTTCACAGGCGGTGGAATGAATCTCGCACCGTATGCGCAACCCGATGACGGTATATTGGATATCGTGATGATGCGTGATTTGTCCATTCTGCAACGTCTCTCAAGTTTCCCGCGCATTTATTCGGGTTCGCATGTCGCTTGCCCATGGTTTAGTTATCGCCGCAGCACTTCACTCCATATTGAATCACCAGAGAAAGTCCTTATCGAAGCAGATGGAGAACTCCTCGGTACCACTCCCTGTACAGTGGAGGTGGTTCCATCAGCTCTACAAATTTGTTGTCCAAATTAGGAGGCTATCATGAAACAGATTCTTTATACTCTGCAACGATGGGAATTTGAAGCACGAATTTTCATTTCGCTGCTAATCGTCCTGGTTGTCTGTTCATTGTGTTATGGATGGTACGCATCGCTTCCAACCTTATCCACCCAACTCGGAGCATTCTTTGGAGTATCGGTTCCACTTTCAACCTCGCTCGGATTTTCTTGTGCTGCATTTCTTCTAGCCATATCATCATTGCTCCGCATGTGGGCGGGAACAATTCTTCAATCGGAACGGATCATGGCCTTTCGCATTCAAAGCGACAGGCTTCTTGGAAAAGGTCCCTATCGCATCGTACGCAATCCAATTTACCTTGCCGACCTTCTCGCGATGTGTGCCTTCAGCCTTTGTTTACCCTATCCTGGAATGATTCTCCCACTCCTTTTCACTCTCCATTACATTCAGATTATTCAGTATGAGGAGCGTTCATTACAGAGTGCGTTCAAAAAGGACTTTGAAGTATATTACAGAACGGTCCCACGGCTTATGCCCACTGTACGAAGCTTCAGGTCGTTGGGGAATGCTCTCCATGAATTCAGTATCAACTGGGATGGTTTCCGATACAATGCGCTCTACGTTCTGTTTATACCGGGATGTCTCGTTGCATCCTACACCGGAGAATTCTTTTACGCTGTGCTCATCGGTCTTCCGGCAGTGTTCGATTGGGCTGTGCACCATACAAAAAAAGGACTGGCCGTACGGGAGGAGAACAGAGAACAACAAGAAGCCAAATCTATAGGCCGGTCGAATCGTGTGTTCCAGGATATCCTGTATGCCCAGTGCTGGGAGGATCCACAGCTCGACCGGAAAGCATTCCAGATTACCGAAGGAGACATCGTGTTCACGATTACTTCAGGAGGATGCAATGCCCTTGCATTTCTGCTTGATAATCCGGCGAAGGTGATCGCACTCGATATCAATCCCTGTCAAAACCACCTTCTCGAACTAAAGATCGCGGCATTCAAAGCGCTGTCGCATAATGAATTGCTCGAATTTATTGGAGTGCATCGATCTGAAGTACGCTATGAGCAGTACCTCAACGTGCGACACTTTCTGAATGAGACCAGTCGGAACTACTGGGATACTCAAAGAAAAAAAATTGAATATGGTATACTCCACTGCGGCCTTTTTGAACGATACATGAAACTGCTCAGGATCTTTCTTTACTGTATCATCGGAAAGAAGACTCTTGCAGGATTTTTTTCATCTGAGAGTGTTGAGGAGCGGGTTGCTCTCTTTCGCAGTCGATGGGAGGGACCTCTTTGGTGGGTCTTTACAACGGTGCTCTTGAGTAGAAGCTTCATGTCGCTCCTCTTCGATAAGGCATTCTTCCGCTATCTGGATCGGTCGTTCTCATTCGGTAGGAATTTTTCTGCAAAAGTGAAGCAGGCACTCACGCTGCTGCCGCTCCAAGAGAACAACTTCCTGTCATACATCCTGCTTGGCACCTATCCGAACGCGAGAGCATTACCTCTCTATCTTCGCCCGGAGAATAACGAAACCATACGTGAGCGTTTAGATCGGATCGAAACGATGACTGACACCTGTGAACATTACTTCTCCACGCTTCCTGACTCCTGCATTACCAGGTTCAATTTCACAAATATTTTTGAATGGATGCCTGATGCCGCGTATGAGCAGCTCCTGCGATCTTCTGTCCGCGTGGGAAGGGAGGGTGCGGTGATGACATACCGGAACCTCCTTGTGTATCGTGAGCGGCCATCGTCTCTTCAAGATGTTCTCTTGTCGGATCGGAGGCTGGCGAGAGAACTCCATAACGTTGATTGTTCATTCATCTATGATAACTATGTCGTTGAACGAATTTCGAAAGAGCACACACCATGTCCTATACTACTCGAAGAGTCGACAATCGTCGATCGATGAACGATTTTCTGCAGCTTCCCCGATTGATTTATCAAGGGGATCAGAACTGGATTCCACCGCTTCACTCGGAAGTGCGCAGAGTACTCGATCCTGAGCGCAATCCCTACTTTGCACGGGGGGAAGTCTGTCTCGTCGTCTGTTATCATGACGATGTGCCTGTCTCGCGTTGTGCTGTAGTAGTGAATCATTCACACTGGGAGCGATTCGGGCAACGAACGGCATTCTTTGGATTCTTTGAGTCCTTCAATGACATCCACGCTGTCTGCAACCTGTTTCAGCATGTTGAACAGTTATGTCGAGCGAAGGGAATCAATACGCTCGAAGGGCCATTCAATCCCAATCACTATTCTGAATTGGGGATGCAGATCAATAAGTTCGGGGACGCTCCTGCGTTCTTCCAACCCTATAATCCATCCTACTACCCGATGCTGATGGAACAAGCTGGATTTCGTGTCTCTAAAAACCTCCATACCAGGAAAAATACTGATATCGCCGGGTATGTTCGTCGTCGGTATGGCGACTTATTAGAGTCAAAAAAATTACCTGACTTCACCGTCCGAACATTTCACAAAAAGGATTTACAGAATGAGCTGGAACGGATTCGGGAAGTATTCAACGATGCATTTTCGGAGAACTGGTATTTCCTCCCCCTCAGTAAAGAAGAGTATGACTTCTCTGCAAAATATCTTGATCTGGTGACATTACCGGAGTTAATCATCATTGTGGAATATAAACACCAGCCGGTGGGCGTTCTTGAATGTGTGTTGGATATCAATCCACTCCTAAAAAAATTGGATGGCCGTGTAGGTACACTGAAATATTTCCGCTTTCTCCAGGAACGAAGATGTGTACGAAACCTTCTCATCTACGCTGTGGGTATTAAAAAGCATTATCAAGGTTCACGTATCTATCGACTCCTTTTACAGGAGATGGTGAAGATTGCATTGCACTACCAGACTCTTGAAACCACCTGGATGAGCGACGAGAATCTTCTCGCCCTTCGTGCAGCCGAGCATCTTGGTCTTGAACGGGATAAGGAGTTTGCCATCTACCGGAAGGAGCTTTGTGCGGTGAAACAGGCAACGGGAGTTTTACAGCATCATGACAAATCTGTGACAACCGAAGGAGTTTCATAAGGTATTATGGAGTAGAAATTTTTCACAGGTGACGATCATGACAACAACAATACATCCTCAAGCCTGGGGACTCCAAACCAACGAAGCAGGTGAATTAGTGATGGATGGTATCCGGACGCTCGCGTTGGCAGAAGAGTATGGAACACCACTCCATATTGTCCACGAGCAACGGCTTTATGAAACTGCACTCAAATTCCGCGAAAGTGCCGAGCAAAGCTATCCGGGAAAAGTAACAGTGCATTATCCGTTTAAATGCAACGGTGTACCTGGTGTCATTCACATTCTTCAACAGGCAGGATTGCACGCGGAGGTAATGACGCCCTTCGAATTGGAATTGGCACAGAAAGCAGGATTTCAGGAAGAGGAGATCATTGTCAATGGGCCATGCAAAACTGATGAGTTTCTGCACCAATGTGTCTGTGCGGGAGCAAAGCTCATTATTGTTGATTCTCTTGAGGAACTTGAAGCGCTGCAGCGCATCGCCGACCAGGAGGATGCGGCTGTGAATATTCTCCTTCGGATTAATCCGGATTATGTTCCCAAAGGGATGAATGACGGATCAGCCACAGGAAGCAGGAAAGGATGCGCATTCGGATTCGACCTGAAAGGGAGCGAGATCGAAAATGCGCTGGTGATGCTTGAGCAGAATCGCAGTCTCTCGTTTCGTGGACTCCATTTTCATATCGGAACGGGAATTACCCGTCCTGCCGACTATGTGAATGCATTAAGATGTTTACCCTCGCTTCTTGAACGGATTCAAGATCACGACATGCGTGTCCGGGTGCTTGATGTCGGAGGAGGATTCGCCTCCAGCACGAGTCGGGAGTTCAACTCTCTCGAAATGTTGCTCTACCAGGCATTTGGAACACTTCCAACTCTGGATCTGCAGAAACACTCGTCAGACTTTATTGATTTTACTCGTGCGATCTCGGATGCTGTTATTTCATCGTTTCCGACCGGAGAATTGCCTGAACTACTGTATGAGCCCGGCCGCTGCATTGTCAGCCCCAATCAACTATTACTCTTAACAGTCCATCGGATGAAGACACGCGAAGGGGTGGGAACATGGCTGATTACAGATGGCGGCGTGAGTACCGTAACGCTGCCGACGTTCTATGAATACCATGAAGTGTTTCTCTGCAATGATGTCACGAAATTACGAACGGAACGAGTCACACTTATCGGTCCCGCCTGTTTTGCCGGAGATGTCATATATCGAAATAAACCGATGCCGCCTGTTCGATCGGGGGAGATACTCGCTGTGATGGACTCAGGGGCGTATTTCACACAACTAGAATCGTCGTTTGGTTTTGCCCGTCCGGCAATCGTTGGCGTCAATGCCGGATCACATCACCTCATGCGCGATCGCGAAACGTTTGCCCAGAGCATAGAACGAGATCATCTACTATTTCAAGAATATCAAGAGGAGCAAGTGCCATGAAATTTTCCTTCAATAAAGATGGAATCGATGCCCATCGCGATAGAATTGTCGATGGTATTGTCGAAGAGTTTATACACCACGGACATCAAATCGGTGAACAAACCGAGGGAGTTGCATTTCAATTGAATGCGACTACTCTCGAGCATCCACGCGCAGCACGACGGCATTCGCAGTCGGTATTTATTGTCTCTCTCGTTGCTGCTGACCGTTCCTATGAGAATTTGCGCTCGCTGTGTTACACCACATTGATCCGGACACTCTCAAATTTGTTGATCTATGTCGCACCGGATAACGGCTCAAAAGGAGAGGTCTATGTTACCACTCCAGAGGCAGGATTCTATCATCTCCCGCAGAATGCCGAGCAGATCTATCGCACCATGCTGCCCATTGTTGGATCGCACTATGCAATAGGGAATCAATTTTCAACGGATTTACCCGAGCAATGCTGGCAGCCCACGGAAGTGGTGCAGCAGATTCAGGCATTCGGAAAAGAGTTGGATGCACTTGGTGTGCTGCCATTACCGTTTCCGCTGCGCTCTGTACTGACAGAACAGGAATTGCATCATCTCTATAAAATTTATGGAATCACCGGGCTCAGCTATGGCAATCTCAGTGCACGCGAGACGGTGCCGGAGCTTGGAAGCTCGACGTTTTGGATGAGCGGTCGAGGTGTGAATAAGTCAAATCTCGCTCACGTGGGAAAAGATATTCTCCTCGTGAAGGGCTTCGATTACTCCAGCGGTTCGGCCCTCGTGAGTGTTCCCTCGGACTATGATCCAAAGGCAAGAGTGTCAGTGGATGCCGTCGAACATGAATTGATCTATCGCTCGTATCCTGACGTACACGCAATTGTGCATGTCCATGCCTGGATGGATAATATCCTTTGCACGCGACAGAACTATCCATGTGGTACCGTGGAGCTTGCTGAGGAGGTTGTGGAGTTGCTGAGAAACACCGGTGAACCACAACGCACGGTCGTCGGATTAAAAAATCATGGCTTAACGATCACAGGTCCAAGTCTGGAAGATATTTTTAATCGGATTCGCGGCAAGTTGTTACCTGAAGTCCCGATGTTTACCTGAACACCACGAAGGGTGAATGCTATGTTCTCGTTTGCATATCGAATCCTGCGATCTCAACCTCTTCGGATGGGATTGACCGTAGGGGGAATGGCTCTCTGTATTATTCTGATGCTCTTCCTCATGTCGATTTACCATGGGGTTGCCGATGGTTCGGTGGAGTATGTACGCCAGACAAAGGCCGATCTCTGGGTGTTACAGGAGGGGACAACAAATATTCTTCGAGGTTTTTCAATTCTCTCAACTGGTCATGGAAATATTCTACGCACGATTTCCGGGATTGAGTCGGTCTCTCCTTTGCTCTTTTTGTTAACGACGATCACAAAGGGAACACAATCATCGACCGTGTATGTAGCCGGGTATGATCTAGCGACAGGGATAGGAGCCCCACCGCAACTTAAGGAAGGGCGTTCGCTGAGAGAGGATGATGAAATTATTCTTGATCGCGCGTTTGCTCTTAAAAATAGTTTCGTGCTGGGAAACACCCTGGTGATCCGAAACGACACTTTGAAGATTGTGGGGATCAGCGAACAGACAAATATGTTCGTTCTCCAGTATGCTTTTGTGAGTATTGCGAAGGCACGCGCGTTGGCTGGATTTTCAGGCCTGACCTCCTGCTTTCTCGTTACCGTAAAAAACGATGCGGATCTCATTGCTACACGTGAACGTATTAAGAACGAACTTCCCGGTACGGAGGTATTTTGTCAACGAGAGTTCGTGGAGAATAACATCCGTGAGATGCAATCGGGATTTCTTCCTCTCCTGTATACACTTGCGTTGATTGGAGCGGTGGTGCTGACTACCATTCTGAGTCTCATTCTAACCATTACGATCCTCGAAAAACGAAAAGACTTTGCGGTGATGAAAATCCTTGGATCACCTCGATCATTTCTTTCCAGACTCATTCTCACCCAAGGATTTGAAATTGCTCTCGCGAGTTGTATAACAGCTCTCGTCTTCTTTTTTCCCCTCATTCATTGCGTGGAAGTTGTTTCCCCGGAGGTTTCGACGAAGACTTCTCTCGAACAAATTGTCGTCATAGTGGTCGCAGCTCTGGGGATGAACCTGGTGAGCTCATTCCTTTCGTATCGCCAATTGCGCCGAATCTATCCTATGGAGGTCTATCTCTCATGAATTACTCCGCTCAGTCACCGATTGTGAGATTGAACAATGTATCAAAAAGCTTCCGATCAAATGGAACTCGTACTCAGGCACTCTCAGACATCTCCCTGGAAGCAGTCCAGGGAGAACTTCTCCTCCTCTTAGGCCCAAGCGGAAGCGGGAAGACCACCTTGCTCACTGTCCTGGCGGGTTTATTAGAATCGACGGAGGGGAGTGTAGAACTCTTCGGTCGCCCCATATCCCAGTACAATCAGGATGATCTGCAAGCTCTACGGGCACGACACCTGGGATTCATTTTTCAAAATTTCTTATTGATCGATGCATTGACGGCCTTGGAGAATATCCGGCTCGTCTTGCAGTTCGCTGGCAGAGGAAAGAGCGAGACAACTGCCAAATCTCTTAACGTACTTTCACACTTAGAACTTTTACACTTGTCGGATAAATATCCATCTGGGATGAGCCAGGGGGAGAAGCAGCGCGTGGCAATTGCACGTGCTTGTGCAAATGATGCCGAACTTCTGCTTGCCGATGAGCCCACGGCATGTCTTGAATCGTCACAGGGGATGGTGATCATCCGACTGCTCGCCCGCTGTGCGAAAGACCAGGGGAGGTGTGTTATCATTGCAAGTCACGACCTTCGTCTGTGCGACTATGCCGATCGCATCATCCACCTGCGGGATGGTATGATCGTAGATGGGTAAGAACTTCGCCGCTTGAATCTGTGCCCACGCTCCAATCCACTCAGCAACTTCTGTGGACAATCGCTCACTCAATCACCTATCATCAATTATCTCAATTGGAGGCTTTCATGAAAACCCGTACATCGTTGTTCCTGCTGGTCAGCCTGTTCATCTTCTCAATCTCAAGAGCTCAGGTTGATACACTGACTATTCTCCATATTAATGACACTCACTCGACGCTTGGCACCATCGGTCCGCGAAATGCAGCGCTGCAAGGGGGCTTGGGAGGAATTGCGCGAGTAGCGTCCTATGTCGGCTATACAAAGATGACCGAACCGAATGTGCTCTTCCTTCATGCCGGCGATGCATTCGTGGGCGACCTCTTCTTCAATTCATTCTTCGGAGTGGCCGAACTAAAGTTATTGCTCTCTCTCGGCCTCGATGCAATGGCGGTCGGAAATCATGAGTTTGATTTAACACCCGCCATTCTTCAGATGGCTTTAGACAGTGCATTCACGGATGCTGCTTTTCCAATGCTCTCCGCAAACATTAACCTTGAAGACCCGAGCGTGAATGGTTAAAACGATACATCTGGCCTGACTATGTCAAGGAGTGCGGAAGAATAAAAGTAGGCATGTTCGGATTGACGACCCCGTCCACAAACAGCCTCTCGCAGCCCTCACCAGCCTGGATCGATACGACAGTCCTCGAAACCGCTGCGATGATGGTTGCTGAATTGAAGGCACAAGGTTGTTCGGTAATTATCTGTCTCTCGCATCTTGGTCTGACACTGGATCAGCTCCTTGCAAGCTATATACCGGGGATAGACGTTATCGTAGGCGGACATGATCATTATCTTGTAAAGCAGCCTGTGAGAGTAACCAATCCGAGTGGAGAATCGACATTGATAGTTCAAGCAAACGCATTCTATCAGAATATTGGTAAACTCCGATTAGCAGTCACTCCAACCTCTGTGAGAGTACTCGACTATGAGTTAGTGACAGTTGACGAGACAATTCCGATCGAACCAACCGTCGAAGGTGTAGTGAAAACACTCATCCAGTCAATTGAACAAACGTACGGACCTCTGTTTACACAGCAGATCGCAGTAGCAAAAGATTATCTTGAAGAAGTTGCTCAGGATCTTGTAGCGTTCGGAAAAAAAGATACACCCATCGGTAACCTGGTAACAGATGCCTATAGGGAAAAATTTAAGACGGACATCTCATTCGAGGTCGGAGGATCCACAGCGCAACCGTTATATAAAGGGCCAATCGTGGCTGCCGATCTGTTCCGAGTCGTTGGATATGGATTCAATGAGGAAAATGGTCTGGGGTACCGTATGGCAACATTCAAAATCAAAGGGGCAGATTTATTGGCGGGAATTGAGTTTGGCCTATCCTCGATAGAAGAAAATGATGAATTCCTTGCTCAAGTCTCCGGGATGAGCTATACCTATGACCCGAAGGCTGCTCCTTACTCACGACTGGTCAATGTGAAGATCGGTGGAAATACTCTTGATCCAATGAAAGAATATACCGTGGCAGCAAATGAATTTGTTCCGCTGTTCCTCAGCTTCCTCGGAATCCCTTGTTCCGATGTCAAAGTTCAGTCTGCCCTGACTGAATTTCAAGTGCTCAGTGAATACGTTGCAGGTCTTGGGGAGCTTACGCCGCATACAGAAGGTAGAATTCAGGCGACCACAACTACAATGGTCACACGGGATGATGGGATGGAGAGTGTTCCAATGAGTTTTTCATTATCACAGAATTATCCTAATCCTTTTAATCCGACAACGACGATACAATTTGAGCTGCCTCGGGCAAGCCAAGTTTCTCTTAAAGTGTATTCCATTATTGGACAGGAAGTGGCAACATTGGTCGAGTCTGAAATGACAGTTGGCCGACATCAAATAGAGTTTAATGCTCAGAAGCTATCTAGTGGAGTTTACTTCTATCGGTTAAATGCCGCAGGCAAAACATTCTTAAGAAAAATGGTATTAGCAAAATAAGGAGGATAGGTTTTTTGATAACCTGTTGCCTGCATAGGGCAACAGGCTATCAAGTGCAGATGAATATTTCCATTATTTCTAGTATTATGCTTTTACCAAATAGAGATTTGCTGCCATGAAAAATTCCAAGTTGCTTCTTTATCTCTTCGCGATTGGTACCGTAATCTTCACCTCAATCGGATTATCCCAATCCTTAAAACTCTCTACCATCAACCTCTGGACTGGCCTCAATTACCGCGGTAGCTTTAGTATGGGAGAGTACGAGACTGCAGATGTACGTGAAAAGAGGAAACAGATTCTGCTAGAGGGATTGAAGCAACGTCAGCCTGATATCATTGCGGTGCAAGAGGTGAATCCAGTTGCTGCTCTAACAGCGCATATTGCCGATGTCTGGGATCTCTCCAATGATTTCGGAATATTTGGCAATGCTTCCGATGGACTGTTTGCCTCGGACCATTTTGGTCTTGCTGTGGCTATCAATTGCGCTAGAATGATAGAGGCCCAGAAGTATCGAACAGCGGTACCGGCGGAGGATAAGATTGAATGGCTGCCGATTCTGATGTACGATACGGATGTGGGATTCGGTTATGGTGTTAAAGGATTTCTGCTGAACCAGTTTCAGTGGTCAGAGTCATTCGATGTTCTTGCATTCAATAGTACGAAAGGGGAGCGCTGGTACCGTTTCGTCTTCTCTCTCCCCGACTTTGAACTGCGTCAGGGGACACTCTATCCGCTCTCCTTCGATCTCATCGTAGATTATGACAAGTACCTGAATAATAATTTCTATGGACTCGGAAATGCTTCATCAGACGATGACCGTGAGACGTATACAAAGGAACCGCTCGATATTGTGGCAATGATGGGCCGTGGGTTTTCGCAGCAGTTCGTGGGCCAGGCTGGTATTAAATACCGCACTGTTAGAAGCTTCAATTTTGAATCGAACAGCCTCTTTGCCCGCACACTTCCTGCAATCAATAAAGACCGAAGCAGTGGATTTACGTTGATGCTATCGGCACGCTACGACTCACGGGACAGTTACATTAATCCGTCTCATGGCCAGGTTCTCCAAGGCGATATTGAAATGGGGAGCCGCCAGATGGGAAGTGACTATTCTCTAGTGAACACCTCCATAACGTTCCAAACATTCCACGTCCTCGGCTATCCCAAGATAGTATTTGCCGGGAGAGTCATTGCACAGCGGGTGAGCGGAGAGAATATTCCCATCCATTCTCTTGTCTCTGTGGGAGGAGGAAAGACCCTCCGTGGATATCCACAGGATAGATTCCTCGATAAGGTAGGAATCGTTTTGAATGGCGAGCTCCGGTTTCCGATCTACTGGCGCTTTGGCGGAGTGGTGGGCCTTGATGCTGGTAATGTCTGGCAGTCAGCCGATCAAGTCAATCTCCGGCAATGGCCGGCCAATACACTTGTCGGTTTGCGTTTTACCATGGAGACATTTTTGGTCAGAATGGATCTCGGATTCAGCAACGAGACAACAGGCTTCTATCTGAATTTTGGCCATGCATTTTGAACCAGCGTTGGAGAGCCAGCCATAAAGATTGCCACAGAGACACAGAGGTCACAGAGATTTATGGATGGTTGTTCTCTAGTCAATCACAATAAAGCTACTCTGTGTTCTCTCCACATGCCCCAGAAATTTCTAAATCGGTGGGTAGGAGTGACTCAGTGGTAAAGTCACTTCTCGACTATACCACTAGACCTTCAAGAACTGCTCCCATCTTCTGAAGAGTTCAGCCGTCGCAATGAGATCACCAAAGCAATACTCCGCTATCTCGAGAAACCGTTTCTGATCAAAGAGCATACCCATATCGAGTCCGGTAATCCCGTGAGATTTTGGACTCTCGATCCCGAACGATTTGCAATAGAAATCCAGGCTGAATTTTCTGAATGCACCATAGTACGTAAGTTGCTCGAGCAGGTCGATATGGATCAAAGTCTCGTAACGGTACGGCATGAGATTGCGGGTTGGTTTGATTTGCAGGATTGCGGAACGCAGCATGAGAAACGGAGAATCGAATCCGCGTCCGTTGAAGGTGATGAATTGATCGAAGTGAGTGATATCTTCCCAGAACCGTTCCAGCATCGATTTCTCATCACATGAAATGAAATGTGCTGAACCATCGGGAGACTGATGATCTGTTGGAGTGTCCGCTTGAAAAAGGACTTTTCCGCGTGCTGTGTCAGGATTATAAAGACCGATGGCAATGATCTGGGCTGTGGTAGGATAGAGGCTGAGCTTCTGGATTGTCTCAGTCCGTTCCTCTTCTGTCTGAGAGAATTTTAAGAGATATTTCTGCTGCTCGGCATCGAAGCTCTCGAATGGATATCCGAGCGTCTCGATGTCGATAACGACGCGCGACATGGTGCCTCCCTAGTTTGTGATACGGTAATTCTTTAATCCCCAGTATGTTTCTTTTGCCGTTACCTTGAAAACGGTAAAGAGCGGAATGGCAAGAACCATTCCCACGATCCCGAGGAGTTCATTCCCAATGAGCAGAACGATAATGACGGTGAGGGGGTGAACATCAATAGCTTTTGAAAAACATAATGGTTGAATAAGGACCTCATCGATGAGCTGAACACTGATTGCCACAATAATGATTGGTACGACCATTCGTGCATCGCCATACTGTGTGATGGAGACGAGAACGGCCGGGATCGCTCCGACGACAGGGCCCAGATAAGGAATCAGGTTGGCGAATCCTGCGACGATTCCGATGAGTAATGCATATTGAACGCCGATGAGGAAGTAGCCGCAGACACTGATAAATCCGACGAGCGTTGCCTCGAGCAGCCAGCCACGCACATAGCTGACAAGATCTTTTCGTATTTTGTACAATACATTGAGTGTCATCTCAAAATATTTGTTGGGTACACGCTCAATGAATGACTTGAGCGTTTCGTCACCATCAGCGAGGAGAAAGTAGGTGACCACCGGAATAAGGGCAAATGATGCTGCGAACGAAAGGAAGCGTTCAATGATGGAGCCAAATTGATTGGCCGCCGATTGCATCAGGTCATGAATTTGTCTCGCGACATCATTCGGATTGATCAAAGGAAAGCCAGAAACCAGATTCTGGGCAGCTTCCGCAAGTTTTGCTTCAAACGGGTACGATTTGAACTGCAGATAAATATCATTGAATCGATTGACAAGCAGAGGAAAGAATTGAAACCAGAGTAAGAAAACTCCTGATCCGATGATGACAAACACGGCAAGGACGGATATCCCTCGTCGCAAGCCGAAACGGAATTCGAATAGTTTGACAAACGGTTTTAAAACAAAGGAGAGTACGGTCGAGGTGATCAGAATGAAGACCAATTCAGGGAAGTACGAAGCTAGCCATACTGCTAACGACAACAGCAGAACAAGGATCGCTACTTTCAGAAAAGGTCGCTGTGTTGACTGATGATCCATAGACTCGCTCGCGTTACGCAACAAGGATGATTTCTATCCTTGTGATGTAAAAAAAATGAACAGCCGAACTTTCCCCGACCGCCGTTGCCTGCCAGCGGCCATGCTTCATGAGCCAAAGATAACTGTTTTATCTTCTTGAATGCTTTCTCAGTCGATTTATGGGAACAGACTCCTGAGTGTTTTTGATGCGATTTCGCTTGAGAAGCCGCGGTTCATGAGGTAATCGAAAATCTTTTTTCTTCTCCGTTCAGTCTCAAGCTTTGAAAAACGTTCGCCAGAGACTTTGATTTTTTTTGCGGCAAGCGCCAGTGCGGCATCGTACTCATCTTTATCGGAAAACTGCTCCCGCAGGACACGTTCGACGATGTTGGGAGGGACTCCTTTCTCCAGCAATCGATGCCGTACTAACGCCCGGCCCATTGGCCGGAGGAGCATCTTATCTCGAAGGTACATCCTCGCGAACTCTCTGTCATCGATCAGATTAATCATCTGGAGTTTCTGTACGATTTGTTTGGCAAGATTCGAAGAGAATCCTTTGCTCAACAGTTTGTGAATAACCTCTCTGGAGCTCCGAGGTCTGTACGAAATGAAGTTCAGCGCTATGCCGCGTGCCCGATACTGCGCTTCGGCAGAAGAGATGAGCTCAACGGTTTTATCATCGATTCTTTTTCCGACCGCAAGGGCAAACTTCGCAAACACTTCCTCGGACACATCGAATGCATATGCCTCATCGATATAGAGCGCATAGCTTTTTGTATCTTTCCTGCTCCGGAGTATTTTCGTGATGAGCACGTCTCTTCTCGCTTATGACTTCTGCCCCTTTTTCGAAGGTGCAGGAGCCTCAGGTTTCGTTTGTGTTGGCGGAGCTGCTTCAGCAGGGAGAAGCCCTAACTTCCGGCGAAGTTCCAGATCGATTTCAGCAATAAATTTTGGATTATTCTGAAGGAATATTTTCACTGCTTCGCGCCCTTGTCCGATCCGGTCTTCCTTGTAGGAGAACCATGAACCGCTCTTGGCGATGATATTCTGATCGACGGCAGTATCAATTAAATCGCCTAACTTCGAAATGCCCTCATTGTAAAGAATATCGAAGATCGCTTCACGGAAGGGAGGAGCCACCTTGTTTTTCACAACCTTTACCCGCGTCCGATTACCGATGACGTTTTGCCCATCTTTGATCGCTTCAATTCTTCTTACATCAAGCCGCACTGAGGCATAAAACTTCAACGCATTTCCTCCGGTTGTCGTTTCGGGATTCCCGAACATAACACCGATCTTCTGGCGGAGTTGGTTCGTGAACATCACCGTGGTTTTTGATTTGCTGATCGCCGCTGTTAATTTTCGCAGAGCCTGCGACATCAATCGAGCCTGAACGCCCATCGTGGGATCACCCATCTCGCCCTCTATCTCAGCCCGCGGCGTTAATGCAGCGACAGAATCAATGACGACAATGTCTAATGCACCGCTCCGGACAAGCGTCTCAACAATCTCCAAGGCCTGCTCGCCATATTCTGGTTGTGAAAGGAGGAGATTGTTTGTTTCGACACCGAGTTTTTTTGCATAGGCGATATCCAGGGCATGTTCAGTGTCGATAAATGCCGCAACGCCACCCTGCTTTTGCGCTTCTGCAATGAGATGAAGGCAGATGGTGGTCTTTCCGGAGGATTCCGGACCGAAAATTTCGACCACACGGCCTCGTGGGATACCGCCAATACCGAGCGCGGCGTCAAGAGAAATTGATCCGGTTGAAATCGAATCAACTTTTGCAACCGGCCCTTCCGTCATTTTCATGATTGCTCCCTTACCATGCTGTTTCTCGATCTGGTCTATGGCAATTTTTAACGCTTGGAGACGGGCTTCTTTGGAATTTTGTTCAGACATAGCGCACTCCCTTACTGGTGAAATGGAATTGAATTCACTGTGGTGTAGACTGATCCGGATGGATGAAGTTCGCTCCGCATAATGACAACTGCGGAACAGTGATTTATAAGCGGTTTCAAAGTAATGCTTTTTAGTTTTTCAGTCAAGCGAGCCATATTGCGTGGGCCCTTCACGCGGCCGAATGTGATGTGAGTATGGAATTTCCTCTCCTCTCTCGCATAACCGAAGTTCTGACAGATTGATTCCACATGCTGATACAATTTCGTTAGTGGTTCTGACTGTTGGGCGCCAATCCAAATGACCCGGGGGTGCGCAATGTTAGGGAATCCACCAAGAGCATCATAGGTAAGATCAAAGGGAGTAATCTCCTGCACCGCTGATTGAAGCTGTTGTCTGATCTTTTCAAGAATTGTAGTATCGGAGTCTCCAAGGAATTTTAATGTACAATGAAACTTCGCTGGAACTTCCCACTTTACTTCGCTGTTCGTTGCTTTTAACTCATCCTGGATATACCCCATCTGTTCTTGTACATCATGTGCTGTTTGGAGTGCAATAAATGCTCGGATGATGGGCATAGCGAATCCTGTAGAGGGCTAAACCTCGTTGTTGAGAATTTTCCTTCGCAGCAATTCAAGTGCTGCTTGCGATGCCCGTTCTTTGACCCGGCGCCGATCTTCACCAAAATTAAATCGAAGTGATAGTGTCCCGTTCTTGTCGGAGTACCCTATCCAGACAAGGCCAATCGGTTTTTCCGGTGAACCTCCGCCAGGTCCGGCAATCCCTGTGGTGGAGAGGCCGATATCTGTCTTTGCGATGATTCGGACATTTTCTGCCATCGCCTCGGCGACCTCCCGACTCACAGCACCATGCCGCTTGAGAAGTTCGTGAGGGATGTTGAGTTCAGTTTCTTTTGAGGTATTGCTGTAGGTGATGAATCCCCGCTCAAAATAGTTCGAGCTGCCGGGAACGTTCGTTAACCGATCGGCGATTAAGCCGCCGGTACACGACTCTGCTATCGCCAGTGAAAAGCCTTTTTCAATGAGCAATGTTCCGATCACCTGCTCTAAATCTTCTTCATCCGTACCGAAAATGTATTTTCCGGCCTTAGCGCGAATCTGACTCTCCACGTGCTGGATCGAACGATCGACTGATTCCTGTGTATCCCCCTCGGCAGAAATTCGGACACGAACTCCAAACGGACTTGGCAGAAAAGCCAGCGTTAATCCAGAGTAGGGAGACAGAAGTGCTTCAATATCACCAATCGTTTCAGCGAGAATGGATTCACCGATCCCTGTGGTTTTGAGCGTCCGATGGCGTATGATAAAATTCGTCTGTTTCTTTCTGAGAAAAGGGACCACCGTCTGCTCCATCATCGCCTTCATTTCAAATGGAACTCCAGGCATCACGAAAAAGAATTTCCCTTCGCGTTCAAAAAGATAGCCGGGTGCTGTCCCTATTGGATTTTGAATGACGGTACAATTCCGCGGGACGAGCGCCTGATCCTCATTTCGTTTGATCATGGGGATGCCGCGGTTTTTGAAGATTCTGGTGATTCGTTCGAGTGCTGGTTCGTTCACGATAAGGCCGGTATGAAAAAAATCACAGACCACTGAGCGCGTAATGTCGTCATGGGTGGGCCCAAGTCCGCCGGTTACAATAACGATTTCGTTTTTTGCAAGTGCATTAGCGAATGTTTGCAGAATCTCCTCCGCACGGTCGCCGACAGTCGTCATTCGGCTGATGGAAATTCCGACCGAATTCAATTGTTGGGCAATGTACGCCTGATTCGTGTTAATGATTTGGCCGATTAACAACTCATCGCCGATCGAAATAATTTCAGCATTCATACAGTATACTAAGGGTAGTTCTTCGTTTCTTATGATAGAATGTTGAGTGCGACAAGTACTTGCAAGACGACATTCGTATAGATTCCTGAAATTACATCATCCATCATTATGCCAAAGCCGCCTTTTCGCCGATCGAAGTATCGTGCCGGCGATGGCTTCAGGATGTCGAGAATTCGAAAAAGAAAAAACGCCAGCACAATTATCGGAAGGCTTTTCGGCAAGAGGATCAGCGAAATCCACATTCCAACAACCTCGTCGATTGTAACTTGAGCGGGATCTTCGCCATATACTTCTTCCATTCTCCCAGAATACTTGATACCCAGGAGGAATGTGATCACTGCGATGGGAAGAATAGCGAGTGGTTGTTCAAATCCGGGGATGAGATAGACTGCCAGGCCAACAGCCGCACCGACAGTTCCGCTCGCGATTGGAGAATAACCGGAATACAAGCCCGATGCGAACAGTTTGAGAAGAAAGGAAAGCTCTCTCTGCTTCGATTCTTCCCGTTCTTCAGACATGCTGTTCTGATTCTGGATTTCGTTGGGTGAAATAGAAGAGTCCACGGACTGTCTTCCAATTTTCAATGATATAAGCAATACCGCTCCAGAGGGTGATGGCTGTTATAATTGCCATGATGATCGTCAGAACTCGATAATCGAGGAAGGAATCGATCAGTGCCTGTTGCCCGCTGAATTGTCCCATATGGCGTGCGACATAAAGAAGGAGGATATAGAACAAGACAAGGAATTGCAGGGCTGTTTTGGTTTTTGCCAGCGTCCTTGTCTGGAATGGTTTATCTTTATATTCAGCGTAGGAGCGAAGAAAGGTGATGGTGATGTCTCGAATAACAATGATCCAGACAGACCATGAGGGAACAAGATCGAGCAGGACAAAGGAAATGAATGCTGCCGATGTGAGAAATTTATCGGCAAGAGGATCGATGAATGTACCCCATCGAGAGATATAGCCCCACTTCCGGGCAACCCAACCATCGTACCAATCTGTCATGAGAGCAATGATAAATACAACGACCGAGAGTTGCTTTAGCACGATGTTGGAGGAGAAGATGAGAAGCATAAACACCGGGCTGAGCAGGATACGAAGATACGTAAGTTGGTTCGGTGGTGTAAAAGCGACCTTCATCGAGTATGTTTCCCCAAGTTCGAGAACACCGCAAAGATGATGAATGAATGATTAGGAATAAAAAATCCCGACACGCTGTGCGGGATTTTTTTGAAAATCCTTCTTACGGCTCGTTGCCCGCTTCAGGCAGCTTTCTGTACTTTTCCCGACTTAATGCAACTTGTGCAGACATCGATGCGGCGGACTGTTCCGTTCATTTTCGCACGTACACGCTGTAAATTGGGGAGGAAACGGCGTGGAACGCGGTTATGCGCATGGCTCACATGGTTACCAGCCATTGGTTTTTTTCCACAAACTTCACAAATTCTTGCCATCGAAAAACTCCAAATATTTATTTCAACTTGCAAGTTCAATATAGCAAGAAAAGGAGAGAGAGGCAAGGCTTGTTTTTAGATCCTCGTATTGTATCTTCAACAATCTCTTATTATTCTTCACAATGGAGAACTCAGAATCCGACGCCGTCGTTGAAACCCAATTCCAGTTTGGTGGGCCAGAGAAACTTGCGAAGATTGTTCAATCAAGGAGCGAAAGCCTTGATTGCTACAATGCGCGATTGAATCTTGCACACCTTTCACTCCTCAGTGGTTTCGATGAACTCGTCTGTCTCGACCATCTTCCTATCCAGAAGTACTGGTATCAGATCGAAACTGTAAGGAAAGTGCTGAAATACTTTGGGGGGAGAGTGCTGCTGGCAGATGAGGTTGGCCTGGGAAAGACTATCGAGGCTGGTATTCTGCTGAAGGAATATCTCATGCGGGGTCTCGTCCATAGGGCACTCATCCTGACACCCACTTCGCTGGTATCCCAATGGCAGGAAGAGTTGCTCACAAAATTTTCCATTGAGTGTGCAACGACTGATGAGATGGGGGAGACGCGGACAGCGAGGTTTTGGCAGAAACATAGGATCATTGTTGCATCGATTAATATCGCCAAATCCAAAACGCACTATGCCGATGTCACGAAAGCCGAATGGGATCTTGTCATCGTCGATGAAGCACATCACCTGAAGAATCGAACTTCACTGAACTGGAAACTCGTCAATAATTTAAAAAAACGATTCATCTTCCTCCTGACTGCGACACCTGTTCAAAATAACCTGTTGGAATTATACAATCTTTTAACGTTGCTCATGCCGGGTGTCTTGAAAACAGAGGCACAGTTCAAGCGGGAATATGTCGCGCCCGGTAATCTTAAGATGCCGAGAAATCACGAGAAGCTGAGAGATCTTCTTCGCGAGGTGATGGTACGCAATATCCGGAGTGTTGTTGATGTCAAGCTTCCCAGGCGGTTTGCCACAACAATCATCGTGGATCCGTCCTCAGCAGAACGAGAGTTCTATGAGGCAACGACAGCGTTTATCAAAAATCACTTTCATCAAGAACGAGGGCTCGACCGCCTAACACTCAATTCGCTGCTTCGGAAGGCCGGGAGTTCTCCGCAGGCGGCAGAAGAATCGATTAGCGCCCTCCGTGTGCGAATGCGATATCCTGAGTTGGAGAGATTGATGGAGCTTGTGCATCATGTTCGTGAATCCGAAAAAGGAAAGAGACTTCTCGATCTTATCAGGAAGGCACCGGGGAAACTGATCATCTTTGTACAATATGTGAAGACCCTCGAATATGTCGGTTCGATCCTGCGAGAATCAAACATCCGATTTGCGGAATTCAAAGGCTCGATGAACAATTCACAGAAGGATGATGCCATTCGAAGTTTTCGGGATGATGTTGATATTCTTCTCTCCACGGAGGCCGGAGGTGAAGGAAGAAACTTGCAGTTCTGCCAGACCATAGTGAACTTCGACCTGCCGTGGAATCCGATGCGCATCGAGCAGCGAATTGGACGAATTCATCGTATAGGACAGACGAAGGATGTCTTTATCTTTAATTTTTGCATCAGAGGAAGCATCGAGGAGCACATCCTTCACATTCTGAATGATAAGATCAATATGTTTGAGCTCGTTGTCGGAGAGATCGACAGCATACTCGGCAATTTGAATATGGAGGAAGATTTTGACGACATCGTTATGCATATCTGGCTGCGGGCAACCTCCGAAGCAGATTTGCGCGGCGAATTCGATTCGTTTGCCGATGACCTGCTCAAGGCGAAAAGTGCATATCAAGAGACAAAGCGATTGGATGAAGCATTGTTCTCGGAAGATCTGGAGGTGTGAACCGATGAGAGTAGAAGGATTCCAGGTTGAATAATCCGATTGCAGAAAAAGTTGAAACGATTCTTCAGATTACCGGAGCTCTCTTAGAGGAAATGAATGATGGTTCGATCCATGTTCTCTTCCCACCGGATGTCGCTGCACACTTGAATGTTGCCGAGGAGATTACTCTTCTCTTTGAGAGCAGTCCTGTAGATAGCCAATCTGAGGAACAAACAGTTAGGGCAGGCGTATCCAACCTTGTGATGTATAATCCTGAATTTCTCCAACCGCTCTCAAGACTTTTGGTGGAGCGAGGTCTCTGTACCGAAAGACTCATAAAAGGTCTGTACCTCAAACAAACAGGTCTTAGCGCCGCTGTACAGAGTCACTTCACAGTTCTTAATGGCATCGGAAGAATGATAGAATATCATGAACAAATGACCTCCTATCTGATCTGTAACTGCAAGTATAGTGCACTTTCGGACGAACGCAAGGAGGGAATCAGCAGGTGCGCTGTGAATGAATTTTCCGGTTCCATTGCCGATGAGCTAACGACGATGCTCGCGTGGTCAGACTCTGAATACCTTCCCTCCACCATTGCGGTTGAGCGAAAGCCAATAGACAAAATCTATCGAGCGCTTACCAAGAGCGCTCGACGCATCATCGAGCATGAACTTCTGCATTTTCAGCGTAGTCTCAATAGACGGCTGCAAAGAGACATCGAGAGGGTGAGTCAGTACTACGGTACTCTCATTGCGGAAATAGAAAGGAAGATTAATCGTCGAGCATTGACAGGAAAAGAAAAACAAACCGAGATGCAGCGCATCGAGGCAACCCGGCTTGAGTTGAAGAAAAAACTGCTGGATCAAAAAGAACGCTACAAAATCAAGATCAATGTTGAATTCCTGAATGCAATGAGAATCTATATGAACGTCATTGTCGTTGCTTACGAGGTTCAGCGGAGACAGTGTAAGCGGGAACTATTCTTGGTCTGGAATCCACTCAAGAAAGATTTCGAAGACATCAGTTGTGAGCATTGCGGGCAGGAGCTCAGCAGTTTCTCTCTCTGTGACGATCGGCTGCACATTTTGTGTCAGAATTGCTTTAGATGTAGTAGATGCGGAAAGGCTGTTTGCCAGGTTTGCCATCCCCGGATATGTCCCAAATGCGGGAAATGAATATTCCCTCATCTTCTAGAACCCTGGACGAAAAGTCCAACCACGAAGGACACCCTGCCTGCCGGCAGGCAGGAAAGAACACAAAGTATAAAATGAACATACATTGATTTGAAATTTTATCATTTTTAAAGCTCTTCCTTCGTGTCCTTAGTGGTTAAATTATTTCCTATACTTTTCAACCGGGTCTCCAGATAATGACTTCCTCTCCAGAAATCAGAAGTAAGAATCTAACAAAGAAGAATAGCACTTCGCGCATTACGGACTCACTGCCCACCGAATCTTTCGGGCTGTCTTGAAGCCAATACCATTCACCACTGCTAATCGATCAGCGGGCATAGTAACGACAGCTTCAATACTTCCGAATGCTTCCAGAAGCCGATTGGCTCGCTCAGGACCTATTCCGGGGAGATCCTGGAGCAGCCGCAACTGGAGAGCACGTTTCCCTTTCGGGCGTTTGCCTTTCCGTTGAAAAGAACGGAAGGGGATTGTTCCCATCTGTCTCGCTGCATACAAGAGCAGGCGAGCACTCTCCTGAGCATCTCTTGACCTCAATAATGGTATGCCGAGGATGATAGTGATGGTGATGAGAGCACCCTGAATTGCTTCACGGCTCATGCGGCTGTGAGTCAGGTCTTCAGCAGTTCCCTCAAGGATCACGACGCTGCGCATTGGGTTTGAAGCAAGCTTGCACGCCTGTTCAAACAACCGACCGTCCTTGATAGAAGCGGCTAAATCAAAGAGTGTTTTCCGTTCAACAAGAAGCTTTCCATCTATTTGATAGTCACCCAAAGAAAGACGCTGAACGGTGACTTCCACTCCTTCCATTTCCTGAAGCACCCGGGTGACTTCCGTATTCGCTTCGCGATCATCTATAATAATTTGAACGATTCGGCGCTCTCTCTGCATCAAAATTCCCGTGAAGGATTTTCTTTCAACCGAAAAGTATCAGTTTCCTTTTAGGAAGTCAATTGATGATTGATCCGCTCAAAAGATTCGTCAAAAGTGTTTTAAGATCAGTCGGTGGAAGCAGTCGGTGCTCATCTTCCTCATAGTATTTCGGTATAGTGCAGTCATTCAAAGACCGAAAATCAAGTCGCCCAGTTCTTGCACCATCCTATTTTTTTGGTTACAATATCCTGCAACGATGTTCATATCATAAAACTTGGAGTAGAGGTGTGAGAAGAAACGATTATAATCATGAGCTTATGAGAGAACAATTAGATCGGCAACAATGACAATTCTTGGAATTGAGACGTCGTGTGACGAAACCTCCGCTGCAGTTGTGCGGGATGGGATTCTTCTATCTAATGTCACAGCGACCCAATATTTCCATTCGCAATATGGCGGTGTGGTCCCAGAACTGGCATCCCGGTCACATCAGCAACGGATTGTGCCAATCGTCGATGAGGCTCTTGCAAAAGGTGGGGTGAAGAAAGAAGATCTTTACGCAATTGCAGCGGTGCATGGTCCGGGTCTGGTAGGTGCGATACTCGTCGGATTAAGTTTTGGAAAAGCTATGGCTCTTGGGCTGGGAATTCCATTCATCGGAGTCAATCATATGGAGGCCCATATTTTTTCCAATCTCATTAATGAACCCAGTCCAAGGTTTCCCTTCGTCAACCTTACAATTTCCGGCGGTCATACTGAGCTGGTCTTGGTCCGACAACCATTTGAATATTCGATACTTGGAAAGACAAAGGATGACGCTGCCGGGGAGGCTTTTGATAAGGTGGCAAAAATGTTGGGTTTAGGGTATCCCGGAGGGCCTCTGGTTGATGCATACGCCAAACTTGGGAATCCAAAAGCGGTCGAGTTTCCGAGACCTTATCTGCAGGATGGATCTTTCGAATTCAGTTTCAGTGGATTAAAAACTTCCGTTCTTTACTTCCTGCGCAAAAAAAAGTATTTGCCCGATTTACTTGAGCACAACAGACCATTCGTACAGGATGTCTGTGCAAGTTTTCAGGCTGCTGTCATCGAAGTCTTGGTAACAAAAACAATCTGGGCTGCAAAGCAATGCAAAGTTCGTGATATCGCCGTAGCCGGTGGTGTAGCGGCCAACTCCGGGTTGCGTGGGATGCTGAACCAGGCTGCAACTGAACATCATCTTAATCTCTTCATTCCGAAATTTGAATATTGTACGGATAACGGTGCCATGGTGGCAATGGTAGGCTATCGGAAATTACTGGTTGGAAAAACATCAAACCTTGAGTTAACCGCCGAACCAGGATTAGAGCTGGTGATCTGATACTCGATGATTACGAAATTGAAAATACGATTATTAGGAATTACTGTTCTTTCCGCGTTACTGATTTGTCTTTTGCTCCTCTATCTTATTCTTTGGGAATCCAATACTTCCATCCGCGCGAGCGAGAATATCGTAACCATCCCGAAAGGTGCTGCACTTTCCGCGGTAGCTGACTCATTGACGAATGCCGGCGTACTCGTGCGTCGATGGTCCTTCATTGGAGCAGGAAAAATTCTCGGTCTCTCAAAGTCCATCCATTATGGGAAATACCAGTTCGAATCCGGCCTCTCAAATAGTACGCTCCTGAAAAGCCTTTCCACGGGGGAATCACGCCTTCAGATTACCGTAGTTATTCCCGAGGGCTGGCGAAAGGAGAGAATTGCAAAACGATTTGAACATTACCTTGGAATTGATCAGAAGCGGTTTCTTGAGTTGTGCAGGGAAAAGGAGTTCATCAAGGAGTTGGGCCTGGAGTCTTCCACACTGGAAGGGTACCTGATGCCAGAGACATACAAATTATTCTGGCAGACTGATGAACGGGATATAATCCAGACGATGGTGGATGAGTTTAAACGATTCTATGTCGACAGCTTACAGCAACAACAGGAAAGGATGAGGATATCGCTCAATGACGTTCTCACATTGGCATCGATTGTTGAAGCTGAAACTGCACTTAGCGGTGAGCGGGCTCGGGTTGCCGGGGTGTACCTCAACAGATTAAGAAAAGGTATGAAGCTTCAAGCTGATCCAACAGTCCAATATATCGTTGTAGAAAATTCACACCGGTTAACTTACAACGACTTAAGAATCAATTCTGCTTATAACACCTATCTCAATTATGGATTGCCCCCGGGTCCGATAGGGAATCCAGGTCGTAGTTCAATTCTCGGTGTTCTCTATCCGGAGAACCATTCCTACTACTATTTCGTAGCAAATGGCCAGGGCGGGCATCGCTTCTCAAAGACGCTCGATGAACATCAAAGAGCGGTCCGATCGTACAGAAAAATCCAGAGACAGGCAGCACAAAGTTCAAAACCAGGCAGATAGAGAACCGATTGAAAAGTAACCTAAAACACAAACCACGAAGGTCACAAAGGAAAAACTGTTGAATTAATTTAATTTCCTATAATCTATTTTCTTTTGGTCCTTCGTGTCCTTAGTGGTTATCCTTTTCGTGAGAGTCTCTATGGATTATCGTTGCTCTTTGTTCTTTTCACTTCCTTCGCTATATTGACGATGGTAAAACCAGTCGTATTTCCATCAACAGGTATGAAGCCAGCACAGTTCAATTCCTTACTTCTTGTCCTTTCACTTTTTCTCCTCTCCTGTGCGGGGCAGCGGCCGCCGGAAGGCGGGCCGATCGATACAGAACCGCCTCAGATTATTTCGACGACACCTGCAGCATTCACAACTTTTTTTTCAGACACCATATTAGTCTTTGAATTCAGTGAATATGTCGATCAGAGGAGTGTGGAAAGCGCAATATTCATCTCACCCAATGTCGGGCCGCTGGAGTTTGAATGGAATGGGAGGAAGGTCGAAATTCTCCTGCCGGGGAAGTTACGTGACAGCACAACGTATGTTGTGACGATAGGAACGGATGTTGTAGATTTGAACAACCGGAACCGGATGGCAACATCATTCCTTCTCGCCTTCTCCACAGGAAAAGCAATAGACCGCGGTGCAATTGAAGGAAAAATATTTCAATTGAATCCTGCCGACTCGCCATCAGGGATCATGGTTTTTGCGTATCGTCTTGATGGGGTTAAGGCTGACACGTTGAATCCACAATCTGCCTCTCCGGCCTATATCACACAGACCAGCCATGATGGATCGTTTGCTCTCAACCACCTCTCCTTTGGCTGGTATCGTTTGTTTGCCGTGAAGGATGAGTTTAAAAATCTGCTCTACGATCCCGAAACAGATCTAATCGGAGTGCCTCCCTCAGATATCTTCCTCGGAGAATCTGATACTCTATATTCCGATGTTCATATCCAGATGACGAAGGCTGATACCACCTCTCCCAGGTTGCTGAAAGTAGAATCACCGGATCAACGCCATATGATTGTGGAATTTTCGGAAACAATTGATACCAGTCTGGTGAGAACCGAATTCGCTCAGGTCACAGATACCCTGAATGGAAAACCTCTGACCGTGTATTCCTTCGATGCTCTGCTTCCAAAGATGAATCTGTTTTCGTTCTCGACGAATCCAATGACTCCTGATGCACCTTATCGAATCCGGATTTCAAGCCTGCGGGATCTCGCAGGGAATATCATTTCACCGTTGGCGAACGCAGCATCATTCACGGGACCATCACTGGTCGATTCACTGCCATTAAGAATAGCATGGATGTCGCTTCAAGACAGTGCAAAGGGAATTGCTTTGCAGCCTGAGATCGTCATTAATTTTTCAGATGTTGTACAAAGGGAGACGATACTGGGTGCAGTCACGATGCAGAGTGCACGAAAACTTCTGATCCCTTTTTCGCTGGAATGGATTTCGAACACAGCGATCCTGATCAAACCAACGCAGCAGCTTGAATCGGCTGAGTGGCACTCGTTCAGGATTCATCTTCATAATGTATTGGGTATGAATGGAAAGCGTCCCCGTGATTCTGTTCGTGTCATCTCATTCCAGACGATGGATCGTGAGAGGTTCAGCAGCATCCATGGTCGTGTTCAGGACTCAGAAGTAAGAGGAAGGAAGGGATCGATCATTATCACTGCGATGAATGTTTCTGCTAAGGATGCGGCGTCGATTGCAGTAACGGCCTCGCCCGACGGACAATTTGCAATAACCGACCTTGTAGAGGGAAAATATTCTCTCCGGGCATTTCATGATCGGAATGGGAATGGCAAGTATGATTATGGGACTGTGTATCCATTCTCTGCCTCCGAACGGTTTACACAGTATCGGGATACTGTTCGTGTCCGGGCTCGATGGCCGCTGGAAGGAATTCAATTGGAGTTGCGATAGGTTCTGCCGCAAACCTCTCGAACTGGAAGTGGGCTCCTTTCGAAAATCGCTTTCGGTGTGTATTAAGGTGAGTCTATTTGGGAGAACTTTTAGGGATTAGGAGAACAAGTAAGAAGGACGACTTAATAAAACGACGATAAGACTAATTTGTTTCTTTAATTCTTCCTCGTTGTTTCAACATATCGACATATTCGGCAACTTTAATAGTACACTCCAAAAAAGGCAGTATCTCTTTTTTGGTTAAACCAAGCTGACGACAAACATCAGACACCAAATCATCTCCATAATCTTTGTATTTTGATCCGCGTGATAGTTTTGTGGCAACGGGATAGGTACGTCCATCTATTTCTAATTTATATAAATCATGTTTGGTGCCTCCCTCCTTAAAGCACTTTTTCCCTTCCAATCCAGATCGTATTTTTTCTTTCTCAATAACCACGGTTAAATCATAAGGCTATTGGAAAAGTCTGCTAAGAAGAAAATTGCGGAACTCTATAGAGTCAGGAGATAGTTTTTCCTCTGAGACGATCACATATTCTTGGATGAGGTCTTTCATTAGTTCTTGAAGTTCATGTACTGCATCTTGAAAAGAATCGCCGAATGTCGTTAAAATTGGCCATTGGTCTGAAGTAAGATGATAGTGTCCATTTTCTTTATGTACTCGAAACTCTATATTAAACAACTCAACATGAGGAGGTATGATTGTTAGCCGATGGATTGTCAATCCGTGCAGTGGAGTATAAGGAACCTGAGGAACCATATATTTAAGTTTCTCGTCGATCCTCTCAGGATAAATTGCAACTTCGGCTGAATCATATCTGGTATATTGCGATGTTATCATGATGTTCCTCCTTCTATTCTATTAATGTGAGCTTGCAACCAGCTTACCAAGGCTTTCGCTAATGGTAAGGGTACCATTAACCCACATAACACTTCCCTTTCTATGTTGGCGATTTGTGTCAGATCTGTGATGGTATTCATATCAACTGATCCATCTTCTTTTATGGGGTGCGTAACATAACTGGGAAATGCAGAATGATCTATACATACATTTAGCAGAATCGCGGACAGATCGGGAAGAGGACCTCCATAGACGGTCTGAAAAGGGTAAATCTTATAATCAGGAGATCTTTTGAGTGCAATTGTAAAATCTTGTTTTTCAGGCATACCACCTCCACGTTTTCTATACCTGTTAATAATGTGAAAAACTCGTTTCATAAGCAAGTTATGTATCTCTTAATTAAGAATGACGACCAAAAATAGTCTCGCGTTCTCTTGAATGTTTTTCTTTCTTGCATCTGATCTCCAAGCTGTCAGATACAAGATATGAAAATAGCCCACTACCCTCGAAATGAACAAATTGACTTTGTACCCATTTTTGCTTAACGTTTTTAAAAATTTTATAGCTCAAGAGGGCGAGTGTTGAACACAAGAGAAAAGTTATTTAAACATTCTGATCTCAAATGATTGAACAGTATCTACCCATCGCAGTGATGATCGCGGGAGGCGTGATCTTCGGTATTGTTATGGTTAAACTGAACGAATGGTTCGGACCGAAGAGGGCAACGGAGGAAAAGCTCTCAACCTATGAGAGCGGGATGGAGCCAATACGAAATGCCCGCGAACGATTTTCAATCAAATTCTATATGGTCGCTGTGCTCTTCATCCTCTTTGACATCGAAGTTGTCTTCCTCTATCCCTGGGCGGTGTCATTCCGCGAGTTGGGGCTTGCAGGTTTTGTCTCCATGACACTGTTTATCGGAATACTGCTCGTGGGATATTATTACATCTGGAGGAAAGGAGCGTTGGAGTGGGATTAGAACATGCCTTTGGAGATAGTGTACTGACTACGCGCATTGATGAAGCTATTAACTGGTGCAGGAAAAATTCACTCTGGCCCATGCCGATGGGAATTTCTTGCTGCGCCATAGAAATGATGGCCTTTGCAGGGCCCCGCTTTGATGCCTCACGTTTTGGTTCCGAGGTTTTTCGTTTCTCGCCTCGACAATCCGATGTCATGATTGTTGCGGGAACAACAACATTCAAGATGGCAAAGGTCGTGCGGAAAATTTATGATCAGATGCCGGATCCTAAATGGATCATTGCCATGGGTGCATGCACTTCATCGGGCGGAATGTACCGCACCTACTCTGTCGTGCAGGGGATCGATCGGTTTTTACCGGTGGATTTGTATGTCGCCGGATGCCCGCCCCGGCCTGACAATTTGCTCAATGCCCTGATCACACTTCAACAGAAAGTTCAAAGGGGTGAGAGTCGCGGGAGTTTCCCCGCATATGTCGGTTTTGAAAAAGAGAATAGTACTAAATCAGATCAACAGGCTGGATGATGAATCAACTTGTGATTGAACGGCTGACAGCGAAATTTGGTGAAGGGAAGTTCGAAACTGCGGAATTTCGCGGTGAACTGACAGTGACTCTTCCTAAAGAATCCATTGTGGAGGTATGCCGCTTTCTCAAAGAAGATGAAGTGCTGAAATACGATTTTCTGATGGATCTCTGTGGAATCGATATGTACACACCGACAAAACGGTTTGGCATCATTTACAATTTGTACTCATTAAGCACAAAACACCGGATACGTCTTAAAACATTTGTGGAAGAAGATTCACCTAAGCTTCAGACCGTTATGACAGTGTGGGGGACGGCAAATTGGCATGAGAGAGAAACCTTCGATATGTTTGGCATCGTTTTCGAAGGACATCCCGATCTCCGCCGCATCTATATGCCCGATGATTTTGAATATCATCCTCTCCGAAAAGATTTTCCCTTAATGGGTATTCCTGGCTCATTGCCATTGCCGAAAAAGTAGACTGAGAAGCGACAGCGTGGACGAGAAAAAAGCGAAAATCGTACAAGCCCTTGAAGATCAGAACACCAGCGCGACGTTCGATGATCCCCTTGATAATTTAATGATCCTGAACATGGGTCCGCAGCATCCTGCAACCCATGGTGTGCTGCGGCTTCTCATCCGGCTCGATGGAGAGACGGTTGTCGGCTGCGTCCCGGAGGTCGGTTATCTTCATCGCGGGTATGAAAAGCTTGCGGAGAATTGCACCTACCACGAATTTATTCCACATACTGACCGGCTCGATTACATCTCACCCCTGGCCAACAACACTGCCTATGTTCTGGCCGTGGAAAAACTCTTAGGGATTGAAGCTCCACGGCGGGCACAATTTATTCGAACGATGATCTCGGAACTCGCCAGAATCTCTTCCCATCTGATGTTTCTGGGATCCATTGCTATGGATGTTGGTGCGCTCACAGTCTGGATGTGGGCTTTCCGTGAGCGCGAAAAACTATATGACCTTTTTGAGAGAATTGCCGGAGCCCGGTTCACGACCAGTTATACGCGTATCGGTGGAGTCGCTCAGGATGTCACCCCTGAAATTCTCGATTCGGTTAAGAAATTCATCGTACAGTTTCCGCAGACACTTGTTGATTGCGAATACCTGCTGAATAAGAACAGGATCTTTGTCGAACGCTGTGATGGCATTGGCGTAATCACGCCGGAAAAGGCTATCGATCTTGGCTTCACAGGCCCCGGCTTGCGTGCGTGCGGCATTGGCCATGATCTGAGGAAAGCTAATCCCTATCTCATTTATGACGAGTTGGATTTTGATGTTCCGGTCTACGAAGGGGGAGATGCTCTCGCCCGGTACTATGTCCGGATGGCTGAGATGAGAGAGAGCGTAAAGATGATCCATCAAATCCTGAAGCACTTTCCTCAGGGTGATGTCCATGCATTTAAACCGAAGAAAGTTCTTCCCCGCAAGGAGAAGGTTTACTCCAGGATGGAAGAATTGATCCATGATTTTATGCTTATCAATTTCGGTATCGATCCACCTGTTGGAGAGGTCTATCATGGAGTGGAAAATCCCAAAGGCGAACTTGGATTTTACATCCACAGTCGTGGCAAAGGCTATCCCTGGCGATTGAAGATTCGTTCACCGTCATTTGTCAATATCCAAACCCTCCCGACGATGTTGATGGGCTGTATGATCTCTGATGTCGTCGCAATCATCGGCAGCCTGGATCCTGTCATGGGTGAAGCAGATAAATAGAGTGCTGGAACAAGACGTATGCTATCTGAAGATAATCTGAGAAAAATTGAAACGTTGAAAACCCTGTATCCCACGACCCAGGCCCTGGTGTTGCCAGTGCTCTGGATGGTGCAGAAGGAACAAGGATTCATTTCTGACGAGGCAATGAAGTACGTGTCAGAGCTTCTCCATGTCTCCGATACACATATCCTTGGTGTCGTCACATTCTATACGATGTTCAAACGTAAGCCGCTTGGAAAACATCACATTGAAGTTTGTACCAATGTCTCCTGTATGCTTCGTGGGTCTGATAAAATTGTTAACTATCTTGAGCATAAGCTGGGTGTACGTCTAGGCGAGACAACTGCAGATAAGAAGTGGACACTTGAAGAGGTCGAATGCATGGGTTCGTGCGGTACTGCCCCCATGGCAGCAATCAACGAGGAGTATTACGAAGATTTGACCCCCGAAAAACTGGATAAAATTCTCGAAGAGCTGGAGTAATCGCGTGGAGTCGGAACTCTACTTATTGCCAAAGATAAAGAACCTTCACAAGATTGAGATCTACGAGGCGAACAATGGCTATGAGGCGCTGAGAAAAGCCCTCACCATGAAACCAGAAGAGGTCATCGATCAGGTAAAGAAATCGAATCTCCGCGGCCGCGGGGGAGCGTGTTTCCCCACCGGATTGAAATGGTCGTTCATGCCAATGCAAACGACGAAGGCGAAGTATCTTTGCGTCAATGGAGATGAATCAGAACCCGGTACCTTCAAGGATCGCCAACTCTTCGAATTCAATCCCCACCTTCTTATTGAAGGATCTGTGATCGCGTGTTATGCGATGGGGATCACCACTGCCTATATTTATATCCGGGGAGAGTACGCTAAATGGATTCGTCTTCTCCAGGCAGCTCTCGATGACGCCTATGCAAAAGGATATGTCGGCAACAATATTCTCGGTACATCCTTCTCGACAAACATTGTTATTCACCGTGGTGCCGGGGCGTACATTTGCGGCGAAGAATCATCGTTGATGAATTCAATAGAAGGCTTGCGCGGTTACCCGCGAATCAAACCGCCATTTCCTGCTCAGTTCGGCTTGTGGGGGTGTCCGACAACCATCAATAATGTTGAAACCATCAGCAATGTCCCTTTAATCATCAGTAAAGGATGGGAGTGGTTTTCCAAGATTGGTTCTCCTACACATCCGGGACCAATTCTCGTCGGTGTCAGCGGTCATGTTAACGCTCCAGGTGTGTATGAGATGCCGACTGGAGTTCCGATTCTTGAAATCATTTACAAATATGCTCAGGGTGTTCCGGGCGACAAAGCGATAAAAGCAGTGATCCCGGGCGGCTCATCGACAATGATTTTGCGAGGAGATCAGCTTGAAGGAGCCCGGATGGATGCAGATTCGATGAAAGCTGCAGGCTCATCCGTGGGAACTGCTGGGGTGATTGTCATGGACGAGGATACCGATCTCATTCGGGTTCTCTCAAGAATTGCCCATTTTTATTATCACGAATCTTGCGGCCAGTGCACACCTTGCAGGGAAGGGACTGGCTGGCTCTGGAAGGTACTTAAACGATTTGAACAGGGAGAGGGGCGGCGGCAGGATATCAATCTCTTGATGGATATTGCGAACAACATTGAAGGGAATACCATTTGTGCATTGGGAGATGCCGCAGCCTGGCCGGTCCAATCGATGATTCTTCGATTTCGGGATGAATTTGAAAAACGAATAAAATCAGAGTAATTCGACACATAATGCTGCAGTAACATTGAGAACCCGTTTGAGTTCACCTGTGTGGGTACGAGGTAGAAGTCAACGGGTATTTTTATTGCAGTGCATTTCGTCAACATTTTGAAACCTCCGTGAATTTTCTCCGGTATCCTGGTAGGTAAAGATGACAATTTGCTATTGGAGAAGGAACATGGAGACACCGTCGGGCGTCTATATGGATGAATCCGGACAACAACCAAAGAATATGGCGACACAAGCTATAGCTCATGTGATAGAGACACCGTTGCGTGAGAAGAGTGATGAAGTGCTCATTTCTCTCTTCCAAGGCGGGGAGAAAGGTGCCTATCGCTATCTCGTCGATCGATATCAGCGCAGGGTCAGGAATCTTCTCTATTCCATCTTCAATGAACCTGACCTCATCGACGATATTGCCCAGGAGGTGTTCATCAAGGCGTATGAGGCGCTCCCGAATTTCAGATTCCAATCCTCATTCTATACATGGTTGTATCGGATAGCGGTAAACAAGTGCAGAGATGAGCTTCGAAGAAGAAAAGTGCGGCGCATACTTTCACTTCACGCACTCCCTGAGAGCGTCGAAAAGGAAATCGGAAGCAAGATGGTGGTGCATCCCGTGGACAGCGAAATGCAGCACCTCATTTCAAGCGCGTTGCAGACACTGCCAGAGAAGTTTCGAGTTCCGATTGTCTTGAAAGAAATTGAAGGATTTTCTTATGAAGAAATTGCCGACATCATGCAATGCGAAATTGGTACAGTGAAATCACGACTCTTTCGTGCACGCGCAATGTTGCGAAAAACACTGAAGCCGTTGCTGGAGGAACAATAGCATGAAAAAAGTCACTTATGCCGAGCTTGCTTCGATGCTCTCCGCCTATATCGATGGGGAGCTGACTCCTGAAGAAACCGCACTGCTCAAGAAGCACCTTGCCACAAATCCTGAATTAGCTCAGGAACTGGTTGAGCTGCAGTCTTTGAAACGGGTAATCCAGAAGAAAACCATGGTACCTGAGAGTATCGGCTTCTGGACGCGCCTTTCGATACGCATGGAGCAGCAGCAAAGCGATTCAACTTCGCTATTCCCATTTCCCCGGAAATACCTACCGGCTGTTACTGCGATTGGCGGAATATTTTTGGTGCTGTTTATTACAGTTGCGGTGATGCAATACAAACCGATAACTGACTATCTCGCGAAACAAAGTGATCAGGTTCAACAGGTGTACGAAGAACAGAAAGCTTCGCTGCAGGGATCGATCACTCAGTTATTTTCAAAGATCGACAGGAACCAGGTTCTTCAGTTCGCGATGTTTGGCACTATTCCGATGGATGCCCAGGCCGGCACTATTCTACAAGTAAACGAGGATGAACAAAAAGGATATAAAATTGAAGTTGGTAAAAAACAACGGCCGGTGAATCTCGTAACCGTCTCTGATCTCTACAGGGAGATTCGTGCAACCGATCTGCAGAAGAGCAAGCTCGATTCACTTTTCGATCTCGGGCAGCAGCAGATTAGAACCGCATTTCTCATGAAGGATGATTCGATGATGCTGGTCGACCCGAATATCACGCAATTGAACCAGGTGATGCTAGCGGGGATCTCATCGTATCTTGAGGCGGAACAGCGGGTACGATTTGAAAAGTACCTGGAAATAAAACGTGCCCCCTTTGCATTCGCCGCAAGCCAGAAACCGCACAAGGGGAAAGACGCACTTATCGAAATGAAGAAACCGAGAGGGCGGGCGACATTCATCGGCTTCACTCATGATGCAACATTTCCAGAGCTTCAGTTTAACGTCGAAGAACTGCGGCAACACCTCAGAGAGGTCGAAGCCGATCAACGCGAAGCAATCATCGCTGTCGAATCTATTAAAAGACGGTTTGCCACGCGGCCGGATGTCGAAAGAACGATCTACGATGCACCTGTCCGCGTTCATGTAAGGGAAGATCGGGCTTCCATCGTGATCAATCTCCAGGGTCGCTGGGAAAGCCCGGTACCGCCGGAATTGACGACCGTCGCTCGAAAACGTCCCGATGGGCCCACTCGATTCCAAGTTCGTAGTCCGATGCCGTTCGGGGATCCTTTGATGATGATGGATTCTCTCCTCCAGAATCTTGATGAATCTAAAGTACTGAATCTCAGAGTGGATGGAGATGACCATGGCATCCGGATTTTCATTGGTGATTCCTTAATTAAAGAAGAAGTTTTCACAAGGCCCCCCACCCAGCTCAAAGGGAAGACACAGTATTTTCCTTCAGGGCGGAAAATTTATATGGATTCGCTTATGAATCAAATTAATCAGAAAAAGGCACGACTCATCAATCGGCATAAGGAAGAACAGGAATAACCATTGAGAAGAATTTTCAGGCCCCGGCTTTGATGTTCGAGTCGGGGCTTTTTCTTGTACGTTCATTGCAAATAGATACACCCTTCGTTATATTTGCATATCACATCCGTAACCTTGAAAGCAGATTGTGTCCGAACATATCACAATAAAAATCGCCCGTATCAATCCTAAGAAGAACGAATTTCCGCTTCCGGCCTATGCGACCGAAGGTTCGGCAGGAATGGACCTGTTTGCTGCGGTGAAAGAAGAAATCATTATTCAACCGAACGAAACAAAGTTGATCCCGACCGGGTATCGGATTGAATTACCGGAAGGATTTGAAGCGCAAGTCCGGCCGCGTAGCGGTTTAGCGATCAAGCATGGCATCGGAATTTTGAATTCACCGGGAACGATCGACTCCGATTATCGAGGAGAAATTAAAGTCATACTCACGAATTTTAGCTCCCAGCCGTTTCACCTGAAACACGGCGATAGGATCGCTCAAATGGTTGTGCACCGCTATGAACGGGTGACATGGGATGAGGTCACTCAGATTGCCGAAACGGATCGGGGGGCTGGTGGTTTTGGGCATACCGGCAAGTCAATGCATAAAGGGGAGTAAGATGGCACGCAAGAAGAAAATAGCGGTTGAACAGAGTGAACCAGTAGCACAGAATGGTGAGAAAGATTATCAGTGGGATGCACTGTTCAATTCACTGGGGGGGATTGAGCTGGTGATGATCGTCGGCGCGATCCTGCTCCTTTTACTTCTGATTTACACGATTCAGAATATACTTTCACCCTTCCTGATTTTAGGTGCAATTCTGTTTCTGCTCTTTCCGCTGCGGGGTTATTCCATCGTCAAAAAAATCATGTGGTTAAGCGTCATTCTTTTTGCCATCTGGTTTGTGGTGACGATTTCCTCATTGCTGGCTCCATTTGTTTTTGCAATGGTTCTTGCGTACGTCATGAATCCCATTGTTGATAAAACCGAAACCTGGGGAGTACCCCGGTGGGTCTCGGCACTTATCCTCATACTCCTCCTTATCGGGATCATCACGTTAATTCTGTTCCTTGTCCTACCAGTTGCGCTGAGTCAATTTCAAGGGATACTCGATTCACTCTCAAAACTCTTTTCTGATTTTAATAATTGGCTCTTGAATGGAGAAGCGGTGAAAGTGCTGCAGAAGTATGGGATCTCATCGCAGGAGTTACGAAAGACCCTCGAAACCAGTTTTGCGCCGAAGCTGGAGAATATTTTAAAGAATCTCTTCGAGAGTATCATTACCCTTATAAGCAGCGTGGGTGGACTGGTTACTCAAATCTTCTATGTTGTGCTCGTTCCTTTTCTCACATTTTATATTCTCGCGGACTTTCCCAAGATCATTCACTTCATTCTCAATCTCATCCCGCACATATATCGTGACCGGGTTTCTGAATATGCTCGACTTGGCGACCAGGTCATTGGGCTTTACTTGCGGGGAATCCTCACGATTGCCTTCCTGCAGGGCATCTTGGTGTTTGTTGCCTTCTCCCTCGTCGGAATAAAATATTCACTGATGCTCGGTGTTCTCGCGGCGGCTCTCGATCTTGTACCATACTTTGGATTGATCATTACGATGGTAGTCTCCATCGTTGTTGCATCAATGAGCGACACACACACGCTTGAAAAGGTGCTCTTTGTTATGCTCTGGGTGGAGGGCTTGCGTCTGGCCGAGACGATGTACTTGTCACCAAAAATCGTGGGAACGAAAGTTGGGATGCACCCCCTCCTTATCATCTTTTCAATCCTTGTTTTCTATTTCTTCCTCGGTTTCCTCGGACTGTTGATTGCAGTCCCAACAACAGCGCTGATCATTCTTCTCGTACGGGAATGGGAAGCCAATAAACGGGGGATCCCGCTGAGTAAATATCATTCACAGAGCTGATCGAAAAACGCCATGACCGGTACTCTCTACCTTGTTGCCACACCAATCGGAAATCTTGAGGATATCACCTTTCGGGCTTTGCGAGTACTCAAGACCATTGACCTTGTTGTCTATGAAGAGAAAAAAGAGGGCTCCCGTCTGCTGCGGCATTTCGACATTGAGAAACCTGTCGAATGTCTGAATGAGCACAACGAGGAAGAGTCGTCACAAATTATTTTGGAAGAGTTGAAGCGGGGAAAATCTATCGCTCTGATTTCTGATGCCGGTACTCCCGTATTTTCTGATCCTGGCCAACTCCTCGTCCAAAAGGCCATTAAAACAGGAATTCGGATTGTGCCGGTTCCTGGTGCTTCATCACTCCTCCCTGCGTTAATTGTCTCCGGATTCGAGATCGACGAATTCGTGTTCCAGGGTTTCCTTTCTCCGAAGAAAGAGAAACGCATCGCGCAGCTCCATGGTCTCAGGAGGGAATCGCGCACGGTAGTGCTGATGGATGCGCCTTACCGATTGACACAGTTGATTCGGGATATTGCCGAGGTCTTTGGAGAATCACGCAGATTGTGTGTGGCTTTCGATATTACCTTGCCAACGGAAAAAATCTATTATGGAACGGGACCAACGCTCTTTAAGGAATTTTCTCGATCGAAGATGAAAGGAGAATTTGTGGTGGTGCTTGAAGGAAAATCATGACCAGAGCAACAGTGTTCTAAAAAAAGCCTTCCGCATGGAAGGCTTTTTTATGCGGTAAGGAAAGCGCATATCAAGGGAGCAGGACGGCGACACCGACAACCGTCGTCCACAAACCATTCTTGTCACCCTCGGCCGATTGAGTGACATTAAAGGTGCGAACGATCTTGCCCGACATTTTAAACATCTTTTCACGCTCATCCCATGCAGTATTCGAATCGAATTCAACGCCAAGTGTCGAAGCGAGCATCGTTGCTGCCAGGTCTTCCGAATAGTCGCCTGCACGCTCGTCCGTCTCGCCAAAAGGATGATGCTCGGAAAGATAGCCATACATACTTGCGTCGGCAGGTTGTGCAACTCCGATTGAAGCCGCAATCAATCGGTTGGGTTCGTTCGTCGCATTGCGCGCCATGACGCAGAATGTGATCTGACCCGGCTGCAGCAGCTTCAAACCCTCTTCTTTGCTGATCCGTTTGCAATTCGGCGGATAGATACTCGAGACACTTACGAGGTTGCAGATCTCTATGCCCGCATCGCGTAACGCCAGCTCGAACGATTGCAGATAGTCTTTATGCCTGCCGACTCCTTTGGTGAAGAATATTTTAGTTGGGACGAACACTGTCTCATCTCCCTCTCGGTGGTTCCGATATTATTGTTGAATGATTTTTAAGAATTTTCGTTTTCCTACTTTAAGAATGTAGGCTGGCTTTTCCGGGAGAGGGGAATTCACAGAGGTAATTTTCAAACCGTCAATGGAAACGCCCCCCTGATCGATTAACCGTCGCGCTTCACTCTTTGAGGAAGCAAGTTTCACCAGTGCCAGCAGCGCCGCGATAGTGGTGATGCCGCTATCGACGGAAAGAACAAATTCTTCCACGATATCAGGGATTTCTTTTTGAATAAAGATCCTGTCAAATTCCGTTTCAGCACGAGCAGCTATTTCGGCACTATAGTACATTCGAACGAAGGTTCGGGCCAACTGACGTTTGATATCTCGAGGATTCACCTCTGGATCGGCAAGCTGTTTTTTTAACTTGAGCAACTCCTCATTGGATGTGTCGCTTGCCAGTTCAAAGTAGGAATAGATGAGTTTATCGGGGATCCTTAGCGTCTTCCCGTAAATCTCTTTTGACGTCTCATTAATCCCAATATAGTTATCAAGCGATTTGCTCATCTTATCGACACCGTCGGTTCCAGCCAGGATCGGCATCGTCAGAATCACCTGGGGTTCGAGGCCATATTCCCGCTGGATGTCGCGTCCAACTAAAAGATTGAACTTCTGATCTGTGCCTCCCAACTCAATGTCCGCTTCAATGGCAACGGAGTCCATAGCCTGAGCGAGAGGATAGAGGAATTCATGCACGCTGATCGGTTCACCGGCTTTGTAGCGATTGGTGAAATCATCCCGTTCGAGCATACGAGCGACGGTGTATTTACTTGCGAGTAAAATTACATCGGCAAAACTCATTTTCCCAAGCCAGGTAGAATTATATTCCATCCGGACATTCTTGGTGGAGAGAATTTTTGTGGCCTGCTCAAAGTACGATTGGCCATTTTGATGTGTCTCCTCCAGCGAAAGGGAGGGGCGTGTTTTATTTATTCCCGACGGGTCACCGATCATGCCGGTAAAATCACCGATAATCAAAATCGCTTGATGGCCTAGGTCTTGGAATTGCCTGAGTTTTCGAAGAACTACAGAATGGCCGAGATGGAGATCGGGCCGGCTCGGATCACAGCCGAGCTTGACGCGTAAAGCCTTCGCAGTGGCAATGGATTTCTCAATCTTTTTAACGAGGTCTTCTTCTGGAATAATCTCAAACGAGCCCCGTTTGATGAGATCCATCTGTTCATGTAGTGGTGGGAACAATTTCTGGGTGCCGCTCCTCTATGAAGTTGATCTTTTTAAATGCTGTGCAATCTCGCGTTTTGCATCACGCTGCTTAATAGCTTCCCGCTTATCATACGATTTCTTGCCCTGCGCGATCGAAAGTTCCACTTTTGCATAAGGCCCTTTGAAATAAACCGCCAATGGGATCAGGGAAAGACCTTTTTCCTGCACTCTGGTCAGCAACCGCCGAATCTCCCTCCGTGCGAGCAGAAGTTTCCGTGTTCGCCGGGGTTCATGGTTATAGATGCTGCCTTGTTCATAAGGGCTGATATGCATACCAATGAGCCAGACTTCCCCATTCTTGATCGATGCGTAACTGTCCTGGAGATTGGCATTGCCCTTCCGCACCGATTTTACTTCGGTTCCGGTGAGGACAATACCGGCTTCCATCGTCTCGAGTATGTGATAATCGTGTCGAGCCTTTCGATTGGAGACGACAACACGCTCTTTGTTTTCAGCCATCTCACGGAAAATTTTTTATTATAGTACGTGAAAAGTGAAAGATAATCAATGAGTATTTCCGGAAACGAAGAATATATTTCTCCTGCATCTATGGATGAACAGCGGAACAAGAAGCGCCTCTGTGTGTGTTGAATTATTGAAGATGTTATCAGCGAAGGCATGAATTTACACAGTAACCCAGGAAGGCGTATGATGCAACAGTGTGATGGATGAGTCCGCTTGCTCTCGTCTCACTGGTTCGTTTCGATCCATGCCAGCCAGCAAGCGTTCATTGCCTTTAGAAACAGTTCTGGCTATATTTCTACAAAAGTCTCTTGAGTAGAGCGAAACGTGAATAACGATTATAGCAGGCTATTCTATTCTTGAAAGGATGACAATGGCTGAAAAACAATTTGATGTGACAATTATTGGAAGCGGACCGGGAGGGTATGTCGCGGCTATCCGTGCTGCACAATTAGGGATGAAAGTAGGCCTTGTCGAACGTGATAAACTTGGCGGAATCTGCCTCAATTGGGGTTGTATCCCCTCAAAGGCTCTCTTAAAAAGCGCCGAACTATACAACCAATTCAAACGTGCAGAAGAATTCGGTTTTTCCTACAAAGACCTCACCTTTGATTTTTCGAAAATTATCAAACGCAGCCGCAGTGTTGCTGAGAGAATTTCCAAAGGTGTCGAATACCTGATGAAAAAAAATAAGATCGAGGTCATCGCGGGAACGGCAAAACTCACTTCAAAGAATTTTATTGAGGTTACACAAAATGGAGCCGTGACCGAGATCATCAAAACAAAATTTACAATTCTCGCCACTGGCGGCCGTCCTCGAACCATTCCCGGGGTGGCCATCGACCGGAAGAAAATCATCACCAGCACCGAAGCGATGACGTTGCCCGAACAGCCCAAATCGATGCTGGTCATTGGGGGAGGAGCAATCGGCGTTGAATTTGCATACTTCTATAACTCGTTTGGAACCAAAGTAACCATCGTTGAAATGCTCCCCTCGCTTCTTCCAAAAGAGGATAAAGAGATCACCAGGCTTCTTGAAACGAGCCTGAAGAAACAAGGCATCGAAATTCTGACGAACACCAAAGTGGAAGGTGTAACCGTCGGAGATCAAGTAACAGTGAAAGTTACTTCACAAGAGGGTCCGAAAGAACTCACAGGCGATGTTGCCTTGATGGCCGTTGGTGTGATGGGAAATGTCGAGAACCTCGGGCTGGAAAGTCTCGGTGTGAAGGTCGAGCGTGGATCCGTCGTAGTCGATAAATTTGGAAAAACCTCTATAGAGACAATCTATGCGATCGGTGATGTTTCCGGTGCTCCATGGCTTGCTCACGCTGCCTCGAACCAGGGAATTGTTGCTGTCGAACATCTGGCCAATAAAACTTCCCACGGTTTTGACCGATCAAACATTCCCGGTTGTACCTATTGCCAGCCGCAGGTGGCAAGTGTAGGGATGACTGAAGAAGAGGCCATTGCCGCCGGTTATAAAGTGAAGGTGGGGCGTTTCCCCTTCCGTCCACTGGGCAAAGCCATGGCAATTGGAGAGAGCGAAGGATTAGTAAAGCTCGTCTTCGATGAGAAGTATGGTGAATTGTTAGGTGCACATATTCTTGGTGCTGAAGCAACCGAAATGATCGCCGAATTGGGTCTCGCACGAACACTCGAGACGACGTACGAAGAAATTCATCGGACGATGCATGCACATCCAACGCTCTCTGAAGCAATTATGGAAGCCGCAGGAGATGCTTTTGGAAAGGCAATTCACATTTAGTGTGCGGAGGAGAAGGTTCTTAGCAGGACTGCTCCTGAAATATTTCTGAGTGTGTACTCGATTGCATGTTGAGTATTTTCCAGGAGAGCAAGCATGAGTATCTGCAAATGGGAAAATTGGAAATGATTGTAACCCTCTGTTATCTTGGCCGGACACATTACGCCGATGCCTGGAATCTTCAACGAAGAATCTTTAAGCTCCAGCTCGATGGCCATTTTGAGGATGTGTTCCTTCTGACAGAGCACAACCATGTCTATACGATTGGCAAAGGGGGAGATGAGAATCATTTACTCGCTTCCGAAAACGAATTGCGGATTAACGGTATTGTGGTGTTCCGTATCGATCGGGGTGGAGATATTACCTACCATGGGCCGGGTCAAATCGTTGGCTACCCTTTGCTCAACCTGAACGATCATACACCGGATGTGCATCTCTACTTACGGAATCTTGAAGAAATGATGATCCACACTCTGAATGAGTACCGCCTCACTGCTGGGAGAGAAGAAGGCATGACCGGAGTCTGGGTGAATGGAGAAAAGATAGCGGCAATTGGTGTAAAAGTCAGTCGTTGGAGAACGATGCACGGATTTGCATTCAACGTCAATACCGATCTTACCAAGTTTGACAGGATTATCCCCTGCGGCATCTTCCACAAAGGGGTAACATCGCTGCAAAGAATTCTTGGCAATGCAATCCCTCTCGAAGAAGTTCAGGATAAACTGGTGAACTCGTTTTCGAACGTCTTCAAGTGTGAAATAAAAGCAATTTCTCCGGTTGAGTTGGAAGATCGCCTTCAGCGGCTTGAACGAGAAATCGAAGCCGGTCAAAGAATTGAATAATCATAATTGCTCAGTGTACCCAAGCAATTGCCACCGAGACACGGAGAGCACAGAGGTTTTTCACTATTTTTTTGGACTCTCGCTGTCAAACATCTAGTAATTTTCATTTCTCTGTGTGCTCCCCGCCTGCCACTGAAGTATCTGCACAGGCGGGCAGGTGAGCGTCAGTGGCTGAGTGAATACGAAAAAACAGTATAGGAGTGTTTTTACAATTCCATAAATGGTTGAAGGAGAAAAGTGAGGATGGCGATGCAATCCGAGGTGGCATCGAAAAACACGTCCGGAATTGAGCTATCACATAAGGAACTGCTCAGAGCCTATCGCACTATGCTGATTGCCCGCAGGACAGATGAGAAAATTCTCATTTTACTCAAGCAGGGTAAATCGTTTTTCCATATCGGAGGTTCTGGTCATGAGGCGGCACAGGTTGCCGCTGCCGCTGCACTCAGGCCAAAACACGATTGGGCATTTCCTTACTACCGTGATCAGGCATTCGCGATGCATCTCGGTATGACACCGGAAGAAATCTTCCTCATCTCACTCCACCGCGCTGAAGATCCTGCAACCGGAGGCCGTCAACCTCAGGGTCACTACGGGCGCATAGATCTTCGGATCCCCACGCAATCGAGCCCAACCGGTACGCAGTTCTTACAAGCCGTTGGTGTAGCCATGGCTGCCAGGAAAGAGGGAACCGATGAAGTTGTCTATGTTTCTTCAGGCGAAGGGACAACAAGCGAAGGCGAATTCTTTGAGGCGGTGAATTGGGCCGCCCGCGATGCATTTCCCGTCATCTTCGTTATCCAGGATAACAAGTATGCCATCTCTGTTCCCGTAAAACGTCAAACTGCCGGTGCATCAATCTCCGAAGCAGTATCAGGATTCAAGGGACTCGATTGTAATGAGATTGACGGTACGAATTTCATTGAAACATTTGATGCGATGAAGAAAGCTGTAGCTCGTGCACGGAAGGGCGAAGGGCCGAGTTTGATTCATGCACACGTTGTCCGATTGCTTCCTCACTCATCGTCTGATGACCAATCTAAGTATCGAAGCAAGGAAGAGATCGAACAGGATCGCAAGCGTGATCCGATTCCGCTGATGACAAAGTATCTAATCGAGAAGGGACTGTTGACTGCTACTAAAGCTCTGGAACTTCAGGAAGAAGTGAAGAAAGAAGTAGATGTTGCAGCCGAGTGGGCAGAATCCCGTCCATTACCCGATCCTTCCACGGTGTCTCTCTATGTCTATGGTGAATCGCACGCGAAACCCCCAAAGAATTTTACGGAACCCGAACATTCCGGTCCAAAGGTCGTGCTCGTCGATGCTATCAACCACGCCCTCAAGGAAGAGATGGAACGGAATCCGAAAATGATTCTCTTCGGGGAAGATGTTGCCGATGGCAAGGGAGGAGTTTTTACAGCGACGAAAGGGATCTCAACAAAGTTTGGAAACGAGCGCGCGTTCAACTCGCCGCTGGCCGAGGCGAGTATTATTGGTGTGGCAACAGGATTGGCATTGAAAGGATGGAAACCCGTTCCGGAGATCCAATTCGGAGATTACATCTGGCCGGGATTCATGCAACTGCGCGACGAAATTTCAATGTATCGCTATCGGTCGAATAACACATGGTCTTGCCCAATGGTCATCCGCGTACCCATCGGGGGTTATATTCACGGCGGGCATTACCATAGTCAGAATATCGAAAGTATCATGGCGCATCTTCCGGGGATTCGCCTTGCCTATCCATCCAATGCCGCCGATGCAAAAGGCCTTCTGAAGGCCGCCATTCGCGGCGACGACCCGGTGATTTTTATGGAGCATAAAGGCCTCTACCGGCAGGGATATGCATCGAGCCTGGAACCGGATGAGAATTATGTGCTTCCCTTTGGGATTGCCGCAATCCGCCGGCCCGGTACCGATATCACGATTATCACATACGGTGCACTGGTCCAGAAATCGCTTGAAGCAGCCAGGAAAATGGACGAACGAGGAATCAGTGTTGAGGTGATTGATCTCCGGACAATTAATCCGTTGGATATCGAAACAATCTTTACCTCGGTGAGAAAGACCGGCAAAGTTCTCATTGCACATGAGGACACACTCACTGCCGGATTTGGAGCAGAGATTGCTGCATGCATCGCTGATGAGTGCTTTGAATCGCTCGACGGTCCGGTGATGCGTGTTGCTGCCCTGGACACTCCGGTTCCCTACAGCCCGCCGCTGGAGAATGCCATGCTGCCGAATGAAGCGAAAATTCTCGCCGCACTGGAACAGCTTGCCGCCTATTAATGAGGAGCAGAGAATGCATGTTGACGTTGTGATGCCGAAAATGGGCGAAAGCATTCAGGAAGGAAAGATCCTTCGGTGGATGAAGAAACCCGGCGATAAAATCGAGAAGGATGAATCGATTCTGGAAATCAGTACGGATAAAGTCGATTCGGAAATTCCATCGCCATCCGCAGGAGTACTGACGAAGATAGTCGTCGCAGAAGGTGAGACAGTTGATGTCGGTACCGTCATTGCCATCATCGAAACAGACGCCGCTGCCGCAAAAATAACTATCTCTGTCCCGGTCCAACAAGGTTCGAAGGAAATCGGCAAACAATCAGACGCAGGCTTGTCTTCTCAGCCTCCAGTTGAACTGCCACAACTTCTCTCTTCCGAATTTCAGAGTGATCGGTTCTACTCGCCTCTGGTGAGAAGTATTGCAAAGAAGGAATCCATTGTGCTTGCCGAATTGAACACGCTTCAGGGTTCGGGCTTTAACGGAAGAGTTACCAAAAAGGATATTCTCGGTTATCTCGCAACGCGCGCACAGAAAACCACCGGAGCTGCTGCCGGTGAGATGAAATTGGATCGTCTGGACATGAAGAGTGTCATGCAGAAATATCCGCCTCCAAAGTATGAAGTGCGTCAGATGGATAATATCCAATTGAAAATGGCTGAGCATATGGTAAGGAGTGTGCATACTTCTCCCCACGTTCAGGCCATATCTGAATGTGATGTCACCAGAATGGTGAAGTACCGTGATGCAAATGCTGCCCGGTTTGAGCAGCAGGAGGGATTCAAACTGACCTATACCCCCTTTATCGTCTCCGCTGCGATAGAGGCATTAAAGGAATTTCCAATCCTCAACAGCACAATCGAGGGCGATAAAATCATCCTTAAGAAGTTCATTCATTTTGGTATGGCAGTAGCATCACCGAATGGATTGATAGTTCCGGTGATGAAGAATGTGGAAGAGAAAAATTTTCTTAGATTGACAAGGGCAATAAATGACATTGTGGTCCGAACGAGAAGCAAGCACTTACAGCCCGACGAAATTCAGGGTGGCACATTTACTCTGACGAACTATGGTTTCTTCGGCAATATTATTGGCATACCCATCATCAATCAGCCTCAAGTGGCAATTCTCGGTGTAGGAGCGATCAAGAAAAGAGCGATGGTGCTGACAGACGATGAAGAACATGACACTATTGCAATCCGTTCCATGGTTTATCTGACACTCTCGTTCGATCATCGTATTATCGATGGTGCGATCGGAGGCCAATTTATTCAACGGGTAGTGCTGAATTTAGAACAGTTTGATTTTAGCAAGGTATTTTAACATGGATACAATTCTCAAAGACGATCAGACAACTCAAACACCATTGCCAACCAGGCGGCCAGAATGGTTGAAAGCGAAAATTCCCGGTGGGGAAGGCTATGCGAAATTAAAATCGCTTATCGATTCTCACCGCTTGCATACTGTTTGCGAAGAAGCACGATGTCCGAATATGGGTGAATGCTGGCACTCGGGCACAGCAACATTCATGATTCTGGGCGACATCTGCACCCGCTCATGCAGTTTCTGCGCTGTCAAAACAGGCCGGCCCGACTATGGACTCGATTGGGATGAACCGCGGAGAGTAGTGGAAGCCATTAAAGTGATGAAGGTGAAACATGCCATCATTACTTCAGTGAATCGGGATGAAAGGGAAGATGGCGGTTCACCAATCTTCGCCGAAACAATCCGGCTTATCCACGAAGAAGTCCCGGGAGTTACGGTGGAAGTATTGATCCCCGATTTCAAAGGGAGCGAAACAGCCCTCGACACTGTGCTGGCAGCCAAACCGGAAATCCTTAATCACAACCTGGAAACCGTTCCCCGTCTCTATCGCAAAGTACGCATGCAGGCGAACTATCAACAATCACTGGAAGTTATCGATCGCGCGAAGCAAAAGGGAGCAACCACAAAAACCGGCCTGATGCTTGGCTTAGGTGAGAGTAATGAAGAGGTTCTCGAGGTGATGAAAGATATTCGAGCTGTGCATTGTGACATCTTCACACTCGGACAGTATCTCCAACCGACAAAAGAACATCATCCTGTGATTCGATACGCTCATCCAGATGAATTCAAGATGCTCAAAGAGGCCGGACTGGAAATGGGATTCAGATATGTTGAGTCGGGACCGTTGGTGCGAAGCTCATACCACGCGGAGCGACAGTTCTGAAACGTGAATGAATCTGTCTTATTGGATCAATGGACAATTGGATCATTGAATCATTGAATCCTTCTACCTGATTATCAAAAAAATCTCTTTTTTTCTCACACAACCCTTGACATCGCGCGGGATTTTATTATATTGGTAGTAGTCAGTTTACCTAACTAAAGTGACAAACGGCAAGAAAAATATCGCAATCCAATTAAAGAACACACTCGGCAGCAGCGTGCGTCCTGTTCTTGCCCTATCCCTTAGCCTCATCCTTATTATTAACCTCCTCGTTCTTAGCCTTATTATTGGCTAATAGACGCCGGAGGTTACCAAGCATACCCGAAAAAATCCCTAAAAAGAAAAAAGTAATGCAAGGTTCGCCTCCGGCGCAATGGAGTATTTATGCGCATGGTGAACATTTTGGTACGACAAATTTATTCTTCTGACTCTTCTCGGCGACCCGGCGGAACTCTGGGCTCTCGTCTGAAGAACACTCATTACCACCTATTGTCTCCATTCCCACTTGATACCACTCTGTCATTCACTCGTCATCAATCTCAAAAGGCATATCCTCATGAGTCATAATTTACGCAGCAGCCTCATCACCCAAGGAATCGAACGGACACCGAATCGCGCTATGCTGCGTGCTGTCGGTTTCAAGGATGCCGATTTCGACAAGCCGCTTATCGCAGTCGCTAATGGCTATAGTACTGTCACACCCTGCAATATCGGCTTGGATGGTTTGACGGATCATGCAGTTGTTGCGCTGCGAAATGCCCAAACCATGCCGTTCGAGTTCGGAACGATCACTGTAAGTGACGGCATCTCTATGGGTACCGAAGGGATGAAGTATTCCCTGGTTTCCCGTGAAGTCATCGCCGATTCTATTGAAACGGTCTGTAATGCGCATGCAGTCGATGGCCTCCTGGCAATCGGAGGGTGTGATAAAAATATGCCCGGCGCAATGATGGCGATAGCCCGTTTGAATATCCCTGCCGTCTTTGTCTATGGCGGAACCATCAAGCCAGGGCATCTTAACGGTAAAGACCTGACCATCGTCAGTGCATTCGAAGCAGTGGGGCAGTTCAGTGCAAACAAAATTGGAAAGGATGAACTGGAAGCAGTCGAACGCAATGCATGTCCGGGTGCAGGATCCTGCGGTGGCATGTATACCGCTAACACGATGGCCTCTGCGATCGAAGCAATGGGCATGAGCCTGCCTTTCTCTTCAACAATGGCAGCGGAGGATGCAGAGAAGGAGGAGAGCACCGAACAATCAGCCGAAGTACTTGCAGAAGCTGTGCGAAATACCATCCTGCCTAAATCGATTCTCACGAGGAAAGCATTTGAAAATGCAATTGCCGTTGTAATGGCTGTTGGCGGTTCAACCAATGCGGTGCTGCATCTTCTTGCTATCGCACGTTCAGCAAAAGTACCATTAAGCATCGACGATTTTGAATCAATCCGCCGGCGTGTTCCGGTCCTTTGCGATCTCAAGCCTTCAGGAAAATATGTGACAACCGAATTTCATAAAGCGGGCGGTGTGCCTCAGATCATGAAAATGTTATTCGATCATGGAGTGCTGCATGGCGATGCACTGACAATCTCAGGAAAAACTGTTGCCGAAGTTCTCACTGCGGTTCCACCAACTCCATCTCCGGACCAGCAGGTAATCCGTCCCTGGGAAAAACCGTTGTATGCCCAAGGGCATCTTGTCATACTGAAAGGCAACCTCGCTCCGGAAGGTGCAGTTGCGAAAGTGACCGGTGTGAAATATCCATACATAAAAGGCCCCGCAAGAGTGTTCCATTCAGAGGAAGAATGCCTGAAAGCAATACTCGCTGGAAATATTCAGAAAGGGAACATTATCGTCATTCGTTATGAAGGCCCGAAGGGCGGACCCGGGATGCGTGAAATGCTTGCTCCAACATCTGCCATCATCGGTGCCGGGCTTGGTGAACATGTTGCATTGATAACAGACGGACGATTCTCCGGCGGCTCATTTGGAATGGTTGTCGGTCACGTTGCACCGGAGGCAGCCGTTGGCGGACCAGTCGCCTTGGTGCAGGAGAATGATCAGATCACAATCGATGCATCGAAGAATTGTCTCGAACTTCATGTTTCAGCGGAAGAACTTGAAAAACGAAAACGAACCTGGAAGAAGCCTGAATTGCGATACACAAGCGGAGTCTTATGGAAATACGCACAGCTCGTTTCGAGCAGCAGCCTCGGTGCGATTACAGATTTGAATGGAGAAACTGAATGATCCTCATTGCGAATCGGGCAACCCGCCAAACATGTGGGTGGCCAAGTCCTGCCCAACCCTTTCCTCGGATCTGGTTTGAGGTGGGACTTCTCGCAATGAGAACTTTTAGAAACAATGCCGCAAAAACGCCAAGAAAGAAAATTGAATGGATCGGTAATCACACATTATCTCTATTTTTATCTTGGCGCACTTGGCGGCAGCCTAACAAAAAGTTTCATGAACTAACACAGGTGTACAATGTCACCATCAAAAACTCAACAGCAAGCATCCACTCACCATCGGCAAATGACAGGAGCTGAAATTTTTGTCCGCAGCCTTGTGGAGGAGGGAGTTGATGTGGTGTTCGGCTACCCCGGCGGAGCAGTTATCGGCATCTATGATGCATTGCATGATATCACCAGTATCAAGCACGTCTTAACCAGGCATGAGCAAGGAGCAACGCACGCCGCTGAAGGATATGCGAAAGCAACCGGTAAGGTTGGTGTTGCCCTTGTAACTTCGGGACCGGGTGCAACAAACACAGTGACGGGAATTGCCGATGCGTTTATGGATTCAATTCCTCTGGTTGTCTTTACAGGTCAGGTTGCTCTGAAAATGATCGGCAACGATGCTTTTCAGGAGGCAGATATCATAGGCATTACACGCCCGATTACAAAGCACAGTTTTCTTGTTCGCGATGTGAATGAATTAGCCAAAACGGTGAAGGAAGCATTTTACATTGCTGCTACCGGAAGGCCCGGACCCGTGGTCGTCGATTTACCTAAAGATGTCATGGCGCAAAAAACACACTTTGAATATCCAAAATCAGTGGCAATGCGGAGTTATAAACCGACATTGGAAGGACATAATAAACAGATATCAGTTGCCGCCGCGATGATTAAATCGGCAAAACGGCCGCTTCTCTATGTCGGAGGTGGAGTGCTGCAATCAAACGCTTCGGTCGAGTTGACGGCATTTGCGGAAAAACTTCGCTGTCCCGTCACGACTACACTCCATGGGCTTGGTTCATTTCCTGAAGACAATACGCTCTCTCTTGGAATGCTCGGAATGCACGGCACATGGTACTCGAATGTGGCAGTGAATTATTGTGACCTGTTGATTGCTGTAGGGGCCCGCTTCGATGATCGGGTTACCGGTAAGGTTGAAGCATTCGCACCTGAAGCGAAAAAAATTCATATCGATATCGATCCCAGTGCGATTAGTAAGAACGTCAAAGTCGATGTCCCGATCGTGGGCGATGTCAAACGGGTCTTAAAAAAACTTTTGGATTTGGTCGAACCATTGCCGACAGAGGATTGGCTCAAAACAATCGACCAGTGGAAACGTGAGCATCCACTCCGCTATTCACAGGGAGCTGAACTTCGGGCTCAGCATGTCATTCATACGCTGGGAGAAGTAACAAAGGGGAATGCCATTGTCGTGACAGATGTCGGCCAACATCAAATGTGGGCTGCGCAATTCTTCCGATGGAAATATCCTCGCACTCACATTAGCTCCGGCGGATTGGGAACGATGGGATTTTCTCTTCCGGCTGCAATGGGTGCTGCGTTTGCGCAACGCGACTTACCGGTCATCTCGATAAGTGGTGATGGTGGATTTCAGATGAACATCCAGGAGTTGGCAACCATCGCCGAGCATCAATTGCCCCTGAAAATCTTCATCATCAACAATGGATATTTGGGAATGGTGCGACAATGGCAGGAACTGTTCTGGCGAAAACGCTATTCCCATGTCAAAATGCAGAGTCCGGATTTTGTGAAAGTCGCAGAGGCTTATGGCATCCATGCATTTCGTGTGACGGAGACAATGGAACTCGAATCATCGATACGGACGGCGATGGTATGGAAGGATGGTCCCATCTTGGTAGAGTTCGTCGTCCAGTGTGAGGACAATGTCTATCCAATGATTCCCGCAGGGCAAACCGTCAATGAGATTATGGATACTCCGGAACCTGTTCCGCAATCCTCCGAACAGCAGGGCCATCCAAGTGATGTTATGATTCATGTGAAAGGATAAGCATGAAACAGCATACCATAGCCGTGTTGGTCGAGAATAAGCATGGCGCATTCATTCGCGTGGCTGGGATGTTTGCCGCGAAGGCTTACAACATCGATAGCCTGACGGTTGGAGCGACAGAAGAACGCGATATTTCACGGATGACGATTGTCACCCGGGGCGATGATCAGGTGATCGAACAGATCACGAAGCAGTTGAACAAACTGATTGATGTCATCAAAGTGATCGATCTAACGTTTGATGACTTCGTTGAGCGGGAACTGGCGTTGATCAAGGTGCACTGTACACAATCGACCCGTCCGGAAGTGATGCAGATTGCAGAGGTCTTCCGTGCGAAAGTCGTCGACATCAGTCCGAAAACCGTGACACTCGAAGCAACGGGTGGAAAACAAAAGGTCGATGCAATCATTAAGATGTTGAGTCCATTCGGCATTCGGGAAATGGCGAGAACAGGCCAGGTTGCCCTGAAGCGTGAATTTCAGGGAGAGGTATGATATCCAAACAAGGAGTGATACTGGAGCGAGTTCGCTTCAGAGTCACGGTTCGCCGATGACAAATTAATTGTATGATTTCAACACAGAGACAACGAATCAATGAAGGAGTAACAATGGCTCGAATTAATTTTGGTGGTGTCGTAGAAGATGTAGTGACGCGGGAAGAATTTCCGCTTTCAAAAGCGCAAGAGGTACTTCGAAACGAAGTGGTTGCCATTATCGGCTATGGTCCGCAAGGACAGGGGCAGGCGTTGAATCTTCGTGATAATGGAATCTCAGTAATGCTTGGGCAGCGGAAAGGCGGTAAGGGATGGAATGATGCAGTCAACGATGGCTGGGTGGAAGGAACCACACTCTTTTCTGATATCGCCGATGCAATTCAGAAAGCTACGGTTGTGCAATACCTTCTTTCCGATGCAGGGCAGCGCGATCAATGGGACGTTGTCAAGAAAAACCTCAGGAAGGGACAGGCACTTTATTTTTCTCACGGATTCTCGGTGGTGTTCAAAGATCAAACTGGTGTTGTTCCACCTCCTGATGTCGATGTGATCCTGGTTGCACCCAAAGGTGCAGGGAGAACAGTTCGTTCGAACTATCTCTCCGGAAGCGGCATCAATTCCAGCTACGCGATCTTTCAGGATGCCACCGGACGAGCACAGGAACGAACGCTGGCTCTCGGTATTGCAATCGGCTCGGGTTATCTCTTCCCCACAACCTTTGAAAAGGAAGTTCTCAGTGACCTGACAGGTGAGCGGGGTGTGTTGATGGGAGCGATCGCAGGCTTGATGAAGGCGCAGTATGATACACTCCGGGCCATGGGCCATTCTCCAAGTGAGGCATTCAACGAAACAGTTGAAGAAGCAACCCAAAGTTTATACCCCCTCATTGGAAAAAATGGCATGGATTGGATGTTTGCCTCCTGCAGCACTACGGCACAGCGCGGTGCTCTCGATTGGTCGAAAAAATTTGAAGCGGCGGCAAAGCCTCTCTTCGAATCTCTGTATTCAAGCGTTCGTCAGGGAATTGAATCGCAACGCGTCCTCGATAGCTGCAGCTCTTCCGACTATCGGCAGAAACTAGAGAAAGAACTCAACGAGTGGCAGGACTCTGAGATGTGGCAAGCGGGTGCTGCTGTGAGATCGCTGCGTCCTGAGAATTGGAAAAAGGAATAATTTCGACAGACCAAGGAACGGCTTCGATGAAAAAAATATTTCTTTATGATACAACGTTGCGCGACGGTTCCCAGGGAGAGGAAGTCTCTTTCTCCGTTGAGGATAAACTCAGAGTTGCTCAGCATCTCGATGCATTTGGAATGGATTATGTCGAAGGAGGATGGCCAGGATCGAATCCGCGCGATCTTGAATTTTTCCGTCTGGCAAAAGAAGTCCACTTCCATCATGCCAAACTCGCAGCGTTTGGGAGTACAAGGCGTGCGAATTGCAGCGCATCGGCTGATCCTAATTTGAATCAGCTCCTGGAGGCAAACACACCAGTCGTAACGATCTTTGGCAAGAGTTGGTTGATGCATGTCCATGAGGCCCTGCAGATCAGTAGGAATGAGAACTTAAGCATGATCAACGAATCGGTGGCACTCCTAAAAGCCAGCGGTCGTGAGGTGATTTACGATGCGGAACACTTTTTTGATGGATTCAAGGATGATGCCTCGTATGCACTGGAGACGATTGTTGCTGCAGAATCTGCTGGGGCTGACGTAATTGTCCTGTGTGATACGAACGGCGGAACGCTTCCTCACGAAGTCGAAGTAATTCTCAGTAAAGTACGCCAAACGCTTCACACGCCAATCGGAATTCATGCCCATAATGACAGTGAGCTCGCTGTGGCAAATTCATTATCTGCTGTAAATGCCGGTGCGATACACGTCCAGGGAACGATCAATGGCTTCGGAGAACGTGTCGGAAATGCCAATCTCTGTTCCGTCATCCCTAATCTGCAGATCAAACTGGGGTATCATTGTGTAGATACTGACCAATTGAGTGCATTGACGTCACTCTCGCACTTTGTCAGCGAGTGTGCAAACCATGCACACTCGAAAAATCTTCCTTTCGTCGGCCAGAGTGCATTTGCCCACAAAGGAGGTGTCCATGTGAGTGCTGTAATGAAATTGCCGCAGACGTATGAACATCTCAATCCTGAACTGGTTGGCAACAAACGCAGGGTACTTGTCTCCGATCTTTCGGGGAAGAGTAATATCGTTTATAAGGCTGAAGAGCTTGGCATCGATCTCTCACAACAATCTTCCAACATCAAACAACTTGTCGATGAGATAAAGGACCGTGAATACCGGGGTTATCGCTATGAAGATGCCGATGGTTCACTGGAACTGCTGATACGGAAATCGACGGAGGACTGGGAGGATTTTTTTGAGCTTGAAGGATTTAAAGTGATCATCCACAAAGAGTCGATGGACGCGCAGCCGAAATCAGAAGCATTGATTAAGGTGCGTGTCGGTGATGAGGTTGAATATACTGCCGCAGAAGGGAATGGGCCGGTCAATGCACTCGATAACGCTCTGCGAAAGGCATTGGACAAATTCTATCCTGAACTCAGGCAGATTTATCTTGCCGATTACAAGGTCAGAGTCCTCGATGGTCAGGATGGAACAAGTGCGAAGGTTCGAGTTCTTATAACGAATCGCACCAATCATCTTGCGTGGAACACGGTTGGTGTCTCAACTGATATCATAGAGGCAAGCTGGATCGCATTGGTGGAAGGTCTCTCCTATCACCTGATGAAAACACAAACTGAGCTTATTAGAGAAGTAACGGATGGAAAATAGAATCATTGTCTTTGATACGACATTACGAGATGGAGAGCAATCTCCCGGCTGTAGTATGAATCTCGAAGAGAAGGTCAGAATGGCGAGGCAGCTCGAGCAGCTCGGCGTGGATGTTCTTGAAGCCGGATTTCCGATAGCATCGATAGGGGATTTTGAGGCAGTGAAAGCCGTCGCTCTTGCAGTAAAGAATTGCTCTGTAGCGGGACTTGCGCGTGCGGTGCAAAAGGATATTGACCGAGCCTGGGAAGCATTGCAGCATGCCAGAAAGCCGCGTATTCATACCTTCATCGCTACGTCGGATATTCATTTGACGCATAAATTGAAGAAAACGAGAGAACAGGTGCTCGAAGATACTATGCTTGCCGTAAGGCATGCACGGTCGTTTTGTGATAACGTTGAATTTTCCTGCGAAGATGCCTCGCGCTCAGACCTTGCATTTCTGTGCCAGGTCGCTGCCGTCGCAATCGAGTATGGCGCAACGACGATCAATCTGCCCGATACAGTTGGGTACGCGATCCCCGATGAATACGGCGCGATGTTTCAATATGTGCGTGATCATACATCATCCATAGGAAAGGCTGTCCTCAGTGCACATTGCCACAATGATCTCGGCTTGGCGGTAGCAAATTCTCTGGCAGCTATTCAACGAGGTGCACGACAGGTGGAATGTACGATAAACGGAATCGGGGAACGTGCAGGCAACGCAGCTCTGGAAGAGATTGTCATGGCGTTGAAGACACGAAAAGAACGAATCGGTGTTGAGAGTGGAATTCATACTGAAGAAATATTCAAATCGAGTAAATTGCTCAGCAGCCTGACAGGAATGCACATTCAGCGCAATAAGGCAATTGTCGGGGCAAATGCATTTTCCCACGAAGCGGGAATTCATCAGGACGGCGTTCTGAAGAGCCCGATTACCTACGAGATCATGACGCCTCAGTCCGTCGGCATTCGACGGAGCAATATTGTCCTTGGGAAACATTCCGGCCGTCACGCATTAAAACAGCGTTACAGCGACCTTGGGTATTCGTTGAATGAAGATGAATTGAACCGGGTGTATCATTCCTTCTGTGCTATCGCTGATCAGAAAAAACAGGTTTATGATGATGACCTGATTGCAATTCTTCAGACGGACAATGAGGAGTCTGGCTCCGTCTATCAACTTGCGACAATCTTCGTCAGCAGCGGCAGCAATGTTCGCCCGACTGCAACAATTGAATTACACTATGAAGGAAATACCCACACTGACTCTGCAACGGGAGATGGCCCGGTCGATGCTGCATATCGGGCGATCGAACGGATCACAAAGCTCGAAGGGAAACTCACGGAGTATTCCATTACCTCCGTCGGATTGGGCCACGATGCCATGGGAGAGGTATTTGTTCGTGTTGACTTTGATGGCACAAGTTACAATGGAAGAGCGGTCAGTACCGATGTCATCACCGGTAGTGTTAAGGCATATGTCGAGGCAATGAATCGGTACTGCCAGGCACGAAATCGAAAATGTGAACCTTTCAAGCAGCATACTACTGAGGTTGAAGGATAACCATGCAAGACGCTCTATCGAAATCGTTCAGGAAACCAAAGACGCTCTTTGAAAAAATCTGGGAACGCCATGTCATTGCTCAGGAACCTGATATGCCCGCGGTGCTTTACATCGATCTGCATCTGGTTCACGAAGTCACTTCGCCGCAAGCGTTTTCAGGCCTAAGAAGCCGTGGATTGAGCGTACGGCGGCCCGAAAAAACCGTGGCAACGGTCGACCACTTGATCCCCACAACCAATCCATTGCTGCCCATCAGCGATGAAATGGCAGCCAAACAAATTCAGCAGCTTGAAAATAACGTAAAGGATTTTGGCATACGCTATTATGGAAGGGATCACACTCAGCGTGGCATTGTCCATGTCATCAGCCCGGAACTTGGATTGACACAGCCGGGCATGACCATTGTTTGCGGCGATAGCCATACAGCAACTCATGGTGCGTTTGGCGCATTGGCATTTGGCATTGGAACGAGTGAGGTGGAGCATGTGCTGGCGACTCAATGCTTGCTTCAATATCAACCGAAAACGTTGAAGATACAGATTGATGGAACGCTGACGCCTGGTGTGAGCTCGAAAGATTTGATACTGGCAGTCCTTACAAAAATTGGCGTTTCCGGCGGTGTCGGCCATGTCATTGAATACACAGGCAGCACTATTCGATCACTCTCTATGGAAGAACGCATGACGGTATGCAATATGTCCATCGAAGGCGGTGCACGGGCCGGAATTATTGCCCCCGACGATATCACATTGCAGTATATTGACGGCAGAGAATTTTCACCGAAGGAAGCACAATGGCAGCAAGCGAAGTTGCATTGGCAGGAGCTGATTAGTGACGATGGAGCCCTCTACGATGCCGATGTAACGATCGATGTCAGTGCATTACAGCCGATGATTACGTTTGGAACGAATCCCGGTATGGGGACTTGGATTACAGGAAGAGTTCCCTTAGAAGATTCGGTTTTGGATGAGGCTCAGAAAATTGCATACCGCAAAGCGTTGAACTACATGGGAATATCGCCAGGGGATCTTCTCATCGGCAAAAAAATCGACGTGGTGTTTATCGGGAGCTGCACCAATGGGCGGCTATCGGATTTGCGTGAGGCAGCTTCGCTCTTACGCGGAAGGAAAGTGGCATCTGGTGTGCGGATGCTCGTAGTCCCCGGTTCGCAGGAAGTGAAGAGGCAAGCAGAAGCTGAAGGCCTCCACTCGATATTTCGCGATGCTGGTGCAGAATGGCGTGAGTCGGGATGCTCCATGTGCATCGCGATGAATGGCGATCATCTTCAACCCGGAGAATATGCTGTCTCAACCAGCAACCGCAATTTTGAAGGCCGGCAGGGGAAGGGAGGGCGAACATTCCTTGCCTCTCCCATGACAGCCGCTGCTGCTGCTATTACTGGAAAATTAACTGATGCAAGAACACTATTATCATAGGAGGTCGTATGTCATACGAATCATCGTTTTCATCGCCCATGGTACCGTTGATCATCAACGATATCGATACAGATCAGATCATCCCCGCCCGCTATCTGAAAGTGACGGACAAGGAGGGATTAGGTGACACCTTGTTTGCCGATTGGCGGTATCAGAGTAACAGTCAGCCCAATCCGGAATTCATTCTGAATCAGCCTGAATATAAAGAGGCGCGCATTTTGTTAGCAGGAGATAACTTCGGATGTGGTTCCTCCAGAGAACATGCAGTGTGGGCACTTTGCGGATATGGATTTCGTGCCGTCATCAGTACCTCATTTGCCGATATCTTCAAGAATAATGCGTTGAAGAATGGTTTGCTGCCAATTGAAGTTACTCCGACGATCCATCAGCAATTAGTCCAGCTTGTCAAATCAGCACCAACCACCCAGGTATCGGTCGACCTTCAGACACAACAAGTTGCCTGGCCTGAATTGAAAAAAGTGAAATTCTCCGTCGATCCATTCACGAAGTATCGGTTAATGAATGGAGTCGATGAACTTGGATACATATTTCGATTCGAAAGTGAGATCCGGAAATTCGAGGCGGTCCGATGGTGAAGAGTTCTCAACGGACATACACCATTGCTGTTCTCCCCGGTGATGGTATTGGCCGGGAAGTGGTTGCTGAGGCAGTCAAAATATTGACACGCCTTGGCAAATTGTATCGGCATACATTTATTCTGGAGGAGGGTCTCATTGGAGGTGCAGCACTCACCGCACGAGGCGTTCCTCTTCCCGATGAAACACTAGCCCTCTGCCGTCATGCCGATGCCGTTCTCCTGGGTGCAGTAGGAGATCCGAACTATGACGGTAATCCTCCGGAACTGAAACCTGAAAAAGCGTTGCTTGGCCTTCGTAAAGAGCTTGGGCTCTATGCAAATTTACGTCCCGCAAAACCGTATACCGTTCTTCTAAGCTCTTCAACAATTAAGGAAGAAGTTCTGCGCGATGTCGACCTTCTTGTCGTTCGTGAACTAACGGGGGGATTATACTTTGGTGAGCCGCGAGGATTTAAAAAGATAGCAGAGGAGTTGTATGGTTTCAATACAATGGTGTATTCTGAATCGGAGATTGAACGAATTGCATCCGTTGCATTCGAGGCGGCGGCAGTGAGGAGGAAGAAAGTATGTTCTGTCGACAAGGCAAACGTACTTGAGACTTCACAGTTATGGCGAAATGTTGTGTCCCGTGTCGGATTACGTTTTCCGGAAATTGAGCTTAGTCATATGTATGTCGATAATTGTTCGATGCAGCTTATCCGCAATCCCCGCCAGTTTGATGTTATTCTTACCGAAAATATGTTCGGCGATATTCTCAGTGATGAGGCCTCGATGCTGACAGGTTCTCTTGGACTATTACCATCGGCAAGCTTGGGTGGACGCATTGGCATGTATGAACCGGTTCATGGTTCCGCTCCTGACATCGCTCAACAAAATAAAGCGAATCCTATTGCTACCATTGCATCAGTTGCGTTGATGCTGCGTTATTCGCTCGGTATGGAGCAGGAGGCGCTGGTGCTCGAGCGGGCAATTGAAGATGTTCTCTCCAACGGGTTTCGGACTGCAGATCTCTATTCAAATACCGGAACACTCGTGGGCACCTCAGCGATGGGTGATGCCATCGGAGAATCACTGCAAAAATCAATATAAGTCTTCTCAGCAAAAGTGAAAGATTTTTTTTTCATGAAAGATTTCTGATTGACTTTCTGTCGTTTTCAAGCTATATTCAAAAGCTTTTAAATGAAACAATATTCGCACTAGCGCGTTTGGAGGATGAATACGTTGGAAACAGCGCCAAAAACAAGGTTTTTTAGAACAGAAGATGTAGAACGGAAGTGGTACCTCGTTGATGTCAACGGTAAAACACTGGGCCGGGTCGCTTCTCAAATCGCCCACATTATTCGTGGTAAGCACAAACCGACATTTACTCCGCAGGATGATGTCGGAGATTTTGTGGTGGTCGTGAATGCTGAGAAGGTTCTCATCTCTGGCAAGCGTGTAGAACTGAAAGAGTACTACCACAACACCCAATATCCGGGTGGAGCACGATTTGAATCGTTCAAGAATTTAATTCAGCGAAGGCCTGAAGCGGTCATTGAACATGCCGTGAAGGGAATGCTTCCGCATAACCGGCTTGGTCGGAAACTCATCCGAAAGCTGAAGGTGTATACAGGCTCTACGCATCCCCATGATGCCCAGCAGCCTGAGGCCATTATTCTTTAATCAATAATAAAAGGAATTAGATGCGTTCGTTGATTTCTGTCGGTCGTCGTAAAACGGCCATTGCTCGTGTCAAACTTCTGGAAGGATCCGGAAAAGTTTCCATCAATCAGAAGGAACTTGATCAGTATTTTCCGATCGCAATTTTGAAGGAAGAGGTCTTAAAGCCTTTTGTCACCACATCAACCCTCGGCCGGTATGATGCCAAAGTCCGTGTCCAGGGTGGCGGCCCCACAGGTCAAGCGGGAGCAATCAAGCTTGCCATCGCTCGTTCGCTCGTTTCCCTGGATGAAGATTTGCGTCAATCGTTGCGAAATGCCGGACTCTTAACCCGCGATCCTCGAATGGTTGAGAGAAAGAAATATGGCCAGAAGAAAGCTCGCAAACGATTTCAGTTCTCGAAGCGTTAAGACAGTTTTCAATCAATCATATTCTCTGATTCCAAGGGGAGTGTCCCGCTTAGGCGGGATTCCGGAGGAAGGTGACGGGAATAGTAGACTAACTAAAAAGGATGAATTATGCCACGCGTTGAACTAGAAGCACTTCTCCAATCGGGTGCCCACTTTGGGCATATCACCCGCCGATGGAATCCCAAAATGAAGCCCTATATTTTTATGGAGCGCAACGGGATTCATATCATCGATCTCAAGAAAACACAAGAACTGCTCGATGTCGCATGCAATGCGATTTCCAACATTGCTGCACAAGGCAGAAAACCATTATTCGTTGCAACCAAACAGCAAGCGCGCGAAGTCGTTAAAGAAGAAGCAAAACGCTGCGGTGGATTCTATGTCACTGAGCGCTGGCTTGGAGGAATGCTGACAAACTTCACAACGATTCGGAAGAGTGTGAAGCGTTTGACGAACATCGAGAAGATGGAATCAGACGGCACATTCGAGAAATTAACAAAGAAGGAACGACTCTTCCTCGACCGGGAACGCGAGAAATTGGATAAGGTTCTCGCCGGTGTTGTTGAAATGTCACGACTGCCAGGTGTGATTTTCGTGGTCGACGTGAAGAAGGAGTCGATTGCTGTGAAGGAAGCGCATCGCCTCAATATTCCGGTCATTGCGATCGTCGATACGAATACCGATCCTGACCTGATCGATCATCCTATCCCGGCAAACGACGACGCCCTGAAATCTGTTCAGTTGGTCAGCAAGGCGATCGCCGATGCGGTTATTGAGGGAAATCAACGAGCAGCTTCACGTCATGAAGAAGAAGCAATGACGGCAGGGTTGGAAAACAAGGATGAAGCAGCGCGAACCGAACGGCATGAACGAGAGAAACCTAAGGAGGTAAAGAATTAATTATGGCAGAGATTACGTCAGAACAAGTCAAGAAACTTCGCGCAAAAACAGGTGCCGGCATGATGGATTGCAAACGGGCACTCGAAGAGACTGCCGGCAACGAAGAAGCAGCAATTGAGTACCTGCGAAAGAAGGGTGCTGCTGTTGCCGCGAAGCGAGCTGATAAAGAAACCAATCAAGGAATCGTAGAAGCCTACATTCATGCCGGTGGCAGAATTGGTACCATGGTGGAATTGAACTGTGAAACCGATTTCGTCGCCAAGACGCAGGATTTCAAAGAACTGGCCCACGACATTGCAATGCAGATTGCAGCGATGAATCCTTTTTTCATCAAAAAAGAAGATGTCGATCAGGAAACCCTGCAGAAGGAAATCGAGATTTATAAAACACAGGCAATCAATGAAGGAAAGCCGGTACACATCGCCGAAAAGATTGCACAAGGCCGCCTCGATAAATTCTATCAGGAAGTCTGCCTGCTCGAACAAAGTTTCATAAAAGATTCGGGAAAAACTATTAAGGATCTCCTTGATGAAGCGACTGGAAAAGTTGGGGAGAAAATTAGCGTGAGAAGGTTCCAACGGTTCCATCTGGGTGAGTATCTGAAATAAGACATATAAAAAATCCCGAAGAAGTCGGGATTTTTTTTCATCAAGAGAGTAACTATGGGAAAACTACACTATAAGAGAATCCTTCTGAAATTGAGCGGGGAAGCGTTGCTTGGCTCCAGAGAGTACGGCATCGACCCCGAAGTAATGAAGCTCTATGCCAAGGAAATACAATCTGTTATAAAACTGGGTGTCGAAGTCGGTATTGTCATCGGCGGGGGAAATATCTATCGCGGCGTCGAACACTCGTCGGATGGTGTTGATAAAGTAACGGGTGACCACATGGGTATGCTCGCTACAGTCATTAACGCCCTTGCCCTTCAAAGCGCTCTCGAACACCAGGGGCTCTACACCCGCTGTCAAACGGCGATTAACATGGATAAAATTGCGGAACCCTTTATCCGCCGCAGGGCAATTCGCCATTTGGAAAAAGGACGCGTGGTTATTTTTGCAGCCGGGACCGGAAATCCGTACTTTACAACGGATACGGCGGCGGTGCTTCGCGCAATTGAAATTGAAGCAGATGTGATTCTTAAAGGTACTCGCGTTGATGGGATTTTTGATAGTGATCCCGAAAAGAATGCCGGAGCGATCCACTTTCCTGAAATTTCTTACCTCGATGTCCTGAAAAAAGATCTTCGGGTGATGGATCTGACGGCGATTACATTATGCCAAGAGAATAAATTGCCGATTGTTGTATTCAATGTGAATACTCCCGGAAACCTGAAAAAGGTTGTCCTCGGGAAATCCGTTGGCTCCAAAGTGTACACTGTATTGAAAGAGAAATAACTCATCAAGCGACCTGTCCAACTAATGAAAGGTATCCGGTATGGTAAAAGATATCCTCAAAGATGCTGAAGATCGCATGAAAAAAGCAGTAGAAGTAGTACGAGAGGAGTTGGTCAAAGTCCGAACCGGTAAAGCAACAACTGCACTTCTGGATGGCGTCAAGGTTGATTATTATGGAACGATGGTTCCACTCAAACAGGTTGCCAATATCAGCACACCTGATGTCCATACAATCTCCGTCCAACCATGGGAGAAGACAATGGTTAGCCCCATTGACAAAGCCATCAGGAATGCGAATCTCGGACTGAATCCATTGGGTGACGGACAGTTGCTTCGTGTCCCAATACCGCCGCTTAATGAAGAACGTCGTCGAGAATATGTCAAACTTATCAAGCAACGTGGTGAAGAGGGAAAGGTTGCTATACGAAATGTAAGACGAGATGCAATCGAACATCTTAAGAAATCTGAAAAAGAAGAGCATTTTTCTGAAGATGAACGAAAACGGGGCGAACAGGATTCTCAAAAATTTACAGATAAGTATATCAAAGAGATCGATGCGCTCCTCGTTCTGAAAGAAAAAGAAATTATGGAAGTCTAAGCTGTCTACACGGTATCAAGAGTTGTGAAAACCTTCCGATGGGGCTCAATCTCCCGCGGAAGGTTTTCTTTTAACTCCCAGAAACTTTGCTTCCTTCGCTCCGTTGGATTCTTTATATTCTAGTAAGGCTAAATGGACCATCCTTCTTTTATTCACCAAGAGGAGATTTGAAATGAAACGACAACACTTGCTTCTCATCCTTTTTCTGTCAATTCCCGGAACGATCTTCTGCCAAATAACTCCATGGATGCAATGGACATTCCTTCCCGATCCTTTGATGCATGAAATCATTGGTGAATCTTCGGGTGAAAATGCATGGTATATGATCATGGAGACCGGTGGCTATGACAAGAACCGGTCAGCGAGTGAATATGAATCGATGTTTTATGAGACGAAATTCTATCTCGATAAAATGAAGGAGTATAATCTTCCAGGTGCAGAACTGGTACGATTTCCCGGGGGAGAAACTTGGGATGGTGTCAAAGGTGAATTGTGGGAAGTAAAGCCCATGCGCCAGAAATTATCATCCTATCGAGATCATGCTGCGATGCTCGCCAGCGGCAGTCCTACATGCGATGTCTCAGGTGAACTGGTCTGGATTGGATCTGGACGCCAATCTGATTTCGAAGGAAAAGAACTCAAGGATAAGATTGTTGTGACAGAATCATCCGTCTCCCAGGCGTATCGACTTGCTTGCATAGAAAAGGGAGCAGCAGGAGTAATCTCAATCTATTCCCCTCGTCCAAATTTCGATCCGCTCCAGATGTCATGGGCTAATGTAGGCAGAGGAGGGAGACGTTCAGAAGCGGCCGCGGCGCCAGCAAAATTTGGTTTTCAGATTCCTGCCCGGGAAGGAGAATATTTAAAGAAGCGCCTCTTGGCCGGAGAAAAAATAACCGTACGAGCTCAGGTGGAAAGCCAGCAGCGAAAATACGATCTGCAGGATCTTGTTTGCTACATTCCCGGTTCGGATCCAACTGCTGGTGAAGTCATTCTCTCTGCTCATTTGTTCGAAGGCTATGTGAAGCAGGGTGGCAATGACGATATCTCTGGTTGCGCAGCCATTCTGGAAGTGGCGCGAACACTGAACACACTGATCTCTGAAGGCCGCCTTCCAAAACCAAAACGTACTATTCGGTTTCTCTGGGGACCGGAATTTTCCGGAACTGGCCCCTGGGTAAAGGCGAACAAAGAGTTGATGAATAGGACGCTTTGTAACATAAATATGGATATGGTTGGAGAGTGGCTCAGTAAAAATAAGGCATCGATGTGTCTGATGCGTACTACCTATGGCGGCCCTCATTATATTAATGATGTCGTCGAAAATTATTATCGTTTTGTCGGCGAGGGAAATCGGGAGAAAATTCAGAATCGGAGCAAATTCTACCCGGTCTCCGATCGCATTATAGCGCCGACGGGTGCCGATGAACCATTTCACTATAGCATAGAAACCCATTATGGTGCATCAGACCATGAGGTATTCAATGATTGGGGAGTGCAGGTTCCCGGTATTATGATGATCGCCTGGCCCGATCAATGGTATCATACCTCGGGAGATCACGTTGACAAAGCCGATGCCACTCAACTCCGGAGAGTTGTGGTGATTGGAGCAGCAAGTGCCTATACGATTGCGAATGCCGATGACGAGATGGCAGTCAAAATTGCCGGAGAAATTGTGAGTAATGCCACCAGACGACTTGGACATCAGCTCGTCCGAGGATTGGAAGAGTTAAATCATGAAAAAACCGATTCGTTAACCAGGGCCTACCAACTGGCTCAGTCATATATTGAGGCAGCCGTAATTAATGAAAAAAATACTCTGGAGTCCGTGCTGCAATTGGCGACCGATAAAAAGAGAGTAGGGGAATACATCTCATTGGCCAAGAAAACCATCGAAGCGACAGGTCAGACACAGATGAACGCACTCGAGAATCATATAAAAACCATAGCTTCTCGAGCGAATGTAAAACCTGTCGCATTGAAACTGAGCGAGCTAGAGAAAAAAGCCTCTAAAATAATTCCCAGGCAGACAGATAAGGTAAAAGCCAACGGCTATGGTGGCTACCGGGAACTCATTAACCAGGTTCCACAAGCAGTAAGGGATAAGTTTCCTTCGAGAGCGATTGCTAATACCGGTGAGCTTCAATTATTGATCGATGGCAAGAATTCAGTGCTCGATATTAAGAAAATGCTCGATGCACAATTTGAGCGAACGTCGGAATTACAGGATGTGCTTAATTATCTTGAAGTTCTCAAAGCGGCCGGACTTGTGGTCATGTAGTTTTTCATGAATGATGACAGTAGCCTGGAACTCTCGAATCTTCTTGAGCGTTCTACAGTGGAGTACACATTAAAAGGAGAAAATACCCTATGATACGTATCAATGAGCCGGCACCGAACTTCACCGAGGATGCTTTTATAAATAATGAGATAAAAAAAATATCACTCTCCGACTATAAAGGAAAGTGGGTGATCCTGTTCTTTTATCCGGCCGATTTTACATTTGTTTGCCCCACTGAGCTTGGTGAACTGGCTGACCATTATCAAGCAATAAAGGATGAAGGAGCGGAAGTGATTTCCGTGAGTGTTGATACTGGATTCGTTCATAAAGCCTGGCATGACAACTCAGAGACGATCAAAAAAATCCAATATCCCATGCTTGCCGATCCTGCCCGTCGCGTTTGCAGTACTTACGGCACACTCATCGAGAGCGAAGGCCTTTCTCTCAGGGCAACCTTTCTCATCGATCCCAAAGGAGTTGTGAAAGCCTTCGAATTCCACGACAATAGCATCGGACGAAGCATTGAGGAAATTATTCGAAAACTTCAGGCCGCGAAATTTGTTGAGGAACATGGCGGAGAAGTTTGTCCCATGAATTGGAAACCTGGAGCCAAAACACTCAAGCCCGGTTTGGATCTCGTCGGAAAAATCTAAAACGAAGTATTACTCTCTAATTACAAAAGGTACACCACGTGTGTACCTTTTTTTATCATACTTAAGCACTAACCCAAGTTCGACAGTTCAAAAATATTTTTGATCATTTTCTGATGAAAGTCCGCGAATGGAGCGAGCATTAGGCGATTCTCTATAAAAGTGCTATGTAGTGCCGACCTACCCCCTTGCGGAGGGCATGGTTGCTGTAGTATATTGTTGCATCATGTTTCTCAGACGTAAGTGTCGACATAAAGACGGCAAGCCCCACACTTATTGGGAGCTGGTGGAATCCTACCGGACTGAGCGAGGCCCTCGTCAACGGGTCGTGTCACATCTTGGTGAC
>JAZDJN010000110.1:0-27891 GCA_043803945.1 bacterium | reverse complement strand
ATTCTATTGCACAAACTAAATCTCAAACCCCCTTCCAGGCTTGAAATGAAACTCAAATTGTAGTGTAAACTTTTGACACCTTTTGCCTCTTATAGCTCAGAATCATCGTTTTTTCTTCACAACTGTCGAACTTGGGCTAGCTAAACGGAATGTTTTCGGAAATTGTCGTTCAATTGTTAACAAAATTGTTAGTATCGCCAATGCAAATTATTGATTAATGCGATAATAATGGGGAAGTCGGAATTGCCACAGGTTGGCTGAGCCTGTATCGGGTTTGTCATAGATCTCCTTGGAGAAAATAGGAATAAAACGGTGAGGTGATTTTGGCAGATCGTTAATTGGTGGATAGAAACCATTGGAATATTCTTACCCTTAAACTCTTCTAACTGCTTGAGTAAAACAAGATAATTTCTTATTTTACTTTGAGCCAGTAAGGTATAATATAAATATTTGTATTTTACTTTGGGATAATATCCCGGGAGTAGCGATGGATATCGCCAAGTTCATAGCGGGAACGTATCATCAACGGTATCACTATAAGAGCTTTACACCGAATCCGATCAATAAGAATTGGACATGGACAGATCAAAAGCTGAACACGCTTCTGGCTGAGGCAAATATCAAGCTGGGTGAATTGAATGCTTTCTCGCTTCATATTCCTGATGTTGAGATCTTTATACAAATGCATATCGTCAAGGAAGCAACAACCTCCAGCAGAATAGAGGGCACTCGTACAGGGATTGAAGATGCGCTCATGCAAAAACGAGATATCAATCCTGAGTATCACGACGACTGGCAGGAGGTCCAAAACTATATCAAGGCAATGAACTATGCGATGAAACGCCTCAACGCATTGCCTCTGTCGACACGGCTCCTGCAAGAGACGCATAAGGTTTTAATGTCCGGCGTACGGGGAAAAACAAAACTTCCGGGGGAGTATCGCACAAGTCAGAATTGGATCGGGGGTGCGACGTTGAAGGATGCCCTGTTCGTCCCTCCTCATAATTCGGAAATCTCTGATTTAATGGGGGATGTTGAAAAGTTCCTGCACAATAACATGATTGATGTGCCGGATTTAATCAAAGTCGCAATTGCGCATTACCAGTTCGAGACGATCCATCCATTTCTCGATGGGAATGGCCGCCTTGGAAGATTACTGATTACCCTCTATCTGGTCAGCAGAGGTATTTTATCGAGACCAACGCTCTACCTCTCGGAATATTTTGAGAAGCATAGAAACCTGTACTATGATCATCTGACGGCGGTCCATGATTCAAACCATTTACTCCAGTGGATAAAATTCTTTTTGGTGGGTGTAGCGGAGACTTCGAAAAAGGGGATCACAACCTTCCAGAAAATCCTGAAATTGAAAGAAGATATCGAACAAGTGCGCTTACCGAAATTGGGGAAGAAGGTCTCACGGGGTTACGCGTTAATGGGTATGCTCTACCGGATTCCCACGGTATCTGCTGCTGATGTTCAGAATGAGTTAAAGGTGACACCGAAGACGGCGAATCTCCTGCTGCAGGGTTTCATTGAACTTGGCATCGTGCATGAAGCGACGGGCAGGCGTAGAAATAGACTCTTCCAGTTCAAAAAATACCTGGATCTTTTTACGAACGAATAGAAAATTGCAGCATTCTGCATGAGAATTGAGGATTGATGGTCCCAACAGATCTGCTGCTGATCAGTATCATTGGAGTAAAGACCGTTATAGAATAAGGGGGAAACTTGATCAATCTCTATGTTGACGATGTGAGAGAATGTCCACCGGGATTTGTTGTGGCTCGGAGTGTCGATGAGGCTATTGGAATCTTGGAAGCTAATGAGATAGATATCCTCTCGCTGGATCATGATATGGGTGTGGATGATACCGAAAGCCCTCTGCCTACCGGTTATGATCTTGTTAAAAAGATATGTCAGAGCAACTATAAGATCCGGAAAATCTATATCCATTCTGATAATGGACCCGGAAGAGAAAATATGTATGAGACTCTTAAAGGCGCCCAAAGCAGAGAATTTCTAAGTGAGCAGTTGGAAATCTATCGATACCCATATCCACCACCTCGGCAGGTAAGGAAAGAATGAAGAAATAGTAATCTTTTAAGCACTCTATTTGCAGGGGAAACCTCCGGATTCGTTTATGGTGATGAAGGGGGTTTTTTATTTGGATGAAATGATAAGTGCAAAAGAGAGTTATGCAATCGGACATTCCATTTGTTCGTAATTATTCAACAAAGGATCTCAAAATCCCCAAGTTATGAAGTCTTGATTCTCCTACCAGATTAGTCTACATTTCTATCGAATTGCTGAACAGAGGAGAGTGAAACCAGCCACAATGAACCCGTGGGTGAACCTGTCCGAACCGTGGGCCGCTATAGATCGGCTGCAAGATGTGCAATATTCGGATAGAAGAATAAACAATTATGCCAACGATTATCATCCCGTTAGCTGATATCTTGATCGATCCAGAACGTCCAATTGATCTTGCCGCTCTCTCAATTGATCTGGCATGCCAATACATCAAAAATTCTTATGGATTTCTATCCACGGAAATCGCTGTCAAGATTCAAGACGGTGTGGCAATGATTACATTACCGGAAGAAAAGTCCCGCAAAGTACAAAGTGCCCTCGAATGGTTTACACGGGGCATTAAGAAAGCTAATAACGGTGATTACAAGAGTGCAATTCAACTTTTCCTTCGAACCTTAGAATATTTCCCCGCCCATAGCGATGCCCGCCGGAACCTCGCTATGGCCTATCTCGAGACGGGAAATGCCGATGAAGCGCTCAATCAATTGATTGATGTGCTCCGACTGAATCCGAGGGATGCCTGGGGATACATTCTTCTTGGCAACATCTATGTGAAATATAAAGAAGATAGAAAAACGGGAGAGCAATTTTACAAAAGAGCGTATGAGATAAATCCAGACGATCCTTATCTGCTCAACAACTATGCGGCAATGAAAGCTGAGAACAGTCAAACGGATGAAGCCAGGGCGATGTTCGAAAAAGCGATAAGGATCGATCCATCGTATCCTAATTCATACCTGGGGCTTGCAACCCTTTTATCGAAGTTGAACAACCACCAGGAAGGCATCTCCATTCTCGGGCAATTGTTTGATCACCCGATCTCATCAGACCAAAGAGCATCAATCGTCTATGAGCACGCCCGCGATCTCTATAAGACGCTCAATGAAAAGCTTTGTGATGAACATTGTGAATCGATAAAGAACTACATCTGCGTACGGGCGAATGCGATAAGGGCTATCACCGGGTATCCGGTTGAGATAATCGTAGATGATTCTTTATCGGGCGTTTCTGCAATGAGTGAACTTGCCTGGCGTCATCATACAAATTCTCATAGAATTCGTCATCGTTCCGGGCCTCAACGCATCGTTCCTCATCTCATTATGCATGAAATAAAACATATTCTTCTGGAATATGAGGCAAGCGAAGCTGGTAATAATCGGGTGTTTGTTGTTACCGAGCAGCAGCGACAGTATGGACGGGATCAAATTCAGAATGAACTGTTCAAATTGGATGATTTGGGATTAGAGCAAAGTGAAAAAGAGGAAATTGTATCCCGCTGGCTCTTTGGGTTGACGAATCAACTCTACAATTGTCCCCTCGATATGATTGTCGAGAAACGGATGTATGACAAATATCCGGAGCTGAGGCCGTTTCAATTTGTCTCCCTTGCATATACACAGAGAGAATATCTTAAGGTTCTAACAGATTCGGACTTGCAGAAAATATCACCTCAGAGTATTTATCGTGCCAGCCTGGCGATGAATTGTGCTTATGCGCTATTTGCCGATTGGCTGTATCACGGTGCAACGGAATTTAGTAAACCCTATAGATCATCATCCATGTTTGCTCTTGGAGAGAAGTTATTCTCGTCGTACCAAAGCAAGCAAGCAAGCAAGCAAGCATGAAGCCTGGCGAAGAGTATATTCTCATTCAAGAGTTTGCAGAGGCCCTCGGCTTGCAAAGATGGTTCTCGTTGGAAAAAGAAGGGACGATAGTCTCTTCCTCTGTCGAAGGTCCAACAAATCTCGATTTGCTCAAACAGAAAGAATCTGCCACAGTAATGTATTGTTTGGACACACTGAAACGGTTTGAGAATATGCCGATAGATAAAATTCGAGAGATAGCATTTGAAGTTGGCATGCTTGGTGCAACGGGAATTGATTATACGAAACCGGATAGGCGGTATTCACTTCAAGCTCTTCCAGGTGAGCAATTCTCAGGACTTCAATTACTCGTTTTCATATTTGTGGGATTCAAGAAGATTGATCCGACCATGAACACAGGGCTGGATTTTGAGGATGCGTATCAGACGGCGTTGAAATTATTTGTAGACAGCTAAATCGCCATTTAAATAGTGTGAATTAATTAATGGAGATCTCAGTTATCATCTGCAATATTCAAATCATACGAAGACTCTGACCATGGCATTGAACGTTCATAGAACGTATAATAGTTTACAAAAACTCCTGCCGCGTGTCGAGAGGAAAGGAAATTCTTTTCCTCAATAGGAAGCTCTTCGATGTTTTTTCAAAGAAGCCTGAAGAGGTTGATAGAATAAATACATTCTTTGGATATGGCGATCAATTCGACACGTTTTTGGGATATGTCGATTGAATCGACATGAGATTGGAATATGTCCCAGCGTGGGACATGTTCTTTGAACGTGTCCCAAATGTTTTCTGAATGGGACACGAACAATACATTGGTCACATAATGGAACACGTCTATTCGAATTGGCCCACTTTCAGTAGAAAGCAACGTATATCTATGGCTATAAAAAATCTGAACTCTACTTATCTCTCTGGAAAAGCTGCGACGAACTACGCGGCGGTATGGATGCATCGCAATACAAAAACTACGTTCTCGTCTTGTTGTTTATCAAATACGTCTCTGATAAGTATGCCGGTGTTCCGTATGCTCCGATAACCGTACCGAAAGGTGCAAGCTTCAAGGATATGGTAACGCTGAAGGGGAAGAATGGAAGAGGGGGGATGGGGAGAGAGGGAGAGGATTATGAACGAAGCGTCGTAAGGGCGAATAGGTAAAACGCTATTTCCATCAGGTTCTTTCAACTCAGCAAGAATAACATCTGGTAATAAAAAACTATCGGGCAACTCCAGAACAGATTTTAGAAGATTGCCATTGAAAAGGTCGACGCAAATGTTCGTATCAAGGATGAATGCCACCAACCGACTATTCCCCTTTGATTCTTTGGCGTAATTCGTTAACAGATAAATCTAACAATTCTGCTCCACGTGAATCAGAGATTAATCCCTCCTCCACAGCCTGGACAACAAGCCTTTCGAATCGTTTCGGTGCCTCAGTAGAAAGCTTTTCACCCATTTCCATTTTATGAATACCAAGACGTCGAAAATAAGTGAATATTTGTACAGCAAAACTATCGCTAATGATCTGCAAATCTTGTGCCCGGTGTACCCAGGCCTGAACACTCATTCCATATTTTGCACGAAGATTCTTCAATTCATAGATACTTAACTTCGTACGATTGCTCCCCAACTCACGCTTTGCTACTTCATCGGGGGCGAGGAATGCTCCTGCAAAGCGGTAGGCGGCCTTTTCTTGATCTATGGATTTCGAAGATTCTAATAAAAGGTGACCAAGTTCGTGTGCGATACTTAAACGGAGTCGATCAGAAGTTTGTTTTTTATTTACAACGACGACAGGAATAGTCTTATTAGCCCAGCATGAAAGACCATCTACTTTAGAATCGCTTTCGAGCATTACGACTTTCACACCTTGATCTTCTAGTACTTCAGTCACGTTCTCGATAGGGTCAAGTCCTAGAGACCAGTATTTACGAATTTCTTTTGCGCGGTCTTCAATATCAATCATCTGTTTAACAGAGGTTCGAAGTTTTTTGGGAATTACTTTCGCGTTGAATCGATTGGGAAATAAAAACTCGACTTCGAGGTATTTTTCCACCTGCTCTTTAGTCTGAGCACGGATCGCTTCCAATTCCTTTTTTGACACTGTCGCCCGTTTTCTATAAGCGGGTTCACTTAATTCAATTTCGATGGATTGAGGCCGAAAAAAGAATTCCATCTTCACTCCGAGAGTTTGCGACAATTTAATGAGCACATCCGACCCGGGAGTCGCTTTATTCAACTCATATTTGTGAATGACTTGCGCTGAAATGTAATTATCCATTTGGTCTGCAAGGCCTCGTAGAGACAATCCGGCCGCTAACCGAGCTTGTTTTAGCCGATCTCCAAACATATTATTTCCTCCAAGATTATGGTTGACATAATACATATTATTTATTATTTTGTCAACTAAGAAATTAACTTATGAAAGGAGGTGAAATGATAATGGCAACAAACCCGCCCCAAGGCGATAATCATAGAAGTGGTCAGGTAACCGGTCGATCTCAAGTATATAATCCCAAGAACGATCATTGGGTTAAACGTGATACTGACACCGGAAAATTCATTGATCAAAAATCCAATGACAAGCCATTCAAAGGCGTCCGAAAGGGAAAATAATTGAATACCATTTCTTGAACAGGTGAACTCAATGGATAATTGTGTTCACCTGTTTTATTTTCCTCTATATCTATAATTAGAGAAACGGCTTACCTAAACATCTGCCAATTGCCTTATGTAAAATGATATGGCAAACGATTAAAAATCGGTTTCATCTCTCCTCGAAACACCTTCTGCATTAATGACTGAAATAAATTGTCCGATTTTTACCAGACTGATATGAGAAAAGGCTCTATAGTGTGTCAAAAGGAGTAACTGAAGCCTGATAAAAGTGTATACGACCTAAGTGATTGAATATCAGGCAATTAACCATTGCGAATACTCAAATAAAATTGATTTTACTCTCACATTAGCATACATTTCCAACGAATTGCTGAACAGAGGAGAGTGAAACCAGCAACAATGAAACCCGTGGGGCGTGAGAACAGCAAACGTCAAACGGGTTTTTGACTTTTAGCAATAAGGAAGCTTTAAATAGACTTGAATAAGCATCGCATCAAATATTCATTTGCTTTCGTTGGAGCAAACGCTCTAATATCCGAAACCATTACCGTAGGAGAAGTATTTGTGGAAACCGGTGATTGGCAAAAAACCTATGCAACCGTTCGAAAAAATAATCTCTTGCATAAAATCAAAGAAGGGACCCTTGTAAGGGAGTTTCGGGAAATTAGGAAACGACTGAGTATGCTAACACCAGCACAGCTACAGCTTCTAAATATAGGTGAACGTAATCAAGCGCAAGCAATGATTCTTGTGGGGATTGTGCAAACGTATGATTTTATCCGAGAATTCATTGTCGAGGTAGTTAGAAACAAATATCTTATCCATGATAGGATTTTGCTTGATTCCGACTATCAAAAGTTCTTGGATTCAAAATCGGCAACGGATGAATCCATCGAAACATTGTCAGATAAAAGCAAACAGAAGATCAAAACCGTAGTCCTCAGAATTCTCACGCAGGTGGGTTTGTTAGATGATCCTAAAGAAAAGCGAATCTTACATCCCATGTTGGATTCAAAAAGCATCAAGGCAATTGTTTCGCACGATCCACTGCTCTTAAAGTGCTTCTTCTATTCCGATCAAGAAATCAAATACTTAGCACAACAGGAATACAGATGAGCAAAGAGCTACATATTGAAGTAATGTTTGAGGGGTTTTTTAAAATATTCTCTTCTCATCGATTTCTAAACGGAGAGGGGACAGCCGGTGAAATTCAATTTTTTGTCCAGCCTTATTCGCCAACGGATCAAGTATTAGTGGGCAATCATATCGCACATCTAAAAAAGCGTCTTGCTTCTGAAGGTATAGAGGTTTTCGAAATTGATCTTTTCAAACTCTGTACTGACCTTCTTGAAGAACAAGGTATTCTCTTGCATACCCTACAGATAGAACCAGAGAAAGAGAAAGCAGAATTTCAGGAAGCATTGAACGGCCCATTAAATGTGCAGAACGAGATTATCCCCGCCATCAAGAAAATGACGGAAAAAAGTAGTCATAAGATTGTATTTCTCACTGGCATCGGGGCCGTTTACCCCATCATCAGGTCTCACACAATTCTGAACAATTTGCAGTCACTGATAAAGAAAATTCCCTTGGTAATATTTTTCCCGGGTGAGTATGATAACCTGTCTTTGACCCTCTTCGGGAGATTGAAAGACGACAACTATTACAGAGCATTTAACCTCAACGACTACAAGATCTGACTATGAAACAACAAGACCTGTATCTCAAAGACATCTCTCGCCACATCGAAGGTGTTATCAAAGCGGACGATGAAGAATATCTCCTTCAGGAAGTTGACGAATATGTTGTGACGAAAGAGATCGAAAAGCATCTCGGATCATTCTTTCAGGAATATGTAAAAAAGGGATATAACGACAGTATCTGGATATCTGGTTTCTTCGGCTCCGGAAAATCCCATTTATTGAAAATGTTGTCACTTGTCTTGGAGAACCGATCACTGGATGGTACGACGTGCGGCGAAATGTTCGCTGAGAAAATTCAAAACGATTTTGAACTCAATGCGAACATTAAGAAATCTTTGAAAATCCCTGCAAAGACGCTCTTATTTAACATAGCGCAAAAAGCTGACGGTATCGGCAATCTTACTTCAGTGGATCCGATCCTTGCGGTCTTTTTAAAAGTCTTCAATGAGTACCAAGGTTATTATGGACAAGCCCCTGCTGTAGCAGAGATAGAGCGGCATATTGATGATGCGGGGCAGTACGATCAGTTCAAAGAGATCTACTTAAAACTAAACAAGAAAGAGTGGTACACGGGGCGAAGACACATTCTGCTTAATCAAAGTGAATTCGCAAAGGCATTCGCGGAACTCAACAAAATAACCGAGGAAGAAGCGAAGAAGAATTTCAACGATTTACGCAATAGTTATAAATTGGATATTGCAGGTTTTGTAACTCTGGTGAAAAGCTTTATTGCGAAACAACCGGCTGGATTCAGGCTTATTTTCTGTGTGGATGAAGTGGGACAATTTATTGCAGAAGATGTTCGTTTGATGCTGAGTCTCCAAACGTTAGCAGAGACATTATCAAGTTCGTGTAAAGGCCAGGCATTCATGATCGTTACATCGCAGAATGACCTGAATGCCACCATTGGTGAATTGGCAAAACAACAAGCGCACGACTTCTCCCGTATTCAAGCACGGTTCTCGATCAAGCTGCCTCTTACAAGCTCCAATGCTGATGAAGTAATACAAAAGCGATTACTTGCAAAGAATGAACCATCTGCAAAGCTGTTGTCTGGTATATTTGAAAAAGAAAAAAACAACTTCAGGACACTCTTTGAATTCGGCGATAATTCAAGACAGTATGGTGTCTACAAAAATGAAGAACATTTCCAATTGACATATCCTTTCATACCATATCAATTTGAACTTTTTCAAGCCTCGATAAAAGCATTGTCTGTTCATAATGCGTTTATGGGGAAACACCAATCTGTGGGTGAGAGATCGATGCTCGGGGTCTTCCAGCAGGTGGCAAAACAAAACGCACAAAAGGATATGAGCGAGATCGTGCATTACGCTCAGATGTTCGATGGTATTCGAGATATTCTTCAAAGTAATATTCAGACGGATGTCCTGGAGGGCGAACGAAACATCACTAATCCCTTAGCTGTCGAAGTTTTGAAGGCATTGTTCCTTGTGAAGTATATAAAAGAATTCAAGGCTTCTCTGAACAATATTGCTATTCTGCTCTTCCCGTCATTCGAAGTTGATCTCGTTTCCTTCCAAAAGAGTATTCAGGAAGCGCTCAATCTATTGGAGACTCAGACATTTATCCAAAGGGTTGGCGATACGTACGAGTATTTAACGAATCAAGAGAAGGATGTAGAGAACGAAATAAAAAGCACGGATATTGATCCAAAAGCACCGGGCAATCTCCTTTCCGAAATGATATTTACGGAAATACTTCGTGACAGCAAAGTAAAACTCGATTCCAATAATCAAATTTATGAGTACGGCAGAAAAATTGATGATAACATTGTCAGTAAAGAACGCGATTTCTATGTGAATTTCATTACGCCGCTAAATCAAAACGAAATCGCAACTGCAAACGTTTCTCTTAAATCATTCGGAAATACCGACCTTGTTGTTCATCTTCCCCAAGATCCACGTTTGTTTGATGAATTAAGACTTGTCATAAAGACTGAGAAATATTACCAAACGACCTATTCCCAAAATCTTGATCCGTCAAAGATAAACATACTGACAGAGAAGAAAGAATACAACACAATAAGAAAACGAAATGTGATGGGACGGCTGAAAGATCTTATCGGCGATGCTAAGATGTATCTCAATGGCTCTGAGGTAGTTGACATCTCTTCCAAGGATCCTCGGATAAAGATACATGCAGGCGTTCAGCAATTGATAAGGACGACCTACACAAATCTGAAAATGCTGACTGTTGAGTTCACGGAAGATCATATAAAGAAAATCATCTGGAGCCAGGACGACGTGTTATTTAAAGACACGCTGTCTGAAGTGGAACTGGAAGTCTTAAATAGAATCACACGCAATAAGGCGAATCATGAACGGACGACGATCAAGGTGCTTATAGAGACATTTGCTGCGAGACCATATGGTTGGTACCAGATGGCGGTTCTGTGCCTCATTGCAAAGCTCTATAAACGGAACAAGGTCAGTCTAAAATTGGATGGCAATACGCTCAATGACAGGGCAGTGCTGGAAGCATTGCAGAGCAATCGTGAATATCCAAATACGATCATCGATGTGGAAGAAGATATCAGTACCTCGAAACTGAAGAAACTGAAGGACTTCCATCAGGAATACTTCAACGAAGCGAATCTGGGGAATGAACCAAAGGAAGTATCGAAATATTTTAAACAGCGCATTACGGTCGAGGTCGGTGATGTCGCGGATATATACTCACAGCGCGAACGTTATGCGTTTCTCAATTCGCTCGGCGAGGCGTTGAATAGATTAAGATTGGTTAGCGAGAAAGAACATCCCTATTTCTTCAATGCTCTCGATCAATTCGGTGAAGAATTGTTAGTTGACAAGGAAAGCATTATCGACGGTATCAAGAAATTCATGAAGGGACCGCAAAAGGATATCTACGAAAACATTCTATCCTACCTGGATAGCGAGAATGCGAATTTCAACTATATCGATAAGGCTGGAATAGAGCCGTTGACTGCTGTGAAAGAGAGTATTGTTCCTTACAAAGGCAATCTAATCCAGACTGGCAAGCAAGCACTTGATACCCTGCGTGGTGAAGTGAAAACAAAGATTGACAAAGAGCGAATTGAAAGCGTTCAGATAGTTAAAGAGACGATAGAGAAGTTGAAGTCGTATGAAGAGTTCAAGAAGCTATCCCCATCTCAACAGGCAGAAGTGCTGCAACCGTTTATTGAGTCTATCGAGGAAGTCAATCACGAACGATTCATCGGTAATCTGCGTGCAAAGAAGAGTTTTGCTCAAGACGATCTGTACCACAGACAAATTGATCTGATGATGCGCTTAGCAGTGCCTGCTTCGACCGGTGCAACACAAACAGGAACTGGTGTTCAGTATACGAAGGTGGCGTACGTTCGCAAAGATTCTGTAAAAGTGAAGTTTGCAAAACCGTCGTTGGAAACAGAACGGGATGTTGAAGAGTATGTGCAAGCCTTGAAAGAAGCATATCTTAAATTGATTAAAGAGGATAAACGAATTTCCCTATAGAGAAAGAACTTGCATGACAATCTTTAATCCACTTATACCATACAATGACTTGCCATCTCTGCCCCCAAAGAACGAAATAGAAACAAATGCAGTATTGAAAAAAGCTATCTCCGCTGGGAGATCCCTCGCAGAACTTAAGGGATTGGGTGAAACAATCCCAAATCAATCGATGCTTGTTAATACTGTCGTTCTTCAGGAAGCACAAGCAAGTTCTGAGATAGAAAATATAATCACCACTCATGATGCACTATTTCGGGCGATCACGGCTGATACGACCAATATCGATCCAACGACAAAAGAAGTACTCCGGTACAGAGAGGCATTGTGGACGGGATTCAATACGTTAAAGAAGAAACCTCTCTTGACGACGAATCTTTTCGTTTCGCTGGTCCAGACAATAAAAGAAAACAGTGCGGGCATTCGTAACTTACCCGGGACTGCAGTCGGAGACAAACATACAGGAAAAGTAATTTATACGCCACCCGAGGGAGAAGCATTGATTCGACAAAAACTGAAAGACATGGAAATCTTCATTCACTCGGAGAATCAATTTGACCCTCTCGTGAAGCTTGCCCTGATTCATTATCAGTTCGAAGCAATTCATCCTTTCTTTGATGGAAATGGCAGGACTGGAAGAATTATCAACATTCTCTTCCTTGTAAAAGAAGGTCTTCTCACCCTTCCTGTGTTATATCTGAGCAAATATATTATTGAACATAAAGGTGATTACTACCGATTACTGCGTGCAGTAACGGAGAAGAATAGCTGGGAGCCTTGGGTCTTGTTCATGCTTGATGCAGTTGAATCGACTGCTGCGATGACCTCGAAGCGTATTGTGAATATCCGATCACTGTTGCAGGAGACACTCGAATCGGCAAAGAAAACACTTCCTGCAAAAGTCTATTCAAAAGAATTGATCGAATTGATTTTCCAGCAGCCCTATACAAAAGGGCAATTCCTTGTCGATGCCGGTCTTGCAGAGCGTAAAACTGCTGCGGTGTATCTGAAAGCATTAGAAGAAGCTGGTATTCTTAAAAAACAAAAAGTGGGCAAGGAAAATCTCTATTTGAACAAAAAACTCTATGCTTTGCTCACAAAATAACGTGTCCACATCATGGACACGTTCCAACACACGTGTCCATATTTGTCACCTGTTTGGACACGTTATGAATATAGGTCCAAGGCGTGGACATGTGCATATTCCACAGAACCAGGAACAATGAATACCAACACACTCAAGAAGTTCGCTCGCGAAGCCCGTGTAAAACTGCTCGATCTGGTCGGCAGGAAGCTGGAGTATGTGCTGTCGCACGATACCGCCGAACTGCGTGGTAAACGAGAGCAGGTGAACAAGCTGAAGCTGGAAATTGCGAAATATGGCAAAGAACAAGTAATCGAGCGTGTTGCTTACACGTGGTTTAACCGTTTGATGGCATTCCGGTTTATGGATGCCAATGGTTACACTGTTCCGAAGATTGTGACACCTGCAGCAGGCAGCACAATACCGGAGCTACTGCAGGAGGCTAAAGCAGGGCATATAGATGACGTGCTCACATTAGACCGAAAGCGTCTGAATGATCTGCTGGATAGTCGTACTTCTGTTGCTGATGCGCAGACCGAAGCATATAAAATACTCCTTGTGGCATCCTGCAATGCATGGCACACTACGATGCCCTTTATGTTTGAGCGGATTGCTGATTATACCGAGTTGCTTCTCCCCGATGATCTTTTGAGCGAGTATTCTATCGTCACCGATATTCGAGATGGAATGAGTGATGAAGATTGTAAACAGGTAGAAATTATCGGCTGGATGTATCAGTTCTACATTTCAGAAAAGAAGGATGAAGTGTTCGAAGGACTGGCAAAGAACAAGAAGATAACGCCAGAGGACATTCCTGCTGCAACACAATTATTTACACCGAATTGGATTGTGCGCTATCTCGTAGAGAATTCCCTTGGCAGACTCTGGATGCTGAACCGTCCGAATTCCAAGCTGATTGATAAGATGCAGTTTTATGTAGGGGATAGGGGCGAGGGCGTAGTGGTTAGAGAAAAGAAAGGAGTTGAAGATGCAGGAAGTGAAAAGCTATCAGGACTTGGTCGTGTGGCAGAAGGCGATGGAATTGGTGGAGATGGTCTATCGGGCAACCAAGCTATTTCCGAAGGAGGAACTGTATGGTTTGACCAGCCAGCTCCGGCGGGCGGTGGTGTCGATTCCATCGAACATAGCGGAGGGCCATTCAAGGAAATCGACGGCGGAGTTCAGGAACTTCATTTCGATCGCCCAGGGATCCAAAGCGGAAGCGGAAACGCAAATCATGATTGCGCAACGGCTGGGGTACTTAAGCCTGGAACAATCCGCGCAGATTCTCTCCCTGCTGACCGAGATCTCCAAAATGCTCTCATCACTCAGACAAAAACTATCTCCTCATCCCTAACTCCTAATCCCTGTACCCTCACCCCTGATTTCCTACGCATTTCTTCACCCGAAGAGATTAAACTCTGTGACCCCGCCTGTGGATCAGCACACATGTTGGTGTATGCCTTTGAATTGCTGTATCTGATCTACGAAGAAGAGGGATACGAACCGACAGAGATACCGAACAAGATTCTGACGAAAAACTTGTTTGGTATCGAGATAGATGAACGCGCCGGAGAATTGTCAGCATTTGCTTTGACAATGGTTGCCAGAGAAAAGTATAGCCGGTTCTTCAAAAAGCCAATACAGCCAAATATTTGTGTGTTAGAGAAGATCGACTTCACAACGGCCAGAGATCCAAAAAGTTCAAAGAACGATTTGTTCAGTAATGTGAAGTGGGAAGATAAAGGATGGGAGAAGATTCTGGACGAATTATGCAAAGGCGGAATTCGCCGCGATGACCTTCTACACGATCTTAACTTGTTCGCTGAAGCAGATAATTTTGGCTCTCTTGTTCAGCCCCGCCTTTCTCCTGTGCAATTGAAAGAGGCAAGTGCAGAAGCAATCACCCTACACGAGACTCATATACAAGAGGCGTTTCTTAGTGCCTTGACTGAAGGCGTTCTCAAAGCGCTCCGGCAGGCAGAATACTTAAGCAAACGATACCACGTTGTTGTGACAAATCCCCCTTACATGGGTGGTAAGGGGATGAATGATAGACTCAAATCATTCTTGCAAGAGAAATATCCTGATGTGAAGTCAGACGTATTCTCCGCCTTTGTTGTTAGGAACACTGAGCTTGCCATGGATAAAGGTCAATTGGGGTTTATGACACCCTTCGTGTGGATGTTTATTTCATCTTATGAAGAATTGCGGAACTTCTTGATTGAAAAAAAAACCATCACATCACTCATCCAACTTGAGTATTCTGGTTTTGAAGGTGCTACTGTCCCCATTTGTACATTCACCATCCAGAACTCACATGACCCACGATTCAAGGGGGGGTATGTCCGACTTTCTGATTTTCGTGGAGCTGATATTCAAGCTCCGAAAGCATTGGAAGCGATAAGAAATCATAAGTGCGGTTGGTTTTATCGTACCTCCTCTTCCAAGTTCGTGAAGATACCTGGCAGTCCGATTGCTTATTGGGTGAGTGAAAAATTCTTGGAGTGTTTCTCTAATAATGAACCAATAGGTGGCATTATTGAATTGAAAGCGGGTATGTCAACTGGTGACAATACGGTCTTCCAGAGGATCTGGCATGAGGTTGCCCAAAATTCAATTGGACTTAGTTCAAAATCTTTAGAAGAGACAGAGACCAATGGCTTGAAGTGGTATCCATGTCATAGCGGTGGCGAATATAGAAAATGGTTTGGGAATCATAGCATAGTTGTAAATTGGTGGAAAAATGGTCAAGAAATTAGAAATTACTCGTTTGAAGATGGGAGACCAAGATCTGCTGTGCGAAATGAATCATATTATTTCAGAGAAGGGATAACTTGGTCAAAGATAAGTTCTGGAAAATTCGCTGCTCGCTGCCGTCCAGTTGGTTTTTTATTTGATGATACTGGAAGGTGTGGATTTTCTGAAGATAATGTCTGCCTTCGATATACTCTTGGGCTCTTTTGCTCCGTTCTGGCAAATGAATTCTTACGTGTTCTGTGTCCAACATTGAGCTTTACGAGCGGAGAACTGGCAAAAATTCCATACGGAGTTTTTTCTTCACAGAATACGTTGAAAGCAATTGATCGGTTGATTGGACTTTCCCAGGTAGACTGGAACTCTTACGAAACCTCTTGGGAATTTGCTCACCTTTCGATTTTAGATCCTGCTCAACATCAATACACTCTGAATGCAGCTTATACTAAACTTCGTGCCAATTGCAAAGAGATGACATTGGAGATGCAGCGATTAGAAAAGGAGAACAATCGTTTCTATATAGATGCCTATGGCCTGCAGGATGAGCTTTCACCAGATGTCCCGCTTCCCGAAATCACCCTTACCTGCAACCCGTACTACCGCTATGGTGGCGACAAAACCGAGCAGGAGTTAGAGGACTTGTTACTCGCAGATACGATGAAAGAATTCTTCTCCTACGCTGTCGGATGTATGCTCGGTCGCTATTCGCTCGATAAGCCTGGCATCATTCTCGCGAATCAAGGTGAAACTCTTCAAGACTATTTGAAACAAATCCCTAAACCGACGTTTATGCCAGATGAAGATAACATCATCCCAATACTTGAAGATGAATATTTTACAGACGATATCGTTGGTCGGTTTAAGGAATTTCTTAAAGTCACATTCGGCACCGAACATTACGATGAGAATCTGAAATTCATCGAAGATGCCATCGGCAAAGATATCCGCAAATACTTTGTCAAAGACTTTTACAACGACCATGTGAAGCGCTACAAAAAGCGGCCGATCTATTGGATGTTCAGCTCACCCAAACGAACATTCAATGTTCTCATCTATATGCACCGCTACCGCCCAGATATAGTTTCAAAGATCCTCAACGATTATCTTCGCGCTTTTATCGGTAAACTGGAAGCGAACAGGCAATCATTCTCTAAAATCAAAATAAGTGAAAACGCCAGCCCACGTGAACGGACACAGGCAGATAAAAAGATCGCTGATATAGAATTAATGTTGAAGGAATTGAAAGCATACGAGAAGACATTGTATGAAGTGGCAGCGAAGAAAATAGAAATTGACCTCGATGATGGTGTAAAGGTGAATTACATTAAGTTCAAAGAAGTGCTCTATCCAATCAAGGGATTGGAGAAAGAAGAAGAGTGATTATGGCAATGCAATACAATCAACTTATCGAGATCATACAAAACACATGTACCTACTCCAAAGGGTATGCTCTTCAGCAGGTCAATCAAAGTCTTACCATACGTAATTGGCTTATCGGCTGCTATCTGGTAGAATACGAACAGCAAGGAGAAGACAGAGCGGTGTATGGGGAAAAACTGCTGGTGAACGTTGCTTCGACGCTGAAACAAAAAGGGGTAAAAGGGCTTGATGACCGGACATTGCGCTCATGTCGGACATTTTATAATTGCTATCCGCAAATTTGGGGTTCACTGACCCCCAAATTGCATTTTCTTCAAGATCAGTATCGCGAGATTTGGAATTCGCTGAACACCAAATTGGGCGAAGGGCAAAGTGCTGTATTGCCTCCCTCGAAGAAGTCTACCGATGAAACAGCGAATCTCTCATTTCCCGCGGAAGTCCTGATTTCGCGTCTCAGCTTTACGCATTTCCTCGAGCTTATTCAAGCTGAATCCCCAATAAAAAGAGCGTTTTATGAAGTCCAGGCAATTAAAAACAATTGGAGTGTCCGGGAACTTAAAAGAGCAATGAATACGCTTTTGTTCGAACGTACCGGACTTTCAACAGATAAAGAAGCGGTAATCGCAAAAGCAAAGGATATGTTGGTTGTTGCCCCGATGGATATTGTGAAAAATCCGTATGTGTTGGAATTTCTGGAATTGGAGGAAAAACCTGAATACAGTGAAAATGATCTTGAACAAGCTATCATTACTCATTTACAAAAGTTCTTAGTGGAATTGGGAAGAGGATTTTGTTTTGAGGCAAGACAGAAACGCATTACGTTCGATACGACCCACTACTTCATTGACCTCGTGTTTTATCATCGCATTCTGAAGTGCCATGTTCTTGTGGATTTAAAAATCGGAGCATTTGACCATGCAGATGCAGGTCAAATGAATTTGTATCTAAACTATTACAAGAAAAACGAAATGACAGAAGGAGATAATCCTCCGGTGGGAATCATCCTCTGTGCAAACAAGAACGATTCGCTTGTTGAGTATGCAACGGCTGGATTACCAATGGAAGTATTTGTGAGTAAATATTTGGTGCAATTGCCAAGCGTCGAAGAATTAAAGCAACTCATCGAAAAGGACAGACAGGAATATGATGTTTGAAGTGCAGAAGAAAATTGAAGATGCCCTGCTGAAACTCTTTCAACAGCACCGGCTGATCTTTTGGTATGATGACAAAGCCGATATGCAAAAGCTGTTTGAAAGCCTCTCGTTTGTCGATGTTCACAAAGTGTTTATCAACAACAATGAATTCGGCGTCAAATATCAGGTGTTGGTGGAACATCCCGATACAAAATTCCTTCTTTACCAACTCAAGCCCAAACCAGCCGATTCATTAAATTGGTTGCTGGATTTGAATCTTGCTTATTATGAATTTCATGCAAAGCCCTCTTCTCTATATTTACAGGAGCTCGGGTTGCCGCCGGAATTTGAGTCAGTAATACAGAACCATGAAGAATTCTTTACTGATGCCAATCGTATTCAAAAATTAAAAGCACTGTTGGAGCCGGATGATCGAGAGTCAAAATTACGGCTCAAAATGTTATCCGTTATATGCGACTGTGAACCGGAATGGGACAAAGTGTTGTTTGCTCTCTTTGAAGATCTTCTGCTAAACGCGACAATCAAGTACGATACCATAAAGCGATTTCAACTTGCCACATTCTTCTGGGAGCATCTCGAAAAGAAATTCGGCTACACATCAACCGAAACAAGCATCAAAGATCTATTAGCAAAACTTCTCTTAAGTAATTATCACCGTGCGTTGCCAAAGAGAATACCGGCACTTTCGAAGGATGCCTATCTTTTTGTAAACCGCTGGAAGGAACATGCAAAATCGCAAACAGTATTCGAGCAATTAAGTAATCGTGCAGCAGCAGAACTAGGTATCGAAAGTGAGATCCAAACATTACACGCGGAAGAACTGCTGGATGTAAACACATTCGATGCAGTCGATAAAACTATTTTACTCGGCTTACGCGACCATCTACTGAAAGAAACCCTGTCCAACCAGTCGATTCAGGAATGGATCGATAAACGCAAGACGAAATTCTTTTACAAGAACTACGAGAATATGTATCAGGCATTAAGCCATGGTAGTCTCTTGCTGGATGAAATTCGAAAAGCAGATTTAAAAGCAGATAATGCGAAAGACGGCTTTTTGCTATACGCAAAACAGCACTTCAGAATCGACTTCCTATACAGGAAATATATTTACTTCAGCGAGAATGCAGAGCATCAGAACCTGTTAAAAGACTTAACGACAAAGATCGAGAAGGCTTATACCAATTCATTTCTCTTGCCACTGTCGGATTCATGGCAGAGAGTAATAGATGCTCAAAGCGATTGGGAGATTGGTGGAATCGAGTTTCAAAGAGAATTCTACAGCAGATACATTCGGCAATACGTGGAGAAGGGGAAAAGGATATTTGTCATCATCTCTGATGCGCTTCGGTATGAAACTGCGGTTGAACTACGAGAGATCATTCTGAAGGAAGATAGATACACCGCTGATCTTCATCCTGTGCTCGGAGTAATTCCGTCATTCACACAACTTGGAATGGCAGCGTTGTTACCACACAAGGAGCTTTCGTTTGATAAAGAAAGCGATACGGTCTTTGCAGATGGATCAAGCACCAAAGGAATGGAGAGTCGCACCAAAGTGCTTCAGAAAGCGCATCCTGGCAGTCTGGCCATATCTTCTGAAGATTTCCTCGCAATGAACGCACACGCTGGCAGGGAGAATATTAAACCGTATCAGGTGATTTATATCTTCCACAACGGTATCGACAAGGTTGGAGATGATAAGAGCTCTGAAAACAAAGTATTCGGCGCTGTTGAAGATGAATTCAAGATGATGATTAAGATCATCAAGCAGATAGCGAACATGAATGGTTCGAACATGATCATTACGGCTGATCACGGATTCCTCTATCAGCATAGTCGGCTTGACGAAAGCGACTTCAATGACTTTATGCCTGAAGGAAATATTTTCAAGAGTAGTAGAAGATTTGTCATTGGAAAACAGCTCAATAGTGGTCCAACAGTGATGAATTTTACAGATCAGCAACTTGGTTTGTCGGGTGACATTGAAGTGTTGATTCCAAAATCTATCAATCGGCTTCGTGTTCAGGGTGCTGGCAGCCGATATGTGCATGGCGGCGCTAGTCTGCAGGAAATTGTATTACCGGTGCTGGAAGTGAATAAGAAGCGAAAAAGCGATATTGAATATGTTGAGATCGACATCTTGGGTGGAACAACAAACATTACCAGTAATCAGTATGGCATCAGCTTTTACCAACGCCAGGCTGTTGGTGAAAAAATGCTTGCTCGACAAGTACGGGCAGGATTCTATTCGCAAAGTGGAAAAGCTATTTCAGACGTTACAAACATCAACTTCGATAGCTCAGAAAAAGACTCATCGGGCAGAGAAAAGCGACATACATTCCTTTTCGTTTCCGATGCAACGCAATACAACAATCAGGAAGTCGTTTTGAAACTTGAAGAACCAATTGAGGGCACAACGCTCCTCCGACCATACAAAGAATTTAGATATCGTATGCTGATCTCATTCAGCAGTGAATTCGATGAATAAGCAGGTAAAACATTATGGATACACTAGATCAAAAACTGAATCAATTCTTTCCGGGCAAAGTTGTTCGGAAAGATCTCACCAAACATATTCGCGAAGGGGCAAACGTACCAGTGTATGTTCTCGAATATCTTCTAGGAATGTATTGTGCAACAGATGATGAGGTTATTATCAAAGAGGGGATTCAGAAGGTAAAGCAGATTCTTGCCGAAAATTATGTTCGACCGGATGAAGCTGAAAAGGTAAAGTCGAAAATAAAGGAAAAGGGGCGCTATAAAATAATTGACAAAGTGACCGCCAAGCTGAATGAAAAACAGGATCGTTACGAAGGATTGCTGTCAAACATAAATATTAGAAATATTATCGTTGATGAATCATACGTCCGCAAATATGAAAAGCTGCTCGCTGGAGGCATCTGGTGCATTCTAAATATCGAGTATTATTTTGATGAAAATTCTCAGGATTCACCGTTCAAAATTGTCGATTTGAAACCGATTCAAATGCCCGGATTGGATCTCTCCGAATATCTTAACGCACGTCAGAATTTTACTCTTGATGAATGGATTGACATAATATGCCGAAGCATCGGCATGGAACCGGTGAATCTCGATCAAGATACGAAGTGGCATCTTGTTGCACGCATGATTCCATTTGTCGAGAAGAACTATAACATCTGCGAATTAGGCCCAAGAGGAACAGGAAAATCGTACGTCTATGATGAAATATCCCCCTATTCCATATTGATCTCTGGAGGACAAACGACCGTCGCGAATCTATTTTATAATATGAGTACACGTACCGTCGGTTTAGTTGGTTTATGGGATGTTGTAGCTTTTGATGAAGTTGCTGGAATTAATCTAAAGGACAAAGACGGCATTCAGATCATGAAAGGTTTCATGGCGAATGGATCTTTCAGCAGAGGAAAAGAAAGCATCAATGCTGATGCATCCATGGTGTTTGTTGGCAATATAAATTCATCTGTCGAGAATATGGTAAAGACAAGCCATCTATTGGCACCATTTCCGCAGGATATGATCGATACTGCATTCTTTGACCGGTTCCATCATTATCTGCCGGGCTGGGAAGTACCTAAGATGAGACCGGAATTTTTCACCAATGCGTTCGGATTTATTTCTGACTATCTCGCTGAATGTCTGCGTGAGCTGAGGAAACACAATTTCTCTGATGCAATAATACAGCACTTCCGGCTAGGGAAAGATCTTAACCAACGAGACACTATTGCAGTGAAACGAACGGTAAGCGGTCTTGTCAAATTACTGTTCCCCGATGGCAAGTTCTCGAAAGAAGATGTAAAGCGATGCCTCGAGTATGCACTTGTTGGAAGGCGAAGAATCAAAGAGCAGTTGAAGAAGCTTGGCGGCATGGAATTTTACGATGTCCATTTCAGCTACATCGACCTGGCAGACAACGAGGAGCATTTCGTCGGTGTACCTGAGAGCGGTGGAAAGTCACTTATTCCAGAAGGAGATCTACCTGCTGGTACTGTTTATGCGATTGCACAAAATACAGATACGGGGCACAAAGGACTATTCCGTCTCGATATTCAGAAAATGCCTGGCAACGGCAAAATGAGTGATACTGGGTTCGGTGGTGGTACCTCCATAAAAGAAGAACTCAAGGAAGCCGTCAACTATGTAAGGTCAAACCTGAATCGTGTGACACAGGTAGCGAAATTCAATGAATATGAATTTCACATCAAGGCAACCGACCTCAATGGTATCGGAAATGTCAAAGGATTAGAATTGGCAATGTTTCTTTCTATCATTTCGAGCATCACTGAGCGTTCTTTACTTTCACAGATGATTGTATTGGGATCTATGAGTATTGGCGGTGCAATCATCGGATCAGACAATCTTGGTGAATTCCTTCAGGTAGCAAGTGACAGCGGTGCAAAGAAAGTGCTTATTCCCGCTTCTGATATGTCGCAACTCGGGAAAGTACCAACCGATCTGGTTTCGAAATTTAGCCTTGTCATTTATTCCGATCCTATTGACGCAGCGTTTAAAGCGATGGGATTGAATTGATAAATGTTATGATTATTGCTCAAAGACTATGGAAGCTAAACTAAAGAATCAACTCCTACTTTCAATAGAAAGCAATAGTCTGGTTATGCTCTGCGGCACCGGTTTGTCAATGGCCTTGCCAAGTAAGGTGCCATCTGCTAAAGCGCTGTCTCGTGAGTGTTACGATAAATACTCAACGATAGCAGATGATCTGTAGGATGAATTAATATCCTAATCAATTAGGGAGTTGTATGAAATTATTACACACCTCCGATTGGCATCTCGGTAAGTCACTCGGCAATATTTCCCGCCATCTTGAACAAATGGCTGTTCTTGATGAAATATGCCAGGTTGCCGAAAGAGAAAAAGTAAATGCCATACTTATTGCCGGTGATTTATTTGATACCTTCAACCCTGCCGTCGAATCCGTTGAGCTATTTTACCGCACATTAAAACGCCTCGCCAATGAAGGCAGTCGTATTGTCATTGCAATTGCAGGAAACCACGACTCCCCGGATAGAATTGAATCTCCAGATCCATTAGCCCGTGAATGCGGTATCATTTTCGTTGGCTATCCATTGACGAAGGTTCATCCATTTACGCTTTCTTCCGGGTTATCGGTTGCACGATCCGATGAAGGATTCATTGAAATAATGGTGCCCCGCCAAGAAGTTCCTCTAAGAATAGTTATCACACCCTATGCAAATGAAAAGCGTCTAAGGTCTTTTCTGGGGATTGAAAATCCCGAGGAACAACTTCGAACCATCCTACAAACGAGATGGCAGCAGATCTGTGAAAAACATTGTGACTCCCAAGGGATCAATATTCTGATTGCACATCTCTTCTTGACTGCACAGGGCGGTGAAGAATTATCGGAGCCGGATGATGAGAAGCCGATACTTGACATCGGTGGTGCTCAGGCAATTTATACAAATAACCTCCCGCCTCAAGTCCAATATGTCGCTGTCGGCCACCTGCATCGGCGAATTGTCATGCAGGGAGAGAATACTCCTGTAATTTATAGTGGAAGTCCCCTCTCTTATAGCCTGAACGACACAGAGCAATCAAAATCTGTTACCATTGTTGACCTCGAACCGGGCAAACCCGCCCAACACAGACGCGTTGAGCTTGTTTCGGGAAAGAAAGTATTTAGAAAACTATTCAAGTCTGTCGGTGAAACGATTGCGTGGCTGGAATCAAATCCCAACACACTTGTTGAGCTGACGATGGAAAGCGATACCTACCTGACAGCGGAAGAACGGAAGGCGATTTACTCAGCACATGACGGGATCGTAGACATTATTCCGGTTATCAACGATGCTGATAGCGGAGTGAGTGAGAGGGTAGATTCTTCAAGTCTTTCAAAATCGGTTGAGGAGCTTTTTAGAGATTACTTCAAGCATGAAATGGGTCAGGAACCCAACGAGCAGATGATGGGCTTGTTGCGTGAAGTGATGAAAGCGGAGGAAGCATGATACCGCTGAGTTTGACATTGAAAGGAATCTATTCATATAGAACTGAACAGACTATTGATTTCACGAAGCTAACGAATAATCATTTATTTGGAATCTTTGGTCCGGTTGGAAGCGGGAAATCGACGATCCTGGAGGCAATATCCTATGCGCTTTTTGGTGAAACCGAACGTCTCAATTCGAGGGATGGCCGCAATTACAACATGATGAATTTGAAGTCCAGAGAGCTCTTCATTGACTTCAAGTTTAAGTCTGGAAATAAAAACCAGGAAATATTTCGTTTCACCGTAAAGGGAACCAGGGATAAGAAAGATTTCAATATCGTAAAAACGTTAGATCGTAAAGGATATAAACTACAGGGGGAAAGTTGGATCCCCCTTGATTGCACCACCGCTGAAGAAATTATTGGTTTGAGCTATTTGAATTTTCGACGCACCATCATCATTCCGCAGGGACAATTCCAGGAGTTTCTCCAATTAGGTGAAACCGATAGAACCCGAATGATGAAAGAGATATTCAATCTCAATCGGTATGATTTAGCCTCAAAAACAGATGTTATCGACAAGTCTACTTGTTCAGCCCTGGATGGTGTTAAGGGTCAATTGCACCAAATAGGAGAAATCGATGAAGGCCTCATTGAGCAAGAATCAACACACCGCAATGAGCTGGTTGTAGGCCGGGGAAAGCTTGAAGGGGACTTATCAGTTTCCGAAAAGATTGACAAGTCAATGCAAGACATGAAAAAGCTTCTGGATAAAGTCGGGGAAGCAAGACGAGCATTGGATCTGTTGAATCAACAAAGCGACAACTACCGGAACCGGGAGCTTCTTGTTGAGCGATATGAACTTTGCCAGAAGAACTTTCCTGATATATTGAAACAACGGAATGATGCCGAGGCCCAAATATCGGAAGCCTTGAATAGGATCAATGAGAACAGAAAGACTATCACTACTCTTGGTAAGAAGATAGAGCAGGCTGAACTTGAGTTCGAACAGACCAGAAAAGAATATGAACATAGGCATGACTCTGAAATAATGTGGAAAGAGCTTGAGTCGGTTGGCGAAGTCCTGACATTAGATCATCAAGCTCAATCGCTTGAGCTGCAGCAAGGCAAACTAGAAAAGAATATCAAAGCCAAGACCGAAAAAGCCGCTAAGCTTCGTATCGAAACAAAAGAAATGGAAGCAACGCTTAAGAAATCCAAGAAAGAGATGCCAAATGAGAAAAAGCTTTTAGAGATAAAGAGTTGGTCTGATAAGTATTATTCGATCAAGGAGGCAATAGACGGACTCCAAATCTTGAGGGATGAGCATTCTGAGAACCTGAAGACTCTCGAGATGGAAAAAGAAACATTGCTTGCCGATTCAAAGGTTCTTGCTTACACAACAAGTGCTGATCGAAAAAATTCTTTGGGCAAGTTAATCGAAACGCTTAAAACCATAGCGAAGGGCTGTCGATTGGCTGCTGCAAGCAAGCAGAATGATATTGATACTCTCAGACAGACCGAGGTACTTGAATCATTTGCGGCGAACCTCAACGAAGGAGATCCATGTCCTCTATGCGGGTCTGAACATCATCCACACAAGTATGTTGGCAAAGGGATCAAAACGCAGATCGATTTGCTCAAGAAGGAGAAACGTAAGCTCGAGAAAGACGCTGAAGGCCTGGATGAAAAGACTCAGGAGTTTGTTCGACTTAACTCAGAGCTCGAAAACGCAAACAAAGCCTTTGAGAAAACCTTAAAAGATTTGGAAGTAAAAAACGCAAGCCTAACTGAGCAGGAGGGAAAATATTGCTGGCCTGATTACTCACGAGACAACATTGATAAGATAGACAATGAGCTTGCTCATGCAGAATCAATAAATAGCGATCTGGCTGATTTAGAAGAGAATATCGAACAATCGCGGACAACGATAGAAGAGATAAATACTACAATATCAGAAGCGAAGGATGCTCTGCAGAAAGTCAAAGAGAAATCGTCTGAGCTAAGCGGCGAGCGGAAGACATTGGTTCAAAAGATAGAACACTTTAAGGAAGAGTCATTCAATGAATGGGCACCTCAATCGATCAAGAGTGAAATAGAAAAGCTCAAAGGATATGTGAAGGACATCGAGATTCGATATCAAGAGCTCGACGACTCAATACGAAAAATGAAGGAGCGACGGAGTGAATTAAGCGGGGTTATTGATACAGAAGAAACAAACCAGGCAACATTACAGGAGAAATTGAAGGGCATCAATAATGATTTAACAGAACGGATGCACTCCACCGGCTTTGATAATCTCGCAGCAATTCAAAATATCCTGACCAATAAAATTGACACAAAGAAGGAAAAGGAAGCGATTCGATCTTTTAACGAAAAAGTAATTACCTCTAAGGAGCATTTGGATAAATTAGAACAAGAGGCAAGTGAATCTCTGTATGACAGACCAAAGCACTTGGAATTGCAGACAAAGATTGATGAAATCAAGGAGAGTATCAGGCAGGTGAATCAAGACATAGGCAGGCTAGAGAGCCATATTGCAGAATTAACAAAGAACCTGGAGAAAAAGCACAAACTGGAGAATGAGAAAGATAAATTAGAGCTAAAAGCCTCCGACCTGGCAATACTCAAGAGATTATTCCGGGGGGGAGGGTTCGTCAATTATGCATCCCGGATTTATCTCCAAAATCTCTGCGGGGTAGCGAATCAGCGGTACGCTCAATTGACTCGACAGAAACTGAGGCTTGAACTGCGTGATGACAACTCTTTCCAAATTAGGGATTTTCTGAATGATGGGAAGACGCGAAGTGTAAAAACACTTTCTGGAGGTCAAACCTTCCAGGCATCGTTATCATTGGCTTTAGCGTTGGCCGATAATATTCAGCAAGTCGCCAAAACAGAGGAAAACTTCTTCTTCCTTGATGAAGGATTCGGCACATTAGATAAAGAATCCCTTACCACGGTTTTCGAAGCACTGAAATCATTACGAAAAGAAAACAGAGTGGTCGGGGTGATTTCACATGTTGAAGAATTACAGCAGGAAATTGATAACTATATCAAGGTTAAACTCGATAGTGAGCAGGGAAGCATTGTATCTGTAAGTTGAGTTGAGAAAGATCGTATAACGTATAACCACATTATGATGTGTGCTGGGATCTAAGATTCTATAATCATGACTCCTTTCATTTCAAAATCAAAATACCTCTCCGGCCTCCAATGCCACAAGCTGTTGTGGTATCAGTATAATGCCAAGGATCAGATACCCGCATTTGATGCACAGATACAGGCAATATTTGATCAGGGACATCTTGTGGGTGAATTTGCCAAGCGGCTATATCCGGATGGAATTGAGGTAGAAAAAGGTGTATTGGATTTCGCAAAGATATTTGAGGCGTCAAAGGAAGCAATACGACACCGCAAACCACTTTTTGAAGCTGCATTTAAATATGAGCATGCCTTTGCCCGGGCAGACATGCTGAATCCCGTCGGCAAGAACGATTGGGAAATCGTCGAGGTCAAGAGCTCCACGGAGGTCAAGGAAATCAATTTGCACGATCTTGCCCTGCAGCGATACGCGTATGAGGGAGCAGGATTAAAGATTTCGAGATGCTTCATCCTGCACATTAATAACCAGTATGTACGAAAAGGGGATATGAAGCCAGAAAAGCTCTTTTGATCAACGTCAATTAAAATTACCCACCAACGACAATTATTTTTACCCACCTTCCAAGCCCGTATATTTAGTAGTTTAGCGTAACTGTAACGTCGTTTCGATTTAGTTCTTTTGTCCTTCCATTCCGATGGTTTTGCGCA
>JAZDJN010000109.1:0-12119 GCA_043803945.1 bacterium | reverse complement strand
GAGTGTAGCCATTAGACCTGCTAATGGTGTAGACAGTATTTTAGGAACATACACAAGTACGACAGTCTGGAAAAAGGATAGTGTCACTTACACATTTCCTAATAATAGTGTTACGGCGTATGAGTTACGATTTATTTCTCTCCCCGTAGGTGGTACGGAAGCTGGCGGAAATTTTCTTGATGCAATAACGATAACATGTGCAACGCCCACGCTCGGTTCTATTTGCGGCGTGAAGTTCAACGACTTGAATGGCAATGGTATCATGGATCGTGGTGAACCGGGATTACCGAACTGGCAGATCAACTTGAATGGAACATCATTTCCACCTGTGAAAACAGACAAAGAAGGCAAGTATTGTTTCAACAACTTGAAGGCTGGGACGTATACGGTTTCAGAGACAAACCAAAACGGATGGGTGCAAACGCTCCCAATTGCTCCGGGCACCTACACAGTATTGCTTGCAGCAGGTCAGAACATCGATACTCTCTATTTCGGAAACAAACTCGATCCGTGTACAAATGGAACGAAAGCATGGTCACCGCTCGGAACCGGAATAAATAATGGAACGAATGGTGAGGTGTGGGCTCTTGCGGTTATAGGATCGGATCTGTATGTGGGCGGAAACTTTACAACTACCGGAGGCACTACAGCAAATCATATCGCAAAATGGAACGGTTCTAATTGGTCGCCACTTATTAGCAGTGGTAACGGTGTAAATGGTATTAATGGAATGGTATCAGCACTTGCTGTAATTGGAACTGATCTTTATGCCGGCGGCTGGTTTACTTCTGCTGGAGGTATCCCTGCACTAAATATTGCTAAATGGGATGGCACAAACTGGTCAGCGCTCGGAAGCGGACTTTCTGCGGCTGGTGCTATTAATGCTCTTGCAGCAATGGGAAATACTCTCTATGCCACATCATATATTTTGACACCGGCATTGGGAGGCCCTGGAAATCTTATAGCTAAATGGGATGGCGTAAATTGGTCGCCGTTCAGCGTAATGAACGATTACGTATCATCGTTCTTGGTTGATGGATCATCCCTCTATGCTGGAGGACAATTCACACTTGCTGGAGTGGTGCCTGCAAATCGTATTGCTAAATGGAATGGCACAACCTGGTCTCAGCTTGGATCAGGAATGAACTTCTTTATCGGAGGAACTGGTCTTGAGATGATGGCTGGAACTCTCTATGCCGGCGGAAGATTTACTACAGCCGATGGAAATAATGCGAATTTTATTGCTAAATGGAATGGCTCGACCTGGTCCTCATTCGGAACTGGCAGCACTAACGGGATGAATAATAGTGTAGAAGGCTTTGCCGCGATGGGAACGGATCTTTATGCATCCGGAAGCTTTACGACTGCTGAAGGTGTGAGCGCAAATAGTGTTGCTAAATGGAATGGTACATCCTGGTCGCCGCTCGGAGCCGGGATGAATGATGGCGTCTGGCGTCTTGCGGTAATCGGGCAGGATCTCTATGCAGCGGGAATATTTACTACAGCCGGAGGAGTGAGTGCAAAGTATATTGCCAAGTGGGGGTGCGGATCTATTCCTGCATCGGTCGGTGGAGATAAAACGGGCAGCACTTTACCGCAACAGTTCCAACTGGAACAGAATTATCCCAATCCGTTCAATCCGACGACGCAGATTGTGTACGAACTCCCTGCAGAGGAATTTGTGAACCTTCGCGTCTTTAATTCACTGGGTCAGCAAGTCGCTGAGCTCGTCAACGAGCAGCGACCTGCAGGAGTGTATACGGTCACATTTCGTGCGACCGATCTTCCGAGTGGAATGTATTTCTATCGCCTGGTTGCGGGTCAATTTCAGCAGACGCGTAAGCTGTTGCTGTTGAAGTGAGAAATGAAGGAATAAAATACTTACTATTGGCACAACAGTGGGAAACTTGTCAGGTATATTGATCGCTTCAGTCCTTCGAGTTGTACCGGTGCTCTTCCATTGACGAACTCCATCGACCTCATAGGAGATGTAGTAGATAGCGTTGGAGCGATAGAAGATGGACAACATTAATCACCTCATTGATTGTGAGGTGAGCAAAAGATTGTGGGACCGATCCCGACAAAAGACCTCCGATAGAAAGAATCGGGAAAAGTCGGGACAGGCGAGATATGAATCTTTTTCCAGTACAGAAATGAAAAACCCCATAAAGGGGTTTATTCTTCTTCCAACCACAAAACGGCGGAATTCTGAAAACACATCCCGACACAAATCGTCAGGATTCACAAAACGAATCAGGGTTAGCATACATCGCTAACCCTTTGTGTTTTGGAAGCGGGGCCGACGAGACTTCCCGATTTCGTTATTCGGAATCGGGACGACCTCCTGCGGTAGTAGCGGGTGGTGAAAATTGAAAATCGTAATTTTCTGATTCTCAAGAGAGCGAAATAGCATTGAATATCGTCGAATAGAATCTTCAAGGTTTGACTTAGTCTCATAACTATAGTAGCTTTGCATTGACATTTCTATCCGCAAAGAGAGCCTTCTGTCGCGGATTGCGATATAGATTCAGATCTTCTTCCGATTGTAAATCAAAGGATTACGGATGATCGGAACGACCATAGCCCACTACAAAATCATGGAACGCATCGGTGCGGGCGGGATGGGTGTAGTATACAAAGCGTACGACACCAGACTCAAACGCTATGTAGCCCTCAAATTTCTCCCTCCTGAACTTACCCGCGACACGGAAGCAAAAGAACGTTTTATACGCGAGGCACAAGCAGCATCAGCTCTCCAGCACGATAACATCTGCACAATTCACGACATCGATGAAACTTCAGATGGACAATTGTATATCTGCATGGACTTGTATGAAGGGGAGACCTTAAAGAAGAAGATTGAACGCGGGCCATTGCCGATTGGTGAAGCAATCGATATTGCTCTCCAAACAGCCAAGGGGCTGCAGAGAGCACATTCGACAGCGATGATACATCGGGATATCAAACCGGCAAACATCATGCTGACGAAAGAAGGGAAGGTAAAAATTGTCGACTTCGGCCTTGCCAAGTTAGCAGAACGCAAGAGGTTGACGAATGAACGATCGACTCAAACTGACGCTGGTCTTGAGGCAACAGCGAAGCACGCTATTGTTGGCCAGGTGGGTCTAAGGGGACAAACGAAGCTGACGAAAACTGGATCAACACCCGGAACAATAGCATATATGTCCCCCGAGCAAGCAATAGGGGAGAAACTAGATCAACGCAGCGATATCTGGTCGCTCGGCGTTGTTCTCTATGAGATGATCACTGGCCAGCTTCCCTTCAAGAGCGAGTCTTACGATGCCGTTGTGTACTACATACTGAATGAAATACCACAGCCGGTGACTACTTTACGGAAAGATGTTCCTCAGAAGCTAGAAAAGATTATTGAGAAGTGTCTGGAGAAGAAAGTATCCGACAGATACCAAAAGATCGATGAATTGATAGCCGACCTACAAAGAGCGACGAAGGCGACAATCACAAAAAAGCGTTTAAAGATTGGTTTGAGTACGGTGACAGTTGTACTGCTTGCTCTCGTAGGATTGTATTTCCTCTTACCTCTCAAGACTAACGTACGTAACAAATCCATTGCTGTACTACCATTCCAGAACCTGAGCCCCGGGGGACCGCACGCTTATTTCGCCGGTGGGCTGCACGACGAACTACTGACACAACTGTCGAAGGTGTCGGCACTCACAGTAATCAGCCGCACCTCGGTAATGAGCTACGAAGGGATGAAGACCCCATTGAGGCAAATCGCGAGCGAGCTGGGGGTAGCAAGCGTGGTGGAGGGGAGCGTGCAAGTGGTGGATGGGAGGTTGCGGGTGAATGTCCAGTTGATCGATGCGACCACGGACGTGCACCTGTGGGCAGAGCGGTACGACCGTACACTGGACGACGCTTTTGCAATCCAGAGTGAGGTAGCACAGCGGATCGTTGCAGCGGTGGGCGGAGCGCTCACCAGCACTGAACAAGAGAGAATTACATCGATCCCGACGGCAAATGCCGAGGCTTACCGGTTCTATCTTCAGGGCTGCGAGTACTATGCTCGCCCAGGCTACGTCAAAGAGAACATGGATATCGCCCAACATATGTTTGAGCGGGCGTTGGCACTCGATTCGGGTTTCGCATTGGCCCACGCAGCACTTTCAGTGGTGCATAGCCGTAAGTACTTTTTACGTGCCGATCCCACGCCGTTGCGAGCAACTCGCATGCGTGAGGAAGCGGAAGCTACGCTCCGGCTCGCGCCGGATCTACCGCAGGCTCATATCGCGATGGGCCGGGTGCATTATGCGCACCGCGACTGGCGGAAGGCGTTGGAGGAGTTCACGATCGCACTGAAGGGATTACCCAATGATGGGACGCTCTGGAGCGCGATCGGGTATGCGCAGCGCCGGCTCGGGAACTGGAATGAGGCCCTCGCCGCATTCGAGAAGGCCACACTGATAGCTCCGCGGGACGCGGATCTGTTCTGGGACCTAGGCGCATATACCTACAAAGCGATGCATCGCTACGCCGAGGCGGTCCGGTTGTGCGATCATGCCTTGAGCCTCGCTCCGGACTTGAATGGCATTGCCATAATGAAGGGATGGATCTATGTCGCCTGGAAGGGGCAATTTGACACACTGCGGGTGGCGCTGGATCACATGCCGATGAACTCGACATTTAAAAAATCCAGTCATGCTATGCTTCTGTACTGGGAACGTCAAGCCGACAGCCTGCTGAGTTTCCTTTCCTTGTCGCGCGACAAAGTGATCGTTATGCAGTCGTCCTATCTGCCCAATTCCTTGTTCGTGGGCTGGGCACACCAGTTGCGCGGTGACCGCCCGGCCGCGATGGCGGCGTTCAAATTGTCGCTGGGAATCGTTGATTCGATGCTGAGAGAACTACCGGAAGACTGGCGCGTGCATGCGGGCCGCGGTCTCACACTAGCCGGGCTCGGCCGTCAGGAGGAGGCACGTCGCGAGGCGCACTGGCTGCAACAATCAGAGCCCTACCGTCGTGACTTCTTCGAAGAAGGATTTTGGGTCGCAGAACAACGCGCACAGATTCTTGCACAAATCGGCGACGCTGAGGGTGCGCTAGACGAGATCGAACGATTAGTTGCTGGACCTTCGTATTCCAGCGTCCACACGCTGAGGCTAGATCCGCTGTGGGACCCGATCCGCGAGCACCCGCGGTATAAGTCACTGCTAGTCAAGTACGTTGAGCGCTGAGTCCGTTACGTTCGCGAAGTCGAGTGCCAGTGAGTATCATCCTATCATAAATTCTCTAAACCCGTCTCCATAAGCAGAGGATCTGAATTATTGATTATTCTTGCAAACATCTATACCTTCTCTTCAGCAGTCACACCAATCATCCAATGACAAACGACCTCTCTTCACTCAAGCAGCGCATACAGGAACTCGAGGGGGTCCACCGTCTCGCACAATCACTCGGTTCTGTGGTAGGTGTCTATGAAACTCTCGAGGGAATTGTTGAATGCTTTCTCGATCTTTGCAAGGCAGAGCGGGCTGCCGTTGTGCTCGTGGGAGAATCCGCAGGGGATGCAGTTCAAACGGTTGTCCGGAGCACACGCAAATCATCCGGAGAAATAGATCACGGTGTGAATACGGTTGTGGCAGGATGGCTCGAAGTACACAAAATGCCCCTTCTGGTTGAGGACGTAGTGAAAGATCTCAAAATTCGCAGCTCTCGAGAAGAAGTACTCATACTTGGTCCGGCTCTCGCTGTTCCTCTGTTGTCAGGGGAGAGAATGATTGGCTTTGTCAATCTCGTCAACTCAAAAGGGGGGCGGAAGTTTTCCGACGATGAGGTTCTCAAGGCCAACGTGCTGGCACCTCTGGCTGCTCAGTTTGTCTTGCGCGCAAGACTCCACGAAACCCTCTTTCGCGATAATATTCGTTTGAAGGAGACTCTTCAACAGGAACGAGGTATTTCGGCACTGCTTGGGAAAAGCCAAGCGATGGAAGAGGTGCGCAATACGATCAATCTCGTTGCAGTGACAAATGCGACAGTTCTCCTCGTGGGTGAAACCGGGACGGGTAAAGAGGTAGCGGCAAAAGCGATACACTATCAGAGCCCTCGCGCTGAACGGCCCTTTGTGGCAGTGAACTGTTCAGCGATTCCTTCGACTCTGTTTGAATCGGAGCTCTTCGGTCACGAAAAAGGTGCATTCACCGGAGCCACGGCAACCATGAAAGGAAAGTTCGAGCTGGCAGATGGAGGGACGCTCTTCCTCGATGAGATTTCAGCGATGCCACTCGAGCTTCAGCCGAAACTATTGCGCATTCTCGAGGAGCGGTCGTTTTGTCGCGTTGGCTCATCAGTTGACCACCGCGTGGATGTGCGGGTAATTGCAGCGACAAACAACGATCTGCGCAATGCCATACGGAAGGGACAATTCCGTGAAGATCTTTTTCATCGTTTGAATGTTGTCCCCATCACTTTGCCGCAGCTCAATAAACGAATAGAAGACATTCCGCTGCTCGCGGATAAATTTCTCAATGAACTCTCCAGCAGTGCAAAGCATTTTACAAACGAGGCACATCGGTATCTCTCAGAACTTATCTGGAAAGGAAACGTACGAGAACTTCGCAACACCGTCGAACGAATCTCGATCCTCATCTCTTCTGCAGAGATAACTGCGGAACAGCTCCGTACGGTTGGCATCGGTATTCTTCCGGCTTCAAGCACACTCCGGTTATCTGAAAGGCTTCTGGAAGAATTACACGAGCTTCTTTCCTTAAATTCCTCGGGCAAAGATCTGTTTGAATTGATGGAGAAGGAGCTTATTCATTTATCACTCAAATCTACTCACGGAAATATTACGCAAGCATCACGCCTCCTCGGCATCGATCGCAATGCCGTGCAACGACGGATAGAGAAGTACGGACTGGAATGAATATCATTCATCGACGCGAGTAGTGCTCACCCTCATTACCAACATCTCCTTCTCAAAGAATACTTGCCCAGATATTTTCAGCATCTGATTTACTCTTGACAGTCTGCCTATCGTTCAATTATGAGCAGAGCTGCTCATAATCAAGCGGTTCCAACTATCACGTCTTTGTGTTTCAATTCCATTTCAGCGTTTGTGCATCGGCACGCACCTTGTAAGATGATACTCCAGCATGGGTAGTCGAGAGAAAAAAAAATCTCAAGCTTTTCAAGCCCACCCTGCAAACAACAATCCATTTCAATAAAAAGGAGGCATCTATGAAACGCGTGAATCTTTTTCTTGCCCTTGTGACCGTGTTCTTACTAATCGGTTGCTCGGATTATGACCTATCAAGCCCTGTGTCAACTTTGTCGGTTGGAGTAGATGGATCGAGCAGAAGGAAGCTCGACCTGAACCAAAGTGTTCGATTTTTGAGATCTACTTATGATTACGGGAATATTCAGGTACAAGGATCAATCCTCTACTTACTCACGCAGAGCAATGGAACTGATAATCAGCCCAGTAAAGGAACAGGTCCAAATACCGCTGATATTGAGATCTATGTTGTTATGAAGTACTCAACCGCTGAAGTGGGATCCGGTTTGTGGATCGTGTCTGATAGGTCCTGCGAGAGTTGTGGTACTCTTGCAGAGGGATCGGTAGTAGAGAAGTGCTATGCAATTCCAGGTGCACCGGATTCTGCCCACCTTGTAGTACAACTGGTATATACTGGAAATGTCCTTTCCATACGGCCTGTCGTGATCTGCCCTGTGTTTAGCCCTATCTAGGTCTCTATTCGGTGGAGGTCTTCATGGTGGAGATCTCCAGCGACGAAGGTGGCGCTCTCTCCTCCTGAGCTCTTGGGAGCGCCACCAGGGCTATTCAGAAAATAACTCTTCGAAAAAAATCATACCATTCCACATTACCATAAATAGTTTTTCTATTTTCATCTCATCACAATCGGATCTATAGTACAGGGAATCTATTGGCTGGAATTAGCAACAATGAGCAGAATGCAGTTCGTTTGCTTCCATCGGTGAGATCGTAGCATCTTATTGGTGATCAGTTGTATTTCCTTTCTCCCCAGCGTGCAGTCGGTACACCGTCGCCCGGATTGTTCTCAGCGAACCGACGATGATAAAATATTCGTATTCATAAACCGAATTCTTCATTAGTGATTTGTATTTGACTGGTGCAATGTAACAGGTCGAAGCGTCAGATGCTTCACAACCCGGTGAACCGGAAATCCCAGCCAGAAAATTGAGACAGCGAGGATTATAGACAGCAATGCCCCAAAGGGAATCATCAACAAATGCCATCCAATGCTCAGTCACCTGATCATCCTCGTACCTGCCCCAAAAGCCGCTCGATAGGTTCACTACTGTGGGGGCTACAAGCGGTGCATCAGTGAATGGAGAATCTCGCAAGTTTCATTTGATCTCCATGAAAACAAATGGATCAATGCTGGTTCTGTGCTATCGTGTCGCATACAAAACTACGATTGCCGGGAAGGAATGTCAAGTACGGGCGGAATAGTGATCGGAGAGGATGTACGAAACAAATCACCTTGAATAGGGATTTTGTATCGAAGTGTGCCGACGCTTCTTCGTTTCTTCGGGACTTCGGCGGGCCGACGAGACTTCCCGATTTCGTTATTCGGAATCGGGACGACCTCCTGCGTCGCGGATCAGTCGTTCAATAAAAGCGCGACTCTTCATTTTCTTAATGTAGCGTTCGAATTGAAGAGCTTCAGACTTTGTGGGGAATTTCTTTGTCCATACTAATTTCCACGGACCCCTGTATTTTGTGGATCTGGTCCAACCTTCGTTATGTCGCTGGCATCTGAGAACAGGATCATGTGAAGAACCGGTATAGTACAAACCATCGCGTTTGCTCTGGATTATATAGACAAAGTGAGGCATAAGGTTATAGAATGGAAAAGCCCTCCAAGGTTTCAGGGAGGGCTTTGTGTGCGGGGCCGACGAGACTCGAACTCGCGACCTCCTGCGTGACAGGCAGGCGCTCTAACCAAGCTGAGCTACGACCCCAATATGTAAAGAACAATATCTTTTGATCAACCCGGAAGCAAGTGCTCTAACCAAACCGCCTGCCCGCCATGCTTCATCTTTGGGCGGGAGCTACGACCCCTGATAAATTTCTTCGATTTCTGATCATTTTCCACTTTCTTCTCACCTTTGCCCGATTCCTTCGATTGAAAAGTGTCAGAAGTAGTGTTAGAAGCTCAACTTGGTTTCAAATATAGCGAACGAAAAGTCAGATTGCAAGATATTTCTCCGAAGACTAAAGAGGCTTGATAAATAATAGAGAGTAAGTTTCTTTTCTCCGCGAATCTGATCTTCAGAAAACTCTTTGTGTAAAATTGTATAGAACATCAGGAAGAGAACTTCGTGGCAGATCATAACATTGTTAACACGAAAGAAATCGGGGGAATTTTAAAGGTCTCTTCACCGTTATTGCCGTTAGGAATTCCAATCTTTTCGATAAAAAAATACTAAAGTGTTCTGTTCACCGAAATTCCTTTCCGAGAAATAAAAAACCCCAGTCAGTTATATCACTGACTGGGGTTGCTTCACTCAAGGTCGCTTATATTTTTTCGACTTTGGTAGCCTGGAGGCCTTTGGGTCCCATCTGAGATTCAAATTGGACCTGGTCACCCTCATTCAAAGTGCGATAGCCGTCGCCGACGATCTCCTTAAAATGGACGAATACATCTTCGCCGCTTTGACGTGTGATGAATCCAAAACCTTTGGTTCCATTGAACCATTTAACTGTTCCTTTTTCCATGGAACAATCCTTTCAGTATAAATGAAGAAAAAAAGTACACGTGAACAACAATCAGCATCTGGCTGACTCGACACGCAAGCTAAACAAGTGAAGTTGTACACAGGCCAAATCTCGCGAAACCTGAAAGACCACGAAAAAGGGGCACAGATAGTACAGATCATCTACAACTGCGTGGCTTTAAAAAACTACTTACTAAGAAAGAAGTTTCTTTAAAGCGGTGTACAGAGTATTTACATGTATAAAGTAGGTATTCTCCAGGAAGCAAACAAGTAAATATTTATTTTTAAGAATATCTCTCTTATTGATTCTTTTGGCAAACCTTTCTAAAATCTTGCCATCAGTCAAACCAAGGCCCCTTTTGGGGGTATTCCATGATAAGAATCGAGCAAAACGTGCATCTCGGGCGATTGTCAAAAAGTAATGCCACTGAACTATTATGCAGTTGATGGAAGAGTGTATTGGTGAACGCTGAAACTCCAGAAATACCATAGAACCTTTCCAAATGTATAGTTCCTCATTCAATTAGAACATCGTCCAGGTGAACATAAAAGCACGCAGATGATCGATTTATTGGATATTGCTGAAGGATTGTTCTCCCTGATTGGTAGCGCCTTCAAACGCTTTGACCAGATGATGGAAAAAGCTTATCCTGGGATGAGGAAGAAAGTTAAAGAAAAGGAAAATAAATAAGAGTCTGGCTCATCTTGGCCTAAAGCCTTTTTAATCGGGTTCGGGATGCTATTTATCGCTTATTTAATTTGGGTTATGCTGCACATATAAATTTCTATGAAGATTTGTCCCTGAGCAGTTGAAATTCTTTTCGAAATCCAATATCCTTCTTTTTCAGAAGAGCCTGGTCATTCTTTCTAACAACTAATCGAGGAGTTACTATGCGAAAACAAAGGACAATGTTCCTGAGCCTTATTATGCTTCTGGCATATTCTCTTGGGATTTCCCAGGAGGAGGCGAGACTCTTGCGCTTTCCAGCAATCTATGGAAATCAAATCGTATTCACCTACGCAGGCGATCTCTATTCAGTCAGCGCTACAGGAGGTGTTGCAAGAAAACTGACAAACGACATTGGCTTCGAAATGTTTGCCCGATTCTCGCCGGATGGAAAACAACTCGCGTTCACCGGACAGTATGACGGCAATACGGAAGTCCATTTGATGCCGTCGCAGGGTGGAGTTCCAAAACGCTTGTCATTCACAGCAACGCTGGATCGCGATGATGTCTCAGATCGGATGGGACCGAATAATATTGTTATGGCCTGGAAGGACAACGAGCATATCATCTACAGGTCACGAAGAACGGAGTTCAACGATTTCAAAGGCCAACTCTATCTTGCATCTGTGAAAGGGGGAATGCCGGAACAACTCCCTCTTCCACGCGGTGGATTCTGTACGATATCACCCGATGGAATGAAACTTGCGTACAACCAGGTCTTTCGCGAATTCAGGACATGGAAGCGGTATCGCGGCGGACAGGCAGATGACATTTGGGTCTATGATTTCGCCAGCAAGACAACCGTGAACGTCACAAATAATTCCGCTCAGGATATTTTCCCGATGTGGGGCGGTGATAAAATCTATTTCATCTCTGATCGCGATGAGATTAAGAAGTTGAATCTTTACTCCTATGATCTATCGACGAAACAGACAAAAAAACTGACCACGTTCGATGAGTATGATATCAAATTCCCCTCAATCGGCGACAAAGCCATCGTCTTTGAAAATGGAGGATCCATCTACAAGTTCGACCTTGCGACCGAACGGACGGAAAAAGTTAAAATTATTTTGCAGGAAGATCTTGATAGTGGAAGAGGAGGATTGATCGATGTGAGTCGTTCGATTACCAACTATGAGATCTCACCGGATGGAAATAGGGCGCTCTTCGGAGCACGCGGCGATGTCTTTACTGTTCCATCGAAAAACGGCAACATCCGCAATCTGACAGCAACTCCGGGTGTCCACGAACGGAACTCCGTCTGGTCGCCGAACGGCAAGTGGATTGCGTACATCTCCGATCTCTCCGGGGAAGATGAGATCTATGTTCAAGTTCAGGATGGCTCAACATCGGCCCAACAAATCACAAAGAATGCGGACACCTATAAATACGCAATATCGTGGTCACCCGATAGCAAGAAAATTCTCTGGTCGGATAAAGAACAACGCCTCCAGTTTGTTGATCTCGATTCGAAAAAAGTAACCCTTGTTGTTAAAGCAGAAGCAGGAGAGATTAACGCGACAAGCTGGTCTCCCGATAGCAAGTGGATTACCTATGGGAAGCCGGAGTCAGAAATGATGCCTAAAATATATCTCTACTCTTTAGATTCCGGAGAAAATATTCCCGTTACCGATGGCTGGTTCTCTTC
>JAZDJN010000108.1:0-12693 GCA_043803945.1 bacterium | reverse complement strand
CTATTTATCCTTGGCACCTCATTAACAATACGATTAGCAATGGTACTCAGGAGGTCATGAGGCAATGGTGCCCAATCAGCGGTCATAGCATCCTGACTGATTACTGCTCGAAGGGCAACAACATTTTCATATGTCATTCTGAAAAGTTTATTATTAAACATCTGAACCTCTATTAGCCATGCTTAACATACTAACGCTCATTCCGTCCGCTTGAGTTGCTGGTCAGACAACAGCCTTTTCTATTTCTGCCTGAACTGTTATAAACAAATCTCCAGCATCTTTTGAAAGAGAGTCTAACATTTTGAGTGCAACTAATGATTCAAATGATGAATCCAATAATACAAGATTAGAATTTATTTGGGCTAGCGTCAAGGCAGAGTTGCGGCCAGGGTCAGCTAAACCAAAGTCAGATGGTCCAGAAAGTAAAAGTTGGAATTCTGGCATCAATCCTAACCTAAAAAAAGCACCCGTAGATGTTGCATGTACATTATCACATGCCATTTTATAATAAGGTCGTATATAATCGACATTCGCAGCTTGTTCAATATCAGAAAATTTGGGATTAGAATTATTTAGGAAAGTTGAAGCCCAACCATATTGATGAGAATAGTCCTGCCCATATTGTCCAACAACCTTTTTATAGTCTTCTTCCATTTTTAAGAGCTCATCTTGGGGAATAGGTTCAAAACCTAATCTGACTCGAAATTTTTCAAACTGCCTTGCAGCTTTGCAGGTTTCAACGATTTGATGAAAATGATATCGTTCTGCTGCAGGTTCGCCATATTTGGTGAGGAAGTATGTTGTTACGGCAATTTCATGTAATGTCCGCCACCTTGCCATAGCTCCATCGGCAAACCCAGACAAGAGAAGAGTTATTATTTCTGACATGACCTGACAACCTCTGGCGTGAAGACGAGTGATTATTTCCATAGAATACTTTTTATCTACAGTATTGTTTTCCCTTAATCTGTTGTTAATAATTTCGCCAAGATCTCTTGATAAACCTAGAGTCATAGACAATAAATCGATTGGTTCCTTCCATAATGAGGCAACGTGTTTTTCAAAGGACTTTTTGACTCCTAGTTCTTTACGAGATATTTTTTTATACCTTTGTTTTAATTTAGATAATTGAATATCGGATACTTTCTCTATCATAGAGAAGATGATTTCAGTAGATCTTGCAGTTATATCGGATGATTTGTTTTCAATTTCAGCAACATCTTCTTTTGTAATTTCAATGTTGATATGGCGTCGATCCCAAAATTTCCAATTTTGGAACTTTAAGTTGGCATTTTGGTTCTCAGCAAGATTGGTGGCTATTAACTCCTTTTGCTTTTTACTCAATTTTACACCTTGCTCAGCCATCTTCTTAGTAATCATTTCCACAGCAAGGTGAGGAATAATCTGATTCCAAGACTTATGAAATATGTCGTTTAATGAATCCAAGATTGTATAAAATTTTATTTGGCCTGTTGCCTAACGTTCGAGTTCAGCCGCCGCCGTAGGTGGCCGGCTGCAGCGAGGGGTTAGCCGTCACTTCGGCCCTAGACATGCGAAAAGCAACGATTCGAGAGCTCTCGGAGTCGTTCCTTTGTTAATGGCCCCCTCGCAGCAATGGCTGCCTTCAACTGCTGCTCGCGCTGCATTGCGCCCATGACCTCGTATATCTTCGAACCGTCCCACATGCTTTTCAGTTCCTTCTCATAAATGTCTTCGTACGTACCGCTGATCGAGAGCTGAAGAACCGAACCAAGGGTAATGCCGGCGTCTTGTAGCTTCGTGGAAAGCGGAACTGCCTGCTCGTTGAACACTAATCTGTAAGAGAAACTCCACTTCATTCCTAGTTCCGGCTGTTCCATGCGGTACGGGAGGGAGCGAGTCACAATCAAGTAGTCCAGCATGGCATCTGCTGTCCAAGCGAGCGAACAGCCAACCCTGAAGAACTTGTCGAAGCGGGTGGAGTGCAGGTAAACAAACTCAGCGTCTGACTGATCTGGGTCGGGCCATGGAAAGACCTGGCTTCGACCTGCGGCTGAACAGGCCTGACTGTCCTTTCCCCATACGGCAAGAAGATCTGCGAGGCCAGTCGCATAGTCGCTCCGGAAGTCCACGTATCTGTGATGAGCAAGCAGTGGGGGCACCTCACAGTCCTGGTAGAGGACCGGAATCACAAACGTGCCACCCAAAGTAACTTGTTTCATCAAGCCGGCGTTCAGCTCCTCTCGAACCCATGAAGAAGTCAACGCCGCAGGGGAAAGAACAATCAGAAAGTACCGCGACTTGGCGAGCCCATCATTGATGCGGCCGGGTACGCTCTCCCCAACGCCAAGATCGAGCTTGTCGTACCAAACCGGAATCGAATTGGCTCCGAGGTCCGCAACCGATCTTTCCACAAACGCCTTGTCTCGACTCGAGTGCGAGACGAATACCTGGCCAAGGATCATGGTGCCTCCACGCTGTTTCGCGACGGCTAACGTTTAGGATTTTACCCGTACTTGAGACAAAAAAATATTCGTTTTGAATAGCCCTTAGACTCAAGTGCGGGTAAAATTTGGTTGATGGTTTGCTCCGTCTGAGTGAGGCAGTGTGAGAAACCGCTCATCTTAAGCATGACATTCAAGAATTGTATACCCAGTGGATTATCGAATCGATGTGGTTCCATAATAAGCTCCATCCATTGCAGATGGGTAAATGCGAGATTGATCGGTGTTTTCGTCTCTCACTAGAGAGCCGGTCGAAAAGTCCGCCACGGAGACACAGAGTTCACTGAGATCAATAAATGTTTGCTATATCCTCAATATTTCAAAAAGACTATCTCTGTGCTCTCTGTGACTCAGTGGCAAAGTCATTTCTCAACCAGACTTCTCGGTATCAATGTGTCTCTTCACCCCATAAAAGTCAAGTCATTATATTTTTGCCATTCTTTTCTTCATTCTCTATATTCTCAGAGCACCTTATTTATGTCTTGGCGTTTTGGCGGTTTAAAATTTATGCCAGAGAGTCATTAACGAAGTCGGTTGCGTATCATCTATAGATACATGCTTATGCACTTCCAGGCAACACTCACCTCTATGTTTAATCCAATCATGGATATCGTATGACTCGAATATGTTCTCATCTTCTATTTCTCCTAATCCTTCCATCGTTCATTGCATCAGCACAATTCAATCGGAACCTTCTCGATTCGAAGACGCGCGATCTCTTCCATGAAGCTTTTAGCGGTGAACTCGCGAAGGCGCATGTCTATGAGATCACTCGGCATCATCGTATTCAGGGATCCCGCGGCTATCGTGCTGCCGCTCAATATGTACTCGGTCAACTGCGCAAATTGGGCTTTTCAGAAAAGGATGCCTGCATCGAATCGTACAAGTCGGACGGTAAGATCGCCTATCAAACCTGGCAATCACCTTCGGGGTGGGATATTGAGTGGGGCGAGCTGAGAATGCTTGAGCCATATGAGGAGCGCATCGTCGGTTATCCCGAGATTGCCATGAGTGTAATGACGTACTCAAATCCTGGCGATGTCACTGCCGAGCTGGTTTGGGTCGGTTCTGGATTGAACGATGAAGATTATACCGGTAAGGATGTGACGGGAAAGATTGTCCTCGCCACAGGCTATGGCGGAGAAGTCCATCGCCTGGCTGTGTTAAAGTATGGAGCAAAGGCAGTGGTGTGTTACCTCGACGATGAGCGGGCGAAGGATAAACCGGATATGCTTGCCTACACTGGAATGTGGCCAAGAACTGATGAACTTGATCGTGTGACATTCGGTTTTAATCTCACTCACAGACAAGGGGAGAAGCTTAAGAATTTGCTGCAGTCCGGGAAAAAAGTCGTTCTTCGCGGACAGGTAAAAGGTATTGGACTGGAACCATATGCGATGGATATTGTCGTCGCTCATCTCCGCGGATCTGAGAAGTCCGATGAAGAAGTACTGCTCACGGCACATCTCGATCATCCGAAAGAATCTGCAAACGATAATGCAAGCGGCTCTGCCGCACTGCTCGATATTGCACGATCTCTCAACACGCTCATTAAAGAAAAGCGCTTGCCCCAGCCTAAACGCTCATTCCGTTTTCTCTGGGTGCCCGAATTCAACGGTTCCATAGCATATATCGATGGTCATCCGGAGATTGCCGGACCTGAGCGAGGAGGGAAATGCCTCGCCGGTATCAACATGGATATGGTCGGTGAGAATGAGGAGTTAACTCACTCTGCAATGGTAATAACGCGCACACCTCCGTCGCTTCCATCCGTCATTAATGTTGTTGTCGAAAACATGGCTCAGATGGTCGATGGCATGGAGATCCGTACACCGAGGGGAAGTCAATCGATCTTCAACTACCGCATAACGGAATATTCCGGTGGAAGCGACCACGTTGTCTTCAACGATCTCAAAGTACCGAGTGTAATGATTGTCCATGATCCGGATTATACCCATCACACTTCAGAGGATACACCCGATAAAGTCGATCCGGTGGAACTCGAGCGTGCTGAGATGATTGCAACAGGCACTCTCTGGTATCTTGCCAATCTCACACATCCTCAAGCAATCGAGCTTTCCTATCTTGCCTGTGCTGAATGTGCACAAAGAATTGGAGAAGCGACAAGAAGTGCTCTCCAGCTTATCACAACAGCGTCGAGTCGCGAGAGAGTCATGCGGATCGATGAAGCACGGATTAAATTGGAACAAATGAACAAGTGGGAACAAGCAACACTCACCTCCATTCTGAGTTACAATGATCATGAGTCAGTCTCTTATACGATTGGGATGTTAAAGAATATTCTCGATATACAGTCGGAGAGTTATCTTCGGCAGCTCATGTCGAATGTCGGACTGCCAGCAGGGATTCAGCGTTCTGTTCGATTGGCATTAGATCGCCGTGTGCCCATCAGGCTCACGCGCGGTCCGATTTCCGATGAGCTCTTTGTTAAATCGTTCACTGAAGCAGAGCTCAAAGAGCGTGCTAAGCTCTACACACTCGATGAAGATATTAAGTATGAGGTTGTCAATTGGATCGATGGAAAACGCAGCATTGCCGAGCTTGAAGTTGTCTTAATGGCAGAGTTTGGTCGGGACCGCATTACGGGATTTGAGTTTTTTCTTGAAGATTTGGTGAAGGCTGCTGTTCTGAAGTGGAACTAGGGGCTTGGTTGAAAAGTTAGGAAATATTTTAACCACGAAGGACACGAAGGAAAGAGCATTAATGTTTTGTTATTGCTCAGCGTGAAATTCACTATATCAATGTGGTTTCTGGATCTCTCTGAGTCAAACATAGTATCAATTGGATACAACAGGTGTATGTATGAGGAATAATTTTCCCCCTTTCGAAAAGGGGAGAAAGGGATTTGGTTATACTCATGAGAAAGAAGTTTTTTGAAATCCCCCCGGGGAGCTGTCCAAAATGTAGGACGAGTTGCCAACTCGTCCACGTTGAGATAGTGAAAATGATTTAAAATGCACAATCCCGATGTCTGATCTACATCAACAAAGTACTTTTTGGACGGCCCCAGAAAAACAAGAGACACTCAATACATTCTTAGACGTACTAAATAATTTCAATATTTTAAGATTTATTTTCCTCAGTGTCCTCGTGACTACACTTTCCATTCGGTTCTCAAGTCTAAATTGGAGTAACATCAATGAAGAATATCGGACGATTTGTTACAGTCCTGTTAGCCCTTGTCATATTCTCTTTGAATCAGTATGCACAACAGAGAACAAACAGTGCACCTCTAAGTCCACGCATTGCGAATTATACCATTCAAGTATCGCTCGATGTAGAGAAGAAGATGTTGTCAGGAACGGAAACACTCACCTGGCGTAATCCATCAAACGATCGAATCACAGAGCTGCAGTTTCATCTGTACTATAATGCATTTAAGAATAGTGAGTCGACACTGATGCGGGAATTAAGCGGAGACCGTTGGAGTATGATGGGGAAAGACGACTGGGGCTGGATTGATGTGAAATCGATGAAGACATCAGATGGCGAAGATCTTACTTCACGAATCGAATTTATTCACCCGGATGACGATAATGATCTTGACCAGACGGTAATCCGCATACCGTTGAAGAAACCTGTTGCTCCCGGTGCCTCGGTTACGCTGATCATTGAATTTGTTTCGAAGATCCCCTCAGTCGTCGAACGAACAGGGTACTATCAGAATTACTATTTCATCTCCCAGTGGTTCCCCAAAATCGGTGTCTACGAAGTTCCTGGTCAACGCTCTGTAAAAAAGAGCGGCTGGAATTGTCACCAATACCATGCGATGGGTGAATTCTATGCCGACTTTGGCGTGTACGATGTCAGTATCACTCTGCCTCAGGAATATATTGTCGGTGCAACGGGTGCATTGCGGCAGGTAAAAGATCTTGGCGATGGAAGGAAGAGAGTGGTTCATTATGCTGACGACGTACACGATTTCGCCTGGACGGCATCGCCAAATTTCCTTGATGTAAAAGATACATGGCGTCATGTAGAGATCCGGATCCTGATGCAGCCTCAGCGCAAGCATCAGGTGAATCGTTACCTTACCGCCCTCAAGGCGACACTCGAATATTTCAATAAGCATGTCGGTCCCTATCCCTACTCCACAATCACTGTTGTCGATCCTGCTTATGGAGCATTTGGAACCGGCGGCATGGAGTATCCGACCCTTATTACGGCTGGTTCGTTTTGGGGAATCGGGACTGAGATAAAGTTTGCAGAACTGGTGACGGAACATGAATTTGGCCATCAATATTGGTACGGAATGGTTGCCAACAATGAATTTGAGGAAGCCTGGCTCGATGAAGGAATCAATTCCTATTATGAGTTGCGGGTAATGACTGAGACGTATGGCGAGAAAACCTCGGTAATCGATCTTCCCGGATTTCACATCGGCAGCATCCAAATTTCACGCACTGGCTATGTGCGAATGTCGAATCCAAAAATTGCTCCCATTGCTACTCCCTCATGGAAATTTACGATGGGAGGATATGGAAACCTCGTCTATCAAAAAGCAGCCTTGATGCTGATGACACTGGACCGGCTCATCGGAAGACCGGTTATGGATACAGTGATGAAGACCTATTTTCAGCGATGGAAATTTCGGCATCCCGATTCGCGCGATTTTATCAATGTTGTCAACGAGATTGTTCCAAAGTACTGCGGGCAGCGGTTCGGAAAGGATATGAATTGGTTTTTCGATCAGGTACTCTATGGGACTGAAGTATGCGACTATGCTGTTCGGTACCTCAAGAACAGAGAAATCCAACCGAGAACAGGTGTCTTCGGGAACGGCGGAGAAAAAAAGACGATCACCCGGAATGAGGCTGAGAAGGATCATAATCTCGTTGAAGCGAAAGTGACTGTCTCGCGGCTCGGTGAAGTAATAATGCCGGTTGATATTCTCCTCCATTTTGACAGCGGAAGAGAAGTGCGCGAGTCGTGGGATGGAAAAAATCGTTTTAAGGAGTTCAAATATATTGGAACCGAGAAACTGGTTTGGGCAAAAGTGGATCCGGATCAGGTTTTACTTATTGATGTAAACACTATCAACAACAGCATCACAACGGAATCGAAAGCGGCGCCGGCATGGAAGTATGCTCTGAAGTTCATGTTCTGGTTTCAGAATTTTCTCCAATTGGCTGCCATCATAGGATGATGAACAACAAATAGTTGTAAATGCTGAGTATTGTTTACCAGGAGGAAAATTTGTTTTCCATTTGTTTATATTGTCGCAGGATCATTCTTGGTGTTCTTTTCTGTGAGGAACATTTTGAGGATGACCAAAAAGTATTTACTAGTGCGAAGGCGTCCTCGCCGAGCATAATAATTTCGCTAATCCCCTCGGCGACCTGCCCGCCATGAATGATCCCACTGAGCAGGCGGGGACGCCTTCGGGTTAGTGTTATATTTTCTTTTTAGTCAGCCCCGAAGGAGGATTTGTTGTGGGGTTGGGGTTCTCGATAAGATTTTTCTGCCGCATCCTGAAAAATCCCTCCGGGAGGCTGTCCAAAAAGAAAATAAATGTCTCACCCGAATGCTTTTATCGGGTGTCCAGTGCCTTTATCATGCAAATATCTGGATTCCCGCTTAAAGCATGCGGGAATGACAGCGTCTTTTTTTAGTTTTTAGACAGCCTCAGAAAGATAAGTGAAAGCAGTTGTGATTGCTAAACAACCTGAGTAAACACAAACGCTTCTATTAGGAGGTCGATAATCATGGGAATCTTCACAGCACTCAGGACAGGAATAAAGAAAACAAATCGATCCTTTGGCATGATTGGAATCCTGTATCTAATCAATGGGCTCTTTGCCGTTGTGCTTGCACTTGCCGTTCAATCGGTATTGGCATCACGCCTCGGTTCATCGCTCGCTCTGAATGAAATGCTCAGCGATTTTGATTTTCAGGTATTTGATGATTTTCTCCAATACCATGGAGGGGATATCTCTGCGCTGTTCCGCCAGATCCTCTGGCTCTTTTCTGCGTACATGCTGGTCAACACATTTACAGTAGGTGGTGTACTGGCGCGGCTCAGGGAAACAGAGTCACCATTTTCTCTCCGATCGTTTTTCGCCGGGTGCGGTGAGTATTTTGGAAGGTTTCTGAGATTGCTTTGTCTTATTCTCCCGGTAGTAATTGTGGTCTCAATAATCTGGGGAGGGATATTATCCGTTGTGTTCTCGAGTTTATCCTCCGGGGCATCATCGGAAGTTCCGGTTTTTTATTTCGCTCTCATGATGATTCTTCTTTTCCTTCTGCCCATTATGCTTCTTGCGATTCTCTCTGACTATGCAAAAATTGCCATTGTTCTCCATTCTGAGCGATCTGTCTTGAAATCGTTCAGAAAGTCCTTCCTTTTTATTTTGAGGAATTTTTTCTCGACCATGATTCTGCAAATCTTCCTGCTGCTTCTTGCACTTCTCTTCTTTGCGGTGTATGTTTTACTAGATCTCGCTGTCGGTATGTCGGATGGGATGACAATCATTGTGATGGCAGGTATGCAGCAACTCTTTATTTTGTCAAAAATGTGGAACCGCAGTGTTGCGTATGGAGCACAGCTTTCACTGTATGAGAATCGCACGCTTCCGGACTTCGCTATTGAATCCATTGAGCTCACTCCTCCGCTTGCCGGAGGACAGAGATTGAACTGAATAAATGATGTTACACAGAAGGAAGAATCTTCTTGATTGAAGCGATTAATCTTATTTTTGACCTCCCCTTTTTCCCCTCCTTGGCAAGCCTGCCTGCCGCAGGCAGGGAGGGGAGATGGGGAGGTTCGGAGTCGGCAAAGAATAATCCCCATTGATTGTTGATTTCAATTTCGCTTTTCAAGATTTAAAGAATTATTGAATCGAATTACGTCACTATTTGGCATCTATCTGATAAGTTACCTGAATTGTATTGTATATCCCACTTGCACTATGGAAGGAACAATTGACATGGACCATTTTAAACAAAGTATGCTCGACCTCATAGTCGAAACTTCTACAAATCTTCCTGCGGATGTTCGCAGAGCCTTAATGACAACCATGGAGAAGGAGACGAAAGGAACCCAATCGGATCTCGCGCTCCAGACTGTTGCATTGAACATCGATATGGCCGTTACGAATTGCGGCCCCATTTGCCAGGATACCGGCATGCCGACGTTTGAGATAAAGACACCCATCGGTACCAATCAAATCATGATGCGCAAACAAATCCTCGAAGCCATTGCACAGGCAACCAAGCTGGGTAAATTGCGCCCTAACGCTGTCGACTCACTGACCGGGAAAAACAGCGGGAATAATATCGGTGAAGGGTGTCCGGTGATTCATTTCGAGCAATGGGAAGAACCAGAAATTGAGGTCAAGCTGCTGCTCAAGGGTGGCGGATGTGAGAATAAAAATATCCAATACTCCGTTCCCTGTGAGCTGCCCAATCTCGGCCGTGCCGATCGAACGATTGAAGGTGTACGTAAGTGCATTTTGCATGCTGTCTGGCAGGCGCAAGGCCAGGGCTGCAGCGTTGGGGCACTCGGCGTCGCAATTGGCGGTGATCGGGCTTCGGGATATGCCTATGCGAAGAAGCAGCTCTTCCGAACGCTTGATGACATCAATCCGGATCCAGAGCTTGCAAAGTTGGAGAGTTATATTATGGAGCATGCGCAACAGTTGGGTATCGGCACAATGGGCTTCGGCGGCAACCAAACACTCATCGGATGCAAGATCGGAAGTTTCCACCGCCTGCCGGCATGTTTCTTCGTCACCGTTGCGTACAATTGTTGGGCATTTCGCCGGCTGGGTGTTACAATCGATCTGAACTCCGGAAAAATCAAGAAATGGCTTTACAAAGGAGACTCCGCTGCAATGAAAATGGCTCAGCAGGAACAATTGCCGTTAACAGGCCGCGAAGTCCGTCTGACAACACCGCTGTCGGAAGAGCAGGTGCGCGCTCTTAATGTCGGCGATGTTCTCCTGCTTAATGGTATGCTGCATATGGGACGGGATGTTCTCCATCATCATCTCATGACACACGATTCACCCGTCGATCTGAACGGTGGTGCGATTTATCATTGTGGCCCGGTGTCATTGAAACAGCCGGATGGAACCTGGATTATGAATGCTGCAGGCCCAACCACGAGTATCCGTGAAGAACCGTATCAGGGAGATATTATCCGCAAATTCAATGTTCGGGCTGTGATTGGAAAAGGCGGGATGGGTGCAAAAACTCTGGCCGCATTGAACGAGGTTGGCTCCGTCTATCTCAGCGCCATTGGCGGTGCAGCACAGTATTACACGGCATGTATCGAACAGGTTACCGGCGTGGATTTCATTGAGTTCGGCGTTCCGGAAGCGATGTGGCATATCCGCGTGAAAGATTTTCCTGTTATTGTAACGATGGATTCCCACGGTAAGAGTTTGCATGCCGATGTGGAAAAGTCTTCAGCAGCAGAACTGGCGAAAATGGCAGAGCCGGTTACGCTGTAAATGTTCTTCGGCATGAACCGTGCGGAAGAAAAAAACATACAGTCAGCTTTACCAAAAAATCTGGGAGATTGTCGCCCGGATACCAAAAGGGTATGTAGCCACGTACAGCGAGGTAGCTGCGGATGCAGGAATTCCGCAGATGCCTCGCGTTGTTGGTTATGCCCTCAATAAACTGCCGCCCGAGCTTCGTGTACCATGGCATCGTGTGGTCAACGCCCGCGGCATGATTGCCTTCCCGAAACCAACGAATGAGTATAAAATGCAGAAAGCTCTTCTGATTTCTGAGGGGATAAATTTCCGGAGCGATAAAATCAATCTCTTAAAATTTAGCTGGTACAAGAAACAACAGCGGTTGCTGGAAATGGAGAAGTAAGAACCATGGCACACACCGAATATCCGATTACTCCCGGAGTCCGGTTCCTCCGAGAAAAGAATATTAACTTCATTCCCCATCTCTACACCTACGAAGAACATGGAGGCACTAAACTCTCGGCCAGTGCATTGAATGTCCCCGAGCATCACGTGGTGAAGACTCTGGTGATGGAAGCCGATAACAAGAAGCCCTTCATCGTGTTGATGCATGGCGATTATGAAGTATCGACAAAGCAGTTTAGCCGAATTCTGAATGTAAAACGTGTGGCTCCCTGTGATGCAGCCTCCGCCCAGCGATTCACCGGCTATCAGTTCGGTGGAACCAGTCCATTTGGAACGCGCACGGCGTTGCCTGTCTATGTCGAGAAAACAATTTTTGATCTCGAAAAAATCTACATCAACGGTGGCAAAAGAGGCTTCCTCGTTGAAATTACACCCGCCGATTTGAAGAATGCACTTCAGGTAATAGAGGTTGAAGTGGCAATTCCACAATAGCGATTACAGAAGACTTCGATGATCAAACCTATAGTGATTCTGGACGGCTATCCGATCAATCCCGGTGATCTCAGTTGGGAGCCCATGGAAGCGATCGGCTCTCTCACCATTTATGATCGTACACCCGCGCAGGATGTTGTCAATCGTGCCCGCGGATTCGAATTAGTCTTGACTAATAAGACGATTCTTTCCGCAGAGGTTTTGAAGCAGCTTCATGATTTGAAATATATCGGTGTGCTGGCAACGGGATATAACATTGTCGATGTCGATGCCGCTCGGGAGCGCGGCATTGTTGTATCAAATGTACCTGATTATAGCAGGGATTCCGTGGCACAACTGGTCTTTGCCTTCCTTCTCGAACTCACGGTACACACAGCACGCCATGATCTTGCAGTAAAGGAGGGCGACTGGGTGCGATGTGCTGATTTTAGTTTTACATTTGCACCGGTTCGCGAACTTGCCGGAAAGGTGCTCGGCATTGTAGGGCTGGGATCCATTGGTAAGCGGGTTGCCCAGATTGGCCATGCTTTCGGCATGCTCATACTTGCAAGCGGACGATCCGCTCTTGGAATCGAGCAATTGGATGGATTCACCGTTCAACGCGTACCGCTGGATGAGTTGTTACATAATGCTGATGTTGTCACTCTCCACTGTCCGTTGACTCAGCAAACAAAAGGCCTGATCAACGCTTCACGGCTCTCTCTCATGAAGAAGAGTGCATTAGTTATTAAGTGATGTTACGCAAAATTGAAATAATCGTATATTTGAACACAGCCCAAAGAGTGAAACTATGTAACTGGTGAAATTAATCGAAGGATAGCCCATGGACAAGAAACTCCTTCAATTATATGTTGATGGTCTTCTGAGTA
>JAZDJN010000107.1:0-6085 GCA_043803945.1 bacterium | reverse complement strand
CCCTCTGAACGATCGGGTATATGAAAGAATATTTTATACAGAACTTATTTCAAAGAACGACCTTGACAACAGAAGAACACAACGATATATTGTCCACCTTAACTTTCACTGAAAACTGTCCAGTCAACGGGGTACACCTCCCACACCCCTTTACTCTCCTCTCAAGAGGGGACTTTTAACCTTATGTTCAAAAACTTCTTCTTAATACTCCATCAATATCCTGCGCCGAAAGTTCTCCATCCTTGTTCATGTGCAAGGTGTCCAACTTGGTATTTCACTTCTGATTTAAAAGATTTAAGTTCGGCGGGTACTTCGTCGTCTGAATATAAGTGATCTACTTAATGAGGACAAGAGATTGTTGTTATGAAATCTAAATCTCTCGTATGGATGTTACCTGAATCAAGGTTATCAATTGGCTACTATATAAAATCCCTCCATTTTTCCTCCTATCGCGACATGCTCGTAACAACATGAAGATTGTTCTGTCGAGGAAGAGAAATGAAGCTAGTCCGCCGATCAATAGTATTCCACTCTTTACCATTGATCGTTACACGGCCGATGTGAATCGATGGATCCTCAAGCAGGATTGGGTACAGCTTATCATCCTGTTGAGAAGACGTGAGGGAATAATGAAGTTGAACCGGATTGTGATTCAACCACATCTCCAGAGCGAGATAGTTTAGGAAGCAATGTTCCATGTTATGATATGATGCTTTGAAGCGATTCGCCTTCGTACCATCAACGATGCGTCCTTCAAGGTCGACACTCAGATAAGTGTCTCCGTGCTCCTTATCTAAAAGATAAGAATTCCAGAACTGCGCTCCTTTTTGGAAATCATCGATGTACCGTCGATTCCCGGTGCAGCGATACAAAGTCATGTGAAGCATATTGCCGTATGCTTGAATCCACCAGATGACTCTATTGCCATGACGGGAGAGATCACGCGAATCAATTTTATCGAACCATGCCCCCCGGCTTCGGTCGAAGCCATACTGCATGATTTTATCCGCCAACCTCATGCCGGAGGAACGGTAGAGTTCTTTCCCTGTTAGAAGATAGAGGCGGAGGAGTACCCAATTGGATATTTTTCTGAACTTCCCAAAGGCTGCCACTTGCGATCGAGATTTGTGATAAAGGCACCATGTTTATGATCCATCTCATTGCGTGTCCAGTATGGGATAATATCCTTCAATGCCTGATCCTTCCAGAACTCACCGTTGAGCGATTGTGTGTCTATTGCTGACGAGACCGTGGAAGAGGGAGAGATAATCTTGCTCCTGATCTCTTGGAGGGTTACTGGCAATTCTCCGGAGTGCAGGAGAAGCATTGCCGAACAGATGAGAATCGTGAGAACTCTCAACGGAGACTCCGAAGCGCAGCGAGAAAATCTGCTTTCAGGCTTGAAGAAGAAAAGAAGACCACACCATCAGCCCCCGCTGTTCTGCTCAAGTTGATCTGCCTGACTACTCCTTCGGGAGAGTTCTGGTTGTGAGATGTTCCGATACCGATACCGGCACACATCCGGCAATGTCCTTTGGTAATCTCTACAGCCCGCCGTGTATAGTGTTCAAAGAATTGCATGTTGTTCGTATAGAGCATGGGGCAGAGCATGTCGACAAGTCCTTCATGCGCCCACAGTTGCCAATCCTGGCCAATTAATACTCTGGCATTCTCTGCGTTGGGGAAGACTGCGGCAGATATTTTTATAGAGCGCCCAGCAGAGGCCAGACTCTGCCTGAGCTCTCGAAGGAACTGTGTTACCTGCCCGGCATTCCATTCGATCCATTCATTCCACATGATATTTCCGGAATCCATGGCCTTGATCGCCGATGGATCCTCGCCGCTGTATTCCTTGAAGAGAGAGCGGGTCTGAGAATCGAAGCTGAAGTAATCTTCCGTCGGCTCGCAAGGGAAACGTATGTAATCAAGATGAATCCAGTCGACCAGATAGTTCTTTGCCAATTCGGTCATCAAGCTAATTTCATACTGGCGGACTTGAGGAAGGGCCGGATTGACAATTGAAACCAATTCTGATTTCTTGCTGCGGATCAGCCACTCAGGGTGCTGCCGCACTTGACCAACCAGGGCCCCTTCGGTAAACACGCAAAACCATGGATGAATTGTGATTCCTCGCTGCCGGGCCTCATCAAGAAATACGCGAAAGAAATCCCAGTTGTAGGCAGGATCCTGTACACCGATCTCGCTTTGATAATAGAGGTACCCGGAAGTAGATTTTATCATCACGATTGCAGTGTTGATGCCTGCCGATTGATACTCATCAAGTGTCGATTGGATTGATTTTGTTGCTGCATCTTTTTCAATGCCAAAGGTGCCTGGATGTACCCATACGGCACGAATTTCTGTTCGTTGTGCAAGAACTGAGCAAGGAGCAAAGAGGCTGAAGAAAAAAGCAAGCAGCAGATTTCGTACTAATATTCTCTGTGAGATGCCCATAGTCGTTCTTTCAGTAGGTGAGGGAGAGATGATGCTGGAGGAAGCTACCCAGAATTTTTGAATACATCAAGGAAGTCTCTTGAACTTCTATTCCGATGGAAAAATCAAAATTGATTATGGGAAATAATAACTGTACTCTTTTCCAAAAATATATATGTTCTTTCCGTCCATGCGGTATTCAGGTTCTGGAGGAAAGATTACATTTATTGTGCTTGTCCGGAGTCTACACGATGAAAACTTCTGTCCTTATTATAATCTGTTCTCTGATCTTATCTTCACTCACCTCAAATGGATTCGGTCAGATGGATGATCCGTTAGCCGTTCCCGCCACGGCAAAGTCGCTGGAACGATTTCTGAAACTGCATGCTGAAAAGGATTTCCTGACGTTTCCGGAGAAGCGGGAAAATGCGATTCGATTGTTCGATGCGATTCCTGAAGTTTGGACGAACAGGACAACAGAAGAATTGGGCCGGCTGCAAGTAACCGCACAACCAGGTGAGTATGTTGTGTTTCAGATCGGTGTGTTCACCCATCGAAAAGCACTCAATGATCTGAAGGCTGATTGGACTGATTTGAGGGGATCCTCCGTTATCAAAAAAAGCAGCATTACCTGCTTCAACCTTGGTGGAATAGATTATCAAGGCCGCCCGTTTAAGAAAAAAGTGGATGTCTCGCAATCACATCTCCAACCGCTTTGGTTTGGAGTTGAAGTACCGAAGGAGGCAAAAGGCCGGTACCGGATGAGTGTTACAATCTTTGCAGCAAATGCACTAGCAAACAGCGTAGAAGTAGAACTTACGGTGCAGGGTGAACAAGTTAAGAACTACGGTTTTGATAGAGGGAAAAGTCTCTCGCGCCTTGCCTGGCTCAATAGCACACTCGGCTCAGAGGAGAAACCAGCCCTGGGATTCAAAACTCCGCGGCGTAAAGGGAAGGTAATCGAAATTCTGGGCCGTACTATTGAGATTGGAGAAAACGGATTGCCTATGCGGATTGCCAGTTCCTTCGAACCATCGAATCAATTCCTCCTGAAAAACGCTCAGCAATTGTTGAGCAATCCATTCCGGTTCATTATCGTGCTGGACGATGGTACAGAATTGCACTTGAATCCCGGTACACTCAAGTTCACCAAGAAGACACCTTCGGCAATTGCCTGGACTGTCACCAATACCTCACCGTTTGTCGATCTCTCCTGCTCGGGGTATCTTGAGTTCGACGGCTTCATCGACTACAAGCTTGTACTCAATCCAAAGAAAACAATGAAGGTCAAAGATATCCGTCTGGAAATTCCCCTGTGCAGAGAGAAGGCTGCATATATGATGGGGCTGAATCATGAAGGCAGCTTGCGGCCCTCCACATGGCATTGGAAGTGGGATACGACGAAAAACCAGGACATGCTCTGGATTGGTGATGTAAATGGAGGTCTGCGCATAAAGTGGACTGCGGAAAATTACATTCGCCCTCTCATCAATATCTACTATGCATACGGTTCGCTCCAATTACCTCCCTCCTGGGGAAATGGAGGCAACGGCGGTATCACGGTGGCTGAGGATGCAAACACAGTAGTGGTCAATGCATTTTCGGGAAGCAGAGTTCTCACTCCGGGCCAGACGTTGCACTATAATTTCGAACTTCTTGTTACCCCAATGAAACTAATCGATCCCGGGGTGCGATGGGGCGACCGTTATTTCCATGGAGGCGGGACTGCAGCCCGAAGAAAAGTTGCAATGGCTGATAGTGTCGGCGCAAATATCATCAACATCCATCATGCAGAAGATATTTACCCCTTCATCAATTATCCTTATCTCGATGAGAATGTCGCGGCCTTGCGCAATCTTGCCAATGATGCGCATGCGCAGAGCAAACGGTTGAAGCTCTATTATACAACAAGAGAGATTACAAAGAACCTGCCGGAGTTCTGGGCATTCTTCAGTCTCAATGGCGAAATCATTTATCCGGGACCCGGGAATACATGCACTACCATTATCAATCCGAAAGGACCCGATGAATGGCTGAAGAAGAATTTGAAGGAACGCTATATCCCGGCCTGGTTGAATCCGATCCTCGAAGGGCCATTCGCCGGAGCGTTGGATCTTGCTGTCATCACCACACCCGACAGCCGGCTGAATAATTTCTATATCGGAGGATTGGACTGGATGCTGTCGCATCTCGGCATCGATGGTATCTACATCGACGATTCCGCGCTTGATCGTGTCACAGTACGCAGAGCAAGAATGGTGATCGATCGGTATCGCCAGAATGGCAGAATCGATTTCCATAGCTGGAATCATTTCAATAATCTCGCGGGCTACACCAATTGCCTGAACCTCTACATGGATCTGCTGCCGTACATTGATCTTGTTTGGATCGGGGAGCAGCGGGATTACAATCGTCTGCCTGATCACTGGCTCATCGAGGTATCAGGAATTCCTTATGGCGTGACAGGGCAGATGCTCAATGAAGGAGGGAATCCATGGAGGGGAATGGTATATGGTATCACGAATAGACCTCCATGGGCGGGGAATCCTGCAGAGATCTGGAAATTCTGGGATGCGTACGCTATTAAGTCAATGAAGATGATAGGGTACTGGGACAACAACTCACCCATCAAGAGCGACAACGATTTAGTAAAAGCCACTTTGTATGCAGGAAAAGAAAGGAGCATCATTGCCGTGGCCGGCTGGGGCAAGACGGATCTTCAATGCACACTGAAACTCGATTGGAACATATTAGGATATGATCCTTTGACGAGTAAAATTTCAATTCCTTCAATTCGTGATTTTCAGGAGGCACAGACACTCAGCTCGCTCGATCAGCTTACGATTCCTGCAGGCAAGGGGTATTTGATCATCATTGAGAATGGAGGGCGGAAGCAATAGACGCTCTTTTCCTCGTGCTCCCATTCTCGTTCTGTCTCACCCGCAAATGAACTTGCCAGTGCACAGGCTGGTAGGGAGATCAACTGTATACGAATCCAGGAAGCAGAAGAGGGTTTATTTTTTCCAGCAGGTCGAATCCCGATTCGCCGGGAAATTGGATGTCGAGGAAGAGTAACTCCGGTTTCAACTTCTGAACTGCCTTTGCCGCTGCAGCAACGCTGTCGGCTTCACCAATAACATCGATTTGGGGAAATTCGGAAAGTAAATCGATTAGATCAGCGCGTGCAAGCTCACTGTCGTCCACAACCAGGGTTCTATACTTTTTTGGCATTCCGTTCTCCGAGGTTTCTCCTGAGATGAATGGTAACCTGGACGGAATCCTCATGCTTAACCCAAGTTCGACAGTTCAGAATTATTTTCGATCATTTTCTGATGAAAGTCCGCGAATGGAGCGAGCATTGGGCGATTCTCTGTAAAAGTGCTGTGTAGTGCCGACCTACCCCCTTGCGGAGGGCATGGTCGATGTAGTATATTGTGTCATCATGTTTCTCAGACGCAAGTGTCGACATAAAGATGGCAAGCCCCACACTTATTGGGAGCTGGTGGAATCATACCGGACTGAGCGAGGCCCTCGTCAACGGGTCGTGTCACATCTTGGTGACATGGATAATCCAGCGATGCGACAGGAGATCCTCCATGCCGCAGAAGGCCATGGTTTTGTACAGAGTTCACTCTTCGATGGGCCGCTGCCG
>JAZDJN010000106.1:0-32186 GCA_043803945.1 bacterium | reverse complement strand
CCCTCTGAACGATCGGGTATATGAAAGAATATTTTATACAGAACTTATTTCAAAGAACGACCTTGACAACAGAAGAACACAACGATATATTGTCCACCTTAACTTTCACTGAAAACTGTCCAGTCAACGGGGTACACCTCCGTACAATTATTTTGAAGAGTGTAACGGTGAGATAGAAACGGTCTCGAACAAGTCATGCGGGAATGTCTACCGGAATAACACCTTTGTGAGCTGTCAGGGGACGCTGACATTGCGTCATGGGAACCGGTGTACTGTTGAAGGGAATTTCTTCTTTGGCAACAAGGTGCCGAATTCTGGTGGTATTCGGATCATTGGCGAAGATCACAAAGTCTATAACAACTATATCACTGGGACGGTGGGGAATAGTTTGAAATCAGCATTAACGCTTATGAATGGTGTCCCTAATTCACCGCTCGATCGTTATTATCAAGTCAAACGTGCAATTGTTGTTTTCAATACGCTGGTGGATAATAAGTATCCCATAAATTTGGGTGGAGGGAGGAGCAGTGAACTATCGCTCCAGCCGCTCGATTGTGTGATTGCAAATAATGTGGTGTATTCCTCAACTAATCCGTTGATCACTCTGACCGATACACCAATCAACCTGACTTGGGAGGGGAACATCTTCAATGGTGCTACACTCGGCATTAGTCCACAACCTGCGGGAATATCAATGGTTGATCCGAAAATAGTTAAGGGGAGTGATGGCCTTTGGAGGCCCCAACTCTCAAGCCCAGTGATTAATGCGGCGAAAGGATCATACCCATTCGTGCTCAACGATATGGACGGTCAGGCGAGAGTTGACAGTTTAGACATCGGTGCCGATGAGTTATCCAATGCTTCGATGACCCGTCGACCCCTCACACCGAAAGATGTTGGCCCTCCGCCGCAGGTCTGGACATCCGTGGAGCAGAATACAACCAGTAATCCGGATCAATTCAAATCAAGAATAGAAGCAGCATATCCGAATCCGTTTAATGGTATGACACGAATCAGGGTGTGGCTGCCAAAGTCGGGACGAGCCGTATTAAATGTTTACAATCTTCTGGGTGAGAAAGTGCAGACCTTGTTTGATAATGTGGTATTTTCTACGGGAAGCTATGAATTCCTCTTTGGTGCTGAAGCTTTGCCTTCAGGTATTTATTTTGCGCGGCTTTCATGCGGCTCAACACTGCAAACCCAAAAACTACTTTACCAAAAGTAAATTCTGTTGAACACATAGCTTCTCAGTGATTCTACGCAGGAGCATAGAATCAGAGACAACGTCAAAAGGCATCATGGTTATCAGTATATCTCAGTTATCTGTGATACAGGGAGATGGCAGAAAAATGTAAACGAGAGCATCTAAAAAACTCTAATTGCTCCCCCAGGGTAAAAATCCCCAATTCTTTCGGTAAACGAAAAAACGAGAGGAATCCTTTTCCCTCTGAAAATTCCTAAAAATGGTTTGTTTTTTTTTTTTTACTAACCGACCTCATTTTACTTGACATCGAGGCTAAGATTTTCAATATTCATTCTGGCAATCGGTCTGCAATCATTACACAAATGATTCAAATCAACAACGAGACCCTCCTCTCTAATGGCTATTCGAGTAAGATATTTCTATCCTATCAGGAGACTTTCTATGAAGTCTGTATACTTCTTTCTGGTCATCATGCTTTGCTCCGTTTCCATCCTCCTGGCTCAAACAGGAAAAATCACGGGTAAAGTAACTGATGCGAGAACCGGCGAAGCTCTCATCGGCGCGAACGTCATGCTTGAAGGAACAACCCTGGGAGCTGTCACGAATCTTGAGGGTTATTATGTCATCCTCAGCGTTCCTCCCGGCTCCTATCGGCTTCGCTCATCTATTGTCGGCTATACACCATCAACAATCTCTGATCTCCGTGTCTCTATCAATCAGACGACATCTACGGATTTCAAATTGTTTGAACAATCTGTTACGACACAGGAGGTGGTGATTACCGCAACGAGGCCGATCGTAGATAAGGATGTGGCAGCAAGCAGAGCCAATATTACAGCACGTGACGTGCAAAATCTGCCCATCGTTCAGGTCGCAAGCGTCATCGGTTTGCAGGCTGGCGTTTCCGGCCTCTCCGTTCGCGGCGGTGCAACGAACCAGACGGCCTTCGTGCTGGATGGTATCACACTGCGAGATGAACGCGATAATACACCATACACATCGGTCAGTTTGCTGGCGGTTGAAGATATTCAGATCCAGACAGGCGGCTTCAGCGCAGAGTATGGAAACATCCGATCAGGTCTGATTAACGTCGTCACGAAAGAGGGCAGCATAAAGAGATACAACGTGGGCGCAGTCATTCGTTATAGCCCTGCCACAAAGAAGTACTTCGGTATGAAACCGAACGAATTCGATTCCTACTGGATCCGTCCATTCCTCGACCCGACAGTGTGTTGGACAGGAACGACGAATGGCGTATGGGATCCCTGGACCCAGGCCCAGTACAAACCATTTGAAGGATGGAACTCAGTCTCACAAAAACTTGTAACCGATGACGATCTGACAAATGACCTCACTCCAGAAGCTGCTCGTCAACTCTTCCTCTGGCAGCACAGGAAAAGCTTTGACATCACCAAGCCTGACTATGATATCGATCTCGGTTTTGGCGGACCATCGCCTGTATTCTCGGAAGAGCTCGGCAATCTTCGCTTCTATGCCTCATTCCGTTCTTCGAATGCAATCTACGCAATCCCGCTTTCCCGTGAAGGGTATAACGATTACAGCACAACATTAAAAGTCACGTCCGATATCGGTAAAGGAATGAAACTTATGGTGAATTCCACCTTCGGACGATTAGAAGCGGTTGACCCGAATCAAACAGGTACTTATAGCCGCTTTACTACTGCCGGTACCATTGGATCGTCGATGAATCGAGTGAGCTACATCGATACGCGATTATTTACAACAGACTATTGGGCTCCAAACAGCCGTGAACTATTCTCAGTCGGTGCAAAGTTCACCCATTTTCTAAGTCCAATGACATTCTATGAAGTCATTGCACAACGGGTAGCAACCTCCTACAGCACAAACCCTGGACGAGAGCGTGATACATCTCGTATCTATAAGTTTGGCAACAGCTACTACGTCGACGAAGCACCGTTCGGATTCTTCGGCAATCCGGGGAATTATTCCACAACAGGTCTTGATGGAATGCGCATGGCGATTGGTATGAGCAATGCACGTGACAGCAGCAAGACGGAGGCGTATCAGGTAAAATTTGATATAGTCAGTCAGCTCGACAAATACAATGAGTTGAAAGGCGGAGTTGAGTTTAACTATACGAAAAGTGCTGTGAACTATGGCTCGATCGATGTGGTCCTTCCCTCCGGACGATCATGGTCGAAATGGACAACGTACCCGACACGCCTCGAAGCCTACATTAAGGATAAGTTAGAATTTGAAGGTATGATTGTGGATGCCGGTGTCCGTTTTGCTATGTCGCATGCTGGCGGTGAGTGGTACGATTATGATGTGTATACACGCTATTTCCGCGGCGCAATCTCGTACGGCCTCGATACCTTATTGCCGAAATCGCCGACTAAGAGAGTAACGCACTGGATGCCGCGGTTGAATATTGCCTTCCCGATTACAGAAAATGCAAAGCTTTATTTCAATTACGGTCATTTCCGTTCGATGCCTTTGCCGGAGCAGCTCTTCCTGATACGGCACGAAACCGCCTCTGGAGATGTAATTCGTGTTGCAGACCCGGATCTTCCGCTGGAGAAGACAGTCGCATACGAACTCGGCTACGAACATAATTTGTTCGATATGTTCCTTCTGCGCATAGCCTCTTATTATAAAGACATCAGCGACCAATCACGGCTCGTGAATTATATCGGGTATAATAACGTTCCGAACTACACCGTAACCACAAATACCTCCTACGAGGATATCCGTGGATTTGAATTTACATTGACAAAGAATCGGGGTAACTGGATCCAGGGATTCCTGAATTATACGTATATGGTTTCAACAAGCGGTGAGTTCGGCCGTCCGCGCTACTACCAGAATCCTGTTGACCAGCGAATTGATGAACGGACAAATCCAACTCAATTTAAGCCGTTAGCACAACCGTTTGCCAGAGCCAATATCGATTTCTTCATACCGTACGATTTTGGTCCTGATTTCGCGGGCATCAAACCGCTCGGCGATTGGAGAATGAACATCCTTGCCTCATGGAGTGCCGGTGGATACACGACTTGGGTTGGCGGCGGTTCAGTTCCCGGCGTCATCTATAACCTGCAGTATCGCGATACCTACGGTGTCGATCTCCGTGTGAGCAAGAGTTTCCAGATTGGAGGACTGAACCTTCAATTCTTCTGCGATATTAATAACGTGTTGAACCTGAAACAGATGACCAGCTACGGCTTTGTCGATGCAACGGACTTCGACACATATATGAAATCGTTGCATCTGCCCGAGGAGTTTAATAAGTACTACGGCAATATCCCCGGTGATGATCGGCCAATGGACTACCGGAAGTCAGGCGTAGAGTATCAGCCTATGGTCTTCTCAAAAGATGTCAAATCAATTGCCGCTCCTTACACACGGCCGATCTATTATGATTACACGGCACAGCAATATTATCGTTGGATCAATAATGCCTGGCAGCTTGCTGATCAGGCAGAGGTCGATCGTGTTCTTGCGGATAAGGCTTACATTGACATGCCAAACCAGGACTGGTTTAACTTCCTTAATCCGCGAGACATTTATTTAGGTGTCAGGCTCTCGTTTGATTTATTCTAGCATGACAATCAATCAGAGAATGAAGCATAGAGATAAAGAGGATACTATGACAAGATCGTTTATTAAAAATATTTCAGCCCTTATTCTCCTGCCAATCTTGCTCCTCCTTGCGATTCCAACGGAGCGGGCATTTACGCAGGGTCAAACCAAATGGATCCAGGTTGGCTCATTGCAGAACTGGTTTTCTGAGAAGGGTTGGGAAATTGAGGAAGGGAATGTTCGACAGCAGCAATACGGCTTAATGTGGCCCGCTCAATACGCCTATCAATCCAATCAGGCCGCTAAGGGAATGTGGATCGGCACCACCAATTTCACCGATGAGCGTGGAGTAAAATACACCGGTGCGAAGGTTGTCCATGTTGGTCCCCGTGTAAACGGCGATAATGAATTCTTCCCGGAAACCTTCGACCTTTTTGCTAAGTTCGATCCGCCCCGTGTGTTTGTCGACGGTAATCCGACATTCAAAAGTCCGGAGGATCTCAAAGGTGTGGATGAAACAATGAAAGCAGACCGTATGCTGCTGACGGTGGTCAATACCTCGATCGGATTGAAAGTTGAGCGAAGAATATTTGCCTTCAGCCAGCAGCACCATGACAATTATCACATCTTTGAGTTTACATTTACGAACACCGGCAATTCGAAGATCGGTTTGGCATCGAAAACGTTGACGGGCCTCTCTTTCTACTGGCAGTATCGATATTCTGTTTGTGCTGAAATTCGTTACTGTGTGAGCAATGACGCAGGATGGGGGATCAATGCGATGAATGATGCGCGTGGATTCCCTCCTGATATCGCTAATACGACACTCCAGACATTATTCCCGAATCAGAATGATGTCAAAGCAATGTTCACCTGGCATGGATTCCACAAAACCGCAAACCGTCCGCCCGCTGGAAGCTCTCCCAATGCTGCTACATACGACAATATTGGAGCGCCCATCTGGAATCCAAGTGCATCGGCAGGCTATGTTGCGTCATCAGATACGAACTGGAGATTGGGTGGTGCACAGTTTGTAGGGAATGCCCATATCTATGCAGACAAATCGCCGACGGAAAAAGTCAGCGATCCGAACCAGCCGACAACGACAAACTTCATCGGTTCCGATGAGCCATTGACGCGCAATAACAGCCAATACAACAGTGTGATGATGGATCAGGAATATGCAAAGATGACGGAAGGTCATCAACCCCGGCATGCATGGCTAGTCGAACCGCAGGGTAAGTTTACGCAGCAAACGGTGCAGTCGAATATTGGTGTTGGTGCTCCGGGCGGTTTTTCATCCGGTATGGGATACGGCCCCTATACACTGGCACCGGGGCAGAGTATCAAAATTGTGTTCGTTGAAGCTGTCAACGGATTAACACGTGATGAGGCTGTTCGGCTCGGAAAGAAGTATAAAGAGGGTATCATCAATACCAAGGCAAAGAACGATTCTGTTTTTCTGGGAATGCCCCGCCTGCTCGAAACGTTCCGCCGTGCAATGGCAAACTACAATTCTGGATTCAAAATTCCTGAGCCCCCATATCCACCTTCGGTTGTTAAGGTGAATGGCGGCGGAAATAAAATTGCTGTTACCTGGGAACCGAATGCGAAGGAATCCGCCAATGGCTTTGTCGGGTATCGCGTCTACCGCGCCACCGGACGTGTCGATAGCACATACTACCTCATGTTCCAGTGCGGTGGCAATAAACCCGCGACTTCATACACCAATTACTCTTCGAGCAAGATCTATTCGTTTGACGATGAAACTGCGATCCGTGGTATTTCCTACTACTACTATGTTGTCTCCTTTACCAATCCGATTGCTGCGGATGCAGCGACAAAGACTCCGGCCGGAGAACTTGAAAGCAGCCGGTTCTATACTCAAACTTACGATGCCACTACATTGAAGCGGCCCGCTGGTCCCGCAGCACAGATGGCCTATGCAAAGGTCACCCGTGCCTATGTGAAAGACTCGACGAAGATAGAGTTTGAGTCAGTCAGCGGTGAAAACTTTTCTGTCGCAGACTTTAAACTGATCACCTTTACGAAGGGAGTACGGACCGTCATCGTACCGGCAGCCGGACAGGTCCCATTAGATTTCAAAAATGTCACAGCAGGGACAAAGAAATCGTTTACACTCCCGGTTGATACAACGAGTGTCGATAGTGTCTTCTATCAGGTTTGGATGCTCGATGTCAGCTCGGAGAATTCTGTCAAGATGTATGTCGGTGGACAGCGTGTAGACCTTCCTGCCGATATCGTGAAGAAGGGAAAGGCAAGCGATGCAATCCGCATTGCACCAAATCCGTACATCATCTCTTCAAATGAAAACCGCTTCCGGTTCCCCAGCGAAGGAGATAAGATCGCCTTCTTCAATGTTCCGGCAAATTGTCTCATCAAGATCTATACGGAACTCGGTGAGCTGATTAAAGAAATTGTGCACAATGATGGAACGGGTGATGCGTACTGGAACTCCATCACCTCCTCCAACCAGGTGGTCGTCAGCGGTGTCTACATCGTCGTGATTGAAGATAAGGATACCGGCGAAAAGATCATGAAGAAGCTTGTTGTTATTCGTTGACAGGTTTGAACTTACTGAATAGGTAAATACTATGAAGATACTGAATACGGTTGTTAGACAAATTCTCGCTCTGTTCATTCTCCTGGCCATTGTAGTAAGTACAGGATTTGCTCAGCAAGAAAATAAAAAGCTTGCTCAGACAGGAATGAAATTCCTCAATGTCGGCATGAGTGCACGGCAGGCATCACTTGCAGATGCTTTTACTTCCGTCGAAGCCGGCTCATCATCCATGTTCTACAATCCTTCAGGTATGGCAAAGCTTGGCAGGCTGGGTGAAGCCTCCTTCGGGCAGGTGAACTGGATTGCCGATATCAAGCACCTCTATGGGGCCGTCGCATTAAGCCCCGCGGACGGTGACTATGGTGTTATCGGCCTCAGCATGCAATATGTTACCTACGGTGAAATAGAGGCGACGGTGCTTGCGAACAACAAGCAGGGATTTCTCGACCTGGGAACGTTTGAACCGAACGCACTCATGTTCGGATTAAGCTATGCACGTGCTTTAACGAATAAGTTTTCCATTGGTGCAACTGCAAAAATGGTACGCCAGGACCTTGGCACGGGAATTATCAATGCCAATTATACCTATGCTCCTGACGGAACAACGCCAATAGGATTAGCAGACTCAGGAAAGGTTGAGGCTGAGAACAAGCTCAATGTTGTGGCGTTTGATTTTGGATTGATGTACCAAACCGGCTTTAAAAGCCTGACTTTGGGGATGACCATCAGAAATTTCGCACGGGAAGTAAAATATCAGAAGGAAGGATTCCAACTCCCCTTAACCTTTAAGATTGGTATGTCGATGAATGTGCTCGATCTCTTCGAGGTCGATCCTAAAGAACAATCACTCTTCGTTGCGGTTGATGCCGAGCACCCGCGTGACTATCCTGAGCAACTCCGTATTGGCATGGAGTATATGTTTATGAAAACCGTCGCCCTGCGCGTTGGTTATGTCAGCCCTGCAGATGAATACTCAATTTGCTATGGCGTAGGAGTTCAACAATCGCTCAGTGGTGTTAATTTTGGGATTGATTACGCCTATACGCCATTTGGAGTATTTAATAATGTTCAACGGATCTCATTGAGTTTCGGATTCTAAGAATTAATACTAGTGTGAACGAACTCAGAAAACATCTAACAGGTATTCTTATGGTTTCGACAATTTTGAAAAATGGTTTACTCCCGGCCCTTCTCTTACTCTCCCTCATCATGATGAGCTGCGAAAATGAAGAGACGGGTAGTATTTATGATCCCAATTTCCAGAGCCCAAAGCCTGCAGCGGTGATCACAAATATCACCCCTACAAATGGATTGGGTGGAGTCACCGTTATTACGATCAACGGATCCAACTTCTCTTCAGTGCCCGCGGAAAATATTGTCTACTTTGACACCAAGCAAGCGGTCGTTCAATCTGCGAGTTCCACCCAATTGAAGGTTAAAGCCCCTGATCTGGTGAAAGATACGATTAAAATCAAAATTGGTGTGGCAAACTCAACGCTGTTCAGCAATACAGCAATAGTGAAGCTTGAGGCAGCGGTTATCGAGTTTGGACAATTAGCAGCAACAGATGAAGCATGGGGTACGACCGTTGATGCTACCGGCAACTTCTATGTCTCACTGCTTAGCTATGGATCTGGAGTTGGAGTAAAAAAGATAACACCTGAGGGTAAGAGGAGTGATTACGCTCCAACGGGAGGTGTTACAAAATGGTCGGCCATTAAGTTTGGTCCGGGAGGTGAGCTTTATTGTGCACGAATTCTTCGAGCTATCTATAAAATTCCCGCCGGTGGGGGAAATCCTGTAGCATGGGTTGCATTTGGCAGTCTCGGGACAGTTTTTGATCTGGATTTCGACCAAAATCAAAATATATGGGCAGGTGGAAATAACACCTCTGTGTATCGTGTGAAACAGGATAAAAGCGTGGCAGCATATCCTCTCGATATGAACGTCCGTTCGATCCGTGTGTTTAATGGATATGTATATTGTGGAGGTAAATTAAATTCAGATGGATCAGAACGCATAATCCGTTTCCGGATCGATCCATCAACAGCGGATCTTGGGACTCAGGAAGATATCTTTAATTTAACTACATCTCCTAATGGCGGTGTCGGAAAAACTCTTTATGCAATTAGCTTCGCCACAGACGGAGATATGTATGTTGGGACAGACGCATCGGAACCGATCATTATAGTGCACGCTGATAAATCTACCGAACCCCTGCATCCGGGACTTCTGAAACCGGCCATGCATATCTTTTCATCAATATCAAAGTCGAATTATTTAGTCGCAATTAATGGGACGGCATCAAGTGGAGCAGTAAGTACATCGGGGAAGATTTATAAGATCAATATTTTAAAAACTATCGCACCATATTTCGGTCAGTAACTTTAATTATCAATCTACAATATTAATTAACTTATTCATTCAATAAATTATTGGGGGTCACAATGAAACGTATTGTACCAGCTCTCGTAATTCTCGCTCTATTAGTTTCATGTACTGCCTTATCGCAGGTATACAAACCCGGGTGGGTCCATAAAGGGATGTTTCCACCCTTAGGCAAGGGTGAGAAGGATATCGGGGCAGGTGGAAGATTAAAAGACACTCTTCACTGGTCCTATGTCCATGGAATAGAGGTTAGCCCTGACGGTAAAGTCTGGATCCAGAATTATACAGCATATGCAAGGGATACAATCTATGTCACGAATTATCGATATAAATCAAATCCTGATAGTCTTCGGGCACAGTGGACAACAGTTCGCAAATTGTATTGTTATCTTCCTGATGGAACCCCAGCATCGTTCTCACCCATGTTAACGGGAGTTCGTGGAACGAAGGTCGACACAATGGGAGGAGAGATTTCAAAAAGTACGAGTGCCACTAATCCATTATACTATTGGAGTGTGAATAGTGGAAGGGGGCTTCGAAAGGATCCTTCGGGCAATATTCTTGCGATGTATTGGGACTACATGTACAGGATAAATTATAAAACCGGACAAGGCATGGCAGGAGGTGCTGCTGGTCTTACAGCATTTTCTGCTTGTGCGGGTTATCCTGGAATCGATAAAGATGGAAATATCTTTATCAATGGTGTCCTTCCGAATGGCCCAATAAAAATCTTCGATAAAGATTTTAATTTTATCGGAAATGCTGTTGATAGCGTCAAGGGTTATTCACGTGCGGCGATAGTTTCTGCCGATGGCAATGATGTCTATTATGGCGGATATACCCAAAATGCGGTTATGAGGTACCATAGTGATAACGGAGTTCTTGGACCATATTCGAAGATTGATACGCTGCTTAAAGGATTCGTATGCGAATCATTTGCCTGGCATCCGAAAACCGGCTACTTATGGGCAAGCGCAGGATCGTATGCTGGTATGCCGAATGGCTGGTGGGATACTAAGGTTGTGCAAAATTATACACCAGGTACCTGGTACGGAATTGATACAAAAACAATGACCATTAAAGACAGTATCAATTGGGCATTTGGCTATGTTACAACTGCTGATAAGGGAAATGAGCGGCCACGTGGAATCGCATTCAGTCCAACTGGTGACACAGCTTATGTTTGTGTTTTTGGTGGCGGTTCTATGCCGGGTGTCCGCTATTATATTTTCAGCGACAAGGCTGTGAATGTCGAAGTACTGGATAAAGCCATTCCGGAAGGATATGCCTTATCACAGAACTATCCAAACCCATTCAATCCATCAACCACCATCAGGTTCTCTATCCCGCAGAGGGGTATGACAACCTTGAAAGTGTATGATGTCATGGGTCGGGAAGTAACAACATTGCTGAATGAATTCCTGGAAGCGGGAACATTCTCAAAGATCTTTGATGCCAAGAATCTAACATCAGGGACCTATATGTATGTCATGACATCGGGTAGTCAACGCCTCACTGGCAAGATGATCCTGATGAAGTGATTGCGTTTTGTGCAATCATCCCCGCATGCATTTAGCGGGGATCTATCACGCTTTTTGTGATCATCCCGCTATTCTTCTAAACGGGATCTGATTGTAGCCTTCCGAAGATCTCTGAGTTATCTCTTTGGAACCTTCGGAAGGTTCAAATGTTTCTAATTGACCGTCATCTGATCTGAGGTAACCCTTAGAGAGATGACGGTCATTTTTTATTAGAAGTCCGTCTTTTTCCTGAGGTCAATCAGAGATAAAAGACGGACTTCTGCATTTGTACCGAACCGTTCGCTCACACTTGTAATCGGTATCGCAGCGAACGGTTCGATGCCACCTTCCTGCGAGACCGAACCGTTCCCTCTCACTCGATTTCGATATGGCAGGGAACGGTTCGATACACGCGCGAAACCCTCCGAAGGTCGCTGAGTTATCTCCTTGAAACCTTCGAAAGGTCTACAAGTTATTTTTTATTATCTTCCAGCCAAGTTCGAACTCAAACGTTTCGAGAAAAATGTGATACATCCCGTTCTACCATTCATTCTTCTTTCTATCGTAATAATCTTGTTACTCCTCGAGATTGTACTTGTGAAGAGAAGTCGTGAACGCATTCTAATCCGGATTCTCGTCAACGGTACCCGGGGCAAATCGAGCGTTGTTGAATACATCGCTGCGGGATTGCGTGCTGGAGGTATTCCTACGTTTGCCAAAATTACCGGAGTGATTCCCACCATCTTCTTACCTGATGGACAGAATAAGGCCTTGAGACGAAGAGGACCTGCACGCGTTCAGGAACAGGTGAACATGCTGCAGAAAGCTTCCAAACTACAGGTCAATGCTGTGGTGATGGAAAATATGTCCCTCAAACCTGAATATCAGCGGCTCGAAAGTAATGTTCTCAAACCGACAATCTATGTCATTACCAACATCCTCGATGATCATCGTGAGGAGATGGGAGCGACTGATGAAGAGCGGGTGCGGTTAATCTGTTCCGCTATTCCACTTGGATCGAACGTTGTGACCATCGATACACAACATCGTCAGATCATAGAAGATGAGGCTAAGAAAAGGGAGTCCGCCCTGATTGTTGTTACTCCAGAGCAAGATAACATCGAGAACCTGCCATCCGGAGTATTCTCGGAGAATCTTCTACTCGCTCGAACAGTCTGCAAGCTTGCCGGGATGGAAGGCGAACAAGTCTGGAATGGAATGCTGAATTATGCCCGAACGAATGCCGAGACCTCTCAGCTTATGGTTCCTGTTCAAAAGGGATTTCGATTCATCAATGGCTTTGCGGTGAATGATTTTCTATCGGCGGAAAAATTCCTGAGCTACTATCGTCAGGGCTTCCCTCAGGAACAGAAGCTCATCCTTGTCCTCAATACGCGTGCAGACCGGCCCTTGCGGACAGTGCAATTTGCCCGCTGGTGCGCAACCAGAACTGATCTCTCGAAAATTATACTTATTGGGACTCATCGCTCAGTGGCAAAAAGAATTCTACTGTCGGGTGGATGTTTAAGTGAGAAGGTTGAAATCTGGAATAAGAATGCTATTCGAAATTGTGTACAGCACTGGCAAGGGTCAGGTGCAACGGTCATTGGTATCGGCAATATTGCAGGGGATGGATTCCTGATGCTCAACACACTTAATGAATCAGTCACGAAGGAAAAGTTCTGAACTGATTCTACGCTCCCGCATAGAATCACAAAAATAGAAAATATCAGTGTTCCCAATGTGCTTCAGATTGGGATCTGCTATGAGGAACAATGCTTTTCCGTATGGTAGATCCTCGACGAAGTCATTCAAGGAACACTAGTGAGTAGAAAAACTTAGTGTTCCCAAAATGTTTACCCACCGTAGCACGAACCGCGAAGGTGGGCTTCAGTTTGGGATCTACCCAGCGGAGCTACACTACTACGCTAATTAGATCCCCGACAGAAGCACTCGGGGAACACTGATGGGGCTTGGGAAATAATAAATAGAAACAATAGTGATCCCAAAATGACTTTATTTGGGATCTACTATCCGGAATAGAAATGCTCCGTATGGTAGATCCCCGACAGAAGCACTCGGGGAACACTAAGTGGTAAAAAGGAAAAAGGAGCTACACCCATGATCATTGAATCGCTCTTTATTGGATTGGTGGTTGGTTTTCTATTCTATGAGTTGGCGGGTGTCTCTCCGGGTGGAGTGATTGCACCGGGGTATTTTGCACTGTATATCCAACAGCCGGGGAAAATTCTGATTACGGTAATAATCGCGATGATTACCTGGGCAATCCTCGAATTCCTTGCAAGGCATTTAATTATCTATGGAAGGAGAAGATTGCTCGTTGCGTTACTAATAGGATTCTGTCTGAAGATCATTGTTGAGTCCGTAATTCAACCGATGCCGGTTATTGGCATCGATCTGCAATCGATCGGATATATCATCCCCGGTCTCATCGCCAATGAATTATCACGGCAGCGTGTTCTTCCGACACTTTCGAGCCTGGGATTTGTGACCGTGTGTGTGTATCTCATCCTGCTCCTGTTATAAAGATGAGCCGCCAAGACGCCAGGAGAATGGAGCGTTAAGTACAAAATCTTCTCATTCCCAAACTCTCTTTGGGAACGCCTGATGGAAGAAGAGCTTCAAGGGACACGATCCCAAGCGGAGCCTGGGAACGAGAAGAAATGAGAGGAAAATAATAGTGTTCCCAAAATGACTTAGTTTGGGATCTACTATGCGGAATTAAAGTTCATCATATAGTAGATCCCCGATAGAAGCATTCGGGGAACACTAAGAGATTTTTAAAATCGGAATGATTTCAAAGTATTGATATCGATGAGCAATAAAGTAATTCTCTATATAATCCTCCTCGTTGTTTCACTCATTGTACTATATGCAGCAAGAACCTACTGCATTCTCGAAGTGGAACGACACGATGCGGAACAAATGCATCGTGCAGTTCAACTAACTGAGCGATGGTTTTCTTTGATCGAACAAGAGAAGTTGAGGAGAGGAATTAAACCGGAGATCGATTCGGCGTCGGCCCATTCGGGAATGCTGGGAATTGAGTATACAGAAATTACCACAACGTTGGGTTCCCTGGACGCAAAACGGCTCACATTGAATCCGGACTTTGCAGCTCTCATCCTTCGCCTTGTGCACGATGCGGGAATCGATACCAATGCTGTTGTCGCAGTAACACTCTCCGGATCATTTCCTGCACTCGGCATCGCTACTCTTGCTGCACTCCAAACGATCAAGGTAAACGCTGTTCTCTTCAGTTCACTCGGTGCATCTTCCTATGGAGCAAACCAACCAGGAATGACATGGATCGATATAGAGCATACATTACGAAAAGAAGGTGGTTTACAATGCACATCTGAAATTGTCAGCCTTGGTGCCACCGACGACTCAGGGGGTGGCCTCTCGGAAGAAGGGATTCAACTCTTGAAGGAGGCTGCTGCAAGGAATTCTGTTTCACTCACCATTCCATCCACATTGAAAGAATCAACAGACCAGCGCCTCCAAATTCTTTTAGAGAGCAAGATTGCCCTCCTCATAAATATCGGAGGCAGTCATTATGCCCTGGGTAACTGTTCGCATGGTTCTGTTATTCCAAATGGTTTCAACCGCACGATGGAATTCTGTACTCATGAAGATCGAGGACTCATAGTACGCGTCAATGAAAAAGGGATCCCATTCATCCACATGCTGAACCTTCGTGGTCTTGCAGCGAAGTACGGCATGCCGCTGGAATTCGTTCATTACTCACCGATGGAACAACTCTATTACGAACACCGAGTGTCAAAGATTCCTCTTGCTCTGCTGCTACTGCTTCTCCTATTGTTATTCATCTATCTCCGCAAATGGCTGAGGAATTCTTAAAAAAAATATTAACTCTTATAGCAGCTTCTTTTATCACCTCTTCCATTTTCGCCGATTATTTCTCATTGTTGAGAAGTATCCGTGAACATTAAGAGAAAAAGATGGAAAAAGGTTTGGCATGATATTTGAACGAACCAACTGGACGAACTCGGGACATCAACAATGAAGACAGACAGCAGTACTCTTCGAAAACCAATGATCAACTGGAGACCTCCGGACCAATGGGTGAAGATCGTTACAGTAGATGCGCACTCCGGCGGAGAGCCCTTGAGAATTATTATTGATGGCTATCCGGAACTTCCCGGTGGGACCATCCTCGAGCAGCGGAGATTTGCAAAAGAAAAATTGGATTTTCTCCGCACAGCGCTGATGTGGGAACCCCGCGGCCACCATGAGATGTACGGATGTATCATCACCTCACCAGTGAGCACTGAAGCGGATTTTGGGATCCTCTTTCTTCACAATGAAGGATATAGTACGATGTGCGGCCATGGCATTATTGCTGTCTCCATGGTCGCTGCTGAAACAGGCCTCGTAAAAGTCAAAGAACCTGAGACCATTATTCGTATCGATGCTCCTGCCGGTTTAATCACTGCTCATGCCAAAGTATCGGAGGGGAGAGTTCAGAGTGTCGCATTCCGCAATGTGCCTTCGTTCGTAATGGCGCTGGATGAAACGATTCAGGTGCCAGGACTGGGAACGATCCGTTACGATCTTGCGTTCGGAGGAGCGTTCTATGCGTTTGTGCAGGCAGATCAGGTTGGCCTTTCCTGCAGACCTGAAGAATATGCCGAGCTTGTCGAGAAAGGCATGGCGATCAAGCGCGCAGTAATGAACGCACGGCCGATTATTCATCCCTTTGAAAACGATCTGAGTTTTCTCTATGGCACCATTTTTATCGCTCCTCCAATCGGCCCGGGTGCCGATAGCAGAAATGTCTGTATCTTCGCCGATGGCGAAGTCGATCGATCCCCGACCGGTACGGGAGTGAGTGCGCGTATGGCAATCCACTTTGCCCGGAAGCAAATCGTGGTCGGCCAGCCGCTTACCATCGAAAGTATCATCGGCAGCCGTTTTATCGGCCGAGTCGTACGGAAGACAACATTTGAGCATTATGATGCGATCATCCCGGAAGTTGAAGGAACTGCATTCATGACCGGAAGAAATGAATTCTGGATTGACCCGGACGATCCATTCAGAAACGGTTTTTTAATTTGAGTGGCAACTGACAGATGAAGGGGATGATATTCAATATCATGCGGTATTCGGTGAGTGATGGCCCGGGAGTACGGACCACTGTTTTTCTGAAAGGCTGTCCGCTCAAATGCCAGTGGTGTCATAATCCTGAATCAATATCCCCGAAGATGGAGATTATGCTGCGCCCCGATCGGTGCATTCGCTGCGGCGATTGTGTGGAGCGATGTGACCATGAAGCTATTGTCGAACTAGAGCATGGGTTTATCACAGACCGAAACAAGTGTATTCAGTGCGGGAAATGTGTCGATGCTTGTGCAGCAGATGCCCGTGTCGTGGTGGGGAGAGAGATCAGCACTGAAGAATTATTCCAGGAGATTGTCAAAGATCGGGTGTTCTTTGACCGTTCCGGTGGAGGCGTCACCTTCTCTGGCGGAGAACCTCTTTTACAATATGAATTCCTCTTGTCGATACTGGAATTGTGTAAGAGGCACGACCTCCATACTGCAATAGACACAACGGGCCTTACCTCTCCGGAAATTCTTGATAGTGTGAGCCGGTACACTGATCTTTTCCTCTATGACTTCAAGATCCAGGATGAAGCGAAGCATAAGGAATTCACCGGTGTCTCAAATACATTGATCAAAGAGAATCTTGAGCGCCTCATTGAATGGCAGAAGGAAGTCATCATTCGGATTCCGCTCATTCCGGGAATTAATGATAACGCCCAGCATCTCCATGATGCCGGTCGATACCTTGCATCACTCAAAAATATTAAGGAAATTCAAGTGCTTCCGTTCCATCATGCAGGAGTGGAGAAGTACCAAAGGCTTGGGATGAATTATGTTGTCGGTGATTTACTTTCCCCGACCAAACTTTCGGTTGAGGGAGTCGCGAGCCTCTTGCAAGCGTATGTTGAAAAAGTATCAATAGGAGGGTAAGTGATGACGGATCGAGTGAAACGGCTGCGGGAACAAAGCCTGAATGCTATTCCCCATATTTCCCCCGAACGAGCGCTCTTGCTTACAAAGGCATATCAGGAAGCTGGATTTGTCTCCACACCGGTGAAGAGGGCAGTGGTCTTTAAAACCATCTTTGAGAATAAAGAGATTTGTATTAATGATGGCGAACTCATCGTTGGAGAGCGGGGCCCTGCACCGAAATCGACATATACCTACCCGGAGCTCTGCTGTCACAGTTTACAGGACCTGGATATCCTGAACAGCCGCGAGAAGATTTGGTTTCGGGTGAATTCCGAGACACGTACGATCTATAAGGAACAGATAATTCCATTCTGGCGCGGCAAGACGATCCGTGAAAAGATTTTCGATGAGATGACCGATGAGTGGAAAGAATCGTATGCTGCCGGCTTGTTCACCGAATTTATGGAACAGCGGGCGCCCGGTCATACTGTACTGGACGATAAAATTTATCGGAAGGGAATGCTGGATTTTAAATCTGATATTCAGAACAGTCTCAAAGCATTGGACTACTTCAATGATCCTCAGGCTTATGATAAGCAAGAGGAGTTGAAGGCAATGCTGATTTGCGTTGATGCGATCATGGCTTTCGCACAACGCTACGCGGACAAGGTCAAAGAGCTTGCTGCTCACGAGCAAAATCCTGAACGAAAGAAAGAACTGGAAGCGATTGAGCAGATCTGTCGTTACGTTCCCGCTCACGCCCCCCGTACCTTCTGGGAAGCACTTCAGTACTATTGGTTTGTTCACCTTGGAGTTATCACAGAATTGAATCCGTGGGATGCGTTCAATCCGGGCAGGTTGGATCAGCATCTTTATCCCTTTTATAGTAAAGGCCTTCGGGAAGAAACTCTCACCAAGGAGGAGGCAAGGGAGCTCCTGCAGTGTTTCTGGGTGAAATTCAACAACCAACCGGCTCCACCCAAAGTGGGAGTCACTGCGGCGGAGAGTTCGACCTACACCGACTTTGCGAATATCAATAGCGGCGGACTCCGCTCTGATGGGAGCGATGGAGTCAACGAGGTGACGTACCTGGTTCTCGAAGTGATCGACGAGATGCGATTGGTCCAGCCAAGTTCGAACATCCAACTCAGCAAGAAGAATCCTGATGAGTTCCTGAAAAAGGCATGTAAAGTTATCCGGAAAGGAACCGGGCAACCCTCTATCTTTAATGCCGATACAGTCATTGAAGAAATGCTGCGACAAGGAAAATCGATAGAGGATGCACGAAATGGCGGGACCAGCGGCTGTGTTGAAACCGGAGCCTTTGGAAAAGAGAGTTACATTTTAACCGGATATTTCAACCTTACCAAGGTCTTTGAAATCACGTTACATAATGGGATTGACCCCCGGACAGGGAAAAGACTTGGCATCGAAACCGGCGATTCTACGACGTTCGCCTCATTCGATGAATTGATGGAGGCGTACAAGAAACAACTCAGGCATTTCATCGATATAAAGATGCGCGGCAATCTCCTCATCGAACAGTTATACGCAACCTATCTGCCTGTACCATTTCTCTCCGTCCTGATCGACGATTGTAGTAAGACTGGCAAGGATTATAATTGCGGCGGAGCCCGATATAATACAAACTATATCCAGGGAGTGGGTATCGGCACCTTGACGGATAGTTTTGCATCCATTAAGAAGCATGTGTTCGATGAAAAGACCATGACGATGGCTGATCTTTTGAAGGTCATTGACAAAAATTATGAGGAGTATGAGAAGACCCAATTATTGTTCACGAATAAATCTCCGAAGTACGGCAATGATGATGAATACGCCGATGACATCATGCGTGATCTTTTCAATTCATTCTACAATGAAGTGAATGGCCGGAAAAATACGAAAGGTGGATATTATCGTATTAACATGTTACCGACAACATGCCATGTTTATTTTGGATCGGTTATTGGTGCAACACCGGATGGACGTAAAGCCGGCGTTCCCTTATCGGAGGGAATTTCTCCGGTGCAAGGGGCCGATCGGAATGGACCAACTGCAGTCCTAAAATCGGCGTCCAAAATGGATCACTCCAAAACGGGCGGCACCTTATTGAACCAAAAGTTTACGCCTCAACTTCTTGAAAGTGAAAAAGGGATCGATAATCTTTCCCATCTTGTCAGATCGTATTTTACCCTCGGCGGACATCATATTCAATTTAATGTTGTCGATGCCGAGATGCTTCGCGATGCTCAGGCGAATCCTGATCAGCATCGAGACCTGATCGTTCGCGTTGCAGGATATAGCGACTACTTCTGCGATTTAGGCCGGGCTTTGCAGGATGAGATTATCGCTCGTACTGAACATAAGTCATACTGATTGATCGTCATCGATCTAGTACCACAGTTTCCTTGAGGAGACCGAGTTGAAGGAAATAAGTACTTTAACTCGGTTTCTCGTTTATTGCAGTAACTGCTTTATTATCCATCCAATACATACATATATGGTTTGAAGGAACAATCATGTTCAAGAAACATCCTAAAGGTCTCGCGGTACTCTTTTTCACAGAGATGTGGGAACGATTTGGCTTCTACACGTTAATGGCGGTGTTCGTGTTGTATATGGAAAAAGAATTTGACTGGAATGACGAACAGAAGGGAGATCTGTACGGGATCTTTCTTGGTCTGGTCTATTTTCTTCCCTTGCTCGGAGGCTGGCTTGGCGATAGAGTCATCGGCAGGATGAATTCTATTCGCCTCGGCGGCAGTTTGATGGCAATCGGCTTCGCGGCGTTGGCGGCTTCCTCATCAACCCGATTAGAGTTTTTCTACATCGGCCTCTTTCTCATTGCCCTCGGTACTGGAATTTTTAAAGTCAACATTTCAGTCTCAATTGGTGAACTCTATGAGACGAGCGATCCTCTGAAAGATGCAGGGTACAACATTTACTATATGGGTGTCAACCTTGGAGCTACCATAGCACCGCTCGTCGCTACGGCAATCAGTGTAGCATTCGGCAGTTATCAACTTTCCTTTGCTGCCGCCTCGATAGGAATGTTATTGTCCCTGCTGATCTTCGGCCTTGGAAAAAAGCAGATCTCAGCCCTGGCGCAGAAACAGGGATCATCATTTGAGAATAACCGGCAAACAGAGAATGAAAAAAATCAGGAAGATAGCCAGCGAATCATAACCTGCCTGATCCTCTTTACTATCGTCATCTTCTTCTGGATTGCGTTTTATCAAAATGGTTTTGCTCTTACGCTGTTTGCGAAGCGGTCGACCATTGTTTCTGAAGTCCTTCGACCTGAGACGTATCAGTTTTTCAATCCCTTTTTCATTCTTCTGCTTACCCCTCTTCTGGTTTCCTTCTTTGCTTCGCTTCGTCGAAAAGGGAAGGAGCCCTCAAGCGCGACAAAAATCTTTTGGGGGATGTTTATCTCCGGATTCTCGATGGTCACGATGGTGTTTGCCTCGATGGCCGGAGGCAATCTGGATGAGAAAATTATGTCGCCGCTTTGGCTCGTTGGTGCCTATTTCATTATCAGTGTTTCAGAAATTATGGTTTCTCCTATGGGACAGTCATTTGTCTCGAAGGTCGCTCCGCGGCGGATTCAGGGAGTAATGATGGGATTATGGTTCTGTGCCACCGCCATCGGGAGTTATGGTTCGGGTCTCTTGGGGCGTTTCTATAGTTCCTTTTTCCATCACCACTACTATATGATCATTGCGGGATTATTATTTTTCTCCTCTATCCTTGTTATAGTGTTCCGCAAACAATTGAATCGTTTCTCAGCTTAAGAAAGGAGTGTTCCTATGCTGATCAAAGAGAAAGTGAAACAGGCCGTTGGAATCTTGCAGGAATATCAAATCGATTGTTGGATAACCTTTACTCGAGAGTCAGCGCTCAATGGCGACCCGACGCTGCCTTACCTTGTACCTGCCGATCTCACCTGGCACTCAGCGCTGATCATCTCATCAACCGGCAAGACTTGCGCCATCGTTGGGAAGTACGACAAGCAGATGATTGAAGATCTCCAGGTCTATGATGAAGTGACAACATTTGTTGAGGGAATTAAAAAACCTTTTCAGGAATATCTCACCAAATTGGATCCCAAAACAATTGCTATTAACTATTCAAAAGACAGTGAAATCTGCGATGGTCTGACTCATGGGATGTATCTCACGCTATATGATTTCCTTGCAGAAATTGACTATCAGGAACGTTTAGTCTCTGCAGAGACAATTATTTCTGCGCTGCGTCAGCGGAAGACTCCCGCAGAACTAGGGTTCATTAGAAAAGCGATCGATATCACACTCGAGGTCTATGCGGAGGTGGCAAGATTTATCAAACCTGGAAAAACCGAAGTAGAAATTGCGGAATTCATGAAAGAGCGAGTGAAAGAACGCGGAGTTCCGCTTGCCTGGGAGCCGAAGGTCTGCCCTGCAGTCTTCACCGGACCTGACACTGCGGGAGCCCATTACAGTCCGACGGAACGGGTCGCGCAGGAAGGACATATACTAAATATTGATTTCGGGGTGAAATACGAACAGTACTGTTCAGACATACAGCGCACATTCTATCTTCTCAAAAAAGGCGAGACACAGGCTCCGCCCGATGTCCTCAAAGGATTCACCACAATTGTGAGATCCATTGAAGACTCTCGAAGCGCGATGAGGCCGGGAATTCTCGGAAAAGAAATCGATGCCATCGCCAGAAATCTGATCGTATCGGAAGGCTACGAAGAATTTCCCCATGCCCTTGGACATCAGGTTGGCCGGTTTGCTCATGATGGAACGGCATTACTCGGACCTGCCTGGGAGAAGTATGCGAAGAAGCCCTTCATCCCCCTCGAGAAGAATATGGTTTTCACGATCGAACCGCGATTGACTGTCCCTGGCCGCGGAGTAGCAACAATTGAGGAAATGGTTGTTGTCACAGATGATGGTGCAGAATTTCTCTCGGCTCCCCAAACTGATCTCATACTGATCTCTCCGGAGTAATGGAATGGTTGTTTCGAGAGTCCTTGTGGAAAAGGATTTCACTGAGTAGTTCAAAGGCTTTTTCATTTAGCGACCACACTAAAGGTCATTGCATACAATCGATGATAGTATCTCCCTGATTTCTTTACGAGGGAAAAAGTATGATACGAAGATTACTCCTTCTGCTGTTGCTGATCTCGTTCCTGGCGTATGGGCAAAGTGATGAGCTCCTGCAAAAGTTGAGGGCAATACCAGACATCGTTGGAGTAACATTGATAAAAACCGATTCGATGTTCAAAGCGGGGTATGAGATTCGCATCCGGCAGTTGCTTGATCATTCAAAGGGAGTCAGCAAAGGCGGGCACACTACTCTTCTCTATCGTTATTATTTTCCGAATGATGTCGATGTCAGTGTGCCGTATGTAGCACCTGTGAATCTTGCGCAGGAAGATCCACGGATATTTACATGGTTACGTTCTGTTGGTGACCCCGAATGGCGGGAGAAAATCAAGAAGTATCAATTTGCATTGCTCCAGCGGAAAACCGAGATTCTCCCGCTGCTCGATAAACTTGCACAACAGAAAGGTTATCAATTCGCAATAGGAAAAGCTCTGGTGTATGAGTATGCGGTGCTTGAGTACCCCTTTACCTTCTGGCAGTATGGGGGAGCTAAGTACAGTGACATCCCTTCACCTCAAGCTCCTGCTGATTCTCTGCTGATGCATCTTGAAAAAGTGGTCGGATTCAGTATGTATTCCGATCAATCAGTTACTTTCTATCACCCATTCTTTTATCAGGCTTATACTGAAATTGGATATTATGGATACGATATCACTGAGTTTAGAGGATTACTAACTGCAGTGAAGGATCCAACAAATATTATCCTGGCCCCAAAGGTACACTACGTTTATAATCCCTCCACGATGCAGAATGTTTATTCCTGGTTGCGAGATTACGGAAATAACATCATCTATATTTATGGCGGGAATGATACCTGGAGCGCAACAGCAATGGAGCTCTCCGGCAAGACGAATGCTATTAAAATTGTGAAGCCCGGCGGATTTCATGGGACAACCATCGGAAGCCTTCCACCTGAGCAGAAAGAACTCGTTCTGACAACACTAGAACATTGGCTGAATCTTAAGATTGATCGATAGCCACTTCATGCAAAGCTGACCGTCACCTGCACACTGATGGATCTATGATGAGGTGCCGGGCCGCCGATCTATTCTTGATTTCCATCTACCATCTCCCTTTTCCCTCGTCTTTCATAAAAAAACTCCTTTCACTTCACCAACTTTACCCCTATTTTCTACTCACAATGTACATTGAGCACACTCAATCGGATCTCTGATATGTCGAAAGATACTCCCGTTATTCTGATCACCGGTGCGAGCCGCGGGCTTGGCCGTGGAATTGCCCTAAAAGCAGCAGAGCAGGGATTTTCAGTTGTAATTAACTATGCCGGCAATGCCGATGCTGCAGAAGAAACTGCAAAACTCTGCAAGGAAAATAGAGCCTCGCGATTTCAACAATTTATTCCAATTCAGGCTGATATTGCTCAGAAAGAAAACAGGGATCAGCTCATTAAGATGACAATTGAACAAATGGGTCGTATCGATGCATTTGTCAGTAATGCAGGGATCGCACCGCGTGTCAGAGCAGATTTACTCGAAATGACCGAAGAATCATTCGAGGAAGTGCTGAGTGTGAATCTGCAAGGTGCCTTCTTTCTCGCTCAACGAATTGCCCGGTACTGGCTCTCACATAAAATGAAGCCTCTCTTACCAGGAGGTTATAAAATGATATTCAACTCCTCCGTGTCAGCTGGTACTCTTTCTGTCAATCGAGGAGAATATTGTATATCAAAAGCGGGTCTTGCTATGGCAAGTCAACTCTTCGCCGCACGCCTCGCAGTGTATGGCATTCAGGTGTATGAATTGCGACCCGGCATCATGGCAAGCGATATGACCAGCGGTGTGAAAGAAAAGTACGATAAACTTATCGCTGAAGGACTGGTGCCTATGAGGCGATGGGGTACACCAGAGGATGTCGGTGCAGCTGTTGGCTCAATCCTTGCCGGACATTTTCCATTTTCCACTGGCGAAGTGATTTATCTCGATGGTGGATTACACCTCCATATCTGGTAACAAAAACTGCCACAGAGACACGGAGGACACAAAGGACAGAGTAAATGTAATGATCTAGGGAGGAATGGGAGGGAACTGAATGCACTCACCGAAATAATTATTGGAGATTTCAGAGTTGATATTCTTGTTGAAGAACAGGTTATTGTAGAATTAAAAAGCGTTGAGCGTTTTGATCCTCTTTTCGAAGCCCAGATTCTCAGTTATATGAAGTTAGGTGGTTATAAAATAGGGCTTCTTATCAACTTCAATTCCAGGTTGTTAAAGAATGGAATCAGACGTTTTATACTTTAAGTATACTCTGTGACCTCTGAGACTCTGTGGCATTCTTTTACTATAGCGTTACTACACTATGATAAATATTAATCAAAACCTGAATTCAACGGATCTACTCCAACAAATCGATACGCTTTTTTCATTGTCGGGCGAGAAAATCCTTCTCATTGAAAAGCAGTATGATAACAGCAAAGGTGCTCCTGTCTTTACCGAAAAGGGTGTCTACACCTCCCGCGGTTGGACCGAGTGGACACAGGGATTTCAATTTGGATCGGCCTTGCTGCAATTTGATGCGACAGGGAATCAGCAATTTCTCGAGATCGGCAGATCTGCTACACTGCGCCTCATGGCTCCCCACGTCAGTCATGTTGGTGTGCATGATCATGGCTTCAATAATGTAAGTACTTATGGGAACCTCCATCGGATGATGAGAGAAGGAAAAATTCCGGTGAACGACTGGGAAAAGAATTTCTATGAGCTCGCACTCAAAGTAAGTGGTGCGGTCCAGGCAGCGCGGTGGACCGCATTGAGTGAAGACCAGGGTTATATTTATTCTTTCAATGGTCCGCAATCACTCTTTGCCGATACCATTCGTTCGCTTCGTGCACTGGCGCTTGCCCATCAACTGGGCCATGTGCTCATGGGAGAGAAGGATCGTAAGATCAATTTACTGCAACGATTGCTTCAACACGCTGAGACGACAGCTCAATACATAATCTATTACGGCAACAAGCGGGATTCCTATGACGTACGAGGAAGAGTAGTTCATGAAGCGATCTTTAACGTGAATGATGGCTCCTATCGGTGTCCCAGCACTCAGCAGGGATACTCACCCTTTTCTACCTGGACGCGAGGTCATGCATGGATTCTCTGTGGCTATGCCGAACAGTTGGAGTTCTTGTATTCATTATCCAAGGAGGAACTGCAGCCTTTTGGCGGAAAGGACAAGATTCTGTCAGCATTTCAGGCGGTCGCCGAAGCAGTTGCGGAGTTCTACCTTAATAATACTCCCGTTGATGGTATCCCGTATTGGGATACGGGAGCACCCGGATTACAGTATCTAGGAAATTATCTTGACCGGCGAGCTGATCCCTACAACTCCCACGAACCGGTCGATAGTTCTGCGGCTGCCATAGCAGCTCAGGGATTAGTGCGTCTTGGGAATTTTCTTCAGAAGCAGAACATCGAGAAAGGGAATACATTTATCCAAGCGGGTCTCACAGTTGCAGCCAATCTCTTTGCGGAGCCCTACCTCTCGACGAATGTGAATCATCAAGGATTATTATTGCACTCAGTCTATCATCGACCGAATGGATGGGACTATATCCCCCCTGGGAAGAATATCCCTTGCGGTGAATCTTCAATGTGGGGTGATTACCATGTGCGCGAACTTGCTCTCTTAATTAAGCGCCTGGCATCTAACGAACCTTACTTACGCTTCTTCATCTCCTAATGTTTGGTGGCTATCACTATGAACCGCGAACAAACACTTTCCCGCATCGTGTCTACTGGCGTGGTTGCTGTTATCAGAATGAAAGACGCGCAGAAACTCAAAAAAGTCATTGAGGCAGTCAGTGCCGGAGGGATTAAATCCATCGAGATTACCATGACAGTGCCCGGTGCAGTTGAAATAATCCGGGAAATCTCAAAGTCGATCTCCACAGATGTACTCATCGGTGCCGGAACGGTAGTTGACAAGGATACTGCGAAGGCTGTTATTGATGCCGGTGCGGCGTTTGTCGTTGGTCCAATCCTGAATCTTGAAGTTCTTCAGTATTGTCATGATCGGGATATCGCTGTTATGCCTGGCTGTTTTTCACCCACAGAAATATTTACCGCCTGGAAAGCAGGAGCGGATATTGTGAAAGTCTTTCCGGCGACTGTGCTGGGGCCGCGCTATTTTCGTGAAGTGCGTGCTCCATTTCCCGAGCTTCGGTTAATGCCAACCGGCGGTGTCAGTATCGATAATGTCGGCGATTGGATTGCTGCAGGAGCAGTTGCCGTTGGTGTTGGCAGCGACCTGCTTGATAAGAAAGCAATCGATGAGGAACGGTATGAGGTTCTGACGGAGCGGGCATCGAGAATGGTTAAAAACTTCCTCGAAGCCAAAGAAAAACTCGGCAGGCAATAACTGCCGCCAACTCGTCACTCAAGAGTAACTCCGTACCGAGCGTGAAAGGTTCTCTCCGGTTTCAATACAACTAAACCCATCCCGTTGTTCAACGCATTGGGTGCAGAACTCCATGGTTCTACCGCAATGCTTTGACGATGCTTTGGAGTATAGACTGCTACATAATTATATTTCCCTGTTCCTGTATCCTGCCAAAGAGTTATGCTCCGACCATTCGATTCATTCATAAGCTTTGTCTTGCTGATTCCGCTCTTTACAGGCAGCACAATAACTGAGTCCAGATCCTTACCTTCCAACCGCCATTTCGCTTGCCCTTTCGGGAACGAAAGGATGCGTCCTGTAGGAATCTTTTCCTCATTCAGTTCCAGATGGGAATGTGCGGGAAGCTCTAATGTGAGGGTGTCAATTCCTGCTCCAAATGTAAAGTAGGGATGCCAGCCGTCGCCAATGGGAAGTGGAATTTGATCCTTATTGGAGATGATTGTCTTGCAAAGAAATTCCTTGGCAGTCAGCGTATATTCAACCTGAACTTCGAATTTGAATGGATAACCGGGTGTATCGCCCGCGTGAAGATAGCTCAGGATGAACGATGCTTTTTGTTGGGTGGCAGCAAGATGCAATACACGGAATGGTTTATTATGAATAAAGCCATGGATCCATGAAGGGTGAGTATTTTCCTGAAGTTGGTATTCGGTTTGATGAAAGAGATATTTCCCTCCGGGAATCCTGCCCTGATAAGGGATAAGCTTGGCTCCCTTCCAGGAGAGATTGTTTAAGATTTCCGTGTCACTCTGTGGTCCATCGAGGATCTGATGGAGAACTCCATCATGTGCAAGGCTGAGCTCGCGTACCAATGCCCCCTGGGAGGGAATGATTGATCCATACTCACCCGTTGTTCCATTGAAGAGTTGATATTCCACGATGGATCCAATTTTTGTTTTATTAATGCGAAACATTTGTAGCGCCTTTCAGATTCAAATTCAATAATTTCCTTCACCTGTTACAATTCAAGGTCACTCAAGAGATTGACATTCATCAACAGTTGAGGATTGTAAAAAGGAAGTTGAGGTCCGATGGGAATATATTCAATGGAGACTTCATTGAATAAATCCTGAACTCTGAAATTGCGTTCCTTTAGCTGGCGTTCAATTACTACAGCACATGAGCGGGAATACAGGCCAAATAATGGATGGATACCGTCAACTGTCCTGGGAACCCGAACTAGAGCGTCGGTTTGATAGTGAAGGAGATGCTCTATGAGCTCCTTCGTAATAAAGGGACTATCGCAGGTTGAAAAGAAGAGAGCCGGCGATGTTGTATGAACAAAGGCGGAATGCATGCCTCCTAAGGGTCCGCAATCTTGATAGAGATCCTGGTACATTGGTCGATTGAGGAACTGATGGAGTTCAGGTTGATTCGAAATAATAACGCATTCCTGAAATATGAGGCTCAATTCATCGAGAGCATACTGAATCAGCGGTTTCCCTTTGAGGGAGAGTAGAGATTTCTCTCTTCCTATTCTGGTGCTTTTTCCCCCGGCCAGTATGACGCCTGTTGTCTGAGCGGAAGAAATCACTTGTTCTTATGCTTTGGAGTTTTCTCCTGCAGGACATCGTCGATGAAACTCAGTCCTGCCATGGCAGTCGGGAATCCCACTGTTGGTATTGCGAGGAGAGCAACGTGATATAATTCCTCCTTGGTCGCACCAGCATCGATTGCCTTCCGAACATGAGAATGGGCACCGCCTTCCTGATGGGTGGCGATGGAGATTGCGACTTTTATCAGAGCCCGGGTTTTTTTATCAAGTGGGCCAGCCGCTTGTGTCGCTGCACCCAGTTCTTCATAAGCCTTCGCGATATCCCGATAGGTATCGGCGAACTTTTGATAATGTTTTGGCGGTTTGCTTGCCATAAGTTCTACTCCTCGGTTACTGAAAGAGTTCAGTTAATTTCTTTGATAATTCTTCTCCACGCAGATTCTTAGCGATGATGATGCCCTTTGGATCGATGAGAAACGTCCTCGGAATGGAGGTCACAGCGAAATCCTTCAGTGCAATACCTTTCTCACCCTCATCATCTGTGACCTGCGGCCAGGATAATTTTAAATTCGCCATTCACAATTTCCGAAGAATCGTTTTCACGGGTGACATTGTTATAGAGAAAGATCTTATGACCATTGTTCGTCCTATGATGATTGCATTTCTTTCCAATGATAGAAAGATGTTCTGTAGGATGCAATTCTTAGAGTACAGCACATTGCGATTTCTGGTAATTCTTTGTAGACTGCTTCCGATCAGAGAATAGTATTACAAAAAATAATCGTAATTACTCAGTGTGATATTCACAGCTTCAAGGCAAGTTGCATTTATAGCAGAATGCCGTAGAACTTGATTAATGAATTGTAGTTCGTGTACGGAGTAAATTCCCCCTTTCGTAAAGGGGGTACGGGGGATTTGATTTTCACGCTGTCCATAGGCAGAAAATTATGATCGAGAATTATTTGCAGATTCCCGAGAAATCCCCCTCCAGCCTCGCTCCCGCTTCGGCGGAGCGGGCCAATCCCCCTTTTGGCAAAGGGGGAGATAGAACAGAAGGCACTCATTGGACTTTTAAACATGCTGGGTAAATACAAATAATCTACCATTTTGTATTGTCGGTGCACCATGAAGATTCGATTGTTCTTCCCACTGCTCTTACTATGTCATTGCTCGCTCGTACTGGCACAACCTCTGTATAAATCCTATCTCTGCTATCGAACGGATAAACCGATTATGGTGGATGGGAATCTCGATGAATCGGGGTGGAAGAAAGTACCATGGAGTGATCCGTTTATGGATATCGAAGGATCGCGGAAACCACCTCCGCGATTGCTCACCTGTATGAAAATGCTCTGGGATAAGAACTACCTCTACATCGGGGCTGCTCTGCAAGAGCCAAATGTGTGGGCAACACTGACCCAACGTGATACGGTCATTTTCAATGACAATGATTTTGAAGTATTCATCGATCCAAACGGCGACTCGCATGACTATGGCGAGTTTGAGATGAATGCTTTCAATACCGGTTGGGACCTCTTCCTGCCGATTCCGTATAAGGATGGCGGTAAAGCTGACGATGGATGGAATATCAATGGCTTGAAGACAGGTGTGAAAATCTTCGGGACTCTCAATAATGCTGCCGATCAGGATAGCGGATGGACGGTCGAAATTGCCATCCCATGGAAAGCGCTGAGCAAACTGCGGCACACAGTTCAACCACCGCTTCATGGAAACCAATGGAGAGTCAACTTCTCACGGGTAGAGTGGAAAACGATGACCATCGGCCAAAGCTATCAGAAAATTCCCAAAACCCCCGAGGATAACTGGGTCTGGTCGCCGCAGGGTGTTGTGGATATGCATCGTCCGGAGGAGTGGGGGATTGTACAATTTTCAACAGATCCAATCGGTAAGTCAGTTGCTAAGCCCTATCCGTATCTTGAGGAGAGAAAAATTCTCCATAAAATTTATTACGCGCAGAAGAGTTATTACGAAAAGAACAAGTCATACGCCGACTCGCTTGAGGCACTCGATATGCGTTCGGATGGAGCATTCCCGCCTATTCTACGAAAGACCTCGACTGGATTCCAGGCAATGCTAAAAGTGAAATCGAATAATGGGCGAGCAAAACTTCTCATCATTCGGGAAGATGCTAAAATATGGATTCAATGAAATAATCAGAACTCAGGACCGTAGCGAATGAAAAGAATTGTGTTGATGGTACTCCTTGCTGGCTGCTTCCATGAGCAATTGAACGCCCAGGCGGTTGAACTCCGCGGTGTTTGGATGACTCCGAGATCGGGGAACAATTTTTGGACAAAAGAACAAATCGCACGGGCAATGGACAGTGTGGCTGCTAATAACTTTAATGTTGTCTACTTCAATGCGTGGAGCAGGGGCTGGCCTCTATGGCGGAGCACATACTTTTTTCAGGAGGCTGGATATTATACGGATCCTGCTGCAGGAGAGCGTGACTTGCTCCAGGAGGCGATAACAGAAGCGCACCGACGGGGACTGGAACTTGAAGCATGGATGGAATATGGATTTGTAGGATGGTATTCCGGATATCCTCTCCCTGGATTTCCGAAAGGCCCACTATTCAATAAACACCCCGATTGGCTCGCCCGCTCTTCAAGCGGCAGTGATCAATTTCCTATCGATCAAGGCACCTTTTTTTGGATGAGCCATAATCATCCAGCGGCAAGAATGTTCTTGATCACCCTTCATCAGGAGTTGGCAGGGAAGTATGACCTTGATGGTATCGAGTTGGATCGCATCCGCTATCCAAATCTGGATTGCGGCTATGACTCAGTTAGTATTGCATTGTACAAACAGGAGAATAATGGATCAGAACCGCCGGCAAATACTGCTGATCCGCAATGGATGCGTTGGCGTGCGGATAAATTGAATTCGTTCCACGCTCAAATCTATGATTCAATCAAAGCGATCAATAAGTATCTTATTGTTTCCAATGCGCCAAGCCACTATGGATCGGGCTCCTCATACCCTGCCTATCAATCGTTTCTGCAGGACTGGAAAGAATGGCTCAATGCAGGCAAGCTCGATGCAGCACAGGTGCAAATGTATGCCGACCCCGGTTCGCTTTCGGCCTACATCCCTTCCGCACTGAATGGGCTCACTTCTGAAGCGAAGACGAAAGTATTTGCCGGGGTCGCAATAAAACCAGGAGGAACTGCATTTTCTGCAAGTCAGGTTGTTCAATTAATTACCACTGCCAGAAATGCGGGATTAAAGGGAGTGTCAATCTGGTATTATAACGATCTCTTTGACTTGAATTATTTTTCACCATTGAAGAATCAGGCTTTTCCCTTGAAAGCAACACTTCCTCATAGAAAAGAATCGTGGCGAAACGAAGGATTGATACTTGACGAAATAAAAGCAACACGAACGTTGGGATGGAAAACTCTTCCGTTCAACTCTGCCTGGGAGGGGAGTGTATCCTATGTAGAGGATTCTGTTGCTGGCCAAAGCATCCAGTACCAATTCTCGATTCCGGGGAGTGCCTACTATGAGGTTTATGCCTATCAATTTCCATTGTTGCTTACGAAAATGACAGACCGTGCACCCTATCTTCTTAGAACGGCAAGAGGGAGTGAAAGGATTACTCTTGACCAATCGAACGCTTCGACCATGGGATGGATAAAACTCGCTGACGCATTCCTGGAACAGGGAAATCGGACTATTGTGGAAGTGAGTAAGTGATGTTACGCAAAATTGAAATAATCGTATATTTGAACACAGCCCAAAGAGTGAAACTATGTAACTGGTGAAATTAATCGAAGGATAGCCCATGGACAAGAAACTCCTTCAATTATATGTTGATGGTCTTCTGAGTA
>JAZDJN010000105.1:0-28992 GCA_043803945.1 bacterium | reverse complement strand
CATCATCATGGGGCTCCGCAAGGGGGTAGGTTTTCACTACATGAGCTTTTCTGTCATAATAAGTGAAAGCAGAGCTCAATGACCAAAAAATATTTTTTTAGACCATACGACTGTCGAACTTGGGCTAGTGCTGTTCCAAATAATTAATGTTGTAGTTCGAACCTAATTGAATTTTTAAACTTTAACCCCATCCTCCCTTCCCCTATAAAGGGAAGGTTTTTTATGAACTCCCCCTCATAGGGGGAGAATTAAAGAGGGGGTTGAAGCACAAGAATATTTTTTGGGACGAGCACTAGTTACAGCTGAATATTGCATTATAAGAGCTACTCACTTGAGATTCCAGGTATCTGTTCTGAATGGTGAAGCCGGGAGCCCCTCTTTGTTGTACAAATTTGCTCCCGCTGGGTTATCTGCCCAGGCATATCGCACGGCGACAGGAGAGGGAATAGAATCATGCCATACGATAACAGTATTCCCTTCAATTGTTGCATGTGCCCAGACAAATCGTTTATCAGCACCGGCGATTGCGAAAGAATGAAGTTTCCCGTCTCCACGCGCAATCAGTCCACTCCCAATATGGTTGAAGGAGAGAATGATCTTATTCCCTTCAGCCTTCATACTCTGGTAGAGTGGTCCTGAGAATACCACATCCCTGGCTCCATACGCTACGTGTTGAGCAGCGAGAGCGAGGCGTCGACCGACCTCCTTTTTATTCAGTGGATGAATATCGTTCCATTCTCCGATATCAATTGTGACGGCCATCGCTGTATTTGGTTCGGATAAGGCCATGCATTGCGATTCACGAAAGAGCGCCCATCCACCTTCCGATGGTTCAGATTTGGCTTCCATAAAATTTGGCAGTTGTACAAAGAGAAAGGAAAAATTACCCTGTTGCCAGCGTGCACGCCAATCGCTCATCAGCGCAGGGAAGAGTGTCCCATATTCGAGTGCTCGTGTTGCATTCGATTCACCCTGATACCAGATGACACCGTTGATCCGGTAGTTCAATAAAGGAGCAATCATCGCATTATACAAACCGAGCGGCTTCCATCGGATAAAGGTCTGGCTTGCCAGCGGCTCCATCTCAGCTCCGAGCCGATACTGCCATTTCCCCTTCAAGTCGACGACGATGTCACCGGATACGATCTCATAGGATTTATCTGCAATAAATCCGCCTTTACCACTGTTGTTGATCACCCGGACAACAATTGTGTTCTTACCCTTCTTCAGGACATTCGCTGGAATCATATACCGGCGCGGAGGATACTGGTAACTTGTTGTTCCGATGAAGATGCCATTGATAAAAACCGAATCGGCATCGACAATTCTTCCCAAGTTTAGCCTTGCAGGCTTGCCGATGATGGATGAAGGTATAGTGAATGATCTTCGGAACCAGACAGCACCATGTTTCTCGCCAAGTGATGTTTCAGCCCAATAACCGGGTACGATCATTGTTGCCCAGGCGTTTGTGTTCAGTGAAGGACTGTACCAGGATTGCTTCGGATTTTTATGGCCAAAATCTTTTTTTCTGAGCAGCGTATACCAGGCCTGGATTCTTGTGTTATCATCGCTCTCAATTTTAGCAATGAGAGTGTTATCCTTGAAGCGTTGTGCCTCCTGGAAATGTGCGGGAAATTGTTTCAGCGCCTCTTCGCTCAGCCAGGCTTCTGCGGGAGAGCCTCCCAGGCTCGCATTAATCAGTCCAATGGGCACCTGATATCGTTCATATAATTCTTTTGTAAAAAAATAGGCGACCGCTGAAAAATTCAAAATGGTTTCTGGAGTTGTACTGATCCATGTCCCTGACTGTAAATCCTCTTGTGGAGTTTGAAAATTATATTTCTGCGGAACAGTAAAATGCCGGATAAAAGAATTGTTTGCCGTGGCGATTTCTGTCTCATACAATAGGCGCGCACGATTCATGTTGAGTTCCATATTGGACTGTCCGGAGCAGACCCAGACATCGCCAATGAGAATATCCTTAATTGTAATTCTGTTACTAGCCGAAATCTCCATGGTGTAAGGACCACCGGCATTAAGAGGTGCGAGAGCAACACTCCATGTACCGGTACTATCTGCTACGGAATGATATGTGGAATCCACAAAGCGAATTGCAACTGTTTCGTTGCTCGAGGCCCATCCCCAGATTTTCACATTGGTGTTTCGCTGTACTACCATGCCGTCACTAATCAGCCTTGGTAACTTCACCTGAGCAGACGAAGTTACACCAAGGACTAAGATCGAGTAAAGGACAGGTCTGAAAGATTTCCAAATAACGTTCATAGATGGGATCCTTCTCATTTTTCTATCAGTCTTCCTATTGGGTACTTGTGAAATACAAGTTGCTTAGTCATTGCGTGAGATTAAGTCCTGAGGCCAGGAGTTGTCTAAAAACAAAAAAACGACACTGTCATTCTCGCATGCTTTTAGCAGGAATCCAGATATTTGAAAGAAAAAGGCACTGGACACCTGATAAAAGCATTTGTGTGAGACAATTTTATTCTTTTTAGACAGCCTCAATCTCTATACTTCCTACTTTCTACTTCATAGTTCTTATTTAATCAACGTCATTCTTTTTGTTTGAAAAATATTTCCAGCTTTCAACGTGTAGAAATACACTCCGCTGGATTGTTGATCACTGAAATCTGAAAGCTGAACTCTATAATACCCGGCCGGTTTATATTCATTGGCAAGTGTAGCAACTTCTCTTCCAAGCACATTGTATACTTTTAATTGAACATTACTGCCCATCGCCAACTGGTAACCGATCGTTGTGCTTGGATTGAACGGATTCGGATAATTCTGTTCCAGTGCAAAGCAAGCGGGAATCTGGCCGGATTGCGGATCATTTACCGATGTCTCAGGATTAGATCGATCTTTAAAGGTAAGCCATTGAAGCATGAATAATTTATCGGAACCAGTTCCCTTGAATTTTACATAGACATCATGCATACCTGTCACAGGCAACAGAATATTGGTAGTAAATGTATTGTAGATGTCCCAGCTACCGGTATTGGTGATGCTGCACTCTGAAATTTTCTTACCAGAATCGAGCGAATCCAGCCAGACCTCAACAACACCGCCAGATGAAGCGCAGGAAGCGATAATTGAAAGAGAATCAGGATACTTTCGGTATTCATTGTTCCCAAATTCTACGCCGGCATATAATGCCCAGTCGCCGTCATGGATATTGTCTAATGGAACAACTGTAGTTCTTCTCATTGAAGGAATAGCAGTTCCATACTGGTTTGCAGGACATTCGGCCAAAATCGGTGTATAGGCATCACGGTAGATGTAGTAATCAAAATCAGCCGAGTATCCTCCCTGTACAAATAAACACTGTCTGTTCCCTGTCCATGCATTATAATTTGGTTGCTGGTTTTCCATGTCAGTAACGTTGATACCGCTTCCTACCTGGATCCAGTCGTAACCATTAGTGCTGCAATACCCTGTCAGCCAATGGTTAACACGAACCAACTTAAGCAGAATGGTATTGTCTGCACTATTAGGGTTCTTGACTTCATAATAATTGGTTTTGTAACTGAATGCGATAATCTTGTTCCCGGAGCTGTCGATAGAGCTATAGAGCTTGGCAAAGAGAGTTTGCAAGCCGTTAAAAATCCAGATGCCGGCTTGATCGTTGACCGACTGAGCAGCAAAATCCAATCGGGTAATTATCGAATAGTTATGTTCGCCATCATTCTTAATGATTGTATTTGGTTTACGTTTTGGCGATAAGGTAAGCCATCCGCTCCGTGTGGTCAGCGAATATGAACTGCTCGGGGTATATCCTAAGAAAGACCATTCGGGATGTAGCTTATCGGAACTAAAAAAATCTGAATGTGGCACCATCCAGGGAATTCCACTGCTCGATAATTTTGGAGCATCCTTCGGTTCATTCACTGGATAATCCGCTGTTGGTTTACCAGTTGCATCGTACCGAACCTGATTCAGCAATCCCTGTCTGCCTTGACCATACCATTCATTGTTATTTGCATTTCGCCATAAGGGATGAACGACCCAGCTTGTACTGTCATCCAACATCACCGCAGCAGACGAATGGTTTGGATTCTGAAATAACGCAATCGATTTTAAGGGGTCACCTTCATTAAAGAAGTTGTCTAGATTAACCCATGAATTTTGGTCAGCAGTAAGTTTACTGCTTCTAAATACTGTTTGACCTCCGGCGACATTACGGGCAAAGCTGTAATAGTAATATCCCTTGTATTTCCACATCACGGGACCTTCTGCCCAGCTAAATGGATATGAAGGCGCAGGATTAAGCCATCGTAAGTCGTAAACAGCTCCTTGTGGCTGCCCGTTATTTCCCAGTTGAACGATCCAGTTATTCTCCTGTCCGTTCTTGACCAGGAGATACCAGCTGCCATCATCGTCAATAAAAATGGAATTGTCATATCCTAGTCCAGAAACACCGGCAGGTGCGTTCATCGCTGTGGGGAGCGTCCAGGATCCTCGGATATCATCGGCAGTAGTAAAATACATGACATTCGAGCGCGAGAAGAAATGCCACCATTTATTGTTGTAGTAGACGACTTGCCCACCCCAACAGCCTCCCGAAGGAGTGTCACCATACCCTGTCCAGGCCGCACTCACCGGTTGGGCGATTGCTTCCCAATGAACCAGATCAGTGGAGTGATAAATGACCGGCGTTGGATTGAATGATGAGCCGGTTGTATAAAAGTGATTGCCGATTTTTGTTACTGTGCAATCAGGGTGGTCGCCGGGAATAACAGGGTTCATAAACGTTTTAAAGGACAACGATTGCCCGTATCCATAGTATCCCAGCAGTAACCAAAGACTAAGTGCCGCAAGATTATTTTTCATCTCTTTTCCTGAGAGCCTTGGAGCGATAAGCACTCTCCAGCGTTACTTGATCAAGACAAACTTCTTCGTCTCTCTATAATCTGCAGTGCTCATTGTATAAAAGTATATCCCACCGGAAAGTGTACTCCCGTCAAATATTGCTTCATACATTCCCGGAGAACGAACACCCTCGAACAATGTCGCTACTTCCTGGCCGAGGAGATTGTATACTTTGAGACTGAGAGCACTGGTGGCTGATACCGTGTAGGTAATTCTTGTCGTTGGATTGAATGGATTGGGATAATTCTGTATTAATTCAGATTTATCAGGAATTAGTTTATTCATCTTTTCATCGATAGCGGTTGTAACGCTATTTTTTCTCCCCGGTGAACCGTGTCCGACAGAAGCTTTCCAATTTTGCCCGAGAGCATTATCATTCGCTGAATCAATTAATTCTAACGTTGCGCCCTTCCCATCCGGTTCTGTCGGCCATGGAGCCTGATCGTCATACGTAAGCGAATCAATTCCCTGACCTTTACTATCTATAAGTTTCATAAATTCTCCCGAACCGCTCAAGCCGAAATCCGTTTGTCCGATAAAATTCTTGACGTCTGGAAAACATGCTTTAAACAACGTGCTGTCTTCCAGTAAGACTACATATTGACCAGGACCAAGTACTGTTCCAGTTGGAAACGTAAAAGCATGCGCCGGGTCACTGTCTTGATACCTCCAGCCGCTGATATCGACACTTTGACTGTTTCTATTATACAGCTCAATCCAATCTCCCGAATTAAACTGGTCAGAAGAATTATAGTTTATTTCGTTTATCACAATACCCTTTGAGCCGCCGCTGTCGATAGAAAAGGTTGCAGTGATGTTTGTTGTTCTGCCAACGAACAAAGAAAGTGTATCGTTCTTCGAAGTACTGTCTCCGCTCCATCCGTCAAATTTGAACCCGAGGGCGGGAATTGCTTTCAGATGAACTGCGTTTCTCTGAAAATAGACGCCGTTGAACGGCATGTCCTTGAATTGTAATGAAAGAGAATTGAGTTTTACCGAACCGCCTTCTGTCGAGGTAATCGCAATCTTACCATCATCGCCGCAGCCGAAATAACTGCGGACGTGGGTACGCAGATATGCCGGGCGATCCTGCGCAAAGGTAGTCATTTTGGTAAGATTTTCACCGGTAAGACCCCAGCGTATTCTGTGCTTAGTAATTTCGCTGGCAATATGATTCGCCAGGCTATTGATAACTTCGACAACCCGTGCGCTTTTAAAATTTGTATTCAACAAATCTGCAATGCGATTGATGAATTGATTCCTAATAGTTGGGTTCTCTACTAATTTTCTCTGGAACAACGTTGACCATGGCGGATTGGAGTACCGCGTTTCCACGGTAGAGAACATAAATTGTATATGGTCTTCCCAGGCACCATGTGCATACAGGCCGAACCCAAAATCTAAATCAAAAAGAATCCAGCGCCATTTTCCTTCCGTGCTTCGTTCTCTCCAGTACTTGATGTTCGTTCCAGGCCAATCCATATTATCATAATATGCCTGTGCAGCAAAATATAAGATGCATTCATCCATATCAATCATCGAATTCACATACTCGAATGCTGCAGGTGTCGACATATCGTTCAAACTGATATAATCAATTAACTGCCGGTAATGCAGCGAAACCCCATGAAGGACCGCCATATTATTTTCCAGCATATCAATATTATCCGGGTCCACTCCATGTCGGTTAGCCACATAATGCTCGCTCACTTTTTCGCGGATATTATAAATTCCCCAATACTGGCCATTAACAAACGCCGTCGCAGGACGATACTCTTGATAATCGATGTCCAGATCCTTTACAAGCATCTGCATCACCGCATCGCGGATATGCGTGTATTGAAAATCATTTCCTGAATTCCTTAAGACAAACGATTTAAATGTGGTGACCCGAAAACCGGGAAAGAGTGGATATTCAATTTCAGAGACACCGTATTCCTGTTTGAATTTTACTGCAAAGGATTTCTGGGCCCAATTTGCACTCTGAGTTCCATGGATATTTATTCCGCAATCTTCTGAAAATCCCGGACTCTTATCATCCTCATAAAATTCAACATGAGCCGGGCGTTCCCAATCCTTGGTAAAATTGGTATAAATTCCTGAATCAGCATCAAAAAGATCATATGGATCCGCTGAAAGGGATATGACCGGCAGGGTGGTTGATTCATTTATAAAATATGTATGGGTGATAGGACGAGTGGGTAAATATTTATCTTTAAGACTGATCGCTTTAAGAACGGCAGTCTTCGCAAGAACAATCGGTCCAGTATATTTGGCTTTGGATGAATCAGGAGTGTTCCCATCCAGCGTATAAAATATTCTACTGTCTCCTGCCGATAGGATTAGAGAAATTTGCGATGAATAAAATCCGCCGCGGTGCGAGAGCGATATGGTATCTGCAAAACCCTCAATTTTATTGCCTATGTTTCTCGATCTGGGAGTCGGTTGTTGAAATACCCAGGGAAGCAGTCCGTCGTTTGTTCTGCCGTATGAAATATCTACCGCTGAAGCTGGAATAGCGACTCTGTCGATAACAGTACCGCTGGAATTGGAAAGAAGCACAGACTCGCCGGATGCACTTATTTTAAAATTTGTGTGGGGGATTATTCCCTGACGGTTTTTATCCGACGCATACACCAATAGATATCCACCTGGTTGAATAAGGGTATTGCCAAACCGCCACTTTTTTAAATTCAAAGAATCATCACTCAGGTAATAACCAGAAATAATAATTGAAGTGCTTCCGCTATTGTATAATTCAATCCAATCCGAAGCATCGCCATCTTCATCAAAAATTGTTTTTTGATTTGAAGCCATTACCTCATTGATGACGATGGTTTGAGTAAAAACAAGTGATGGGATTAGTACAAGAATGAACAACCAGTATTTATACATGCTTCATAGTCCTTTTTATAATGCTCTCAATGAATACTATCAGCAGAACTATTCAATTTTAGTTCGATACAAATGTTGTAACACTTAGTGGTTCCAGCGAAAACGTGAAGCTTCCGTTTTTATACTTAATGTCACTTTGTTGTACGCAATTCTTACTGCTCGATGTAACATACGGTGTAAAAGTACCTATAGTACCGTTCCACAGCGTAAAGGTATGATTTATTACAGTCGAAGCCCTGTTCACAGCGACAATAACCAATTTGGGACCATTCCTATATGCTGTTACATCAACCAAAGTTCGAGCATAGTAATCAGTCACATTTACCCTTGTAAATCCGGGGCGTACAAATCTAGCATACTGCGACATGGCATAGCCGCGTTTACTGACATTTCCGTTTTCATCAATCGGCCCATAATATCGTACAGTATACCACCAAACATAGGCGTTCCAACCTGCCTTCATACAATCATTAATCTGTTTTCCGGTACCAAGAACCCCCGTCCACGTTGTATCAAGGTCCAGATACTCCGTCATCCATATCTCTTTTCCTTTACTGGTTGCCAGAGGATAGGTTCCAAGTCCACCTCCGTAGAGATGACCGGCAATGATGGCTACATTGGCCGTGGCAGCGGAATCGTTAAGCGTCGGATCGGATAAGGCATGGACAAAATTCTGAGATTCCGGCATCATGATTCTTGTGCCAATGGATGCTGCGTTGTTTTTCATGAAGTTAAGAAATTGTGTGCCGTTCCAGCTGCACGATTCGTACGTTACGTTAGCATCCGGTTCGTTTTGCAGTGAAATGGCATATAGCGGTGCCCCGTTTGCCGCCATATAATCGGCAAAGCTTTTTAAATATGCGGCGTACTCTGCATAAGAACTTTCTTTGAGAGTGCCCCCAACAATATTATTATTGCTCTTCATTGCCGGCGGAGGCGTCCAGGGTGATGCAAATACTATTGCACCAAGTGATTGAGCAAGTTTCGCCGTAGGGATCTGCATACTAAATGCCGTTCCCGATGGATCATATGGAACACGAAGACGAAGGATCGAGAATCCTATTTGCCCTGTCCCGCTTCCAAATGCCTTTTGCACTTGCGCCATTGTCATATCATCTCGCCATTGAAGGATATTCGCTCCTCCAAAGCCTCTGATGACCTGTAGAGGACTATCAAAATAAATCACGGGTGTATTCGGAATTGGAAACGTGCCGTTGGTGTTAACGGTAAAATCCTGAGTGCCAGTATTTTGAACTGTGATAGTATCGAATTGCTGGGCCACAATAGCGGGAAACGTGCTGTCTGAATTTCCAATTCGAACCAAGAAATTGCCTCCCAAAAGCGTTGGTCTCATCTCCTTGCTCAAGGCGAAGAGCTTAGGTGCAGGTGTGCCAGCGATAGAAACCAGGCTGTTGTTGCCCCCCCAACCAAAGAGCATTTTTCGTACCTGCGTTTCACCCCGAGCTTGAAGTTTATAGAAATAAATTCCCCTCGAAACAATCTCACCAAGATTATTTCTACCATCCCACATGATACCGTGCGCCCCTGCCGCCTGATCGCTCATGGAAACAATCTTCACAGTTCTTCCGAGAAGATCATAAATCGTTACCTTCACGTCGGTTTGCTCTTTGAGTTGATACGAAATAGCCGTTGAAGAGGAGAATGGATTGGGGTAGTTCTGCTCTAACTCGAATTCAGCAGGTTGCGTGGCGTTCGACCGTACTGAGGTGAGGAGGCTGATGGCATATCTGCCAGATGTATCAGTGAGAACAGACACTTTCTTTGTTGTGTCGTTCTTATCAATAAAAGTCATGGAAGCGTACCGCACAGACATTGTTGGTGTGGCAACGATGCCTTTAACTGAAAAGGTCTGCGCATCGACATTTGTTGGGAGTACTATGAGAAGTGTTAAAAGACCAGCGAGTGCTGGAGTGATGCAGACTGTTACTATCCGGTGACAATATTTCATATGACGCTTCCTTCAGTATTACTGCCTTCTTCGTATAAAAAAATTGTTTGATACTATCAATCAGGTGTTACCTTCTTGCTCTTTTCCACGTGAAGCAAGAACCGTCCTTCCTGTCTGGTCGGGTACCAGGAGAATCTGCAGAGCAGAGGCTTCCGGCAAAGGGATCGACAAAGAGATAGCGGTTTGTTTTCAGAGACATGAGCATCAGATCACCGCGCAGCATGTCCTGCCATTGGAATGTTGAAGCATTCCCCGTATCATCCTTTTCAATACGTACTTCGCTCATACCTCCATTTCCCGTAACTGAAACAAAACCGCCCCCAACTTCCGATTGAAGTGCGATTCGACCATTGCCCCTATCTATCACATTAAAATGTGATGCTACGGTCTTGGCTAATGGATTAGAATATGAAATCGGTCTAAGAATATTTTTCCAATTCACGAGCACACTGCTGTCGGCAAGATTCATAAACGATACTGTTTCACCGTAAGGTATGGGCGTTGTCAAGCCGTAAGGACGGAGCTCGGTTACGTCAAATGTATTAAAGGCAGCGGTTCCACCTTCCATGCCTCGAGCGTTATAATTGAATAGTGCAAAGCGCACACCTTGAAATGTCTTTAACTGGTACGCCATAATGAATTGCTCACCGAAAGGCAGGAACGTTTTGCCATCGATGCTGTAGCTGAACGAGGCATATTCAGTATCGAAGTTACAGTGAACGCGAAACAAAATTCGTGCTGCAATAATTCTTTCACTCTGGAGTTTGTTTGTTCGCTGGTCAAATTGCTGAATGCTATATCCTCCATCGGTCCGTGTAATACCTATCCACGCGTACGGATAATTTAAAAGACCGAGACCGGCAATATCGCCATCCTTCAATTCTTCGGCATCGACTTCCGTTGTGACAATAGATTCGGGTCCAATAGCCCTCTGCGTAAGCGAATTACGTGCATGCCAGAAATCCTCAGCAGGCAAAGAGCGTAACAGTAAATATCCCTTGAGCTTTATTAAGGACCAATTCGCATCAACTGGCACATGGTTCCATTGCCAGACAGGCTTTAGCGTTGGTCCTGAAAAGTCATCGCTTCGTTCGTAGGGCGCTTTAGGAGTTGAAGCAAAACCGGTTTGGGGCTTAATCCATGTTTGAGGAGATCTGGTGAGGTTACCGGGTAATCCGAAGTACGGCCAGCCATTTTCCCATGTTACGGGTGACAAACACAAGAGTCTTCCCACTGAGTTGTGGTCCATCATCGAAAATCCCCACCATTCCCCCGTCTGTGTTTGCACAATACCTCCCTGATGCAGCGTGACACATCCGACATAGTTTTTCTGTGGGGGGATTAATTGAAATTGTCCATCCTTGCTCGAGTATGGCAGTCTCCATCCCGTGCCGATACCAAAGTTCTCGCCAACGCTTATCGGTGTGATTTCATAGGGACCATACGGTTGTTCTGACCGCGCACAAACCTGGTAACAGACCGGATCCCAATTTGTCAGCGTAATAACATACTTCCCGTCTATTTTATAAAAATGATTTCCCTCGCCGGCACCGCTTCCTTTGGGAATAATGATCTTCTCGGTGCCTGGCTTCAGGTCGGTAAGATATTCATTCACCTCTGCCATTCGTATCTCATCATATCCCCAAACCACATATGTTTTTCCATCGTCATCAAATAGAATGGATAGATCATGCAGCGAAACGTTCATCTCGGTGTGCGTCCACGGTCCGGCAGGATTGGTTGCAGTAAAGACCTGTGTTTTCCTCCTGTTGACATTCGAGAAAATGTAAAATGTTCCATTGTGGAAGCGAAAGCATGGAGCCCAGATTCCTTGTCCATAAATGTCTTTACCATCTTCTAACCGGAATTCAGGACCCAAATCCAGTTTATCTAAAGCATGGCTGAGGAACTCCCAGTTGACTAGATCCTTTGAATGCAACACCGGCAAGCCGGGCAACGCATGCATTGTCGTTCCTGTCAGGTAGTAGTCATCACCCACCCGGATCAAATCGGGATCGGAAAATTCATCATAAAAAATGGGATTGGTGAATGTTCCGTTGCCATTATCGGCCATCCACGTTCTTCTCATGGATACATCGGATCGAGATTGCTGATGAGTGCCATTCTGTTTATGTTGGCCAATCGGTGTCGATGACAGAACCAGCGTTCCGATTACTATGACTTGTATGAATTGCATCAATATGGATTTCACTACCTGATTGTGTCTACTGCATGTGTAGTTGATCGTTCCTCAGCATAATTCAGTGCATGAGACTTCTGTACAATCATCATAGCATTCATTGTAATCCCGACCAACAGCGTCGGGAGTAGCAACGAAATCACAGAAAGAATATTTTGAACGTCTCTATTTATATGTATACAGCTTTACCTTTTGCATGCTGAACTTATAGCCAGGTAAATTCATATGCCTGCCTTGATGACTTTGATCTCCGTTCATACGAAGACCGGTTACCCATTTTCCATCGACAAATGTACCCTCATCTAAACTGGCAATGCCTGCAATGGAGTTCTCATCAGCATTGGTTTGGAATGTGACAATTAAGCCACGCCCTGCTATGAGGTACTCATCTGGTGAGAGCATAATAATCATTCCGCCGAATCTTGGATTCTCTCCTTCGGTACGGGCTGCATATCTCCAGCTATATTCATGACTCACATTGAAAATGTACTTCCCTAATTTTATTTGAGCTTTTTGATCAGCACTGTCGAGTAACACTCCAGCCATAACACCTTTCCCCTGATTGGCAAGAATAAGGGGTGTGAGCTGCTTTAAAACGTTATAGCCTTTAGCCACCTGGTTATTCTCTGGATTGTCGAGCGATTCAATAGAGAAAGGACTATACCCCATGCTGTTGTGCTGGGCGAAGGCGTAAAACGCGTTTACGACACTTTGATCGTTACCGACTTCAGGAATAAACATGGCATTGCCCTGTCGATCGAATTTCGCAGTCCACTCTGCAAAACTCTTGAAATAGATATCCGGTGAAAGAAAATCAATCTGTGGTGCAGCGGCTTTCCAGATATCAAACAGATGGGGGAGGGGACCGGCGCTGGGGTACTGGCCCGGTTTATAATTCGGTCGAATGAGTGCGGCATTCACGAACATCGGTAATGGGTATTCTTTTTTTCCTGCTTCGGTGACAGCATTTGTATACTTGCCAAAATACCAAGCCATGAAGATTTCATCTGTGTGCAATCCTTTGCCAAATACTTCTTCCCATGTTCCAGAGGACTTAAAGCCGTTCTGTTTCCACACCTCAAAAAATTCAGGAACAAGATTGTTCTTATGGTTTTCCAGATACCTCATCAGTTCGTCGGGTACATTTGCGGCAAAGGCACTGTTTGCTTCTGTGCAGTAATCTCTCGCGTCGGGAAGCATGCCAATTTCATTTTCCACTTGCATCATAAGTACTGTATGAAGCTGCTCATCGAATGTTCGGATATGTTTCATCAGGGCGGCAAATATCTTTGCATCAGCATTCATACAGGCAGTACTGAATGGAGTCACAATTTCCTCCGCTCTGCCCTGTCTGCTTCTGGAACGAGGAAATCTCGATTGATCTGTCTTCACCCAGTACGGTGCATAACACGACATACTGTTTTTCCATGTTCCGAACCAGAGAAATACGATTCGCATCTTGTGCTTTCTCGCGGAGAGGATAACATTATCGACAAGCGTGAAATCATAGTTCCCTTCCACTGGCTCGATCAGTTCCCAGTAGACCGGCACAAGCAGGGTGTTCAAATTCATCGTTACTACTTTTGGCCATATGGTGTTCATATAGTCAATAGAGGATGCGCTTGAATTCCCTGTTTCACCGGCAAGCATGAGAAATGGTTTGCCGTCAACGATCAGTTGCGTTGTTGTTCCCTGTTTTTCGAGGTGAGGGATTGCCTTGCTGTGTATTGGCTTGGTTGATTGAGCAATGAGAGTAACTGATAATAAAACAGTTAGAGGAAGAATTCTTAGTGACTTGTCTATTGGTATTATTGTGTTACTCATCATCGTGCTCCATGGATATCATGGGTAATATTGCACCTTCATTTCAGCATCACAGATAAAAACGTTTTCCGAGAAATCACAATTGATGTCTACAGCAGTGTTTGTTCTTCCGGTAAAGCACTGACAAAAAGAGTTTGTCTGCAATTCATTCGATGAAAAAAAAAGCCCACCCGTGATGTACAGGCGGGCTTTCTGCGTATTAAGACGAATCTTACTTCACCAGCAACAGTTTCTTTGTTGCAGTAAAGTTGTTCTTTCCATCCTCACTTCGTGCATCGATTCGATAGAAATACACACCACTGCTCACCGTAGAGGCATTCCATTGAACGGTATAGCGGTTCGGGGTTTGCGCTCCATTGACCAATGTAGCAATGACGCGTCCAAGCATATCATGGATTGTCAGTGTCACATAGGAGTTCGTGGGCACATCGTATTGAATCGAGGTTGAAGGATTGAAGGGGTTCGGGTAGTTCTGAGCAATACCGAACTCGGTCGGAACGATACCCTCTTCTACGGCTGTTGTAACTTCATGGTCATTCACCAATGGTACCGTAGCGACATCCACAAAGTCAACTTTCAGATCAGTAATTTTAAGTCCAGTTGTTGAAGGATTTCTATCCACGGCAAAGGCGACACAGTTGAACACCTTTGTTGCCAGTGGATTGTTTGTGTCTGTGAGTTTTCCTTCAAACACATAACTCTTATCGGCTTTCGAGAATTTATACCGAACATCGGCCGATCCGTCGGCTTTTGCAGCAACTGAAATTGCATAATCATACACCCCTGCCTTACCCACAGCATTTGCCGGTGACTGTAGGCCTGTGCCGAGAGTGTAGTTCGAGGTGAGAACGCCGGTACCGGCTGCGGTATAATCATTATGCAACCATGCTCCATAGACAACTCCGCCAGAGCTCGCTGTTTTTCCTAAGCCAGGCCATGAGGCAAGGCCATTCGTTCCACTTGGCGGGATGAAGAGATAGCCAGAGTGATAAGTTTCAAGGCCACTCCACCTGGTTGAATCTTTTGAGGTCGTATCAACTTTTCCCGCTTGGTCGCTAAAGAACACACCGTAGCGGAATGAATTCAGCGCCTCAAAACCACCGCCAACAAATTCTACTTTTCCGGTGAGGTAAAGCGCTTTGGTTGTGGTTGGTGTTACGGGATCGAAACCGCCGCGAATTGCCGACCAGCGATCGTTTGGCCTGGTACCCGAAATTGTAGCATTTCCTGTGAACTCGCCCTTTGTGTATTTCCAGCCATTGATTCTGCCACCGATGAAGCCCCACAGGTCAATATAATAAGCTGACCAAGGAGGTGAAGTAACAGTAATTGGAGCTCCTTTGTCAACCTTCACATTCATAAGTTTGAACGCGGAGGTAGAGGCCTCGATGTCGTTATTGATCCAGAAATTAATGAAATTGAATTTTGTGGATACCTGTGCCTTGTCAATGCCGACCCCACCCGTCCAGTACTTAGTTTGTTCATTCGTGGCATGCTGTTTTTCTATATAGAATCGTACCTCGTTCGTGCCATCAGACAATCGTTGAACGGATATTTTCCAATCATAGACGCCCATCGAAATTTCCGCAAGGCGAGGAGATTGAAGTATTGAAAAGATGGGTCCTCCATTATTGCTCCAAGTACTATTCCAGCCGCCGTTAATCACCGTCCAGATCACACCCGATCCGCCGCCACCATTTGCCAGGTCGGTACCGCCTGACCTTGGTGTGAACTCGTATCCGTAGGATCCTTTGGTGGCACCGCTTGGAGCGCTCGTGACCCACAAGGCGGAGTCTCTGTTTTTATTGTTCAGTTTCATACTGTCCTGAAATGTCAGAGCATAGCGAAGGCCGGTATAGGCTGGACCTGCACCGCCACCAACGTATTCAAGTTGACCGCTCACGATAATCGCCTCACCTACAGCTATCGGGATAGCTTCAGGAAAACCTCCACTGAGGCTAGCCCCAGCTGGTTTCGATGCTCCGGACATCATGGCATCTCCGACGAGATACGTCGAGTCATTCTTGATCTTCCAAGCATTTCCACGACTCGCACCCCAGTTATCAACATAGAACGGTGACCAGGGAGCCACCGGTATTGCGAATGGGGTGCCCAAGGAGGCTTTCACATTAGATAACTTTACTCCCCTAAGATCGGGATTTGGTCCGCTGCCTGTGGCGTGAACTGCAAAAACAATACCGTTAAATGTCGGAGCTATGCTTGATGTATCGATAAACGAGCCGCCAAAGTAATATGTAGACTTCGCACTATTAGCAGCGGTGCCTTTTATCAAATAGAATCGTACTTCCTTGGTTCCATTTGCCAGCGGCTGAACGGAGAATGCAAATTCATACACACCCGCGTCCGCTACAGCACGAACCGGGCTTTGATTGACGACACCTGCAGTAGCAATCGGGCCGCTACCTGAACTCGTGCTTATATAGTTGCCGCTAATTCGTAGCCACTGTGTTCCAATGCCACCGCTCGCCCCGTCCGTAACGTTATTTGCGCCACTCTTCGGCGAGAACATGTAACCTGAACAACTGGATTCACTTCCAGACCAGCGCGTGGAGTCCACATTTGAAGTAATCAATGTTCCTGCTGCAGTATGATTAAACAATCCGTAACGCAACCCACTCCATGTGTTAATGCCGGCGCCAACAAATTCTATCGTACCGGTCACAACAACAGCGGTTGCAGTTGTTGCGGTAAGGGGAGCGTCGAATCCTCCGCGGATTGCACCCCATTCTACTGAAAGACTCGCGGTTCCACCGATACTGGCGCTGCCCGCTGCGGATCCCGGCGTAAATTTCCAGTTGCCCTGTCTACCGCCCAAGAAACCCCATTGACTGACGGGGGTTTGCGCCTGGACGGTATCTCCCAGAACAACGAGAAATACTGTTACCAAGAGGATGAACATGAATGCTGCTTTCTTCATAATGATTCAGCTCCTTTCAAAAAATGTTATACTGAATACTGAATTTTGACCACGAAACAAATTCTATCTCACTTTCTGACTGACGGAACATCCTGAATTCTTCCTGTTCCTGTCAATCGCTTACATCAACAGCAACATCGTACATTGAAATTTTTCCCCTTACTCCAGCACACCTCCTTTCGTGCTTCCCATTTTATCATACTGCAGTTTCACATTCTGGCTTGTGCTGTCCTGGAAGCGGGTCTGCGACCCCCGGTCCAGGACGTGCACAAGCGTGTTCATTTATTATTTTATCAACACAAGTTTCTTAGAGAGGCTTACATCGCCCGATTCCAGTCTGTAAAAGTATATACCGCTTGTCAAACTCGTGCCATCAAATTTCGCAATATAATTACCGGCTTCCTGAACACCATCAACAAGTGTTAACACTTCCTGACCAAGCATATTGAACACTTTCAGGGAGATATGGCGGCTGATGGGTACGGAATATTGAATGTGTGTTGTGGGGTTGAATGGATTGGGATAATTCTGACTGAGCTTGAATTCATTTGGAACAGCGCCACCAGCGTTTTCAACACCTGAGGCTAGAGGATCTTTCCCGTTCATGAGCCAGGAAGTGATTCTCGCATTCTCTGCGGTAGCTTGTGCCTTCCATTGGGTGTACTTTGCCGGCCACCAATGATATAAATCGCCTAACGGGAACCCGCCCATTGCGTGAGTTTGCAACACCGTGTTCGTATAAGCCAAATTTTCCTTAAAAGGCCATATCTGATTATAGCTATTGAAAGGATCCCATTCCCAGGGGAGATCGGCGTTATCATTCCATTTGTTATACAGGAATGTCTTCAAAGAATCTTGATTGATTGGCGGATTGATAAAACCAGGGGCAATGCTGTCGAGATTGGCTTTGTTCATGTAGGGGAATACTTTCTTACCAGACGCATCAACCGAATCGAAGAAGGTCCTTGTGACACCGTTGAGCATTGGTTGCGGAAGCGGTATCTCATCATCAAGCCTGTTCCGATGCTTGTCGATGCTGTAAGGGTTACCATTCGGTCCGTATCCCATCCAATCGACGAGCCATGTTTCGATACAGTAGTTGTTGTTGGCGAACAGGATACGGCGATCCTGTTCCCTGAAGGGGACGGTAAATCCGAAACCGCCTCCCATTGCACCACTATCGATAGGAGCTATGGAAATAGTGCCGCCATTGATTCCGCCGGGTGCTGATGGAATGTAGCCGTACATAAATGTATTGATGAATAGGGAATTCGTAACATACATCTTATACCACCATCCTGACTCCAGTGTAAACATGACAACGTTATAAAACGTGCAATGGTTAAAGAAAACATTATCTCCATACACACCACCTTCCTGCATATAGACATACCCTATATTTGCGAAGGTACAGTTTTCAAATGAAAGACTGTCGGTGTGCAGTCCTTGAGCCCCATAAGGGACTGAGACTGCCCTGCTATAGTACCTGAAATGGTTATCCGTGCAATTTCTAAAATAGCAGTTCTTGAAAAATCCTTTGAAATGAGTAGCAAACGGTTGTACAGCCCCGCTGGAAGCTTGCTGTACATAATCGAACGTAACATTTTCAAATTCGCAGCGGCCACCGACAGATGATGAGTCGCCTATGCGGATAGTTGAGGTAAACCGTGTACCATCAAGACTTGCCCATAAGAGCCAAACATTCTTCATCTTCACCGTACCGGCAATATCAAACATGTATGCCTTGCTGGGAGCAGTACTGGCAGTCCAGCAAATCATGGGGGCAGCGGTTGCCTGTGTAGTCCCAGGATCATCAGCAGTAATTTCGAGCGTTTGTCCAGCAGGAGTAATGATCGATCCGGTAAGAACATACGTGCCATACGGCTTTAATTTAAAAATAGTATTCGACAGTTTGCCTGCAGTGATTGATGCTGTAACAGCATCATTAAGCGTTCCTTCCTTACTTGTTTCCCAATAATCCTGCACTACAACTGTCGTTTTTTGTGCATATGACGATATGCACAATATACCTAAAAGAAACAGAGTGGTTAGAAAACGTTTCATATTTTTTTTACCTCCATTTATTTTGTTGGAGAATTAATTATTAAATAGTTCATAACCGATATCTGATTCCAAGATTAGCTGTAAAGCCATAATTCTGTTCATTGGTGAAGCCACCGATTGATTTTTGAGCTGAGGCATTATTTCTGTTGTTCAGATTGGATGCATCCAGGAAGAGTTCAATGCCAAACCATGGAAGTATCTGTCGTGCTGAAGCATCCATCCTGAAATAATCTCTGGTAAAGCCATCCTGTTCAGCAAAATTGCCAATATTACCAACTGAGTTACCCTGGAAGACGAACGACAAACGGGCAGAAAAATCTTTATAATCGTAACCGAGATAAGCATTCACTATATCGTTTGGCTGGCTAATCAAACGTCCTGTGCGTGTACTGTCAAAAACTTCCGTGCTCGTTTGACGAGGACCAATAATTGTTGTCCTGGCGTTCCTCCAGGGATAGATGGCATTTGAAGAAATCCGTGTATAATTAATGCCGAGCAGTATTCCGTTAAGAGGAACCGGCAAATACCAGAATCTTGTCTGAAGATCAAGCTCAATACCCCTTACATAGGCGATATATGGAGTATTCATATACGTGAATAACGTTGCCCCCTTAACAGGAGCTGTTCCTCCAATATTGAAGTCATTAACGGTAGCAATTCCTGCGGGTCCAGTGGTGTAAAGCGAATATTGTGTAGAATAGGCAAAGTCTTTTACTTCCTTATAAAACCCGGCTACTGAGAAAAGTCCTATTTCATTAGTGTGGATGGTCAACACAAGATCATGATTGTAAGCATGTGCTGTTCTAAGATTGGGATTGCCTGCCCGTACAGTGCCTTGTCCATAACTGATCGTATAATTTGGTGAGAGTTGATGAAAATCCGGACGGGCTAACGTTTGTGTATAGGCAGCACGAATATCAAACCATTCAGCGACATTATACTTGGCCTGAACCATTGGAAGCCAGAATTCATTTGTTGGATTGGCAGTAACAGGAAAAAATTTCTGGCTCCTTGTATCACGCCCATCCATCAAAACGTATGCATCATATGTTCCTTTTTCTTTTTCATAACGTATACCACCCACCACCATTAAATCTCCATAAGTCAACTCAGACATCAGATATCCGGCAGTATATCGTTCAACGTATTTGTACGTATTAGGAAGCGTCTGAAAATAACCATTAAACCATCCGCCAGGTGATGATGCTGGTGCATTATCAGCGCTGTATTGAGCATCACCAGCTATGAAATCAATCATCTCAGTGAGTAAACTGGCGTCGTTAGCCCATATTATGTGTCCGAAGCGATCGTCAAGAAAACTTTTGAGAATATTACTATCACTAGAAGTGAAACTGGTCGAGGGGAAAAGATTTACGCCGCTATTAAAAATCAAATATGGATATTTTTGACGAAGCCCATTTGTAATTGCCGTCTGGACTGTGGACGTTCCTCCTATAGTTGCATAGGGTGTACTTTGAGCATTCTGATGTGATATATTTTTGCTTTCCATCCCAAGTTTAATGTAACCAACAACATCAGAGCTCAGATTAAAAGGAATTTTGAAATTCCCTTTGTATGTCTGCCCGTTTTCTTTGTAATCTGAACTAAAACGAGTCAGAGTGTTTAGATAGGTAGCAGCTGTGCCTCCATAGCTGGTAAGGTACGATAGATCCTCAGGAATTGTATTGGGTGTTGAAGACCCAACACCCCTGGTCTGGTAAAACTCAGATTGCGGTGCGGAAGGCAAATTATTCCTTGAATAACTATTTGCAGCCACAAGGTCAACAGTCATCAACCCAAGATCGTACGTAAAGACCAATGAATTCATCGCTAAATCGACATTATTTTCTCCCTGTTGATACCTGAAAAGTAAGTCCGATGTCAGCGAAGCATAATTGTATATTGTTCTATATTCCTTATAATCAGAATTCAAGCGGCTAAACATATTAACGAGCTTCAAGGAACCTGAGGGCAAACGATAATCAAGAACCAGATTTCCACCAAACCGTTTCCTGGTTTCAAAATGGCGGTTAAGCTGCACATTGGTAACCCTTACAGGAAGGTACCCATTGTCACCGGGCTTATCGGAGGTAATTTCATAACCGGCATTCATGTTATCAGCATCTCGGTCATACTGTTCAATATTTCCGAGAAGATAAATACCGAGTTGGTCATCTAAGAAACGCGTGCTTACAGATGCAACGGCTCTATAATTCCCATATTGGCTGCTCTTCTGAGTATAGCCTGATTGGAAGAGGAGGTCAGAATGTAATTCTGACGGGGCTTCTCTTAATTCCATATTGACGGTGCCACCTATAGAATTAGCATTCATATCCGGTGTTAAAGATTTAAAGACAGATATAGATTTTATCATATAAGGAGACATCATAGAGAGATCTACACTTCTGTCATTACTTATTGATCCAGCAGTCCCACCTTGGGAGGTCACCCCGATCTGAGTGCTTCCGGTAGATGCAAGCGAAACTCCCCCAATAGTAATTTGATTGTATTTGGGAGCTAAACCTCGTATAACAACTTTATTTGCTTCTCCTGAACTCTGAAGTGTCGAGACACCCGGCAACCGGCTGATGGCTGCTGCCGCGTTGAAGTCCGGTAGTTGCTGAATTCTTGCTTCAGAAACGATGTTGGCGATTTTGTTCGATGAAAGCTGCTGGTTGATTGCCTGCGCCTGCCCAAGAGCTTGTGCAGTAATGATGACCTCTGCTCCTTCTATGGCAACAGCTTGAAGCGAAAAATTTTGCTGCAGCGTGCCGCCATCGGGAACGTTCACCATAACGGTGTTAGACCGATAACCGACATACGATACCACAATGGTCTGTTGGCCTGCCGGTGCATTCGGGATGCTGTAGTTTCCATCAAGATCCGCTGCGGTGCCAACACTGGTGTTTTTAATAATAACATAGGCACCGGGCAGCCCCTCCTTGGTGTCTTTGTCGATCACCTTTCCTTTGATCGTGCCGCTTGCCAGCAGCGACTGAGTCATAACGGTGAACACAAATCCCCCGAGTAGGAGTGTTCTCCCACTGAAACGACAGCCAGTGTGAATAATGAACGACCACATCGCTGATTCAATACGTGCAAGAGAGTTTTTCATAGAAGAATTTCCTTATGTTGATTCTCGGTCTTCAAGTGTGCACACCTTTCGAACAGGATTGACGACAACCGGTTCGTCGTACGTTAACTGGGCTGAAAACTTTTTCGACGCTCTGTCAGCTCATCCGTAATCTGAATCTCAGTCTGTTTGTTGATACTGTAGAAGAAGAGGCAGACCACGCATAACCCAAACGTGATTGCCGGAAAAATGCTCATCGTCATTACGATCCCATGCAGTGCGGTTTCGGTTTGCACTGCATTGGGAACATAACCATAGAGCGTGAGGACATAACCGGTGATCACTCCGCCAAATCCCAGGCCTGCTTTCAATGCAAAAACGATTGCAGAGAAAATAATTCCAGTCGCACGGCGCTTGTTTTTCCATTCCGAATAATCTGCAACGTCTGCCATCATCGCCCACAATAACGGTATGGTAAATCCGTAGACAAACTGACGGAGCATCTCAGTTGCGAAAATCATCTCAACCGCTGTCGGCGGTAAAAAGACGAATAACGCTGTGAATATTGTCGTGCCTGTAAGACCTCCGACAAAGACATTCCGCTTGCCGAACTTCATTGCGAGTCCTTTTGAGAAGAAGATGCCGATAATTGTGGAAGTCGTTCCCAGCACGTTGAAGAGGCTGAAGAGGCTCTCGTAATTCTCAGCATTCATAAAATATCGGAAGTAGTAGAAGACAACGCTGCCGCGCATCGCCAGCGTGATAAAGAGAATAAGGGTCAATACAAACATAGCAATCCATGGACCATTTTTCAACAGATCGCCGAAATGTTCCTTTAATGTCGCTTTCTGTGCAGGATCGGGTTGGATGCGTTCTTTTGTGGTTGAAAAGGTGATGAAGAAGAGGAGTACTGCGAGTGTGGAAAAGATTGCCATCGTGTACTGGTACCCCTGGGAGCTGTTGCCTTGCCCAAAGTAACTCACCATCGGCAGCGCTAAACCCTGGATGATGAGCTGTGCGAGCATCGCAAAAACGAACCGGTACGAGGAGAGGCTTGTCCGTTCTCCTAAATCTCCTGTCATCACTCCGCTCAATGCCGAGTAGGGAAGGTTGTTGGCTGAATAAACCATCATCAGCACGATATAGGTGATGTAGGCGTAAATCAGTTTTCCGCTTTCTGTGAAATCGGGAGTAACGAATGTCAGAAATCCCATGATGCCAAATGGCACGGCAGTCCAAAGAATCCAGGGGCGAAACTTACCCCACTTGGTCTTTGTCCGGTCTGCAACGATGCCCATAATCGGATCGAAGATTGCGTCCCAGACGCGCACAACGACTAATAATGTTCCCGCCGCTGCCGCCGTAATGCCGAATGTATCGGTGTAGAAGGCGAGCTGGAACATCACCATTGTTTGGAAGATGAAGTTTGCAGCGGTATCGCCCAGTGCGTACCCGATTTTTTCTTTTACTGCCAGTTTTTCAGTCATAGTCCTCTGGTGTACGTTAAACATTTGATATGTGACTTTGCCACAGAGTCACCGAGAACACAGAGATGATCTTTTGTAAATATTAGGATAATTAAACATTTGTTAGCCTCTGTGATCTCTGTATCTCAGTGGCGTTATTTTCAATTCTCATATGACGTTGAGTATCGTTGTCAACAAATCCTCACTTCGTGATGAGTTGCCTACCATAATTTCAAACTCCCCAGCTTCGACAGTGTACTCCATGTCGATATTCGTGAACGATAGGTGTTCCGGTGAAATGGGAAAGGTAACCGTTGTTGATTTTCCTGGATCCAAAGTGATTTTCTTGAATCCCTTGAGTTCTTTCACAGGGCGTGTCACTGAACCTACCAGATCGTGAATATACATTTGGACAACCTCTTCTCCGGTGCACATGCCTGAATTTTTTACATCGATATATACTGTTGTTGAATCGTCAAGCCCAATCGTCGATTTTTCAAGTCTGATATTGCTAAAGGTGAACGAGGTATAACTTAATCCGTAGCCGAAGGGGTAGAGCGGTCGAATATCATCACCGAGATAACCGCGACGTGCAGATGGCTTATAGTTATAGAAGCTCGGAATGTGTCCTACGGAGCGGGGGATGGAAATTGGTAATTTACCACTTGGATTATAGTCACCCACAAGGACATCAGCCACAGCACGACCGGTTTCCTGGCCTGAGTACCAGCATTCAAGAATGGCAGGGATGTGAGCATCCAGGTACGCTATGGAATTTGGCCGGCCATTGAACAGTAAAACAACAATTGGCTTACCGGTCTCTCGAACGGCTTTCACAAGGTCAAGCTGCATTCCGATGAGATCTAAGCTGGCTCGATCGCCCAAGTGAATCCTGCTCCAGGCTTCTCTTGAAGTCTGTTCATTACCACCCAGCACAAGGATGATGAGATCTGATTTTTGAGCTGTTGCCGCTGCTTCTCGAATGAGAGTTTGATTTTCTTCAGGATCCGGAAAGGCCACACGATCTTCATCCCAGGATCCTCCAATAGTAATCTTGCAGCCCTCACTGTAAAGGACATTAGCGTTACTTCCAACTTTATCTCGAATGCCCTGTAATACCGAGGTGTAATATTTTGGTTTACCGCTGTATCCTCCCAATAATCTACGATCCGCGTTTGGCCCAATCACTGCAAGCGTATGGTACTGCTGCAAATTGAGAGGCAATAACCCTCCATCATTTTTTAGAAGGGTAATAGTTTCATGCGCTGCACGCAAGGCGAGTTCACGTTCTCGTTCAAGCCCAAGCTCATTTTGCGTTAATTCCGGGTCAACGAATGGATCGTCGAACAGGCCGAGTTGGAATTTATACTTCAACAGCGCAGCAACTAATTCATCGATTTCGGCGACGTCTACAGTTCCATCCTGAACGTGTTGAATTAAATAGGGATAACAATCTGGATCGGGAAATTCAATATTGACGCCCGCCTTCACCGCTTGTAGTGCAGCGTCGCTCTTATCTTTTGCAACGGAGTGACTGCTTGCTTCATCTCTTTTATGTAACTCGGTAATTGCATAGTAATCGGAAACAATAATGCCCTCAAACCCCCATTCATTGCGCAGGACGTCTCGCAGCAGCCAGGTGTTAGCGTGAGAAGGAACGCCATCAATTTCATTGTACGAGGGCATTACACTGAGTGCGTTGCTTTTTTTGAGGACTTCTTTGAACGGATGAAGAAATGTATCGCGCAAGAGCCGCTCAGAAACATTCACAGGAGCACAGTTCGTGCCGGATTCCGGCTGCCCATGGGCGGCAAAGTGTTTGAGAGTGGCGATGACACGATTCTTCTCCTTAAACGTACCGTCACCCTGAAAACCATTCACCGAGGCGATTCCCATCTGGGTGACGAGATAGGGATCTTCTCCAAAGGTTTCTTCAACTCGACCCCACCGTGGTTCGCGTGCAACATCTACAACTGGTGTCAATGCCTGATGAGCTCCCCGGCTTCTTGTGTCTTCCGCTATTGCCGTATAGATTTCTTCCACCAATACCGGATTAAAGGATGATGCCAGGCCGATGGGTTGCGGGTAACTCGTGGCATCTTTGGCAGCAAGTCCGTGCAGACATTCTTCGTGAAAAATTACCGGAATACCAAGGCGAGTGTTTTCGATAAAATATTTTTGTAGCGTATTTGCTAATTCTGCCATCTCACGTGCATTCAAACCTCCGGCAGTATCGCTTAATCTCGCTATTTGACCGACACCATGTCTGAGATGTGTTTCGATATTTTTGAGATCAAGATTTCCTTCTCCATCGAAAAACATTGTCTTCTTTTGGCCCCAGATGCAGATCATCTGAGCAACTTTTTCTTCGATTGTCATGCGGTTCAATAAATCGGTAACGCGATCTTCAATGGGGAGTTTTGGATTCTTGTAGTCTAGTAACTCAACTTGTTCAACTAGTTCACTGTGTGAGGGTTTGTCAAGCATGTTCAGTTTCCATGAGTGATGTCGTTGGTTTTGAAGAAAATGAGAATCGGATTGTCATCCAGTCTCTTCAGTTAGCCTGACCAATTGGTGTAGGAGTCACCTGATGATGAAACACGGAGGATTGATCTTTTCATTCATCCCAGTGCGAGGTATATCAATCATCTTGGTTCAGTCTCATAGTATCAGTTAGGAACATCCTCGGATTGCATATTTACAGAAGCAACAGCGTTGTATATTTTTAATGGGTTAAATAATCATTGAACCGTTTCAATATTAGAGATGTAGTTTCAAAAAGGCAAGAGAAAAATATTATTTTTTCTGCTGATGGGTAATTTCGAGGAAATACGGGTCTATAAAAGTGAATAATGCGAACAGGAAAGCTGAACCTGAAGTTTTCCCATATTCCTCAATGAATCCACTATATCAGGGCTTTTTCTCATCATAAATTGAGGATCTTCGACAGCTTTCCTGACGGCTGAAGCTCTCTGATTACCACAAGTGGTGGATGGCTGGTCGAATATTGTCGTGGTAAACTATCTGGACGGCGTCCATGGTTTCTTTTGTGAATGGGGAAAAAGCAACAGCATGGAGATTTTCTTCGACTTGGCTTGTTCGTTTAGCTCCCGGGATGGCACATGTTACGGCGTCAAACATAAGAATCCATCGCAAGGCAAATTGTGCAAGTGATAATTCCCTGGGACAGATCTTCATCAACTCTTCGACAGCTTTCAATCCGATTGAATAGTCTATCCCTGAAAATGTCTCACCGCGATCGAATGCTTCTCCATGCCGGTTAAATTGACGGTGATCTTCGGTATCAAAGCGGGATTGAGGCGTGAGTTTTCCTGTCAGTAATCCAGAAGCGAGTGGAACACGCGCCAGTATCCCCACGTTTCGTCTCTTTGCCTGATCAAAAAAAAGTTCCGCCGGCCGGTGCCTGAACATGTTAAAAATTATTTGTACGCTTTGAACGTTTGAGTACTCAATACCTTTTAACGCTTCTTCAACCTTTTCCACACTGATACCATAGAAGCGGATTTTTCCTGCGCTGACCAGGTCGTCAAGGATAGCAAATACTTCCGGCATGTAGTAGACTTGTGTCGGTGGGCAATGGAGCTGGATTTAATCCAATGCATCCATGCGAAGATTGCTGAGGCTTCGTTCAACGAAGGCGGTAAGATTCTTCCGGTATGTGCGGTTGCAGCCGCCTTCCTGCTTTTGTTGCTATGTAAAATGTTTCTGTTCGTTCTTCGCGTAACTGCGCCAACAATCGTTCGCTATGGCCGTCACCATAGACATCAGCCGTGTCAAAGAAATTGACTCCAAGATCGACAGCCCGATGCAATGCAGCCATGGATTCGCTGTCATCCACAGGTCCCCATGTTCCACCAATAGCCCATGCGCCGAAACTGATGGCAGAAATATTCCATCCTGTGCGTCCGAGCGGCTTGTATTCCATCTCTTCATTCTCCATGGTGTGATGATCTTTGCGGCACTTGTCTATTTCGTCCTCGCTGAAAAAGGATAGCCACAAAGGCACTGAGCCGGAGGCTCATACGCCTTTGGCGCAGAAGTCACCAAGAGGTTCATAAATTAAAAAAATAACTTATCATCCTTCGTGTCTTAGAGTCTTAGTGGCAAATATTTTATCAAGGGCTATTAAAAACAGAAATCATGTGTGGCCCGTTGCTATTTGAGATAGATCAACTTTTTTGTCTCGGAGATATTGCCCGCATCCATTGTATAGAAATACATTCCTGTTGGAAGATTCTTTGCTGTCCATTGAATTTGATGTTCACCAGCCGGAACTTCACCCTGTACAAGAGTTACGATTTCCTGCCCCATCATATTATAAACTCGAAGTGTCACAAAGCTTGCGACCGGCACAGAAAATTTGATCATTGTCTGTGGATTGAATGGATTGGGATAATTTTGAGAGAGAATAAAATATTCTGCTGGACGATTTTCATAAGTAGGCATTCCAGTTGATGCACCTTGTCCTAGAGCAATCAATTCAATACCCGTACCCGTTCCAAGATTCTTTGAATACCTTTTTTCTGTTGCAGTATTCCAGTGTTCATGGACACCAAGGCTATAGACATAGACACCGATACTATCTGGATCATACTTGATACCCTTTGGCCAGTATGATGAATCTGCAGCCTGATGAAGGTAGTCGTCGACCCCTTCCATTTGCACATAGGTGCCTGCACCGCGAGCGATTGTATATTCCGAGCGTAGAAAGTCGTAACCGACTGATTCAATAGCAACATTATCGAACGAGACGAACAGAGATGATGACCAATCATTGTTGAATGGCGACATCTTCCATTTGAGAGGGATGTCAAGTTCATAATCTGTCGACCATAAGGCATCCATCAAATAGAGAAGATTCTTTTTACCAAGCATGGAGTGCATCATCAGATCAACTTGAACTCGATATAAACCATATCCGGGTCGTGTTATCCCTTTTTCCATTTCCATTGGTGCTATCAATCCATTATGGAGATGAGAAGCATCATTTCGAGTATGTGTACCAAAATGATTTTTTGCAAACATTGTTGTACCAGCGCGCTTATGTCCCTTAAGCATGGGGATGTTGATCATATATTCTGCATCTTCAAGAACAGAATACAGGTTATCATTATAGACGGGTCCTGTACCTGGTCTTGAGGGATCCCAAACATTTGCACGTAAGACGGAACCGTGGTCACTATAATAAATTTTTGCGGAAGTACTTGCTGTTACCTTCTCTCTTCCTAATGTCGAATAGGTATTGTCAAGGTAGTGGACATTGGGAAATTCTGCATGCCATAGATCATAACAGTGCTTATAGATGTGCTTCATCGGATCACCAATGTAAATATCGCCTTGTGCAACATGGACTACATTGACGAGTTGGCGCAGAACTGCGAGGACCATTGCAGGAGATGTTTCTGAGATACCATAAGAGCCATTAGCGACTTTCGATAAATCGGAGGTATTGAAATTTCCACTCCAACTACTTGTGGCGTTTATCTTGATAAAGATCTTTTGTCCTGGTACATAATTGACTGATTGACGACATTTAGAGATACTCCTTGGCGACAATTAGAATTACCCACCTCGCAGCCTGAAAAGGCAGTATACTATTTGACCACAATCAGGAGTCAGGTCGAATGGTATCAGACAGAAAAGTAAGGAGGCTGCGAC
>JAZDJN010000104.1:0-134646 GCA_043803945.1 bacterium | reverse complement strand
TGCAATATACAACATCATCATGGGGCTCCGCAAGGGGGTAGGTTTTCACTACATGAGCTTTTCTGTCATAATAAGTGAAAGCAGAGCTCAATGACCAAAAAATATTTTTTTAGACCATACGACTGTCGAACTTGGGCTAGTTTTCCTCCGGGGCATAACCAAATCCCCCGTACCCCCTTTGCAAAAGGGGGAATTCACTCCTCATCCATATTGCATTCCATTAACTAAATGAAACTGCATTCTCCTCTTGGAGAAATAACATATGTAGGAAGCCCAAGACTATCGAGCGAAGCAGTTACATAAATTTTTGAAAAACTTCCGTGTTCTCAATGTCTCAGTGGTAAGCTTTTTATAAACGATGAGCATTTCTATTGAACCCGTATCTGCCAATCGGTCGGAAATCCACACCGGGCTTATTGCAACTCCTCGGAATAAATTCTACATTCTCTCCGACTCATCATTCCCTAAGTTCTACGTGAGAGCCCTTGAGCGCTGAATTTATTGTTCAAACGCACAATCTAAGCAAGCGATACAAACAACGGTGGGCAGTCAAGAACCTTAACCTAGAGATCCGTCGCGGCGATGTCTTCGGGTTCCTCGGACCGAACGGTGCCGGGAAGAGCACCACCATCAGAATGCTGCTCTCTCTTATTACACCGACCACCGGCGATGTTCACCTCTTTGGCCATTCTCTAAAAAAAGAACGCACGAAAGCCCTTGCTTCCGTTGGCGGTATTGTTGAAAAACCTGATTTCTATCTCTACCTCTCCGCTGCCAGAAATCTTGAAATTGTTGGTGCGCTGAATGGAGGGACAACAAAACAACGAATCGGAGAAGTTCTTGATCTGGTCGGACTGAGCCAGCGGGCGAACGATAAGGTGAAAACTTATTCGCATGGTATGAAACAGCGCCTCGGAATTGCACAAGCTCTTCTCTCCAATCCTGATCTGGTCATACTTGATGAACCGACAAGCGGATTAGATCCACAAGGGATGAAGGAAATCCGGGATCTCATTATCCACCTTGCGCGGGATGAGAACAAGACAATTATGCTCTCCTCGCACCTCCTGAATGAAGTTGAGATTGTGGCGACCAGCATGGCAGTTATTAATCGGGGAGAGCTTGTCACTCAGGGAAATGTTAAAACATTGCTTGATGAAGGGGGGAAGTATCTAATCGTCAAAGGAGAGCCCAGAGACCGACTGCAAACTCTCTTAACACAGCAGGAGTATATTTCCAATATTCGGGATTTGTTGGAATCGTTCGAAGTTGCCATGAGTTTCGACCATGTTCCGAAACTTGCACGAGCGATTGTGGAGGCGGGTATCGAGATTCAAGCGCTTATTCCACGAAGGTCACTGGAGGATTACTTCCTTTCCATTACCGATAATGAATCAAAGCTCTGAGGAAAACGAGACACCATGCGCCGGTTGATCTATTATGAATTGATCAAGACGTTTCTGAAAAAGCGAACCTACATCGGCTTCGCGATTGTGGCGCTGATCATCCCGCTCATCGAGGTTGCCATGAAATTGGAGGGCGGCAGGTTTATCCAAATGACAACCCGGCAGCTTCAGCAGGATTTTTTCTTTGTCGGCAATCTCTTTAACGGATGGTTTGTCTCGTACGGTCTGATGAACTCACTCTGGATTCATATGCCGCTGCTTATTGCATTCGTTGCCGGCGATATCCTTGCCGGTGAAGCGACGGCGGGGACCTATCGACTCATTCTGGTCCGGCCGATCTCAAGGACACAAATCCTTTTCTCCAAGTATTGTTCTACAGCCTTCTATACCATCATTTTTGTACTCTTTCTTGCCGCGTTGAGTATCGGATTGGCAATTCCGCTCCTTGGCCGGGGCGACTTGTTGATTATGGATAAAGGCGTTCTTGTTTTGCCGGAGGACGATGTTGCGTGGCGATTTATTGTTGCGTATGCGCTTGCAGCATGGTCCATGCTGACCATTGCCTCCATCGCATTTTTCTTCTCCTCTTTTGTGGAGAATGCCATCGGGCCGATGGTCGGAACGATGGGTGTGTTGATTGTTTTTACGATTATCATGGTGATTCCTGTTGAATTGTTCGAAAGCATACGACCGTATCTCTTCACCCATTATATCAATGTCTGGCAAAAAGCATTTCTCGATCCGATTCCCTGGAGTGAGGTTCTCACATCGCTGGGTGTGCTCGGATTGTATTCGATGAGTTGCGTCGTTACGGCATGGATCATATTTCTCAAGAAAGATATTCTCTCTTAAGTCGGCCAACAGGTCTTTGAAAGGAATTCTTGTGGATTTCACAAAGATAGTACAGAAGTTGAAAACAGGATTCCACCCGACATTCTGGGTGGCGAACGGGATGGAGTTGTTTGAACGTCTGGCATATTATGGTCAGCAGATTGTGATGGTGATCTATTTGCGCAATAAATTGGGATTTACCGAAGCCGAAGCAGGCCAGCTCTCTGGTATTTTTGGCGGCATGATCTATTTGCTGCCGATTCTCGGCGGCACACTTGCCGACAAGTGGGGTTTCCGGAAGGCATTCACCATCGCCTTCTCCATCCTCGGCCTCGGATACTTCCTGATCGGATCGGTTGGCATGACAGCATTTGCCGGAATCTACGGCGGTATGTCCCTCTACTGGCTGCTGGTCATCTTCCTCATCTTCACGGCAATCGGGGGAAGCTTTATCAAACCTTCTGTGCTTGGTACTGTTGCTGTTACATCGACATCGGAGACAAAATCGCTGGGCTATGCCATTTATTACTGGCTGGTCAATGTCGGTGCGGCAATCGGGCCAACAGTTGCGTATCTCGTCCGCGATTCCGTTGGTATTGAATTCGTCTACGTCGTCTCTGCTGTGAGCTGCTTCGCGATGCTGGTGGTGAACCTGCTCCTCTACAAGGAAGTGAAAAATGATACGACAGAAGATACCGAATCGTTGGGGAAGAAAATCGCCAACCTCTTCGTCGTACTCGGCAATATCAAGTTTATGATCTTTCTGCTCATCTTCTCGTTGTATTGGATTATTTTTTGGCAAGAATTCATCATCATCCCGTACTACATCACCGACTATATCGACGCAAATGCTCCGTTTGAAATCATTCAATCATGGGCAGGTGCTGGAGCAATCATCCTTCTTCAGATTCCCGTGAACCTGCTGACAAAACGAGTTAACACTCACACGGCATTGGTCCTCGGATTTGGCATCTCGGCTCTTTGCTGGATTATTATTGGCCTTTATCCCAGCATTCCGACAATTGTCGCCGGAATCGTTGTTTTTGCAATTGGAGAAATGACTCAGGCTCCCCGTTACTATGAATATATCTCGGAGATCGCTCCCCGAGGGCAGCAGGGATTATTTCAAGGGTATGCATTTCTACCGATTGCCATTGCCCGATTTGTGGGCGATCCTCTTGGCGGCTGGCTGTATCAATATACACGAGCCACGAACCAACCGGGCCTTATCTGGATTGCGCTGATCAGTATCGGAGTGCTTGCCACACTGCTCATGTGGATCTACATCATCTGGCTGCGAAAATCTGAATCATCAACGAAATCTGATTGAGTGGATGCTTATGAAAACGTACCACAGGCAACGTGGAGTACCCCGCAGTGTTTGTGTTCTGCTCTGGTGTGCTGCCGTACTTGCTTTCTGCGGTTCACTCTTCAGCCAGCAGAAATACAGCGGCGCAGAAATTCTAGGAAATGTTGAGAAGAATTGGAATGCGATACAGGATTACGTCGCAGATGTTGAAGCAGCGGTCGATATGGAACGCCTGCGGGTTCCGAAGATGAAAGCGAAACTCTATTTTAAAACTCCCGACAAGATCCATATCGAATCACCCGGATTTGCCCTGCTCCCACGTGAAGGACTTGCCCTTAATCCGAAGATGCTCCGGTCATTATATGACATCACCGTGGTCGGCACAGAGATGGTGGAGAGTACACAGACATTCAAATTGCAATTGGCGGCCAAGGATTTGAAAACAATGATCAGGCAGATGCATCTCTGGGTCGATCCGAAAAACTGGACGATCATGCAAATGCAAACCATTCCCTATGGCAAGCGGGTGACATCCTTGCGATTCACGTACCAATTGCTTGAAGGGCAATACTGGCTTCCGAGCATGCTGAGGGCAGATTTTGAAACCAGCGCCGAAGATACTGTTCAACGCAAAGCCGATGAAGCCCTCCCGCAGCAGGAAAAGTGGGAACAGACACGGCAACTTCCCCGCAAAGGAAGTATTACGGTTCGCTACTCCAATTATAAGGTGAATGGTGGTTTGTCCGATGAGCTCTTTAAGAAGAATGAAAATCAACCGGAACGCCGCCGCCGTTGAACCATCAATGACCGGCGCTTGATGGAATAACGATTGCGGGCAGTTTGACGGTAACTGTCGTCCCCCGGTTTGGTTCACTGCGTAGTTCGAATGATCCTCCATACAATTCAGCCATCTTCTTTGCAATCACTAGGCCAAGTCCGGCACCCTGATGCTCACGTTTCTTTCTGGCAAATTGAAAATAGGCACCGATATGGGAAATCTGTTCCTGGCTCATCCCGCAGCCGGCATCCTCAACGTTCAGGATGTACCATTTCCCCTTGATGGTGGATGAGATAGTAACCTGCGTGCCGGATTGAGAAAACTTGAATGCGTTATCGATGAGCTCTTCAGTAATTTTTCTCATGTTGACGGTTGGAATTACCGCCTCGCCTTTTGTGAGGCAGAACTTCAGATCAGCGGTACGATTATATTCCGCGGCTCTTTTCCTGCCAAGCTCCTCGATGTTGATGTCTAACATGGCTGTCGAGTCTTTAGGAATTCCTGAAACACGTTTTGGATCGGCAAGGAGAATTTCAAGCTGTGAGTAGGCAAGAAAGTTTTCCATGAGATTGCCAAGGCGTTTGGCGGATTTTAAAATCATCACGGCCATTTCATTAATCTCTTTTGGAGTGAGCTTATCGGGCAGGTCGCGCAGAAGTTCGGCGAAGCCCATAATCCCGCTTAAGGGAGTCCGGATTTCATGCGGGAGCGAGAGGCTCATGCTGGTTCGAAGTTCATCCAGTTTCCGTTCGGCTTGCTGTGTGAGGACTCTTCTCTTCTCGATACGGCTTTGAATGGCGGCGAGCACCTCTTCGATGGATACAGGTTTCGCCAGGTAATCGTCGGCTCCCAATGCCATGCCGTGACGCGTGGTCGGTTGATCGGAGTGTGCTGTGAGGAAAATAAAAGAAATCGGTGCAGTGGTTGGATCTTTCTGAAGTTCACCGAGCACTTCAAATCCGTCCATCTCCGGCATTTTAATGTCGCAGAGGATCACATCGGGGAGATGAGTCTGAGCGTGTTTAATTCCTTCGCGCCCATCTGCGGCCTGGTAAACACTATACCCTTCATCCTCCAGCTCGTTGGCGATCGTTGTGCGAAAAGCATCGTCATCATCGATAATGAGTAGTGTGATCATGAAGAATGGTCTCGTCCTTGTGCAGTTGGGAACAATAGTTGTGAAAACCATCTGAATACGAGAATGAATCCGGGATTATAATTTTCACCTAAAGATACTAATTCTTTACTATTCTCCAATGACGGTGTTCACACCCGGGTGATAGAAAAGAGTGGTTCGTTCCAGGCTCACAGGATCGATTTTCTTGAACCTTTGCCGGACAATTCCTATTTTGATTAAGCGGACGATGCACAATTCTCGAATTATGAATATTGAAGGAAATGGTATCGATGGGTAGTAATGAGCAGCCTCCTGTTTCGTTATCAGATGTCCATAGCACCGTCAGAATTCCTCGAAATGTCGGATTTTTAAAACGACTTTTTGCTTTTGCCGGTCCGGCCTATCTCGTCAGCGTAGGGTATATGGATCCCGGCAATTGGGCGACAGACCTGGAAGGAGGGGCACGCTTTGGGTACCAACTCCTCTGGGTTCTTGTCATGTCCAACGCAATGGCAATACTCCTCCAAACACTCTCCGCTCGCCTTGGCATTGTCACCGGACGCGATCTTGCACAGGCATGCCGCGATCAATATCCAAAGCTCATCACACACACCCTCTGGATATTCTGTGAGATTGCCATTGCCGCATGCGATCTTGCTGAAGTACTGGGCACCGCAATCGGTTTGAATCTTCTCTTCGGCATTCCGCTCATCTACGGAGTCATCATCACCGGATTCGATACGATTCTCTTTCTTGCCATCCAGCATCTTGGCATTCGCAAGATGGAGGCGTTTATTGTTATGCTGGTGTCCACGGTGGGCCTCTGTTTTATTATGGAGCTTATTTACTCCCAGCCCGTATGGGGAGAGGTAGCAACAGGACTCATTCCACACATATCGAAAGAAAGTCTCTACGTGGCAATTGGAATTCTGGGTGCGACGGTCATGCCGCATAATCTCTACCTGCACTCGGCGCTCGTGCAAACGCGCGATGTCGGATCCACAGTGGAGAGTAAACGAGAAGCATGTAAATTCAATCTGATCGATACCACCGTTGCGCTTAATGCGGCTCTGTTCGTGAATGCCGCTATTCTCATCGTTGCGGCATCGGTATTTTTCAGGAATAACATTGTGGTCCATGAAATCCAGCAAGCCCATGAACTGCTCACGCCGCTGCTCGGAACAACTCTGGCCGGCACCCTCTTTGCCATTGCCTTGATTGCCGCCGGTCAAAGCTCAACCATGACGGGGACACTTGCAGGCCAGATTGTGATGGAAGGATTCCTGCTTTTGCGCGTGCGACCCTTTGTTCGCCGCCTGATTACCCGGCTGATAGCGATCATTCCCGCCGTCATCGTTATTACCATTAAAGGTGATCGGGGATCGTATGACTTGTTGATCCTCAGTCAGGTGATCCTAAGTCTCCAGTTGCCTTTTGCCATCATCCCGTTGATCAGGTTTACAAGCGATAAGTCGATCATGAAAGGTTTTGTGAGTCCCTTCTGGGTGAAAGTGCTTGCATGGACTACCGCTGCCATTATTGTCGTGTTTAATGTCAATTTGCTCATCAGCAAAATTTCTGAATGGATTCAGGGTGCCGGTGAGTACGCCGTGTATTACTGGATCCTCGTTGTTCCGTTTACGGTTGGAGTTGCATTCCTGCTCATGTATATTTCAACACCAAAATCCTGGAAGTTCTGGAGAAAGCCTGAGCGACCGCCTATGCCGCAAATTCAATTGTCTCCGCAACACTATACGAAGATCGGTGTCGCAATCGACAGCGGATCGATAGATAGTACGATGCTCTCTCATGCTCAATCCCTGGCGCAGTTCCATCACGCCGCACTCTACGTGCTCCATGTTGTTGATGGTGTCAGCGGACAGGTGTTTGGCACAGATGCCTATGATGAGGAAGCCCGCAAGGATATGGAGTATATCGAACAAATTGCCGAACAGCTTCGCAATACGGGTCTTGAAGTTCACCCGTTCCTCAAGTATGGTAAGGTGTCCGATCAGATTATCGGTTTTGCCAAAGAGAATCACGTTGAGCTGCTCGTGATGGGTGGACACCGCCATAGCGGTTTGAAAGACTTCTTCTTTGGTACAACCATACCGAAGGTTCGTCATGGATTGTCGATACCGGTACTGGTTGTGTAGGACCGCAGATTACACTGATTAATCGAGTTTCCTTCGAAGGTGACGACAGTTGATCAAGAAATTTTCTCAAGTATAGACGCGAACCCGACCACACCTCCTCTTAGAGGGAGTTCCGGGAACGAACAGATTCTCTGTATCGTGTGATCTGATCCCACCCCTGCCTACGTGCCAAAGGCACTTTGGCAGGCAGGGACTGACCAAAAAGAGAACTCACGGACTGTCATTCCGGCAAGCTTCTAGCCGCCTGCCTGCGTGCTAAAGAAACTTTGGCAGGCAGAGAATCCAGAAAAATGCTAAATCAATGTACTGGACACCGGATTGAAGCCCGACTTCGTCGAGGTATCGGGGCTGACTAAAAAGTACGCCAAGGGTGTCACGGTCCACACCGTGACACATGAAATCTGAATGTTTTCGGCATATTGCGTCACGAAGTGGTTCGTGATGCCCTAGTTTTTTTCTTTTTAGTCAGGTCCAGACATTTCGGTGTGACAGATCGTTTCTTTTTGGAAGCCCCATCAGGCCACCAATCATACTGAAATCCTAATGGATACACTTCCCATGAAAACTTCTCTCCATCCACTTGGCACGATCATTGCCATTATCGTTGTTGTCATTCTTGCCCTCTCCGATATTCGCTCACCGCAGAGCAAGCCGGAATCTGCCGACCCGGCATACTTCTCATCAGCGCGAGCAATGAAGCATTTGCGGGTCATTGCTGTCGAACCACGGTTCGTTGGTTCGCCTTCGCATCAGAGAACGAAGGAGTATCTGCTCCAGCAATTGCGTCTGCTTGGTTTTAATCCGGTTATTCAAAAGACAATGGTACGTTCGGCTTCACGAGTGTCATGTATCGAAAATGTTTTGGTCACAATCCGGGGGAGAGATAATACTAAAGCTGTCCTGCTGGCCGCTCATTATGATACGGTTCCACTCGCACCCGGCGCCAATGATGCCGGCTCCGGCGTCGTTTCGATGCTGGAATCCATACGAGCATTACAACACCATCCTCCGTTGAGGAACGATCTCATAATTCTCTTCACTGATTCCGAGGAGATGGGGCTCTTTGGGGCCAAAGCATTTATGGAGGAATCTCCGATCTCCGACAGTATTGGATTTGTCATGAATTTCGAAGCACGCGGCTCGTCCGGCCCTTCTATCATGTTTGAGACGAGTGAGGAGAACGGATGGGTGGTGAGGGAGTTTGACCGGGTTATTCCAAGTAAATTTTCCAGCTCTCTGCTATATGAACTTTACCGGCTCCTTCCGAACAACACCGATTTTACCATCCTGAAACGAAAAGGGGCGAGCGGATTGAATTTTGCCCACGCGAACAGTGCCATCGATTATCACACGGTGAATGACAATCTCAGCCATGTTGATGAACGTACCATTCAACACCATGGAGAGAATATGCTTTCTTGCCTTCTTCATTTTGGGAACGTCGACCTCGGCAATACGCGCGGACCAAATCTCGTCTATTTCTCCTTTCTTCTGGGCAGCTTCATCATGTATCCTGCTTCGTGGAGCATTCCTCTGGTGTGCGTTACGACGGCGCTTTTCGGATTGATTCTTTTCCTGGGGTTGAAACGGAAAGATCTTTCTCTCCTGAATATCGGACTGGGGTTTCTCCTGTTTCTTGCCCGGGTTGTTCTTGCCGCAGGAATAATCTTTGGCCTCTGGCGGCTGCTGGGCCCATTGCATCCTGAGTTTCAAATGTTCTATCTCGATTCAATGTACCAGGCTGACACTTACCTTATCGCTTTTCTGGCATTCGCTGCTACTGTTGCGTTCCTTCTTCATGACCGATTCGAGAAAAAGCTGGGAAGGATGAACCTGGCGATAGGCGCGGCGCTGCTCTGGCTCATCCTGAGCTGGGTGCTGACACTTTTAGCTCCTGCGGCAAGTTACATCGTTGTTTGGCCTCTCTCCTTCACCCTGATCGGATATTTAATTCTTTTGCTAGGTAAGTATGAGGATCTCACATCGACCTGGATTGTGGCGGTGCTGGTTATCTGTATGATACCGGGGGTGTTCATTGCAACACAGCTCCTGTATCTCCTCTATCATATGATGACGCTGTTCGTCGCTGCGGCATTAGCCGGGCTGCTTGTTCTCTTCATAGGACTTTTGCAGATGCAGGTTTCAATGTTCATTGAACGGTATTCGTGGTTGTTTCCACTTACAGGTACCGGCATTACAATAGTTTGTATACTTCTCGCGCTGTTCTCACGCGCACCGAGTGAGCAGCATCCAAAACCCAATTCGCTGTTCTATGCCGTCGATCTCAATGATCAGACCGCCGTCTGGGCGACATGGGATTCACGGTTAGATGAGTGGACGAGCCGTTCTATCAAGGGAAAAATCGAAAATGTTCCTCTGCCGCGATATTTTCTATTCTCTAAAACGGCATTTCTCTCCAGTGCTGCTCCGTACACTCAGCTTGCCGGACCGGAAGCAACGCTTCTCGATGAACGAGTACTCGATTCGATGCGAGTCCTCCGGATTCAGATTCGGTTACCGAGGATTGCCTCGATGCTGGCGATTGAGGCGGAAACTCCTGACATTGTGTATCAGGTGGCAGTGAACAAGCGATCACTCGATTCGCTGTCGCAGCGTACGCCGATCCGCTGGCCGAAGATTTGTTTCGGTATGGCAGGAGAGAGTGTTGAGTTGGAAGTTACAGTAAAGAAGGAGCCGCGGTTTGGTATGAGACTCTTTACTGTGTCACAGGAATTGCAGGATGAAGTAAAGAAGATTTTTCCTGCCAGGCCGGTATGGATGATTCCCCGGTCTGCCTTGATTACCGATGCATCGATTGTTGGGAAATCATTTGAATTCTAGAATTGACCGAACCGTTCCCTTCATATTGGAATCGGAATGTAGGGAACCGTTCGATTTCAATCTTTCTTTTAGAACCTTCGGAAGGTCGATGTAGCAATCTGAGTAACCTTCCGAAGGCGCTGAGGTTTAGCGCAGGAGCATCATCTTTTTTGTTTCGATGCGGTCACCGGAAGAACAACGATAGTAATACACACCGCTGGAGAGATTGCCTGCATTCCAAACCACCCGATACGTTCCGGCCTCTTTCTCTTCGTCAACCAGTGTAGCCGCCTCTCTGCCCAGAAGATCGAAAATCTTCAATGTCACTTTCGATTTCGACGGTACCGCAAAGGTGATGGTCGTGCTGGGATTGAAGGGATTCGGGTAGTTCTGTAAAAGAGCAAATTGTGTCGGTATGCTGCTGGTTACTTGTTCCACATCGACCAAGGTACTCTTCACCAGTTGAAGCTGATCGAGATAAATTGCTCCGGCTGCGGTGCTCGATCCCGGTTCGTATTTTAGCTGGTAGCTGTCGAATCGTAATGTGCCATCCAATTTTCCATTCCCGATCCAGGAACCAACTGAATCGTTTTCCAAATCCCATTCCACCAATCGCCATCCAACCCAGTCGATGGTAACCCATTGACTGACCTCATGCTCCGATGCACCGTCGTCAATGGCGAAACGGAAAGGTGTTCCGCTGCCGTCGCCAAAAAGATATGTCTGGAGGCACATTCCTTTTGCAGTCCAGGTAATGTTCCGTGGAGCACCGCCGCCAAGATATTCACGCAGCAGCCAGCTTGACGATGAAGTCTTCCAGGTGTAGCTTAGTCTTGCCGATGCCGTGTTGTTTGGCAGCATGCGCAAATAGGTGGTAACGTCACGCGTGAAGGATGCACTATCCATACCGGCGGTGGAACCGCTCGCGCTTGGCTGCCACCAGGAGGTCAGGTCGGTATTGAAATCTTCGAGTGTTGTTATCTGGTTGCTAAGCGGTGCAATCGAAATTTCATAGATGATCGATGGCGTAAGGGGAATTGCATTTCCATTTTTATCTGCAATAGCGCCAAGTCGTAGTTTGTATGTCTTACCCGGAGTAAAACCGTTTGTGAGGTAGACGTTGATCCCGCCTTTTCCGTTCACCTCATAATATTCGATAGTGCGAGACTCGAGCATGACAACGTTGGTGCTGTTTACTGTTGCCGGATTGAGCGGTTCATCGAACGTGATGTTGATGACGCCATTGGGTGACATCGGTTTGCTGGCAGAGAAAGAGGTGGAAATTACTTTCGGTGCCCATGCATCGACAGGTTTCGTTTTGAATGTTACAGTAAATGGATCACCAGAGATGCCATCGGCATTGCCGTCAATCGTCAGCCCGCTTTCCGATTTAGCCAGGGTATCGATCGTAATGATAAATGTCGTATTGAAGGGAAGAACGACGGAGTCGGGCTTGAAGATCAGCGTTGTGTTGTTCACCGACCAGTTCAGCGTTCCCTTGACAAAAGGGGTGATGCTGAATGCCTTTCTCACCAAAGCTGTATCCATGATTTTTGAAAAGATAAACTTTATTTGCCCCGATGCCGCAAAGAGAGTATCCCTATTGGCGGGTGTATAACCCAGGACAACAGGTGAAGAAGTGGATTCGACTTGGCGATCGTTAAATGAAAGAGAGCCTTTTGTCAAAGTAACCTGAAGTGTATCACGCCAGAAGCCGGGCGTTTCACAGATGATCGTATGCGGACCGGCAACGAGACTGTCAAACATGTAGAATCCATTATTATACACATCGCCAGTATAAGTTCTGTTTTCGGGGAGAATGCGTACCTGAGAAAGATTGACAACTTTATTGGTACCTCGTTCAGTGAGGATGCCTGCAACAATGCAGAGCGTATCTGCCGGTACATTGAAATATTGCATAAAAGCGTCCCGAATCGCGTACGCCTCCATCTTTCGATAACTATTGTTCATCAATCGGCGAGTCTCTGCCAAATTATCGTGAAATGAGCCTTCCGATAATTGACCCGGCATATTCAGCCCTCGCAAAACCCCGAGCGTGTATCCCCCATTGCTGCCGCCGTAAAATGTCCAGTCGAGATATTGAGTGTATCGTTGTGTTCGCAGGCGTAAGACAATGTTTGGTCCAATTATCTTTGAAATATCCCATGCCTCTTGTGTCTGTGGCTGGCCTGTACCTGGTCCATAGACGGCATCGCCTCCGGCGACAACTTTTTCTCTGACGAGCATAAGCGTGTAGTTTGCTGTTCCCCCGCCTCCGGCGTTGCTATGGATGGAATGAAACCAGCTGACGTTATTTGCATTCGCTAGGGCTACACGTGCGGAAAGACCGGGCTCTTCATCATTTGGATAGTAATTGGTATTTCTCGTGAGGAGTACCTGGGCACCCTTAGCCTCAAGCAGGCTTTTGAGCAGGAGAGCTTTCTGAAAGTTACTCTCCGATTCCCAGAAATCGATACCTGGATCTGGAATGACATGCCGGTCGGTGGCTGCAAAATACCCACCATGCCCCGGATCAATACAGATCTTGATACCAGAAAGGTTTGAGACCTGAGCAGTCGCAGTCGCTGAAATTAGTAGGAGACCACAGAATAACAAGAGGAGTTTGAAAGAAATTGTGTAAGCACGATTCTGACCCCATCCCTCCCTTCCCCTCAGAGGGGAAGGTGTAATATTATCTCTCCCTCTAAGGGGGAGAGGAAGAGGGGGTCTAGAGAATACTGGTGTATTTCGTATGCGTCGAAGTAAATTAAATGAGTGAAAACAAGATAGTCGCTTCATTTGGATTCAACAGTGTAAGTGAGTAAATAAAGTTCGCCTTTTAGCGTGCTGCATATGATTTTATTTTCTGTCGGCGAGCAGTGAGGATACATTTCGAATATATCCGGAGTGCTGGTCAACTGGACGGCTGTCTTGCCATCCGGTGATATACATTGGAGATCGGACGAGAGTATCTGGTGGCCATCGTCTTTGTCATTCATATAGACTAACCACTTCGAGTCCCGGGTCCAACTTGGTGCATTCCGACGACCAAGCCGTGCAAGAATCTTTCCATTGAGGTCGCAGACGAATGTCCCGCGATCCATTTCATAGGCGGCGATCGTCTTCTTATCAGGAGAGAGCACCGGCCAGATGTAGCTCCCGTTCTTTAGGGGGTCAAGTATCCGCTTTTGACCGTTTCGTAAAAGTATGATTTTCGTATTTTCGATACCGAGGATCTTGATTCCATCAGCGCTCTTCATCCTGTTGAGATTCTTTGTTGAACTGCCAATACTATAGAGTAGTTCGCTTTCAGAGAAGGCAGGAAGGGAAATGTCACTTCCCGTAGCCACAGTGGCCGTTGATCCGGTTGTTAGGTCCTTCACAATCAACTCCTGCTTCTGCCGGTGTGTGACTTTGTCGGTGGTTGTGCGCCGGTAAGCGATTTTCCTGCCGTCACGGGAGATTGTAAACGAAACACCCGTCTTGGAATCCGAAGTGATTTGCTGTGTCTGGCCGGAGGGAAGTGTGTATTGCCAGATGCCATTGGCTTCGGGTGTTGTGAAGAAAATGGCCTTGCCGTCGGGTGAAAATTGAGGATGTGAATATTCACCTGTCAGCGCAGGGCTCAGCCGCTGCCGGTCGGTGATTTTCATCTGGGCGGAGCAAAGCACTGCAACGAGCAGCATTACCGAAAGTAGAAGAGGTCTGATATGGTTCATTGGAGGTTCCTGTTTATGGAGAAATAGTACGATTTCGTATAACAGTTCAGTAACTATTCCACTGCGCCAGGCGCACCTGTCCGCCCTGCCTGCGGCAGGCAGGCGTCTGTTTGGCGGATCAGCCTTTGGCTGAGAAGAAACACGAAGAACATAGAAAAAACCGATGCTTGTTCAGTGTATATCCGTGTGCATCAGTGGTCAAATTAAGTGAAAGTTCGGCAGGGTGCAAGGAGGTTTTTAATAGCCTGCCCGCGCTGGAGGTAAAGTGTTAATCCCGGCTTTGATCTGTGGTGTTCTCGATAGTTTCTAACTCGAATTCCTGCTTATACTTTTTGATGCTTTGAACCAACGCTTCAGCAATGCGCCGCTGCCCTGCTGCTGAGTAGAGAAATTTTTCTTCCACTCGGTTGGAAAGATAACCGGTCTCCACCAGAACATTAGGCATGGCCGCACCGACAAGGACGTAGAACCCGGCCTGCTTCACTTCGCGATTTTTCGTGCTCAAATGTTCATCCATCGTCGTCGATGCGATCTCGGCAAATCGCTCGCTGTATCTCCAGAATTTGCTTTGTTGTGCTTTAATGATCATAAATTTTTCTATCGTCAACTCCTTGTAACGGTTTTCGTATCCTTCCTCCAGGGTGATGACCGAGTTTTCCACCTCGGCAATCCGTCTTGCATCTTCATCTTTTCCCTCTCGCAGCAAATAGATTTCAAATCCGTTTGCCGTAGAAGGTTTTCGTTCTGTCGAGTTGCAATGGATACTGATGAACAATTTTCCCTGCCAATCGTTGGCCATTTTTGTTCGCTCGTGTAATGCCACAAACTGGTCATCCCGTTCGCGGGTCAGATGCACCTTCACATCCTTCATCTGTTTTGTCATCTGCTCTTTTACAATCCTGGCAATAGCGAGCGCCACCACCTTCTCGTACGTTCCGCTGAGGCCGACTGTTCCGGGATCCTTTCCTCCATGGCCGGGATCGATGACAACAACATCGAGCAACTGCCGCTGCGGTTCCTCCCCCGGCTTACCGTTAGCCGCCGGTTCTTTCTTTGGCGCAGGCTGCACTTTTGTTGTCTCGCTCTTTTTGCGGAGATCAATGATCAGGTTCGTACTTTGCGGATCATTGATGACCTCCGCTTGCGCAATCGATGATGACAGCTTGAACGTAAGCTGCAGTGCTGTACGGAATTGCTGGGTGACAATCCTTGTAATCGGTTCCATAGGCGGACGGTGATTAAAGTCCTGAGTATCTGCCCTGGCATCGACGATTGTTACAATGAGCGATCCATCCTGCCTCAGAAAGGCGTTATGGTCGCCCAGCCGTTTGTCCGATTGGATTGTCAGGAGGTAGCCGTTATCCTTTTTCTCCACGGTAAAATCTTTGATCTCAAAACGAGGTATTGAACCGATGGTGATCAATGATTTTGCTTCATCATAAGCCACGGGTTTCTGACTGTAGCGTTGAAGGAGATAAAGGAAGGGTTGGAACGGCATGTAGTAGAGAGAATCGATCAGAATCACGCTGCGGGAAAGTTGAAAGACAGAAGAGGTGTTCGATTCACTTTCGGTCACCACGATAAATGGATTATTGGCACTCAACTTCATACGGTGCTGAAGCAGGCGAAGCTCGAATTTCTTCCTCTCCTGGTTAATGGTCGATAATGGTGCGAGGGCCGCTGCAACATCATTGACGGCGAGATAGAGTACTTGAAACCGTGCCAACGTACGAACGCGGGCGGGCTGCTGCTGTTCGATCTGAAGAGTCAGGTTCAGTTGCTGGCAAATGGAAACGTAAAGAGGGAGGAGGAACAATAATGCACACAACCTCAATCGATACGACGTCATCCCATGATTGCTGCGTTGAGGTATTGTGCGAAAAAAGAATCCTTGTGTCAATTTTCCGGGTTGATGAGAGTGCATTATCAAGAAAACGTTGTTGTGCCTGACGCACCAAGTGATGCCCTGTACTCGTGCTTCCTGGAATATCTGAAAACACTCTCTATAATATTGCTATTCCGATTCAAAGAATCAACGAATCAATTATCGAAATGGACATTAAGGTGTGAGAACATATAAACCTTCCGAAGGTTCTAAGGAGTCAACTCAGAGACCTTCGGAAGGTTACAGTTACAGTTTGGTACTTTTTGGTTAGGTCCTGAAGAGAGTATCAAATAATAGGTAAACCACATTTTACCCCACGGAGTAGTTACCTATTTTCGAATCTCGCCGGTTTCCAGGCTCCAGAATAATAGATCAAGTTCATCCAGCGGAATCTGAATCTCGACCGCAAATTTCCGAAATTTCTTTTCGATTGAGTAATACTCTTTCTTTGTGATCGTCTTGGGAAGCGAGCGGATAACACCGAGCCGAAAGTTGAAACTTGTTTGCTTGAAGCTGCTGCACCACGATGTCGGCATGGATCGCATTGGTTTGAGGTGTCAGAAGGCAATAGACTAACTCATAGAAGTACTGCTCAGGGGGAATCTTTGAGAAGTCATTCAGCCGGGATTGAATCTGTTCTCTTCCTGCAGCATATGCCTGAAGCAGCTCCGCTAGGGACTGTTCGTGTTTCTCTTATTTGCTCATTCGGGAAGAGCCGTAAAGATTATACCGTTTCTTACTTTGAGTGAGGCCACTCCGTCATTGCTCATCTGTTTAAGAAGTGCGGCAAGCCAGGGACGGTCTCGTTTGGTGTAGTGGATGAGGATCTTCTTTCCAAGATTATCAATAGAAATTGATCTCTTGCCAGCCAGAGTCCGTAGTACAGCGACAATCTTTCCCCGATGCAATCGGTTTGGGACGCCATACCTGCCAGGCTCGTTTTTTTTCTTTCCATCCCGAGATTGTTGCGGAGCGAAAGCGCTTGGGCAATTTCCCTTTAGCGGACAGATTGTGCAATGCGGATTACGGGCGAGGCAGACACTCGAACCAAGGTCCATTAGAGCCTGATTCCAATCGTGCACCTGCTTCGCGGGGAGAAGCGTTTCGGCGATCTCCCATATCCTCTCTGCGTTAGCCCTCCCGTTTTGGTGCGGAAACAGGCGTTGGAGAATCCGGGCAATGTTGGTGTCGACGACCGGCACCCGCTGACCGAAGGCAAAACAGGCGATGGCATGAGCTGTATAGCGGCCGATTCCGGGAAAGTGCATGAGTGTCTCGATATCGGAGGGAAGCATTCCTCCGTAATTTCGCACAACAATGAGGGCGGTTTCTTGTAGTCTGACACTGCGGTTGTTGTAGCCCATACCCTGCCAGGCACGGATGACCTCTGCGGTTCCGGCGGAGGCAAGTTTTTTGAATGACGGAAACTGCCGAAGGAAGAGAGGATACTTTTCCAATACCCGGCGTATCTGGGTCTGTTGCAGCATTATTTCTGAGACCAGAATGTGATAGGGATTGGGATGGTCTCTCCAGGGAAGAGTACGGCCATTGTTTTTGTACCATCTGAGAACTGCCGATATAATCCTTTGCTTTTTCTTACCGTCAAGTTTATGGGGGTGCAGGTGTTTCATGAACGGTCGACCTCGCCTGCGAGTCGCCGGGCGATGCCGAGATTGCCCTGGAGAATGTCGTACTGAAGAAGCATTGACGGTGCTATCCACTGGATTTGTTCGAAGACGTTGTTGCGGACTTCGCCTGAGAAATAGTTCACCGTGCAGTAGGAGACCTCAAACATTCCGCCGTCTTCATAGAACGCTCGCTCGACTTCGATGCGTTCAATGCCGGGAATGTCGATTGAAAGTTCCTCTTTCAACTCACGCTTCAGGCAGCTCAGGGTATTTTCATGAGGTTCGAACTTCCCGCCGGGGAATTCCCATCTGAGCTCATACCTGCCGCCGCGCTTCCGCTGGCAGAGAAGGATGGCTCCATCCTTCCATAGTAATGCAACCGCGACCTTTGTCATATCTGTTAAGAATATAGAGAGAGATGAAGCTATTTCCAAAAATTGGCATCTTTGGATAGCATGTAAAAAACGCTATCTTATATCTAAATTAACAACAGGAAATCCAGATGCGTTCTCTTTTCTTAATTCTTTTTCTATTTCTCTTCTGCGCGAGCACACTTTTTTCTCAAACAACGAATCATGTTGTTATAAGCGAAGTGCTAATTAATGGGATATACGAAACTGATGCAACTTCGAATGATGAATTTATAGAGATTTATAATCCCACCGAGAACGCGATAGATGTTTCTGGTTGGACTATTGATTATCGCTCCACGGGCGGCACGATTTCGAATAAGTATACTTTTCCAACTGGAGCAATAATTCAACCGCATAAATATTATTTGTTTGGAGGTGGTGGGGTGGCAAATAAGGATAATCCAACCCCATCGTCAACACTTGGTCTTTCGAATACAGCCGCAGCAATTCTATTGCGTACTTCTTCAGGTGTTACCATTGATGCATTGGGATGGGGAGGATCAAATGCTACTTTTGCAGAAGGGACAGCGCCGAACGTAACCAGTGAAGGTGTCTCCCTGGAACGAAAGGCAATAAGTAGTTCAACACCCACTTCAATGGCCATGGGTGGATCCGACGAGCAAGAAGGAAACGGTTACGACTCCAATAACAATAGTATAGATTTCGTTACCAGATCAACCCCCCAGCCTCAAAATTCACTCAGCCCTGCAGAACCTCCGATTGTAACGGGAGGAAGCGGCAGCGGTACCGCCATAATTGTACCCTCTGTCGTTCAGGCCAATACCACGACAACCTTCTCTCTGAAAATAATCGGTGATGGAACAAACACACTCGATAGCCTGATCATTATTGTACCGGCAGGGTGGAACTGGCCTCGCACCACAACCGCCGTTACACTCAGCGGCACAGGGCTTGCGAGCAGCAGCAGGACAGTCAGCGGTGATACACTCTTCATCGGACCTACGGCTGTCACAAAAAACGATTCGGGTATTGTGTCGATAATTAACCTGCAATCACCTGATGCAGCAGGTACGGGAGTATTTATTGTGAAGACCGGCTCGCAGCGGAATCCTCCGCTCGCCATTGCATTGCCGACAAGGATTACAGTTACAAAAGTAATTCCGATTATCAATGTTCACATCAACGATGCACAGGGAGTCCCGGCTCCGCCATACCAAAATGGTGCTACTGTCACCGTAAGCGGAATCATCACGGCCGATCTTACTTCTACGAGGACAGATGTCTTTGTGCAGGATGCCACGGCGGGAATCAGCATCTACCAGCCGGTTCGTTTTTTCAACTATCAGATGGGCGATAGTGTTACAGTGACCGGAACCATTACGCAGTTTCGGGGCCTCACTGAAATTCTTCTCGACTCAGCTAAGTACATTCTTCATGCCCGCAGCCGGCTAGTGCCGCAACCATTGCTTCTCACGGCCCGCGATGTCAATGCAACATTCAATACGGATACATACACCGAGCCGAATGAGGGAAGGCTTGTCCGCATCAACGGTGTAACCTATAATGCGGCAAACTCGACTATCACGGACGCAACGGGAACAACAGGTGCCTTCATTTCAACATCTTTCATTGCACCAAATGGAATGTTCGACCTGATCGGGATTATCAAACAATATGCTCCCGGTACTCCAGCTCCACCGCCTCCTTACAAATCGGATTACGAAATTGTTCCGCGCACACAAGCAGACATCATTCTCCATCCGGGTCCGGCAATAACTTCACTCCCAAAGGAAACAAACATCAAACCGGATGAAGTGACACTCGTCTGGACAACATCGACACCATCTTCGAGTTTTATCCGCTTCGGAGCGACTACCCCTTATTCTGATTCCATCGGGAAATCGGAGAGCGTCTCACAACACTCCCTTGCCATTCGTGGATTAACAGCCGGAACAATCTATCATTATCAGGTCGGATCCGGAGATGCGAGTGGAATCAACAGCACGGGTGATGCTCTATTCAGCACAGCTTCTCCTGCGGCATCCTCGGGTACCATCAATGTCTATTTCAATAGATCGGTTGATGGCAGCGTGGCATCGGGTGAGCAGGCAACGGTAAGCAACCTTGCTTTGAAGTTTATCGACCGCATCAATGCCGCAAAATATTCCATCGATGTCTGCCTGTATAGCTTAAGTAAATCGGTTGGAACATCAGTTGCCACGGCTCTCGTTGCAGCAAAATTGCGTGGTGTTCGAGTACGAGTAATTGGAGAACAGGATAATATTGCCATTCAAGAGCCCTGGGGTACACTCATGCAGAATGGTATCCAGGTAATCGATGATGCTTTTGATGGAACACTATCGAGCCAGGGATTGATGCACAATAAATTTGCCATCTTCGATTACCGCGACCGTTTCTCTGCCTCCGATGACTGGGTCTGGACAGGGTCATGGAATGCAACGGATTCCGGTACCGATCAGGACTCACAGAATGCTCTTGAAATTCAGGATCAGGCATTAGCCGGTGCCTATACGGTCGAGTTCAATGAGATGTGGGGAAGCGACGGAGATCTTCCGAATCGGAGTACTTCCCGTTTTGGGCTTCGGAAGCTGGACAACACGCCGCACCGCTTCTCTATTAATAATGTTCCTGTTGAATTGCATTTCAGTCCGTCGGACAGGACGACTTCAAAAATTATTGAGACAGTCAACTCCGCACAGGCGAGCGTCAATTGTGCGCTGCTCACATTCACCCGCGATGACATTGCCCAGGCACTCATCGCAAAGAAGAATGCCGGGAAACGGGTGCGCATTCTGATGGACAATTCGAGCGATCAGGGGAGTGTTTTTTCCACACTGACCAATGCCGGGATTGATGTACGGTTAAAAGGTCAGCCCTATGGTTTATTGCATCACAAATATGCAGTTGTTGATGCAGAGAATTCAGGACTCGCTGCTGCGGTTATCACAGGGTCGCATAACTGGTCAAGTTCTGCCGAGAATTCGAATAATGAAAACACGCTCATCATTCAGAGCAAACGGATTACAAATTTGTTCTTACAGGAGTTCAAAGCCCGGTACCTTGAGGCCGGAGGGAAAGATAACATTGTTCTCGGGATTGAGCAAATGCAAGAGGTCCCGCCGAAACAGTATTCCCTCTTCCAGAACTTTCCCAATCCTTTTAATCCTCAGACACAGATTATCCTTGATCTCCCCGATCGATCCATGGTTGAACTGAAGGTCTTCGATCTTCTTGGCCGTGAGGTCGCCCAGCTTGTCCATGAGGAAATGTCTGCCGGCAGCTATGTGATCAGCTTCAATGCTTCACAGTTAGCAAGCGGTGTCTACTATGCTCACGTGAAGGCGGGATCGTTCGTCGGTGTAAGAAAAATGGTGTTAGTGCGCTGACGATGCTCCGTACCATCGGCTTGCTTTTCGGGCACCCCTTTACTACTTTCAGAATGTCTGGAAAAGGATTACTATGAAAAAGATTCTTGTCGTCGATGATGAGGAAGCATTCCGAAAGGCTATCAGCCTCGAATTGAATGAATCCGGATATGAGATTTTAGAGGCAAATGATGGCATGGAGGGCCTTGAACAGGCCAATCGCCATCTTCCCGATCTTATCATCACCGATGTGCAAATGGACAATATGAATGGTTTTGTCATGGTCGAAGAGTTGCGGCAGAATGAAGCGACATCCCTGATACCGATTATCTTTATGACCGGGGCGATGTTCACTGCCGGTGCCTGGAAAACCGCCACGGATATCGGTTACCTTGAGAAGCCATTCAGCATTGAGGCATTCAAAGCGTTGGTGGAGAAAATGCTGAAGCTCTAGAGATCTGGCCGAACAGTTAAGAACATAATCAAACCACTGCACCAAAGGCGCACCTGTCCGCCTTCTTTTTGGCGGATCAGCCTCTGGCTGAAAAGTTCACCCCAGCCCGCCATGCGGTCTGGCGGGAAGGACACCCGCCTGCGCCTGCCTGCAGCAGGCAGGTCGGGCAGGCAAAGGAAAAACTGTTGAATTAATTTAAATTTCCATTACTCTTTTTTCTTTTTATTCTTCGCATCCTTAGTGTCCATTGTGGCTGGACTTTTCGTCCAAGTTTCTAGGATCCGCCAGAAGCACCCTCCTCATGTTCCTCAGTGCAAAATGACGAAGCCTGACACGTGCTATACAAGTCAGGCTTTTCTGTTTGATAGCATGATTCAATTCTATGTAGTTTGTGCTGTGCATCGTGGTAAATATTGCTTTTCGTAACTCCATTCACTACTTTCTTCGGGGGGAAGGGGAAGGAACTATTCAATGAAAAAAATTCTAATTGTCGACGATGAGGAGTCATTCCGGAAGACTCTTGCCTCTCAGCTCAAACTGAAGGGTTGGGGAATCATCGAAGCTGAGGACGGTATGATGGGGCTTGAAATGGTTGCCAAGCACCATCCGGATGTGATCCTCAGCGATGTGCACATGGATGTGATGAATGGATTCATGATGATCGAAGAACTGAAAGCGGATGCAGAGACCGCTTCCATTCCGGTTATCATGATGACGAGTGCAGCACAGGCTGCCGGCGCGTGGAATTCCGATATTGCGGTGGAGTATCTCGAAAAACCATTCACCATTGCAAAGCTGCTCGAAGTGATCAATACCATTCTGAAGAAGTGAGGTGGAGTTGTCAATGGTCTTGTCTCCCCCGATTATGCATGATGCAGATGTGGTTGTCAGTTTCTAAGCAAGTAAGCGAACTATTACGTCCATTCACTGGATTACCCTTCAATGCCGCGGTTCACACCGGATGAAATCCGATCCCGGTTTGCAAACGGGAAAGATTTTAACGAGATCTTCGATGCGTTTGAGGATGCCATTCATCAGCGGATCCAGGATGTAGAATTGTATCGTATTCTCTTCTGGAATCATTCGCTCGGCCCGGATGAGCTCTGCCTGTTCGGCGAGAAACTGGCAAAGGAATTTCCCACCATTGCCTTCGATACGTTTATGTGGCTGGCCAGTGTCTTTGAGGTGACCTATTCTTCCTATGATAATTTTGAACTTGCCATCAAGTACTACAAAAAAGCCGCCGAAGCCAGGCCGTCAGAACTGGAACCCTACCTTGATGCATGCGATTGCTTCGACCCGGACCTGAATATCCCGCCTGTTGATATTCTTTTGGAGTTCCTCAAATCAGGAATACCCCATGTCTCCAATAAGCGGATTCTGCTTCTGCGTCTCTCCAATCTGTACCATATGATCAACGACGATGAACAGAGTGCGTATTACCGCGACCTTGGCAGTGCATTAGACCAACCGAAGAGTTAGTATGAACTCCCTTCAGCGCTCTTCCCTTCACGGGTATGGATACCTTTTCATTCTTCTGTTCAGGAGGCAGCCCAATGCGAAGTGAGCGGCGCTTGGCCCGGCTCGAAGCCGTGATTCGCCGGCGTCAGCCAGACCTGACGGTGGTGATGGAGGATATTCACGACCCGCACAATGTGAGCGCTGTGATCCGATCCTGTGATGCTGCGGGAATCGTGGAAGTGCAATTACTCTACAGAGTAGAGAAGTTTCCGCGGATTGGAAAGAAAAGTTCGGCGAGCGCGGGGAAATGGGTAGGGCGAAGAGAATTCCGAGCCGTCGACCAATGCTATGCCAAACTCAGGGAAGAGGGATTCAAAATCTATGCGACGCAGCCTGCCGAGGGCGCCGTCTCGTTATACGACATCGATATGACGGACAAGATTGCTTTTGTGTTTGGCAATGAACACCGGGGAGTAACGGAGGAGGCGGTACGATCTGCCGATGGCATTGTGCAAATTCCGATGATGGGTATGATTCAGAGCCTGAATGTTTCCGTTGCATGTGCAGTGACGTTGTTTGAAGCGTTGCGTCAACGCTCTTGCAAGGGTATCTATGACACACCAAAATTTCCCGAAGAACAGCTCAACCACTTGCTCAAAGAATGGGCAATGAAGTAATTCATCGGGAAGGGGAATTGTTTCTCGCTGAAGAACACCGTATATTTTGCCAGTTGACAGATACGAGACTATGAGCCTACGACCAGAGACCCAAACATTCATCAGGGAACTTGAACGTTCTATCAATAAGAAGCTCCTCTATTCTTTTGAGGTCGCTCAGTTGATTGAACTCAGCATCGCCGGAAAAAAAATCAAGGAATTTGAGCAATTGCTCTTCGATGCAAAGTTTATCACGCAGACGTTTGGTATTATGAAACGTATCGGCCAGGATGGGGAAGGGTATGAGAAACTTGCCGTTGAGTTTCAGGCCGGAGTTCAACGGGTATCGAAGATGCTGGAAGAGTTCGGCAGAGACGATCCCCATGGATTACAAGAGATGATCATGCAGACATTCACGTCGCTCGACCAGTCCAGTATGGCACGCCTGCTGGATCTCCTCTCCGATCTTGCCGAGATAAAGAATTGGCTGTTGGATAATAAACCGGTACCCTGGAATCCATAACGACAGCGGGAGTTGGACGTGAAGCTTCAGAAGGAGATTTCATCCGTTCGATCATCTGCCCAGGTAGCACTCGCTCTCATCATTCTCCTCCTGCTTATTGAACCACCGATCACCATTCTTGCCTGGTTGTTGATGGCCTCGGTGATCTTCCTGCTGCTGTCTCTGGCAGTTGCCTCATACAAATTGAACCAGAAACTCACGCTGAATGACGAAGGAATTGAAAAAGAATGAAACCATCAACACACTCGCGTAACGCACTGGCCGCAGCGGCGGTGGCGATGCTTCTCGCAATATTCACCCTCGCAACATCCTATGGACAAGCTCCCCATACTCCGACGCTGAAGTCCACAGTCAAGCCGGGCATCGATGTACTCAGGGCGCGTGGATTCGATCTCCTCAAAGGAAAACGGGTTGGATTGATTACCAATCCCACTGGCATCAGTTCGGACTTTGAATCAACTATCGATATTCTTAATAACGCAGAGGATGTTAAACTGGTCGCACTCTTTGGCCCGGAGCATGGTGTGCGGGGTGATATTGAGGCAGGAAGAATTGTGGAAGGGTACAACGACGCCGAAACTGGATTGCCTGTATACTCCCTGTATGGAAGAACCCGCAAACCGACAGTTGATATGCTGCACGGTATTGACGTGCTGGTCTATGATATTCAGGATATAGGCGTGCGGTCGTACACGTACATCTCGTCGATGGGACTTGCGATGGAAGCTGCGGCGGAGAATAACGTACGCTTTGTTGTGCTCGACCGGCCCAATCCTCTCACGGGCGATCGTGTGGAAGGGCCGATGCTTGATCCCAAATTCAAGTCATTCATCGGCGCTTTTCCAATTCCCTATGTCTATGGCATGACGGCGGGAGAACTGGCTGAGATGATCAATGGAGAAGGCTGGCTGGCCAATAACGTAAAATGCAATTTGACGGTGGTGCCGGTGGAAGGATGGAAGCGTTCCATGTGGTGGGATGAAACGGGATTGCCCTGGGTGCCAACCTCACCGCATGTGCCGCATCACTGGACATCGATGTTCTATGTGATGACCGGCCTTTTGGGAGAACTCGGTACGGCCAATCAGGGCGTCGGTTACACAATGCCATTCGAACTTGTCGGTGCACCATGGATGAAGGGGGATCAGTTTGCTGACTACATGAATGCCAAAAAGCTCGGCGGCGTTGAGTTCCGCCCAATGTATTATCGCCCATTCTATTTTGATACAACCCGATCGCAATTTTATGGAGTGCAAATTCATGTGGTCGATCGGGAGAAGGTAAATTTTATTTCTGTAGCGCTGCATGTGCTGGAGGCACTTGTGACACTCTATCCCGATAAAGATATCTTCGAGCGAGCCCAATCGTCACGAATCAGCATGTTCGACAAGGCAACGGGTTCCGACGAAATCCGGCTATCCATGACAAAAAAAATCTCGGTCAATGAGATTCTCCGGAAGATCGATCAGCAGCGTGCACCATTTATGATAAAGAGAGAAAAATATTTGATTTATGAGTAAAAAAAGGGTGAATCATCTCGCGTCACTCCATTTATCACGAAAGCGATGCAACTTCAACAAATTTTCCTTGACTTCATTTTTGTAGATGACTAACTTCCTTTGGGCTGTGGTTCAACTCATGTTACTATCATTAGTCTCATTGCTCAAATTTCTCCAGTCGAACATCCGTTCATAACGGAGGTAAAGTGTTTCATCGGTTTTCCAAGCTCAGAGCTTGCCTTACAGACTTTTTTCATTTTCTATCTCATATGGGTCGAGCAGTATTTTCGATCCTCCCTTCTCAAACCTTATATTTATGGAGGCTTCAATGAAACGATTGGTTCTGCTTGCTGTCATTCTAATACTTGGGCTCACCATGACGTTTGCCCAGTCAACGGCATGGACTGACTATAAAGTGATTGGTACTGATTCGATTCAAAAGCTGCAATTGCGAGGACTGCACTACCTCAGCAATGGTGTCGTCTGGGTCTCAGGAGCTGATGTGGCTTCCGGAGGTAAACAATTTGCATTGCTTTCAACTGATCATGGTCAAACATGGGCACGAAAGGATATGTTCCCTAGTCCTGGAACCAGCATACTGACGTGTGGTATCATTGCGAAGGATGCGAACAATGCCATCACCGCTCTGACCACAGGCCAAATCCTGCGCACGACCAATGGCGGTGCAAAGTGGGATACAGTTACTTCCTACGCAGATCCGACTGTTGGTTATTTTGATGCGATTCGCTACATCGGCCAGGATTCTATCATCGCTCTAGGAGATGCAGATGCCCAAGGTGTATATGTTGGTCGGAGTTTCGATGGAGGCAAGACTTGGACACGAAGCACCAATCTTCCCGATTCTGCAAAACTTGACGGCTACTATGCCAGCTACACAACGTATAGTAATGCGATCGATGTTTACAACAAACACATCTGGATGACGCTGTATTATGGAAGTGTAGATCCTCCGGCAATACTCAAATCTACGGATGCTGGAAATACCTGGACGCTCTGGAAATTTTCTCTTCCGGGAACACTCAGCAATGATTATTATCTCCGTTCTATCAGCATGAAGGATGAAAATATCGGCTACGGAGTGATACGGCAAGTCACCTCATCGAGCACAACTGCAAATTACCTTGTGAAGACCACCGATGGCGGTCGTACCTGGAGTGACACTCTTACCATAGAAACGGGAATAGCGCAAGTTGATAAAAAAGTGACGAGTGCACGCGCTATTCGCGGCACTAATACTGTTATCGCTGCTGGATGGGCTGGAGCTACTTCATCGACCACTGCTTCCCGTCTATGGATCTCAACTGACAACGGTACAACATGGAAAAACATGAATGCTCCGGTTGGTGCTCTGGGATCAGACTTAAAGAACATTTGGGCTCTCTCAGCAAATCAGTTCTTTGCAGTTGGTTATAAGAATATCGTGAAGTATGCTGTGGCGGTCGGGGTCGATGATCGTTCACCAAATACACCGACCGATTTTACATTACTTCAGAATTATCCAAATCCTTTCAATCCAGTAACTAATATTTCATTTTCAATACCAACCACATCGAATGTCCAATTGGATGTCTATAACGTCCTCGGGAAACATGTCGCAAGCCTCGTGAATGGCATGACAACACCGGGAACGCATACCGTCCAATTCAATGCGGCTGGACTCTCTTCCGGCGTCTACTTCTATACACTGAGAGCAGGCAATGGCATTTCCACAAGATCGCTGCTCTTACTGAAGTAATCTTCAGTAACTGCCTGGCTGACCTGCGACTCTCATCGTGAAGCAATCTTGTTGAAGCAATATTCAGCAATGTTGCTTCGCGCTGTTTGAGTTGCTCGGCTCAAGCTCGATTGGCTCTAACACTCACTCTCCACAAGTTAGGGGAAGCTATGAAACGACTTTTAATCATACTACTCTTGTTATGCCAGATGCTCTATGCTGGCACAACGGGAAAAATTGCAGGCAGGGTGATCGACTCTCAGACGAAAGAACCTTTGCCGATGGTGAATCTTACCCTTGTCGGGACTACCATGGGTGCGGTCTCCGATTTCGAGGGAAATTATTTTATCATCAATGTGCCGATCGGAATATACTCCCTCAGAGCATCGATGGTAGGTTATACGGCTAAGACAATTTCGAATATTAAAGTCATGCTTGATATAACAACCACCGTTGACATTGCTCTGGAACCTTCTACCGTTATGGCAAAAGAAGTTGTTGTGACGGCGCAACGCCCTCCCATTCAAATCGACCTGACTTCAACAAAATATACTATTGATGAAGGAACGATAACAGCATTGCCGGTCGATAACTTTCAGGAAATTGTCCGCATGCAAGCTGGTGTGAACGGAAGCCATTTTCGCGGCGGACGCTTCAATGAGTCGCTTTTCCTTATCGATGGTCTTCCCGTGAAAACGGCGGTGAATGGATACGTCGAATACACCGGTGGTTTTGCGATTACACTTCCACAGCTTAGCGTGTCGGAGATTCAGATCTCTACCGGTGGATTCGAAGCAGAATACGGGAATGCCCAATCGGGAATTGTCAATACAATTACACGGAGTCCGTTTTCCCGATTCAGCGCGAAATTCCGGGTACGAACCTCAGATTTTCCATGGAGCAAAGTAGAGCTCCGTCCGAATCAGTTCGGCAAAGGACAGCCCGATTGGAAGAACTATGAATTCTTCTTCACTACTCCGAACGTTTCTCTTGGTGACGTGAAACTGGGGTTGAACGTTTCGTCCGATGTCGCCCTCCAGAACAAAGGTCTCCTTCAGAATGAATCTTCATACCGTGAAGCATACCAATCGAAAGTCACTTTGAACTATGGCGAACATCGGATTCAATTGAGCGGCGTACGATCCTGGTCACGATCCACTTCCTATTCTCACTATTACTCGATGTTTGGGCCGCTGAGCGAAGGATATCAAAAAGATCTCTTCCAGCGGCTGATCACCAGTAGCGGAGTATCAACGCTGGAACAATACTTTTTCGTTCCGGATCCACAAAATTACCATAATGCCCGTAAACCGGATTCAGCGTTGTTCGAAGGAAAGTGGTATAAATCCGTCAAGAACTACTATCAAGCTGGAATGTTGAAACATCGAGCGATTCCGATTAATGATAGTTATAACCTCGGTTTGCAATGGAATTACACCCTGAACAAACAATCGTTTCTCGATGTTAAACTCTCGATGTTTACGAATACCTACCGCCTTGCCGGTCGTGATGTTGACGATCGTAACGGAGATGGGAGCACGAACGATGCGCTTCACTATTTGAGGAATGGCGGGCCCGGCGGGTATATGAGCATCCTCGACATTCAGGCCTACTGGAACTATACCGGCGACCAGGGATATTATCTCAATCAGGTTTCCCGCACCACCTCTCTCCGCGCCGACTATTCGAATCAATTGAATACAAACAATCTCCTGAAGGGCGGATTTGAATTCAGTTACAGTAAGGGAGATGTTGAAAAAGTGACGTTTGAGTCGGTTCTCAATCCGAGGTTCGATCTCTGGAATGAAGGTCTCTACGATGCTGCGTTCTATATCCAGGATAAAATTGAAGTTCGCGATGGATTTATTCTCAACGCGGGAGTTCGCTTTGATTACTATAATCCGAACGGCTTCGGTGGTGGTGTTCTGTATCCTTCCGACCCTATTGAACTTACTGATCCTGCTCGCAGAGCAACTCTGAGCTCGGCTGATAAAGTTAGCGCTCATTGGCAGGTGAGTCCACGAATCGGTATCTCTCATCCAATTACTGAGCGGGATAAAATTCACTTCTATTATGGTCACTTCTTCCAGCGACCGGACCTCCGGTTTCTCTATGAAAATATCAAACTTGATTTTCGCTTCACAACGAACGTGGATCTGGGAAATCCCCGGTTGAATCCTGAAAAAACTGTGAGTTATGAAATCGGCTGGGAACATCTATTCTCCGACTGGGTGAAGATGGGTGTCACGGGATACTTCAAGGATATCACCAACCTTCTTGCCGCAATCGATTACGACATCCCCGGTTCTGCTGAACCATTTCAGGCGTACGGCAATATGGATTATGCGAATGTCCGCGGCCTGGAATTTACACTTGAGACACTCGGAAATCAGCCCATTGGCGGAATGGTCAACTATACCTACGCTCTTGCCAATGGTCGATCTTCTTCTGTTTACCGATCCAATGGACAGATTGTCCCGCGGCGCCTCGACCCGCTCGATTGGGATATCCGCCATAAGTTCAATGTGAATTTGATCCTGCGCTCCACAGGAATCGTCGATCAATGGATTGGAGACGCAGAGATGAATTTTGTGGCAACATTCAGTTCCGGGTCGCCCTATACCACAAATACACGCGATGTGTTCCCGCTCTTCTCGCTGAGAAATGATGGGCGGCTGCCCTGGACGAAGAATGTTGACATGCGATTCCGAAAATCGTTCCAGATGTACGGCCTCGATTGGTCGGTTCTCGCTGAGGCTCGCAACCTCTTCAACTGGATCAATGTCAATTATATTTCTGGAGGGCGAGAGGGTTTGATCCTCTTCGATCAAACAGGCGATCCGACGGGCCCATTTAAAGATCCCAATGCCTACAGCAGGCCGCGGGTCTATCGACTTGGTTTGGAAATTCAATATTAGAGGTGACCATGAAAAGAATACTCATCATTCTTCAATGTCTGCTTCTGGTTTTATCCATAGAACTCAACGCTCAATTAAAACTGGAGCAGAAAAGCAAGAAAACCTTCAGCCACAAAATGGGTGCGCTGTGGAATATGATAACGAACAATGGCTATTGGGGGAATACATACTCCGAGCCAAACTTCGAATGGCCGGGAGGCAGCGGCAATGTCTATGGATGGCGTGCTTCGATCTGGATCGGAAGCCTGATCGACAGCGTGGGGTACACCTCATTTGGTGAAGGGAATCATTTTGTGCCGCTCGACACCATCCAGGTGAAACATCGTGATCAGGGATCGCTCTCAGCAGAAGATACCTATGCACGGTACACCGATGTGAATCCTCCAAGCCCAACCGGGACACATAAAAACCTCGGTGTGTTAGTCACCGAACGGACCTACGTCTGGGATCAATCGTACAACGACGACTTCATCATCAGTGATTATTGGATAAGGAACATTGGCGATGATACCAATAAAGACGGTCTTATCGATGTCACACGGACTTTAAAAGGAGTCTATGTTGGTTTTCGTATGGACGCAGATGTTTCGGGATTTCTTGGATCCAGTACAGACAGCGACTACTGGGATCTGGATGATCTTGCCAATTACGATGAAACCAATAAGTTAGTGTATCTATTTGATGCCGACAATCCGGATGTCCCGGGGAACGATAAGGGGAATCCTGATCCGGTAACAGGGATTCTTCGCTCTCCTGGATATATCGGTATCCGGGTCATCGATTATGATCGGGCCCACTTCAAAGGAACGTATACTGGTAAACCAACAATGGCGACTCCTTCGTATCGTTATTTTGAACCAACGACATCACAGGAGATGTACCAATTTATGAGACTGGGGAAAGCGCTTCCCGATACTGCGGTGCGTGATTATCGGGCCATCTGTGCTGTTGGTCCTTTTGAGATTCCACCTGGTGATTCCATCCACATCGTTGTAGCGTGGACTATTGGATACGGATTGGGTGGTCTTCAGCAGAACTCGCAGATCGCACAGGCAATGTACGATGGCAACTATCAAAAAACCCCTACTGCACCCGTAGAACCTGACTATGCCATTCGATCATTGGATGTGAGTGGTCAGAGTTCGATTGCTCTTGAATGGGAAAAGAATGCTGAGAGCAGCAAAGATCCGATCACGGGAATGAAAGACTTTGCCGGGTATGGAGTGTATCGAACGATTCGTTCCGATGCGGGAGGAAATCCTCTCTGGGATACACTGGCGGTCTATGTGTCAGGCAACAAATTGGATCCAAAATTGGATTCTGATTGGATCGGACGGCCGTATGTAAAAAGCTGGCCTCCTGCTACAGTCGTTTCGGGCAGTGATACGCTCTATCAGTATATCGACAAAGGTGTCACGAACGGCATGATCTATACCTATGCTGTGACTGCGTTTGATAAGGGTGATTCACTGCTTGGATTAGGAAGGCTGGAGAACCAGATCGGAAAAGGACGCACCTCAACACGTGTCTACATGGCCAATACACCGGCCGCTGCGGGAGTTGAGAAAGTTCGCGTCGTGCCAAACCCCTTCATAGGATCGAGCCGTTTCAATAATCCAAATCCTATCGAGACAAATCCATGGGTCAATCGTTTGCGCTTTATTAACCTCCCGGCCGGTGCGAAGATTTCTATCTTCACTCTTGCCGGCGATCTCGTGAAAATAATCAATAGCGGCGATGTGGTCTACAGAAGTCGTGATGTCCAAATAACCGGTGATTTCCGCGGCGTGGCAGAATGGGATCTCACTACGAAGAATAATCAGGAAGTGGTCAGCGGTCTCTATCTCTATGTCGTTGAGTCGCCTGCTGGTACACAAACTGGTAAATTTGTCATTATGCGCTAGAGGTGTCCTATGAAAAAGATCATTCTTCTTACTCTTCTCTGTACGATGCCGCTTTGCGCGCAGCAATTTGGTCAGGTTGGCACCAGCGGTGCACAACTGTTCAAGATCAATTTTGATCCGCGTGCATCTGCCCTCGGATATGCTGCTGCTTCGGTGGTGAATAACGCCGCTGCACTCTATACCAACGTAGCAGGATTGGAGAGTATAGCCAAAGCGGATGTTGCATTTTCGTATACACCCTGGTTCGCTGATATCACCATGGGTTCATTCGTCGCTGCCTACCGCATTCAGGATATCGGCGTTGTCGGTTTCCAGGTCTGCGGCTTCTCAACTGATGAAGAGATTACGACGGTGGACCAGGAAAATGGAACAGGGGTACGATATAATATTCAAAATACAGTTGTCGGACTTTCATTCACCCGTAGAATCATGGATAAACTTGCCATTGGTATTCAGGGGAAATATATCCGCGAATCGTACTACGATCACACGACATCAGGTATTGCCTTTGATATCGGCAGCAACTATGATCTGGGAATGATGGGCTCACGGCTTGCCCTGACACTCCAGAACTTCGGTCCGGACCTCGATGCGTTGCAGGGGACTTTCCGTGATTATTCCGACAGCAATCTTGAAAAGGGATTGAATGGTGCTCCTCTGCCTGTTACGTTCCGGGCATCGTTCACGATGGAACCGATCATCGAAGAATCATATCGCGTTCGCTTTATTGCAGACCTCGTCCATCCCAATGACAATATCGAACACTATAACATTGGATGTGAGGCACTCCTGCTCGATTTTCTTGCCCTGCGAGGCGGCGTGAAGTTGAACTATGACGATGAATCGTTTGCCCTCGGTATCGGTGTGAATGGCGGTCAATTTCTCGGACAGAATCTGAGGTTCGATTATTCCTATGAGAAGTTTACTATCCTTCCCTCCATTCAGAAATTCTCCGTTGGTTTTTCGTTCTGACGGGGCAGAATGGCAGGAAAAACATTGCAGTGTTGTATCTTTACAAGACCTGGCGGAGTGTGGTTCCGCCGGGTCTCTTTGTTTCTGGTAAACCAATTCACACTCTGTGTCATTATTCTGAGTTTCCTGTGTTCTCCTGCCGGTTATGGACAGGGAGTGACGCTCAACGGTACTGTCCGCGACAAGAAGAGCAGCCTCCCCATAAATGCCGCCCGGATTACACTCTACGACATACAAGGAGTAACTGTCGGTGCAGCCGACACCAATCCGCAGGGGGAATGGTCGATCAGCGTTGTCCCGACAGAAACCGGGCAGACAGCAACATCCATTTCTACATATTCGGTCGAACAGAATTATCCTAATCCCTTTAACCCTTCGACACGGATTCGATTTACTCTTCCTGTGTACAGCAGAGTGCATGTCTCTATTCATAATATCCTTGGACAGATCCTCGATAGCAAGTCCGCTCAGTTGGAGGCGGGAAGCTATTCGATTGATTGGAGGTCGATAGGTGGAGCAGGAGTATTGTTCTACACCGTTGAGACGGAAGAGTACCGGGTAACGAAGAAAATGATTCAGCTTGACGGCGGATCGGGGAGTGGCTTGAGTGGAATCTCTCTGGTCAATTCTGCAGGAAGTGTCCACCGTGCGTTATCAACCGCAGGGGATGTTGTCCGCGTGGTCGCTTCTTCAACGATCCATGAGCCCGATACCCTGACCGTTTCTTTGATCCCGGGTGCTCGTGCTGATTTTTCATTATCGACAATTCATGATCGTGCATTCTTCGTTGATTTGCACAATGATGCCCTCGAAGCCATCTTTGGAGATGGGACGTACTTCGACTTCGGCCAGCGACACACGATACATCAAACCGATATTCCCCGCTTGCTTGAGGGTGGAGTTGATGCCCAACTCTTCTCGGTCTGGATAAATCCTACATCTCAAGAGTATCAAAACGCTGGTTACTATCCATCTGCTATCCGTTACCTCGATACACTCAACGCCCAAATCAAGCGAAACCAATCGACAATTGGAATTGCCGGAACAATGGATTCAATCCAGGTACTGAATCGATCGGGAAAAATTGCAGCGATCCCGATTGTTGAAGGGGGACACTGCATCGAAGATGATCTAAATAAATTGCATTCATTCTATCAGCGCGGTGTGCGCCTCATGACGATCACTTGGAATAACAGTACCACCTGGGCGGTTTCTCATTCAGATTCACGGGCAAGCACAGTCGGCCTCAGCGAATTTGGAAAACAAGTGATTAAGACAATGGATTCGCTTGGAATGATCATCGATATATCCCACGTCGGAACTAAAACTGTCGAAGATATCCTGGCGATAACGAAAAATCCAATCGTTGCCTCTCATTCGGGTGTCTATTCACTGCGGAGCAATACACGCAACCTGACTGACAATCAGATCAAGGCAATTGCTCAGGGCGGTGGAGTCATCGGCGTTGTTTTTTATCCTAGCTTTCTTACGGGAACAAGCACAGCAACAATCGATAATGTTATTCAGCATATCGACCACATAAAGAAATTAGTCGGTATCGATTATGTAGCCATCGGATCCGATTTCGATGGCATGGGATCAGCGCACCCGGCTGGATTGGATGATGTTTCGAAATTTCCTGCGTTGACAGAAGCATTACTGAAGAAAGGGTATTCCCGCGACGAGGTTCGGAAAATTCTTGGCGAAAATTTTCTCCGTGTTTTTAAAACCGTCTGTAAATAGTTATAGTCCATTTCAGGAAATACTGCCGCCAAGACGCCAAGGACATAAATGTATTTTTTAGAAAATGTTTCTTATAGAAGCACTTTATCAATTTCTCTCTTGGCGCTTTGGCGGCTATTCTTTCTCTACACCTTGCATTTCACTCATCGCTTTGGTATTTTGGACAAACCACAGATGAATTCACCCTTAACTACCACTGATTCATGGAGCAGGCTGTCAACGTCTCAGAAAGACGCGATCTACAAAGTGTTGTAACATCCTCCACCGAATCAGAGTCTCCAAATCAACCGACGCCTCAAGAATCTCCTGAAAAGCTGCACCGCGCAAAAGAATATTCCCGCATAAAAATAATTCTTGGTATCGCGGGAACGATACTGTTTTTTATCCTGAGCCTCGTTTTTGTCCTCGCAGGAGTCACCAGGTGGGCAGAAGGAGCAGTGCGGGGATTATTCCAGAATGATTATCTCGTTCTCCTCGGATTCTCAGTTCTTCTCGGTGTCATTGAGTCTACATTAACGTTCCCGATGCAATTCTATTCGGGGTACTATCTGGAACATCGCTATCAGCTTTCCAATCAATCCTTTCTGGCATGGGTATGGGAAGGGGTGAAAGGAATGCTGGTGGGTGTTGCTCTTGGCACTCCGCTCTTGCTGGCGTTTTACTATTGCCTGAAGACATTCGGTTCCTCCTGGTGGCTGCCAGTCGGCACGATCGTCTTTCTCTTCTCCGTCATTATTGCCCGGATTGCCCCGGTGCTCATCTTTCCTCTCTTCTATAAATTCAAACCACTGGAGGAAGGTGCCCTGAACACCCGGATTCTTGCCCTCTGCAAACGTGTTGGGATTGCCGTGCAGGGGGTCTTTGTCTTTGATATGAGCAAGAACACCAAGAAAGCAAATGCTGCATTTTCCGGAATCGGAAAATCGAAACGGATCATTCTTGGCGACACGCTTGTGGCAAATTTTACCGACGATGAAATTGAATCCATCTTTGCCCATGAGCTTGGGCACTATACAATGAAGCATATCTGGATTATGATCATGATTGGCACAGTCAATAGTTTTGTCGGACTCTATCTTGCGGCACGTGCCTATGAAGAAAGCCTTCTCTGGTTTGGCTTCACTTCTATCGATCAAATTGCAGCGTTGCCGCTGCTCACACTCTGGCTGGGACTTTATTCCCTCATTACCGGACCTTTTTCGAATATGGTCTCCAGGGCACATGAACGGGCTGCCGATCGGTATGCTGTTCGGGCAATGGGAAACGGTGAGCCATTTGTCAATGCCTTGAAGAAACTTGCATCGATCAATCTCACCGATCCGGCACCGAACAAGGTTATTGAATTCTTATTCCACAGCCATCCCTCAATTGAAAAGCGTATTCTTGCAGTCGAGCAGAACAAATCCGGGGGGATGATGAAAAGATGATTCTCTCTCTTCTCAAAATATTTCTCATTGGTGTTGCTGCAATCCCGTTTTCCATTGTTGCACTAATATCGATACCGCTCGATAAAAGTGGAAGGACATTCCACCTGATGGGAACGACCTGGGGAAGATTCGGCCTGTGGCTCTTCGGTGTGAAGGTGGAATTGGTGGGAGCGGAATATATTCAGCCGGGGCAGAATTATATTTATGTTTCCAACCATGCAAGCATGTTCGACATTCCTGCAGTTCAATCGGCTATCCCGGATCAAATCCGGATCATGCTGAAGAAGGAATTGACCTACGTACCAATCTGGGGATGGGCCTTGAAATACGGCCCGTATATTGTCGTCGACCGCGCAAATGCGAAAGAAGCAGTGAAAAGCCTCGACCTCGCGGCAGAACGTATGAGAACAGGGGCTTCGGTTCTTCTCTTTGCTGAAGGTACCCGGACGCGTGATGGCAAGCTGCAGCCCTTCAAGCGCGGTGCCTTTACACTTGCAGTTCGCTCGGGAGTACCGATCATCCCCGTTGCAATCAATAACACTTTTGCGATTATGAAAAGGGGATCGCTGAAAGTTTATCCACGGGATATTACACTGGTGCTGGATAAACCGGTTGAGACTGCTCACATCAAGACGCGTGAAGAGGAAAAGGAGTTGATGGACTATGTCCATCGCATCATCGAGAAGAATTATGTGGATCAATCACAAGGATAGAAGATGCCGGTAACCATTCAGGATGTTGCGCACATTGCAAAGCTTGCCAGGCTGGAGTTCAGCGAGGAAGAGCAGCAGAAATTTACCCATCAGATGAACGAGATTCTTGCCTACATGGAGCAACTCAACAAACTCGATACGACGAATGTTCAACCGCTTTCACACGTGATTGAGCTGGGGAATGTCTTTCGTGTCGACGAGGTGCGGCCGGGATTGAGCACGGAGGAAGCGCTCAGCAATGCGCCGGCAAAAACGGATCGTTTCTTTAAAGTTCCTAAAGTCATAGGAGATCGTTGATATGTCGTACGTTGTCGGAGTGATTCCAGCACGTTACGCTTCCCAGCGTTTTCCTGGAAAACCGCTTGTCGATTTACTCGGCAAGCCGATGATTCAACGGGTCTATGAACAGGCACACAAGGCGAAGCTTATTGATTGTGTTGTCATTGCCACGGACGATAAGCGCATCGAAGAAGCGGTGCTAAAATTTGGCGGCGAGGCAAAACTCACATCGCCCGATATTAAAAGCGGCAGCGATCGGGTTGCTGCAGTGGCACAGATGATCCACGGAGACATCTATGTGAACATTCAAGGCGATGAGCCTCTCATTGAACCGGAGATGATTGATCTTGGAATCTCCGTACTCCTGGAGGATTCTGCTGCTCATGTCGGTACAGTGGTCCGGAAGATTGATAATCCAGCGGATCTGACGAATCCGAATGTTGTCAAGGTAATTCTCGATAAGCAGCAGTATGCCCTCTATTTTTCCCGTTCAGTCATTCCGTGGGTCCGGGATGAAGCCGATCAACAGCAATGGCTCGAGCACCAAGCGTTCTACAAGCACATTGGACTCTACACATTTCGACGGGAGTTTCTATTGAAATACTCTCAATTGGAGGAATCGCCGTTGGAGAAGAGCGAGAGGCTCGAACAGTTGAGAATTCTGGAGCACGGGTACCGGATTAAAGTCGGCATCACACGATATGAAAGCATTCCCATCGATACACCGGAAGATGTCGAACGAGTACGGGCGATCATACAACGAGAGCAACAACTGTCATAATTGTTTTTGTGACTCATCAGTAAAAAACTATAGAGCTGCACTTCGACTTCATCGTCCCGCATGTTCCTTTTGAACGATGCGGGACAGAGGTTGTTCTAAAAGTACCTTATTGTCTCACCCGCCCGCCTGCCCCAGTGGATCAAAAAATGGCGGGCAGGAATGCTTTTGCCGAGTGTCTCGCATCATATATCTTCTGTTTTCCAGATCCCCTGCCTGCCGACCTGTCCGCCGAAACGAAGTGCAGGCGGAAGTTGCTTCGTCACGCAAGCAGGCCGATTGTCTCGACATGTCGGGACGGGGATGCCAATATTATTTTTCCTTTTTAGATAGAAGTTTAGGTACGAATTAGAATTTTTAAATGATCGGGTAGAATATGGCAAAGAATAATGTGAAATATATTTTTGTAACGGGAGGAGTGGTCTCCTCTCTCGGAAAAGGAATCTCTGCTGCTTCTCTTGGGTTGCTGCTGAAATCACGCGGAGTGCGCGTGACAATCCAAAAATTTGATCCCTACATCAACGTTGATCCAGGGACCATGAATCCGTTCCAGCATGGCGAGGTCTACGTCACCGACGATGGTACGGAGACGGACCTCGACCTCGGGCATTATGAACGATTTCTCGATATCAACACGACGCGGCAGAACAATGCCACAACGGGACAAATCTATTATGAAGTGATAGCCAAAGAACGCCGCGGCGATTATCTCGGTGCGACGGTGCAGGTTATTCCTCACATCACGGATGAAATCAAAAAGCGTTTATCGGCGCTGGCTGCCACCGGCAAATATGATGTAATCATCACGGAAGTCGGCGGAACGGTTGGCGATATCGAGAGTCTGCCTTTCCTCGAAGCGATTCGTCAGTTCACACTCTCTGTAGGGCATCGGAATGCACTCAGTATCCATGTCACCCTGGTGCCGTACATTCGTTCAGCCGGCGAGTTGAAAACCAAGCCGACTCAGCACAGTGTGAAAACATTACTCGAGATCGGCTTGCAGCCCGATATCCTTATCTGTCGTTCGGAGAGACATCTCACACTGGAGATGCGTGAAAAGATTGCGCTCTTCTGCAATGTTGAAACGGAAAGCGTTATCGAAGCCCCCGATGTCCACTCAATTTATGAAGTGCCGCTTATTTTTGAAAAAGAGCGCCTCCCTGAAATTGTTATTCAGAAGCTCAATCTCAAATGCACGGCACCAGATCTGCGCCGGTGGACCCGCTTCATCAATCGGATCAAACATCCAAGCGGGCAGGTGACAATTGCAGTGTGTGGGAAATATACCGACCTCCTCGACGCTTACAAAAGCATCATTGAGGCATTTGTCCACGCAGGGGCGGAGAACGATGTCCATGTCGATGTTCGATGGGTAAAGGCGGAGGATATCCAGCAGAATGGAGCGGAAGAGTATCTCAAGGATGTCAACGGAATGCTTGTCCCCGGCGGATTTGGAGAGCGGGGAATCGAGGGAAAAATCGACGCAGTAAAGTATGTCCGCGAGAATAAGATTCCGTTCTTCGGTATCTGTCTCGGCATGCAATGTGCAGTCATTGAATTTGCCCGCAATGTATGCGGCATGAAGGGTGCACACAGCACGGAGTTCAAGAAGACAAAGTATAACGTCATTGACTTGATGCTTGAGCAGAAGGGAGTCAAGAATATGGGAGGCACCATGCGGCTGGGTGCGTATCCCTGCATTTTGACAAAAGGGACGAAAGCCTACAAGGCGTACCATAAAGAACTCATCTACGAACGACACCGTCATCGGTATGAAGTGAACAACAAGTTCAGGAAAAAACTTGCCGAGCATGGTATGGTTTTCAGCGGTCTCTCTCCCGATAACACACTGGTTGAGATCATCGAACTTGCGGATCATCCCTGGTTTGTTGCAGGACAATTCCATCCTGAACTTAAGTCACGGGCGATCAATCCCCATCCGCTGTTCAGGGATTTTGTCAAAGCCGCAAAGGAGCATGGGGAGAGAAAGAAGAGGTGAGCGAAGGTGGAGGTGAGTGATTAATGTTGAATGTTGAAAGTTACAGGCTGAAGTTTCAGGTTTAAGGTTTCAGATTTAAGGTTTCAGGTTACAGGTTAAAGGTTATTTAAAGAATAGGAGGAGGTTATGAGTACGGTTCAGAGGTTTGAGGAATTGAGGGTCTGGCAAGAGGCAAGACATCTTGTACGAGAAATTTATCAAGTAACAGGGAGAACACCATTTAGAATCGATTTTGGTTTGTGCAATCAAATTTAACGCGCTTCTGTATCGGTGATGTCAAATATTGCCGAGGGATTTGAGAGAGGTTCATATAAAGAATTCTTGCAGTACCTTTTTCAAGCAAAAGCTTCTTGCGGGGAAGTACGGTCGCAGCTATATGTAGCACTTGATTTAGAATACATTACGAGCACATATTTTAACACTCTTTTGACCCTCACAGAAAGACTCTCGGGAGAGATATATACTTTCATTTCCTATCTTAAACAATCGTCGATTAGGGGTCACAAATTTAAATAACATCAACCCTTAAACATTAAACTATAAAACCTTAAGCTTCAAACTTCATTCTTTATACTCCTCTCCGTTCGACAGCAAGATGCGGCTTGCTCTATCCGTTTCGTCATATTTTCATAGCACGCCGATCCAGATTCTTCTATGTTACGCTCAGGTCATTCAACGCAACATTGGAGAAGGTATCATCGTATCCCATACAAGTAATCATGCACGTTCGATCCTCATCATACCCTCACAATAAGTCGATCTACCAACACTCACTTTCAGGAGATCCTATGAAAAAATTTATGTTCTATTTATTCATTTCGTTCATGTTCATTCTCACTGCCTCCGCACAAGAGGGAATGTGGCTGCTCAATCAAATTGAGAAGCTGGATTTGAAGAAGCAAGGACTTCAAATCGGTGTGAAGGAGATTTATCGACCTGATAAACCTGCATTGTACAGTGCAGTGGTTCAGCTTGGAGGCGGAACCGCTTCGTTCGTTTCGCCTGAGGGATTATTGATCACGAATCATCATGTCGCGTATGGTGCCATTCAACGCACATCGAACATCCAGAGCGATTATCTAAAAAATGGATTCCTGGCGAAGAGCAGCGCTGAAGAGATCCGGGCTCCCGGATACCAGGCATTCATGGTTACACAATTGAAAGATGTTACCAGGGAAATTCTTGATGCTGTCAAAGATATCACCGATCCCGTTGAACGGAACACCAAAGTGACGGCAAAAATTACCGAAATGACAAAGGCTGTCAAAAAAGATCAGGAGGATATCCGGGCAATCATTTCTGAAATGTTTAACGGCAAACAATACATGCTGTATGTCTACCGTGTATTCAAAGACATCCGGATTGTCTATGCGCCTCCCCAATCTATCGGAAATTATGGCGGGGAAGTGGATAACTGGATGTGGCCGCGTCACACTGGCGATTTTTCTTTCATGCGTGTTTATGTTTCACCCGAAGGGAAGGGAAAAGAGTACAGCCCGAATAATGTTCCCTACAAACCTGCAGTCTGGCTGAAACCGGCAAAGGGCAACCTGAAGGAGGGGGACTTCACGTTTATCATTGGTTTCCCGGGGCAGACAACGCGGTATCGGACATCGAACTCAGCCAACTGGAATTATCAGTACAACTACCCTTTTTCGATTAACAATTTTAAAGAGATCCTCGACATTCTTGATAAGCTTACAAAGAACAACCGTGACGGCGAATTGAAGGTTGCGAACCTCGCGCGCGGTCTGGCAAACACGATGAAAAATTACCAGGGGAAAGTCGACGGAATGAAGAAGCTCAACTTTGTCCAGAAGAAGCTCGACTTTGAAAAGGAGCTGATGGCATGGGTCAATGCCAATCCTCAGCGCCAACAACGATATGGAAGCGTAATAACTGATGAAAAGGCAATCTACGACATCATCGCAAAGACCCGTGAGCGGGATAACATCATTGGGCTATTCCAGGGACTTGCCGGCGCGCCGCTGAATATCGCAGGGAACATGTATGCACTGGCCAAGGAGATGGACAAGCCTGAACAGGAGAGAGATCAAAATTATGAACAGACAATTCAACAGACCATGGATGGGCTGCAATTTACCGTGAATGATTATTTCGAACCTGTTGAAAAAGCATTATTCCTCCGTGCTCTCAAGCTGGCAAACGATCTGAAAGGTGATCAACGGATCGTTCCTCTGGAAACGATCTTCAGTGAAAAGTCGAGAACGCTCGAACAATTTGTCGACGAGGCATTCAAATCATCCAGGCTGGCGAATATGGAATACGTGAAAGGGCTGCTGAAAAAGACGACAAAGGAATTGCGCGATCTTCGCGATCCATTCATCGAACTCACAGCTTCGCTCGATCCGGTCTTCACGGAAATCCAGCAGGCGACCCAGCAATTTAACATCAAGGTTACTGCTGTAAGAAAAATCTATATGGATGCCCTCTACGAATGGAAGGGATCGAATCTCTACCCCGATGCAAATGGCACCATGCGATTTACCTGGGGGAAGGTGAAAGGGTATAAACCCGCCGATGCAGTATGGTATTCCCCTTTTACAACCTTGAAGGGAGTAGTGGAGAAGAATACCGGTGTCGAGCCTTTCGACGCACCGCAGGGATTGGTTGAGTTATATGAGAAGAAGGATTATGGAACATATGCCGATCCCGCATTAAAGAGTGTGCCCGTTGCGTTCACGCATCAGTGCGATATAACCGGAGGGAACAGCGGAAGTCCGGTGATGAATGCAAAAGGTGAAATTGTTGGTGTGGCATTCGACGGCAACTATGAAGCAATGATCGGCGATTGGCAATTCGATTATGATCTTCAGAGAACGATCTCTGTCGATATTCGCTATGTTCTCTTCGTCACAGAAAAATTCGGCAAGGCCGGGTTCCTGCTCAAGGAGATGGGAGTAAAATAGAAAGTCATCAATTAACCTGAATTCTCATTATCAACCCCCAACCACCCCATATGGGGCTGACTAAATTGTAGGACGAGTTGTCAACTCGTCCACATTGGGATTGCGAAAATTTACTGTAATGCATACAGTTGAGGTTTGAAATATATCCGATTTTTTTTGATGATTGTCTTGAACATACTCGTTCACCGTTCATCGATAGAGAGACTCTGATGGGACTATCAAGTATTCAAGGTTTCTCTTCCATCGTTCCGGTCTCAACCACATGTTCAACCGGGACCAAGTGCAGTTCAAAGAAATTAATGTTGTATTTATTGACCCCCTCTTCAGGGGCTGATCAAAAAGAAAAAAACTGTCACACCCGAATGATTTTACCTGCCTGCCGGCAGGCAGGTCGGGTGTCCCGTGCCTTAATCTTTCAAATTTCTGGATTCCCGCTAGAAGCATGCGGGAATGACAGCGTTCTTTTTTTGCTTTTTGGACAACCCCACCTAAATCCTTCCACTCTTAGGGGAAGGTAGGATGGGGTCAGATTTCAGAATCTCAACTCAACTTCAAACTACAACAGTATTTATTTGTAAAAGCATTAGTATTTGTCCTGAACCTTCAGTTCCAGACCCTACCGACCGCAAGTAGCGTCATCCAGAATACAAAACTTGTGAGCAAAGCGAAGAACAGGAAACGACGGATAAAGTATGTGTGTCCACCTTCCGTCGGATAAAGGGAATAGGCTAACTGAGGTTTGAAAAGGTACCGCTCGATGTTTCCCAGAAGAAAAGTTCTGTCGCTTATAAATCCCGTATAGATCTCCCGAACGTCTTCAATGTTCGGCGGCCGTCGATACTTAAGAATCGCCTGAGGTGTGAATTCGCTCCGTACTAATTGGTTACACAGTGCAAAGGGGACCGTCACCAGTGTGTCTTTTCCCGGAAAGCCGGAATGGTTTTCCCAGATCCAGTCTGAGTAGATTCTGGCAAACGTACTGTCAAACGCGTTCTGCTGGTTCAAATGAAACAGCTCTGCCGTGTTGAGAACCTGCCCTGTTCTGTTGGTGATGTAGAGTTCGGCTTGCGACAGGTCGACAAATGCCCACCGATATTGTTCACGTATGTATGATTCTGCCCAGGCATGCCCCGTATACACGATCCTGTCGTCTTGAGTTCGTGCGCCAAAAACAAATCTCGTAGGGATTCCTGCCCTGTTTGCCCAGAATACCCACACCTGGGCGTTTTGCGTACACCATCCTTTTCCGGTGCCGGCAGCCATTTCGGTGTACAGTTGATAGGGATCCATCCATCGTTCCTCGTCCTTCGGTACGCCACCCGAGCCTTTGAGTTTTTTGCGCAGGTAGGGAAAGAGTTTCTCCATTCGCGTGAACGTCGCATCTGTGTCGCGTATTCCCACTTCATCATACAAGATGCGGCTCACTTCAGCCAGAGCCGCTTCACCGACATACCGGTAATCATCCACCCAGTCGTCGACAGAATACTGTTCGAACTCACCGCACGGTACATTTGCGCGTACCACATAGACATCGGCGTGCTTCATCCCGAGGGATGCATAGAACTCTTCGCCGTAGAAGCGGATGGAGATTTCGATCGGCTGAATTGCCTGATTGGCGACTGGAATAAGCTTGTAGGTGTGGAGCTTACTGAATGTTGTGTCGATGCGAAACGACGGTTTCATTCCGGTGGCGGTTTGTTCGTTCTCGCCGTCTGTGAGGATTTTCCATTCGGCTATTTCATTCGTGCAGGCAAGGTCCAGTTGAATTCGATTGCGCTCCACAAGCTTCCATTCACGGATAGTCGGGATATCGAGCGGGTAGTAGAGCGTTGCATACGATGTTGGGGTGAAAGAAGATTCCCATTCGCGGGTAAAGAAGACATACAAATTGATGGCCAGCAGCAGGAAGAAGAGAAACACAGATCCGCGAATGAACCATTGCCGTTTTGTCATGAGTTTGACCTTTTCTTGGATCGTTATTACTCGTTAACATACCGAATGCCGCTGCACCTCTGCAAATCATGCTTAACGAGGCACGCCTACCCGCCGGAGTTTGCTTTGTAACGTAGGCGGGCTTGTCCGCCTTCGCCAATGCTCATTGTGCCCTTGGTGCTTTCTGAAGAGTAAGAGAAAAACACGGTGGACCGGAGGCTATCACCGCTACAATCCACAAGTTGGCACGGATTGTCTACAAAATGCTGAAATTCAAAGTCGAGTACGTCGATCTCGGCGCCGATTACTATGAGGAAAAATTCAAATCCCGCATCATTCATAATCTTAAACACAGAGCTGAATCGCTTGGCTATCAACTCGTTCCCGTATCAAGTCAGTGAGTTACTTGGAAGGCGGGCTTAAGAACTATTCCAATTCGTATTCATGCCAATCAGGAATAATTCCCTTCTCAGCGATAGTTTTAATTACTTGAGCGACAATTTTTACAGATTCATTGATGACTTCTGAAGTCGGAATCTTCTTCTCCTTGATAGTAACTTCTTTTAGAGCATATCCGCGGTGCACAACCTTGTTACGAATCTTATAAAGACCATTAACTAAATAACGAGCACGGATTTGTTCCTTTGGATTATCAGCCGATAGTAGTGCAGCCCGCAAACCCACCTTAAAATTATTTTCTCCAGCGTCCTCAGTGAGTAAAGATTCTAGTGCAATTGCAAGATCAAGAGCCTTATCATTAAGATCAAAATGTCTGCAGGCTCTATCAAATCTTTGAAGAGATATTTTCGTACGCTTGGCAACATCACCAGAGAGACGGAGAACTGAACGAACAACTTTTTGTGCCTCTTCAATCTCAATATTTGAGTCTTTAATAAATAGAATGTCGTGTTTTAATCCAATACGAGTAGAGATACCACTAAAGAGAACAGCATCTTGGATATCTGGATCATCAAATTGAAACCAAGAGGCTGCTGCGATTGCAGTAGCTGTACCCACACAATTAAGAGAAAGTCGGGCTAACTCAAGCATTTCATGTTGGGGCAACGGTCCTTGAGGAGGCAAGCCAGCGAGTTCAGATGGTTGAATAAATGGATTTACATGAATTTTAGCAGTAAGTGCCGCCGATGGAGATCTGAAGGGAAAGGGTTGAAACACACCGATGGGATAAGTGCTTGCCGAGTCCAGAATTACTTTTTTATTGTGTGACGGTGTAACATCCGAGAAAGCAATGAGGGATAATTCTTCATTGAAATGAATTGGTTGTTCTACGAGAATCCCCCAAAGAGCAAGAATGATTTTTCCATCAGCCTCCTTTGTGGCAAGAACACGATTGAGCCAATCAACGGCTTCTTTTGGGTCACTTGTTCTGCTTGTACGACGAATAAGCACTTGAGCTGCCATAACAGGTGTGAGTCCAGTTCCTGAATCTCCAAGCCAGATTGAATAACCATGACCTTTTGCAAATTCAGGTTGAGATATTAATTCTTTTGAAAGAGAATCTGCCAGCAAAGCATTAAGAATATTTTCATGATATTGAGGTGGTATTTTTGATAAATTTACCGAGGCATCCTTGTAAGCCTTGCCGTTTGGATCAAGCACCTCAATAAGTTTATTTTCAATTTCAATATTGTTCATATTTTTTATATTTAGGCGCGCCTAACGGGCTGCGCATCACCCGCACACCGGAGCGCTGTATATCTCTTTAACGTGATCAATCTTTTTCGCGAAGGTGTGTCGTGGTGCATGCGCGGGTTAGCCATTCTTCACACCTTTCTCCTTGAATTTATCTTTAATGAATTCAGCAAACTCGTAAGGTAGTTGAAATACAGTCTGCCGAAACCGATAACTTGTACCAAATTTCGCGTTTATCTCCCAAGCATGCACTGCTAAGCTGGTCCAATTCTCGCTGTTGATATTGACAAGGTATTGGAATTCGATTGGGACATAGTACTCTGCTGCTAAATCTGAACCGATATCCTTTTTTTGGTAATCTGTCTTTGCCTTGCCGATGCCAATAACGCCAACCCCGACGTGATATAGACAAACACTGTTGCCAGCCTTGATATTCTGAATTGCGTATTTCCGGTCGTAGTAGGCCGCACCTTTCCTCTCGGTAACCATCTCTTGGTAAGCATCTGGATCATATGTAAGGTTCGTATTTACAACATAAAGACCACTTTCTGAGTCCTTTGGTGCATCAGGCACTGGCCCGTAAGGATCGAAATCAATGTGAAGTTTATCCGAAAGACGAAATAATCTGTAGATCAGAGGAAAGATATTGAGTCCCTTGGCTTTCCAAAAAGCAATCGCATCCCAGGTATCATAGTCAAGGCCATTTGTAACAACCACGAACTGCTGAGATATATTAAAGAGGTTCTCTTCGAGGGATGCTGAGAGCCCGAAGTACTCTCTATGAGCCTCCTTCAGAGTCACCTCCTGCTGGCGATGTCTACTATACGACTGATAGAAATAATTCAGCCGATCATATTCATATCGACCAAACTTTTGCCCATAGCGAAGTACCTGCAGTACATTTTCGCCCCTGCCTTCCCACCGTTTCAACTCAAAGATGAACAGGGTACCGGATTCGTCTAACGCAAGGATATCCGGCTCCTCTTGCCTAGAGCGTTCCTGCATGATCACCATGAGTTGATCGGTTCGAACAAGTTGCTCTATCCGCTTCGAGATGAGATTCTCGAGGTCTCGTTCTCGAAGACCAGAATCAGCGAGTCGCACCTCTTTCAACTTCTCGACATCTGATGTATCTTTCCCTGCGTCTTTCCACTCAAAAAGCATTACTCACCTCCAATGGCTAACGACGGGCGCTAAGCTGCGGCACTGCATATTTGCAACATGCACCCAACGAACTAAGTTCATTGTACCTACTTTATCTTTAACTACTCAACCTCTACTCGCCATGTAAATTGCACCGACGCTCATTCCGTCAGCAGCAGCAGCGACTGGTTATACCGCTTGCGCACGATTGCAAAAAAATGTTCTGCGACAGTACGCAATTGCCGCATCAAAGAATGTTGGTTGCCTTCTCACGGTTACATTTCTCACACAGAAGTTGAATGTTCCTTTCTGTGTTGGAGCCACCCTTAGAGACCGGGATAATGTGGTCGTACTCCAGCTTACCCTTTGAGCCACATTGGACGCACTTACCTTGATCTCTGCGCCAAACTGCTAGTTTGACGTCGGGGGGTATGTAGCGATCGGGCCTATCTTCTGTTTCGCCGGTTGATTGTGTCGATTCCAACAGGGGAAGGAAGTCAGGCTCAATGAGGATCTGAAGAGTGTCAAGCATATATTCAATTTCCGTCAATACGATTTCTTTGATATACCAATGGGTTTTCTTTATGCCCAGCGAGCGGAAGTTCTTGAGAATATGCTGCTCAATTTCCGCTTGTTCTGCATCGCCATCCTTGAGAGTGTCATAGATGGGTTGCAGCTCATATCCGAGTTGTTTGAGTCGTTCTGATCCGAATCGTTCTAGAACGGAGACATTGTTCAAAAATAGAGTATAGAATGTAGTCAGGGTGTCTTTTATCTCAATTATCTTCGTTAGGTTATCTGAAAAAAGCATCAAGGCTTTTGCTTCTTGACCATTCTGAACCAACTTTTTCACGTCGTTGTCAAGTGAAGATAGCGCCTTGAGATAGTCCTCTTTGAGTCTATCAATAAATGTTTGTTTCAGCGCCGATGATTCTTGAGTAGAAGGCGATTGGACAGGAATTTTTTCTGAAGGTGAACTGGTCATTATTTACTCCAAGTTAAGTTGTCGCACATTGTAGTTCTTTTCAGAGGTTACCGCATTGAGGGCAATAAGGCGGCTCGGTGCCCATCGACTGGAGAGCACTCCCGCACTTTATGCATCGCCCATAGAAATTGACTGCACGATTATGTACAAATTGAGGGTTGTTAACAATGTCAGTCTCAGAGATAAGCAATGCTCGAATGCCTATGCGGTTATAAGTCTTGGCAAGCCATGTTGAGTAGCGTGCATCGTGGCTGTGAGTACCGATCACTTCGATCACCTTGTTTTGATCAGTGAAGCGAAAGTCTGGATACTTGGTTTTTCCCCGAGGGAAAGGAATAGCGTTGCGCTTTGTACGATCATTTCCAACATATGTGAGTGAAGGAACTCGAGCAACTTGTTGGAAAAGAGTCTCGATTGCATTCTTTCGAGGATTATCTCCTTGCTTTCTTGCCCCTTTAAGACGCTGCCTTATCTGCTTGAGCCGAGAGACTGACCATTTCTTTGAGAACTGCATTTATGTTATTCCTGAAAATGTGGTAAGAAATCAATCATCTGTTCATTGCGTGCTAGGACATAGCTTCATTGAAAACGCAAGCGGTATAACGGATGGCGGCTAAAGTTTATCCCGAAATGTTTTTATTCGGGACTGCCGCACTGATAACTTTTGCGCCTGCGCCTCTGGCTCACAAATTGTACTATCCGAACCAAGCCGACGAAGTCGAGCTTTGTCTCGCCAATGGCTCATAAGCTCGATAGAGTCCGTTAGACTCTATCGGAGTCTAACGACCTCTGGCTTACAAACCTGCATTGCACCTATGCCAGCCATGCTTAACGTACGCATTTACCCCGTGCATTTTACGGGGTGCTCATTCGACCTGCCCCGACTTGTCCTGATGCCTCATATCGGGACGGATCTTGTCGGGATCAGCTTTCCTACCCCGCTGCTTTATAGCGGGGAGCCACTGACGGGTCATCAGCCTTCGATTGCTTTGGTCTTGATTTCCACGCCACCTGCTTTGATAGCGATCTTCACAGCATCTTCCATCGGATCTTTGAAGGGCACCTCAATTCGGAGCAGGCCGTTTTCGTAGATCGCTTCGGCTTTGTCAGGTTTCACCGGCCAAGCTAAAGCCAGTGCTGAAACATACTCGATGTCCCTTGCTGGTGCTGTCAGGTGGACGCTATCTGGCAGGAGCTTCAGATCGATGGTATCTGTTGGCGCTCCTGGGATGGCGAACTCCACTACAAGCTTGTTTTTCTCCCCGTCAGCATACGCTACTGTAACGGGCGCAACCTTAATCCGATATTCCGGCATTTTGGTACCCTCCTTTTAGAACATGTTATATACCATGGTGACCTCCTCGCCGAGCGACTGTCGACGTGCGAATGTTGAACGCATGGTCTTCACGAGCTGGCATAGTACGCCGCCTAACAGGTGGCGCATAAGCTGCACCGTTGAAAACAATCAACTTGTACTAAACGAAACAAGTTCATTCACTGCGCTGTTGTCCCACGATTTGCCATTACTTGACAAATTCTTTCACAAATCGTAAATACCCTTGCTTACCTCCTTGTTTATTCCATCTATCGACTGACTTCCTTATTTTTCTTAAGCATGAAAGAATTTCTTCTACGGTCTTAACTCCTGAAGGATCCATTTTCATTCTGCCGAGATCTTTACGACCCAACCTGTGTTCGCACATCTCCTGTACTCTCTGAATGACAAGAGTTTCGTTCGGCGGAAGATGATTTTCTTTGGAAGTATGCCCATGCGATTCTAGGCGATAGTGATCGATTAAAGCATCCAACGCCTTCATCACTTCATAGTCGTTAAGATCGTTGTGTTCGTGATACACGCTCACGATAGCGAACTCAATGTTCTGTAAGACATCAAGGTGTTTATCTTCAAATGCCATAGTTCTTTCCTGTGTGCTGTCTAATTATTTGCCAACGGTTGAATGGATTTTCTTAAAAAGTGAGAGCAATATAACATTGTGCCATTCAGAGTCAAGTGTGAGAGGTGATTTAGCCGCCTTTTCTAAAATTGATAAAAGAGAAATTTGGTCAGGAGCAAACGCTCATTGATCGCGTGCAGAGCTCCTCGCCACCAGCCCAAGGCTGGCAAGTAGGCGAGTCTTGCGACCTCCCAGCATTTTAAGTCTTTCGATCTCCAAATATTTTGATGAGTTCGATCTTAATTATTTGTGAGTGGAACCGTGCAGTCGCGGCCGCGGCAGGCGAACCAGAAAGTGCCTAACACTCCGAAGCCGAACGCAACCTTCAGGTTCAGTTCCGGCGACACACGCCAGAGCAGCGCTCCGCCAAAAGCCGCAAAAGCAACAAGCACATCACGAACAAGATAGTACAATCCGAACATCGCAGCTTTGCGCTCATCCGGTGCCAGATCCATGATCAGCGCCTTGCGGGTCGGCTCGCCAAATTCCTTGAGACCACGAAGCACAAACGCTGCGATCAAAGGACCGAGCGAAGACGAATAGAGAAGCGCCATCGGGAAGCAGGTGAAGAACACGAAGGTGATAAGCACAAAAGGTTTCTTGCCAAAGCGATCGGCCATGTATGCCACGGGGATATACACAAGCACTGCGGTAATGTTTTCGATGGCGGAGAGCCATCCGAACGTGAGTTCCGAAACGGGGTGGAGCACATATCGTGTGGCCCAGATAACCACGAACGCGTCCGGAATGCGCTCACAGAATCGAATGAGAATATCCGACCAGAGCAGATTCCTCAGATTGGCGGGCATCTCACGCCACAGCCGCATCGGATTGGGCTCGGGAACTCTGGCTTCTTTCGAGTCGTCTGTGATCAGCAACTGCTGTAATACCGAGGCAACCAGAGCGAGCACCAGCGCCAGAATGAACGCCATACGCACACCCTGCTCGACACCCCAGATGGCGATGCAAGCACCGCCTACAACCGGTCCCAGCATTTTAGGTACCCGCCGAACTAACGACACTATCGACACTCCCATAGCACGCCGATTCTTTGGTACCATCTTTGACAATAGATCCATCGTGGCAGGCAGTGAAATAGCCGACCAGGAGATGAAAAAGGCGGCGCCGATCAGCACTGCCCACCAGGAACGAATCAAGATAACACACAGGTAACCGATCATGGAGAGGGCATTAAAAAAAAGCAGTGCGCGCTTCGTGCCCAGTCGGTCACTCAAATATCCACCCGGAAAAGAGTAGAGAGCGGACAGCAAATCATCCATGCCTGCCAGCAAACCGATTGCTAATACAGCGGTTGAGGCTTGCGCCAGTTGCTGCAGGTAGAGCGGCAGGAAGCGCTCGGCCATATGCTCGCCCATACCCACCAAAACGATCATTCCGAGCAGTCCGACCATGCTTCGTTTCTGATCAAGGAAAGTCTGGAGAAGCTTCCAGGTGGATAATGTTAAAAAAGAAGTCATGGACGATTCCGTTTCTTTGCCGGTGATTCATTCGACGGAATTTCTTTACGGTCTAAACTTATATCATCCCATGAAGCAGGATCGCTGATAGATTCCAAATGTGTAAAGACTGTAACATTCGGCAATGCATGGCAGATGTCAGTTTCTATGCTTTCTAATAGCTGATGGCCGCGCTGAACTGTCCATAGGCCGGGAACTAGTACGTGAAACGATACAAACTGCCGCGCTCCTGATTGGCGCGTACGAAGTGCGTGAAACTGGACTCCGCTCTGGACATACGGTTCTAATACTTGTTGTAACTTTCGTTGATCCTCCATTGGCAGCGCCGTATCCATCAATCCTAATATGGACTTGCGTACTATTCCAACGCCGGTCCAAACGATGTTAGCCGCAACGAGGCATGCCACAATGGGGTCGAGTCGTTCCCATCCGGTGAGTACCACTGCGCTGATCCCAACTAACACACCCAACGACGTCCATACATCCGTCATCAAGTGATGGGCATTAGCTTCAAGAGTAATTGAATGATGCTGCTGACCGGCCCGCAGCAACACCCGCGCGACAAACAAGTTTACAAGTGAAGCCGCAACCGAAACCCCCAATCCCAGCCCAACTTGTTCAAGTGGCTTTGGAGCAATCAGCCTGGGAATAGCCGCCAGGGCGATACTTCCAGCGGCAAGCAGAATCAATGTTCCCTCGACACCGCTTGAGAAGTATTCGGCTTTACTATGACCGTAGGCATGGTCTTCATCGGCTGGGCGCGCGGCAATCGTCAACATTCCCAGCGCCATAAGTGCGCCGATCAGATTGACGAACGATTCCAGCGCGTCTGAAAGGAGGCCAACCGAACCTGTTAGCAAATACGCAATGGTCTTGAGTGCAATCGTGAGAATGGCCGCGGCAACCGAAAGCCAGGCAAAGCGTGTAAGAGATAAGCGGTTTGTAGTGTTTGATGTCATGACATTCATTAGCACGCTAAGGATGCCGCCTAACAGATGGATCACCATTATTTTGGCAAGAACTGCTGATAAGGCAGCCATCTATAAATAGTGATTGGAAAATATTCTTATTAATTCGAATCCTTTACAACCACCCACCCAATGTAACGCCATGACGAGTAGTTGATCAGTAATACCCAACAGGCAGCCCATAGTACTAATGCAGGCCACATGATCCAAAACGAAGTATGTGCCGCAACCATTGCAATAACGAGTGGAATGCTAATCACCGTAAGAACAATGCACATAAATAGAAGGAAGAGGTACACTCGTGGGCTGCGTTTTAGTTTAGTATCACAACTGCCGCATTGAGAAACTTTGTATGGTTCTGCCTCACGAAAAAACCGCCGATAGGGCATAACCTCTTTCCCGCATTGAGGACAAATATTTCCGCGCATTGGATTTTCTCCTTTAAAAGGGTGGCTGCTTTACGGACGCGGTTAAGCTGCGCACGACGTACTAATTGATTTAATAGTGACCGCATGTATGATTGCCTGCTTTGGCTTTTCCAATGTGTAGTCGAGACCGCCAATCGAAATTGGACTTGCCTTACGTGAAAAGATGAACGGATGAAGTCCGGCTGTTTCCAACGAGCCCTTCGCAAATTCAACCTGGACGGCATCACTACTGCCAAACACTCGAAGTATAATATTGTTCGCATCCCAGCAGAGTCGTTTGTTCATCTTGATGGCTTGCCGATTGTGGTTGCTCTATTTATAGACCAAGCTTATCCATTTTAGGCTTTTCATACTCCCCATCTTCGCCTGGATAACGCAATAGTTCGTCGAACTTTCTAGACTCTTTTGCCAGAGCCCAGATGATGTTTTCCCCCGCAGGCACTATATTGGGGGCAGCAGAAAAAACAGAATCTGTAAAAGCATCTTGGGCGAAGAAAATCTTGCGTGTAATCCTCAAAGCTATAATTGGGGTAATACCAATGTGAATAGGTATGATTAGCGATGAGGTGCCCAGCGTTGCCCCACTCCTTCACAAGGCTTCGACCTATTTCGTTGTCAATGTTCTTGCCGCATATGAACGCAGCGGCTTTCAAGTTGGAGTGCTCATGCAAGGCGTTAAGCAGCGCACGATTGCGTTGCTTTGCAACTGATTGGGATGCGCCGAACAAATTGAGGTCATCGATTGTAATTGCAATCTGCGGCATTTCATCAGCAAACAGTGGAACTGTCCTGTTCATTCCTAACGCCAAACCCCCTATGCCAAGCGTCTTGGAAAATTGCCTTCGATTCATGTCTTTTTCTTCTTTACCTTTTCAAGCAGATGCTGAACGACTCGCGCTTCAGCGGCGCAAGCATCCATGCACGTACTTGTTGGAAGATCTCGTTCAGGCTCCTGATGTGGCCGCAGTTCATCCCGCAGGGTGCAATCATCGTTGATCAGATCGTTTTTCATCTTGCCGTTTGCATTTTGCTGTTCTATCAGCCGACGCGGTATTACTGCTAATTGTAATGTTGCACCCTGACGGTTCAGCACAGTGATCAGCGAATCGATTTCCTGCGGCTGAATGGAAGTCTCCGACATAAAAATATCGTCGACACGTATGGCAACATAAATACATTTTTTCCAAAATTTTCAATCCACCCTGAATTATTCACAATCGTTTGGGAGAAGAGATCTGATTTCTCACCCAATATTCTTAGTAGTAGCATTCGATCAACCGCATAACATTATCACCCAAGCGCAACTGTAAGCCCTTGTCTTGTTAGGACAGTCTTATATCAGAATCAACTGTTTTTTGACTGCTCCCTCCAGCCAAGTGGGCGCGTATGGCAGTCGTACTTCGAGCAGTTCCTTCGGCTCAATCTTATGCAATCCACCTCCATAGGCACGTCCGGCTTGGAGTACACACTCTGTCGGTATGCTGTTCAGTAAATGTCCGAACTCAAGCATCCTCTCACGGTCACCATGGAGGCACTCTTCGAATTCAGGGTTGGGGTAAAGGTTTAAGAAGACATTTGTTACGATGGCAGACGAGAAGTTCACAAAGAATCTGATTGGACATTCTCGACCACCATTTGCCCTTCCCATGTACGATGATAGGAAAGGAGACGGATTTCGTCTCTCTTGATAGTACCACACTTCCCGCTGAGAGCAGAGGTAACCTTGTGGAATGCCTATAGCAATGCCTTCCTGAAGATAAGCCCACAGACGGGGATGTCGCTCCCTCACTTGGTCTGGCGGGATGGAGCAATCCAATAAATAGCGAATATCCGCGACCTTCGGTAATCCATCACCATTGGACTCAATCACTGTTCCCCGTATTAAGCGTGGGCTTGGGAGAATGGGTTTCAAATAGGCTTCCGGGATGTCGTATTGCATAGCTGTTTCACGGTCGATAATGAAGAATTTATTTGCACCGGTTGCTATGCCACGACGTACGGAAAACAAATCCTTGAGGCGCAGAGTATCCGAAGGTGCTGTATCTCCTCCGAAGTGCGACATTGTCCACTTATTGAGAGTACGGAGCTCCGAAAAAGGAATAGTCTTCTTTTGTTGGGGATCGTGGAACTTTTCACCATACGACATCTCACAAGTTGATTCTCGCGACGGGAGCGTTTTCCGGTACGTCACGATGCATGATGAAACGAGAGCATCGTCAAATTGGACGGTGTCAGGATCGAAATGGTGGATCGAGAGAAGAGTAACGCGGGAGGTCAAGTAATCTCGAAGGACACGTCCATAGTTAACATAAAGGAACTCTGCGGGAAGAAGCCATGATGCCACTGCGTCTTCTGCTAAAAGCGCGTCGGCAAGAAGAACAAAGTAAACATAAAGACCAGAGAGACCACTTGCTTGAAGTCCGAGTCGTTGCATCACTAGAGACTGAAGACGTACCTTCTGTTCGGGCTGAAGGTGGTGATGTCTGACGTACGGTGGATTGGTACATAATAGTGAGAACCTTCCGAAGTTAGCCGGATCAGAGGCAAACCTGATAAAGTCGCAAACGAGAACTTGAAGGCCGGAGGATTCCCAAATAGCCCTGGCAATATTTCCATAAGCTGGATCAATCTCGCATCCAATGGCAGATTCGATCCGTGACCGGCTTGTGTTGCATAGAAGTGCACTAAAAAAAACACCAGAACCTACGGCTGGTTCAAGAAAAACAATGGGGACATTGTCCGGAAACGATTTTAGCGTTCGCGCGACCATTTCATATGCCACAGGAAATGGAGTGGAGAACTGGCCTAACCTGTTGCGTTCCACAGCACTCTTGAGCGAGTCCGCTTGGCTTTGGGCATTAGCCCGATGATATTCCTTGGACTGACTTTCTGTGGCTACATAGTCTCCGAGTGCATCACGTACTGTTTGGCCTTTTTTTTTATCCTGTGGAGTTAGCAGCGAATCAAAATCGCCAGTCCGGTGTTCCCATACCCAATCAATACCTTCTGCTGCCTCGTATCCCAGATAACCAGGCTCAAAGTATCCACACAGGTAGAGCAGAAACTTCACAGAAGTACCATATTGCTCCCGTAACTGGTGAATCTTCTGCGCCTCTTCCTTCCTACGTTTGTTTGTGTTCGTTGCATCGCCAGCGGATTTTGCCTCGATCAGTAGCGGAAAATCGGAAATCTTGGCACTTAAAGGCTTAACAATGCAATCAATGCAGTTTTTCATAGAATGGTATGGCCTTAAAATCGTATGGAGTTAACAACAGAGTCGGGAGCACGAATGACCGCGTCGCCTGCGTTCTCTGATTCTGTGATTCCTTTTTTCAAGTTCTCTGATGAGTGCTGGTCAAGACTATGCCTAGTTAATTATTGTCTGATCAATTGTTGAATGGCATTTATTAAAAAGATGAAAGCAATATAGCATTGTGCTAATTAGAATCAAGCATGATGGTTCGTTTCAATTTGAAATTCACCCACCCTTTCCCTATCTTGCCTCTGCTCTCAAGCAGTAACTCTCGCTCGATAACTTTTACTATTTGTGGAGTCTGCATGCGAATTCTTCTTCCATTCATCGGACTATTCCTTCTCACTATGGACACTCTGTATTCACAATCAGCCGATCTTGCCTTTGTCAATGGAAAGATCTGGACAGTCGATAAATCCAAACAGATCGTTCAAGCGGTTGCAGTCTCTGGTGATCGCATCGTTGCAATTGGCACGACCGCGCAAATCAAGGCCTTCATCGGAAAGGGAACCAAGGTTGTTGATCTTAAAGGTAAACTCATGCTTCCCGGCGTCATCGACGACCATACGCATTTTATCGAGGGCAGCTTCCAGCTCAGCTATGTCGACCTGAGAAAAACGAAAACCCTTGCTGAATTTTCTTCCATCATTGAGAAGCGCGCCAAACAATCGCCGACACAATGGATTCTCGGTGGAGATTGGGATCATGAGAATTGGGCTGGAGCCAATCTTCCCACAAAAGAGGCCATCGATAAGGTGACACCATCGACACCGATGTTCGTCAAGAGGTACGATTGGCATATGGCGCTCGTTAACAGCTACGTGCTGAAGATAGCAGGCATTACAAAAGATACTCCCAATCCTCCGGGCGGGACAATCGTGAAAGATCCGGCCACAGGTGAGCCGACAGGGATTCTGAAAGATGAAGCGATGAGCTTTGTTTACAAGCTTATCCCGGATCCCACAGAAAAAGAAATGATTGAAGCGGTAAAACTTGGGCTTGCCGAAGCGAGGAAGTTCGGCGTCACTAGCATCAACGATGTCTCCTCAGCAGCAGATGTCCGCGTCTATCAGGCACTAAAAGCAGAGGGAGCATTGACTGCACGTTTTCATTGCCGACTGCCGCTCTCGCAATGGCAGCATGTAGCCGCAACCGGAATAAAAGTGCCGTTCGGCGATGAATGGATCCGTCTTGGTTCTATGAAAGACTTTGTCGATGGATCCGTCGGTTCTACCACCGCTTTATTCTTTGCGCCCTACGATTCCGATCCGAGCACGAGCGGCTTAACAATGGATGGATTTACAAACGGTAATCTGGAAAAGTGGGCTCTTGCCGCGGATAGAGCAAATCTACAGCTTTCAATTCATGCCATTGGAGATAAAGCGAACAGTGATCTGCTCGACATCTTCGAAAACATTGTGAAGGCAAACCCTGCATGGGATCGCCGGTTCCGGATTGAGCATGCACAGCATATTCACCCGAAGGACTTTGCTCGCTTCGTTAAACTTGGAGTCATTGCGTCGGTTCAACCATACCATGCCATCGATGACGGACGATGGGTGATCAAACGCATTGGCAGCGAACGCTGTAAGACAACCTATCCCTTTAAGACTTTCATCGAGCAAGGTGTCAAAATATGTTTTGGCAGTGACTGGACAGTTGCTCCGCTTAATCCCTTGCTTGGCATCTATGCTGCTGTTACCAGAAGGACTACCGATGGAGCAAATCCAAATGGATGGTATCCCGAACAGAAAATTTCTGTCGAGCAGGCGATCGAGTGCTATACTATTAACAATGCCTATGCACAGTTTGAAGAGAATGAGAAAGGGTCAATTACCGTCGGTAAGCTTGCGGACCTGGTGGTTCTCTCAGACGATATCCTGACGATAGATCCGATCAAGATTGAAACCGCCCGTATTGAAATGACTGTTGTAGGAGGGAAGGTGGTGTTTGAAAAGTAGTAAGTATCAAGTAAAAAGGAAAAAGGGAGAGGAGAGAGCAGTACGCAGACGGCAGACAGTAGAAGAAAATAAACAACAATAGTAATACTCTTGAAGTCGTTTTTCGATGATAAGGTTATATCTTCTAAATTTTTCAACTTTCCGCCTGTTCGTATAGGATAGACAAAATATATAATAGAAATAGAATCAATAGCATTGCAATCGATTCAACTCCGAAGGTATGGTTCTGAAATTCTATTTCGAGTAAAAAGGAGGGAATATGAAAAACCCGAATAATTTAACGGCCTTTACTAGTATTAGATTTGGATATTTCTTATGTATTCTGCTTCTAACAAGCGGAGTATTATTTGCCCAGGATTACCCGAAGAAAATTGTCAAGTATGAAATATTGTTAGGACCAGGTATTAAAGAAGCAGATCCTCATTATATCTTTACTAAACCAATAAAGATTAGAATAGATGCGAAAGGTAATTATTACGTTTTAGACATAGAAAACAACCGAGTGATGAAATATGATCAAGAATTAAAATTTATCGAAGAATATGGTCGATCTGGTGAATTTTCATATCCAGTAGATATTGATGTTAACTTGAAGGGAAATCTCTATGTCGCCGATCTAACTGGACGCCGTGTTACTATTTTTGATGAAAATGGAAAATATTCCAGGATGATAGCATTAGGTCAAGTGTTTGAAGATATCCATATCGCTGTAGATAAACGTGGGTATGTTTTTGTTACCACAACGAGGACAGATAGCCTTATCACCGTTTATTCGGAGGAGGGAAATGAATTGTTTTCATTTGGCAAACCCAATTATCATGAAAACAAAGGAGTCCGAATTACATGGAACGTCGCGTTTCTTAAATGTGATCAAAATAATAATCTCTGGGTGGGATTTAAATATAAGCCACTTATTAGAAAATATAGTAATGATGGAAATCTGCTCTTTGAACGTAAGCTTGATGGTCCGGAAATTTATGAAACAGAGAAGTTGGAAAAGCCGGTTGATGAAAAAGGTCGGTATAGACAATGGGTATATTCATATGACTTTGCTTCTGATGATGGCGTATCAATGTATATAGGATTTAAGGATTATTTCTATAAGTTGGATCCTTTATCTGGTTTGATCGTGACTCATTATAAAATTGAGGTAAAGAACTATAATAAAACTTTCTTTTTGACAAGCTTTTCATTTGACCCCATGAAGAAATCATTTTTTGGACTTTCTAGATCCGACGCAGTGCTGTATAGATTAATTATTCCGAACTGACGAAAACTAATAACCTTAAACCCAAAACCTCTTTCTCTTCCGTGAAATCCACACCACATCAACAAAAACCCGCTCCGCCGCTTCAGTACATCAAAGGCATCGGGCCGAAACGAGCGGCTGCGCTTGATGCGTCAGGCATCCGAGATGTGCGTGACCTGCTCTTCTACTTTCCGTTCGATTACCTCGATCGAAGCAAGATCGTTACAATCCGTGAACTCTCGAAGCATGTTGAATCCGATCACCCGGTAACCGTCATTGGTGAAGTCCACCAGCAGGAAATGCGACGGTCACGGAAGTCGCGCAGGCTGATTTTCTTTCTTACCGTAAAGGATCAATCCGGATTTCTCACGTGCGTCTGGTTTGAGGGTGTGCAATGGTATAAAGACGCCTTTGAGGTTGGCGAATTGCTCGCGCTCTCAGCATATTCGGAATATGACAAGCTGGGACGGATCCAATTTACGCATCCTGAATTCGATCGCCTGCGCGGCGGACTGGAGGAAGATGAACCGGATTGGGGGAATCTCTTCAACACCGGATCGATCATTCCGAAATATTCCAGCACCGCAGAGCTCGGAAAGGTCGGGCTGGATAGCAGGGGATTCCGGCGTGTCATTCGCAATGCACTCCGGAGTCAGCTTCATCTTGTTGAAGAATCGCTTCCCGCGGCGATCCTCGCGCTGAATCATCTTGTTTCTCTTCAGCAAGCTCTTCAGAATATTCATTTCCCACACGATGCAGCGAGCCTGAGTAGTGCGCGGAACCGACTCAAGTTCGATGAACTCTTCTTTCTGCAATTGATGCTCGCACTGCGAAAACGAAAAGCGGGAGAGGCAACACAAGGCATTTCCTTTTCTCATGAAAGCAGACTTGCACGCACATTATCGGAATCTTTGCCTTTTACCTTAACCCGGGCGCAGCGAAAGGTGCTGATTGAAATCGCAGGCGACATGAAATCTTCAAAACCGATGAATCGCCTTCTGCAGGGCGATGTCGGCAGCGGGAAGACGATTGTTGCACTCCTTGCAATGCTCGTTGCCGTCGATCATGGTTACCAGGTTGCCCTGATGGCACCGACCGAAATACTTGCCGAACAGCATTATCGCACGCTCTCGGGCTACCTGAAGAACTTGCCCATCAATGTTCGCTTATTGATCGGCGGCCAGAAGAAAAAGCTCCGGGAAGATGTGCTGGAAGATATCCGCAGCGGAAGGGTGCATATTGCGGTTGGCACACATGCTCTTATAGAAGAGAATGTTCAATTTGAAAATCTGGGTTTTATTGTTATCGATGAGCAGCACCGATTCGGTGTACTGCAGCGTGCATCGTTGCGCGAAAAGGGAGTGAATCCCGATGTCCTGGTGATGACTGCCACTCCGATTCCCCGGACACTGGCGTTAACGCTCTATGGTGACCTCGATGTTTCTGTCATTGATGAAATGCCTGCGAACCGGAAACCGATAAGAACTGCAGTGCGACAGGAGCATCAGAAGGAAAAAGTATTCGAGTTTGTCAGAGAGGAAATCAAAAAGGGGAGACAGGCGTATATCGTGTTTCCTCTGATTGAGGAATCGGAGAAGCTGGACCTTAAAGCTGCTACAGCGGAATACGAGCGGTTGCAGCGCGACGTGTTCCCCGACCTGACCCTGGCACTGCTGCACGGGAGAATGAAGTCCGAGGAAAAAGAGAAAGTGATGATGCAATTCAAAGCGGGAGAATATCCTATCCTTGTCTCTACCACGGTGATTGAAGTCGGCATCGATGTTCCGAATGCAGCGATCATGATCATTGATAATGCAGAACGGTTTGGACTCTCACAGCTTCATCAACTCCGAGGAAGGGTTGGCCGTGGCGCCGACCAATCGTACTGCATTCTTATTGCTAACTACGGATGGTTTGCCAGTCATGTAAAAGGATTAAGCAGTGGCGAACTTTCCAAAGAGCAGCATAATTCACGAAAGCGTCTGGAGACCATGGTGCAAACAACGGATGGATTTGTCATCGCAGAGGTTGATTTGCAGTTACGCGGCCCGGGAGAATTCTTCGGGACACAACAAAGCGGAATACCGGCTTTTAAGATTGCAAATCTTGCGGAAGATGGTGAGCTTCTCGCTGCTGCACGTGAGGCAGCGTTTGCTCTTGTTAGTCGGGATCCACACCTGCGATTAACTGAGCATCAGGGGATTAGAGCACGGTTTGAACAGTACTATAGAGAATTGATCGCACTCAGCGAAGTCGGATAATTTCCATCTGGATCGCTATAAATCGATTGTTTCTGATCGCCGTAAGCAGCACTTCATCTCATCGTTCTTCCATTCTTAAATATTTATCCGAACACCGCACAGACTACGCATCATCAATCCATTCGTCAGCAAGAACCTTCTGTCTTGCTGGTGTCTTTCCAGGCTATCCTCATATCGCAGTGTACCCTCTATCAAATATTTTATCAAAGAGACTTCCGCATGCTGCGTCGATGAATGAGTCTCTAAGGAAAAACGACAGTGAAGAAAAAAAAATATTAGAGCAAATGAAGAAAGAGAATTTCTATTTTTGTTTCGTTGTTCGTTCAAGAGGGAAGGGAAGAAAAAATAATAATAAGTAGAGTGTCGTCGTCCATGTCATGCATGAAAATATTCCTCCTCATGCTCTTCACCTCCATGAGAAGAAATCGTGAGTAAAACAGGTTCAAATGCTTGACAACGTGCTAGAAATGATTATATTTGTATCAACACCTGATGGTTATCGAGGCGATGAGCATGCATTCTCTCACAAGTTGAAAGGTTGAACACACTTCTTGGTACCGCGCTTGAATGTCGCGCTTGTCTATAATATGAAAAAGGACAGCGTCGGCGATGGTTCGAACGATGGATTGAACGATGACGAGGATAGTACGCACACGACATCGTCACCGACGAAACAAGAAAAGACGAACCACGACACATATGCAGAATGGGATACCGAAGACACCATCCTTGCCGTTAAGGCCGCACTCGAAGAGCAACATGATGTAACAATGATCGAGGCTGACACGGATGCCTTCCAAAAGTTTCTTCAGATTCAACCAGATATTGTCTTCAATATTGCAGAAGGACTCCGCGGTCCTTCCCGTGAAGCACAAATTCCCGCCATGCTCGATATGCTTGGAATCCCCTACACCGGATCCGATCCGCTGACGCTTGGAATTTGTCTCGATAAATCCCGTGCAAAAGAAATTCTCTCCCATCATCGCATTCCAACCCCGGAGTTCAGGATTATCACAAGAATCGATGAGCTTCAAGAGTTCACAATCCCATTCCCATGTATCGTCAAACCATTACATGAGGGATCGAGCAAAGGTGTCGTTAACGCCTCGGTTGTGAAAAATGAGGCTGAACTGCATGAACAGGTAACTCGGGTACTCAATAACTACCATGAACCGGCTCTTGTCGAAAAATTTCTCAGCGGACGGGAATTTACTGTAGCGCTGCTCGGCAACGATGGCGACCTCCATGTTCTGCCTATTATAGAAATTCACTTCAACGAACTGCCCGAAGGGGCAAATCCAATTTATTCCTACGAGGCTAAATGGGTATGGGATCTGCCGGATCATCCCATTGAAATGTATAGCTGCCCGGCAAAAGTTGGCCAGGAGTTAGAACAGAAAATTATAGAGACTTGTCGAAAAACGTTTAAAATACTCAATTGTCGAGACTGGTGTCGTATAGATTTACGATTAGATGATGCCGGGACCCCGCATATAATAGAGTTGAATCCGTTACCGGGAATCCTGCCAAATCCGGATGAACATTCCGCATTTCCAATGGCAGCCAGGGCGGCGGGAATTTCCTACAATGAGATGCTCTGTTCCGTTCTCGGCCACGCGATACGACGCCAAAACATTAACTAATGGCCCATGAATCTGATGACATTGATTAAGAACGTTGTGCAGGGAAGGTGAAGATGAAGAAGAAGATTCATGTTGCCATTATCTATAACGAGCCTACGATCAGTACGGGATCGGGAAGAAAATTTATTTCGGAGTCCGGGAAGATCGAAGCTGCCATCACCCGATCCGAAGTGCTGGCCGTTGCGACACCCAAAACCATCGATATGTCGGAGGTGGGGGTATTACAAGAGCGTCAGAATGTTCAGGAGGCTCTGCATAAATTTGGATATCGTACCTCGCTCTTCAATATGAACAGCGATATCAAGCGCCTCATCGACTTCATTGAAGAGAAACAGCCCGATTTGATCTTCAATCTCTGCGAATCGGTCGGAGATCAATCGACTCATGAGATGTTTGTGGCCGGAGTCTATGAACTGATGGGTATTCCCTATACCGGCGCTTCGGCATTCACGCTCGGACTGTGCCAGAATAAAGTGCGCACGAAACAGATTCTCGGATTCCATAAAATGCGTATTCCACGATTCGCATTGTATCGGACTCTCACCCATCTCACGGAGGAAGAGTTCGATCTGGGATTCCCCGTGATTGTGAAACCCCTCCACGAAGATGCCAGTGTGGGTATCGCCAACGACTCCGTTGTCTATGAATTCGCAGCGTTGCGTAAGCGAGTGAAGTATATCTGCCATCGTTATGAGCAGCCGGCATTAGTTGAAGAGTATATCGACGGACGTGAGCTAAACATTGCCGTGATCGGGAATAAACGTCCGATTGCTCTTCCGATCTCTGAAATTGATTTTTCCGCGCTCCCCCAGGACTACCCAAAGATTGTCACCTACAATGCGAAATGGATGGAAGGAACAGAAGAGTACAAGGGTACTGTGGGTGTCTGTCCGGCATCCGTCTCTCCCGATGTGGAACATGAAGCAAGAGAGATTGCCCTGCAGGCATACCGGCTGATGGGATGCCGCGACTATGCCCGTGTCGATATGCGGTTGGATAAGCATAATAGACTCTATGTCATTGAAGTCAATCCCAATCCTGATATCAGTACTGATGCAGGATTTCCACGGTCCGCCAGGATGTATGGCCTGTCGTTCGATGATATGGTCAATAAGATTGTGGAGTACGCGCTCGAACGTGCTCCGTAAAGGGAACGATGATCAGGAAATTTCAAAAAGAAGATATTGAAGCACTCACTAGTATTCTCCAGGAGACCCGGGTCTTCAACCCAAATGAAATTGATGTGGCTGTTGAACTCATGCAGGTTGCAGCGGGCGATCCTCATCAGAAGGATTATATCCTCTACACCTTTGTGGAGGAACCAGGAATTGTCCGGGGATATTATTGTATGGGGCACACACCGATGACGGTCAGCACGTACGATCTTTACTGGATTGCCGTCGATCTCTCCTGCCACGGAAAGGGAATCGGGAAGCAGTTGTTGCTCCATTGTGAAGAGTTGGCGAAGTCAAAAGGAGGGACACTCATTATTGCGGAAACCTCCTCATTGCCGAAATATGAGAACACGCGAATGTTCTACCTAAAAAACAACTACACAGAGGCGTCACGGATCAGAGACTTCTATTCTCCGGGTGACGGCTTGGTAGTTTATTGCAAGTACCTATAAGGAGGATCGATCACTATTATGGAACTCTGGCAAGAGATGTTGCGGCAGAGTGTGGACAGTGCAAAGGATTTGGTTGAACGCTTTGCCTTTGATAAAGAACAAGCTGAAAAGCTGAATAAACTCTTCCACATCCGCATCAATCCATATTACCTCAGTCTCATTCGCTATCCGAATGATCCTATCTGGTTGCAGTGTATTCCCGATGCCGTGGAACTGCAAGATCAAAATGCTCTGGAAGATCCTCTCAATGAAGATGCCGACAGTCCGGTCCCAAGCATCACTCATCGGTACCCCGACCGCGTGCTCTTCCTTGTTACCAGCCAATGCTCGATGTATTGCAGGTTTTGCACTCGCAAACGCAAGGTGAGCGATTCGACAAAGATCAATGCACGGTGGATCCAAAACGGGCTGAACTACATCGCTGAACACCCGGAAGTTCGCGACATTGTACTCTCGGGCGGCGATCCGCTGATGTTGACAGATTATATGCTCGAAAAAGTATTGGCCGGGATCAGGGAAATTCCTCACGTGGAAATTATTCGCCTCGGCACAAAAATGCCATGTGTGCTGCCGCAGCGCATCACCACGAAACTTTGCAAGATGCTGAAGAAATACCACCCCATCTATATCAATACCCACTTCAATCACCCATGGGAGTGCACACCGGAAGCGGAACGGGCCTGCGCCTTGCTCGCCGATGCCGGGTGTCCCGTTGGTAATCAGGCTGTGTTGATGAAAGGGGTGAACGATGATGCCGACATAATGCTGGATTTACATCGGAAGCTGCTGAAGATGCGTGTCCGTCCGTACTACATCTATCAGGCAGATCTGACGAAGGGGACAAACCATTTCCGCACGCCGGTCAGGGTGGGGCTTGAGATTATGGATAAGCTGCGGGGCCATACCTCAGGACTTGCCGTCCCGTATTACGTCATCGATGCTCCGGGCGGCGGGGGCAAGATTCCCTTACTGCCGCAATATGTTTTGGGCCGCAATGGGAAGGATATCATTCTCCGTAACTTCAAATATGAGATCTTCACCTACCCCGATGTGGAAGAGGAGCAACCAACACCGCAACAGGTTGTGGAGACGAAATATCGGCGGCGTCGTGCATCGACGAAAAAGCCTGCCTATGCAACGAACAAGGCCCCCAAAGAACTGGAATCTATGGGAAAGTAATTGTTTAAGCCGGTTTTCTATAGCCCGCGACAGATCCTCGCGGGTTTTATTTTTTATAGGGGAGAAATAAAATGGCTCTTCCTTATTCACAGTGTCACACTGGAAGGAGAGTACTATGTCCATTCATTGCTCTAGATTTAGAGAGTTGAAGTTCCAATTTTCACTTAGCAAAGATTGGTAAGTACAAAGAGCCAGAGCGGAGCGTATTCCGTCTTGGTTCTTTCGTTAGCTTTATTTGGCCAACCAAGTTCCAAAATATTTTCTTGCACTCTTGACATTTCTTCCGGGACTTTGTAATATTCTGCTGCAGGTAATCCTCGTACCGTATTTCAGGAATCCAATCTAAACCATAGTATTTTTCTTCATGACATTCTCTGAGGGGGTCTCGTTATGAATCGACGCGTTCTATTTGTTGCACTCGTCAGTTTGTTTTTCCTCAATTGGCTCAAGGCACAGGTCATTGAAGGATTTAATAGTACCACCTTCCCGCCGCTGGGATGGACTGCTTCTGCCTCGTCGGGGACAACGCAATGGTCACGAATAGTCTCCAGCACAAGAAACTCCTCTGCTGGTGCTGCAAGCTCATTAAATCCGGCGGCCGGAGTATCAAAATATCTCACACTTTCAATGAATGCATCATCGAACGTTGTCAGCTTGACGTTTTATTCTTCCGTAAGTTCAGTTACCAAAGTTACCGGAGCATCGCTGAAGGTGTATGGTGGAACTGACACCACAGCATTATCGCTCCTCAAATCCATCAACCTGGAAGATTCGACGCTCTTCACGATAGATACCTATGTGCAATTCATAGTGAATATCGATGGCACACTTGCTTTGGGCCAAACAGGTTCTGTCGATCTGCGTTCTCATAATCCTGCGTACATCAGATGGTCGCACCAGAAAACATCCGGCTCTGCCGCCAGTTGCCGATTGGAAGATGTTGAAATCCAGAATGCTGTTCCGCTTCCTGTCCAACTCACTGCATTTACCGCTGCGGTTCAGCAGAGGGATGTCTACCTCCACTGGTCGACGGTCACAGAAACCTATAACTACGGTTTTGACATTCAACGACGGCAAGTTTGTGGTACGTCTGAATTAACTGTCAGTGAATCAGAGTGGGCAACACTTGGATTTGTTCAGGGGCATGGAACATGCTTTACGCCGAAAGAATATTCTTTTCTTGATGGGCCAATCCCCTCCGGAAGATATGCATACCGCCTGCGCCAGATCGATTACGACGGCAGTGTTGAATACCACGGGCCAGTTGAAGTTGAAGTAGGGCTTACCCGGAAAATGTTCTGGCTTTCTGAGTGTTTTCCCAACCCCTGTAATCCGGCAACCTCAATTGCCTTTACGCTTCCTTCTTCTGCTCGCGCTGAATTGAACGTATACGATTATCTTGGTCGTAAAGTCTCCACACTCTTCAATAATATTGCGGATGCCGGGAGGCTGCAGATCGTTCAATTCAACGCATCGCACCTGCCTTCAGGGTTGTATATCGTCCGGTTAGTAAGTGGGGGTGAATCTGTGCAGAAGAAGGTACTCGTCCTGAAGTGATTCGCCGGAGGGCTACTTCTTGATACGGATAAGGTTCAAAACGCCAAGCACCAGAAAAATACAATTTGCCATCCAGGCAGTGGCCATCGGATGGATGTCGCCGTTGTAGCCGAACACATTGCTGATTTTCATGAATGCGAGATAGATGAAGGTCACAGCAGCGCAGATGCCAAAATCGATTGCCACACCGCTCCGCCGTTTAATGGATGCGAAAGGGACACCAAAGAGCACAACAACAACGCTGGCGAAAGGGAATGCAATACGGCTGTGGAAATCAACCATCCACCGTGACACATCCTGCCCCGCATTCTTTTGGTTCTTGATGAATTCCTGGAGCTCGCTGTAGTCCATCTCCTCCGGCTTGTGCTGTTTCTTTTCAATATCATCCGGTGTTATGCTCAGAGAGCCGATCCATAGCTTCTGGAAAGGGGAGAGCGTCTGACGATCGCCGGAGAGTTCACGCTTCATTCCTTCCACCAGCGTCCAGCCTGCCATGGCTTTTCCCGTCGAATCGATCGTGGAGGACCATTCCATTTGTTTAGCGTCGAGCCTGCGGGTAAGGACGGTCAGGTTCGAATCAGAGAATTCCTGGATACTCACCCGCCACGCGATCTTCGTCTGGCCATTATAATGGCTGATGGAGACAAGCTGGGTACGACTCTCCTCGAAGATGATGTTATAGCGATTAAGAAGATCGCCGGATTGCTGCATGTGCACGCGTTCGATGGTAATACGCTTCTGCGTTGCTTTGGGGACGACCCAGCCGCTGAAATAGATGGAAGCCAGGCTGACGACTAAGGCAACAAGGATGAAGGGAAGTGTGACGCGATAAAGGCTGACGCCACTCGATTTTATGGCTGAAATTTCATTCTGATTCGTCATGCGGCCGACAACAAATAATGCTCCCAACAGCAGGGCAACAGGTGTCATCAGTTTAATAATCTCGGGAATGAAATAGAGGTAGTACTCGATGATCGTTTCTAGAGGCATCTTCGCATCAATAAAATCGTCGAGCTTCTCGGTGTTATCAATGATCAGAAAAATCAGGATGAATGTCAGCAAGCCGAATGCCGAGACAACGAGAAATTGACGAATAAGGTACCGGTCGAGAATTCTCATGATGACGTTTCATCCCAGCGAAATTGTTTCGGAATGAACCTCCTGAACTGCGACCAGTCGATAACCAGGTTTTCACGGGCAGTTTTTACTGTCAGATAGAAGCCAAGGATACCGATGAGGATATTCGCGATCCACATACCGAACCAGGGTTGAATAAATCCCCGGTCTGCGAGTCGTTCGCCGCCGATGAGGCAAGACCAGTAGAGAACAAAAAAGCCAAGGCTGAAACTTGCTGCGATACCGAATGTTCCCCGTCGTACCATAATTCCCAACGGAGCTCCGACAAGCACAAAGACGATGCAGGCAAAGGGGATCGAATATTTCTTTTGGATTTCCACAGAATACTCATGGATCCGCCTGCTGTAATGATTGATCTGAGCAATATCTCCTTCGATCGAGTTTCGGAGAGTCGCGACGCGCACACTTGCCGATACCATCGGATCCTGAATCGAGCGTGATGATGTCGATGGGGTGGGTGAGGGGAAAAAAAGCTGGTCCAGATCGTTCTTGACCGCAGTGCGTATTCGATTCTGTGCCTCCTGTTGGAGGAGGCGCACGCTATCCACAATTGCCTGCATTGCAGAGGCGCTCAATTCCCGATCGCCGCGGGAGAAAGCGCTCTCCTGTGACCGTTGAAAATCGAAGCCCTCGGCGTTCATGGCAATACGGTGCTTCTGAAATTTTATGATTCGGTACCGCTCCATCTTGGAATTATTGACTTCATGGATTTCACCATCAAAGAGATCCATGATAATTTTCTGATAATCCGCTGAGAAGGAGACGACACCGCGGCGGGCCGTGACTGTCGTTGTGAGGTTCGGAATGGTGTAATCGATAATCGTCATTCCCTCAAGGTCATTCGAGTTCTCAAACGTCTTGCGCACAAGAATGCTGTATCCCTGGACACCCTGAGAAAAGAGGCCGGGGACAAAGGAAAGAGTCGGCTTCTTTCTATAGATATCGGTGAGAAGGATTTTTGCCCGATGATTGGCATCGGGTAAAATGGTGTTGTTGAAGTAGACCAGGGCGTAGTAAAGAACGATCGATGCAAGAAATGTGGGAAGCATCATCCGGTACAGGCTGATGCCGGTGGCGCGCATGGCCGTAATTTCGTTATTGGAAGAGAGTCCGCCGAATGCCATCAACGTAGCAACAAGAACCGCCATCGGAACGGCCAGTACGACCATCCAGGCAAGATTCATGATAAACAGTTCTGCGATGATCCCCGCGCTCAGTCCCTTCCCTGCCAGTTGATCCATCTTTTGAATAATGAATTGCAATAAAAAGACACCCATGAGAATGAATGTTGAGAAGAGCAAGGGCGCTACGTGGGAACGCAGAATATGTCGCCAGAGAATACGCATTGAATAAAATATAGTCAGATTGTTCCCCTGTTACAAGCGTGCACGGAGGTGGGAGATGGACTTGCATGGAGCGGGGGCATTCTTTATCTTCTTACGTGGAAGATAGTCAACAGAGGATGAGGGCGATGAAGGAACGGATTGAAAAACTGCGCCGTGAATATGTTACCGAAGGTTTGAGAAAATCTGATGTGGATTCCGATCCGTGGAATCAATTCAAAAAGTGGTTTTCCGATGCCGTGGAAGCGGAACTGGCTGAACCGAACGCGATGGTTCTCTCGACCGCCAATCGTCACGGGAAACCATCGTCTCGTGTGGTGTTGATGAAAGACTTTGACGAGCACGGTATTGTCTTCTACACAAATTATGAAAGCAGAAAAGGCCGTGAGCTTTCCTCCAATCCCCATGTTTCACTTGTTTTCTTCTGGCCTCAACTGGCAAGACAGGTGCGTATTGAGGGTACTGTCCGGCCTGTTGACCGAAAGGAATCCGAGGAATATTTTCGAACGCGTCCCCGTGAATCGCAAATCGGCGCGTGGGCTTCCCACCAGAGTTCGGTCATTTCAAGCCGTGAGGAATTGGAGCAGAAGGCTGCAGAAATTCAAGAGCGATTTTCGGGCGTTGAGATTCCAATACCGCCAACGTGGGGAGGATTCCGGCTGGAACCTGCTATTTTTGAGTTCTGGCAGGGAAGGGAATCTCGTCTTCACGACAGGATTGTCTACGAGAAAAAGAAAACTTGGCTCATATTCCGACTCTCTCCGTAACGCAAGTTAGTAATGTGAATGGAACAGAAAGAGCTAACAAAGATACAGCAGGGACGGGGTGAGATAATCCTTCTCGTCGAAGATGAAGAGATGTTACTTGAACTTCTGCATGTCCTGCTTGAAGAAAATGGATATCGCGTGCTGCTGGCCCGTGATGGTATAGAAGCCGTTGCGCTGTTCGAGCGGCATCATGATGAAATTAAATTGGTACTCTCAGATATGGGATTGCCAAAACTTGGAGGATGGGAAGCATTTCAACGGATGCGAAAAATCAATCCTGCAATAAAAGGAATTCTTGCCAGCGGATATTTTGATCCCGAGTTGCGACAACAGATGCTTGACATCGGTGCAGAGGATTTTGTTCAGAAACCATATATTCCATCAAAAATATTAAACCAGATCCGGCAGATTCTCGACGATGCTGCATTGAAGTAACCGGATACAAAAAGATGGCCTATCTCAGCCAATGAACTCCTTGGTGCAACATCATCTCATCCTCTACTATTCAAGGGAGCACATCTTGATTCCTTTGCTTTGATTTCTCAATCCCGAGAAGACATGGCACGTCTATGAAAATTTATAATCGTTTTTTTTAAGTTCTTGCACTTTGTATCGCTTTTTACTAAGTTTTCAGCACCAGTTGACCGTATTATCAATTGTTTCATCTGTGGAGAGTCATCGGACCATTCGCTACCATTTTAGATGTACAAAAGAATTATTACTGTAGTTACTTTCATCGATCATTTTTGACTGTAACGTGAACCCAGGTAGCGAAGTACACAGTTCGAGAATTTCTTTTCTTAACCCGCAGGTGAAGAATCACCTTCCTTTCGGCCTCTTCCTCATTCTATGTTCTCTTCTCTTTTTAGGTGCTCTGCTGAGCTTTCGACCGTCTGTTGCAGCTATAGCTACTTTTAGTCCGGAGTCATTTATCCCCTTTGGGCAGGATACCACGCGCATCCGTTCCGTCGGTGAGTCCCGCCGGGCAAAGGCACTCCAGCGACGTAGTACCATGGTCGATACTTCAAGCGCTGCGAAAACAGCAGCATCGATCCTGGATTCTATTAAGGCTATGCCACGCGATTCCTCAGCAAGGCTCCGGCACTTCCACCATATGAGGAAAGATAATCCCATGGTACCTCTCTTCGAGAGGAAACCACATCCACTGTATCTACCCGATCCCTCCAGTATTCAGTCCCAGCACTTACTGGATACGGCGCGCATGACCTATTCGACAAAAAGAATATTTCTGGGAAAGGATACCAGAATTCCTCTGGACTACAGTTTTAAGGAATACCAGGAGTTGAGGTTCAAACAGGCAATCCGGAAGAACTGGGAAGCGTTGGCACAATCGTATCAACTGGTTGAAGGACGGAAGAAAGGATTAAGCGATTTCTTTGGATCCGTTACTCGCATTGAAATTCCGATTCCGAAAAACCCGCTCTTCAGCATCTTCGGGCCGCCGACAATCAGCCTGCGAGTCAATGGTTCTGTGGATATCCGCGGTGGATTTAAAAATACCCAATCGGACCTTTTTGTCAACAATCCCCTTGCACAAAGCCGTGGAGAACCGGCATTTAGCCAGGATGTTCAAATTAATGTCGAGGGGCTGGTTGGCGATAAACTGAAAATCAGCGCGGATTGGGATACCAAACGTGTCTTCGAATTTGAAAACCAGTTGAAAGTGCGGTACACCGGCTATGAAGATGATATCATCCAAAGTATCGAGGCTGGAAACGTCAATCTGATTACCGGGTCTTCATTTGTTCAGAGCAGTCAGGCACTCTTCGGTATTAAGGCAGGAATGAAGTTGGGTCCTCTCAACCTGACGGCAATAGCCACTCAAAAGAAAGGACAGACGAACGAACTGAGTTTGAGCGGATCGAGCGAGGCAAAGCAATTCCAGCTTCGCGCGCCCGATTATTCGAAGGACCACTATTTCATCGATACGACCTATATTGCGCTCTATGACTCATTCTATCTCTACAATCCTCCGAAGATTGATCCGTTGAAGGAAGTGCTCGATATCGAGGTATGGGTATCGCGCGTCGGCAATGAAATCCCCAACGAGAGGAACGTCGCGGCATTCATCGACGAAGGAAAAGTTGTTGCTTTCCAAAATGACCAGGCACTCCGTTCTGGAATTATCGATGCCATCCCCGGCGAGATCGAAGTCGGGCCCTTTATCCGCCTGCAGCCTGATGTTGATTACACGATCAATAAAAATGCCGGATACATCTCTCTCAAAACGATGGTGCAATACGAACAGGCCATTGCCGTTGCATATCAGGTGAAGGCGAAACAGATCGGAAATTTTGGTTCGCGTGACACTTCGCGATCGCTCAAACTCATTATGAAACTGGTGCGACCGCAGAAACTAGGACCTCAGTTTAAAACCGCATGGCGAATGATGTTGAAAAGCCGGTATGCGCTTGGCTCTCGCGGGCTGCGGAAGGAGGGTTTTGATCTTAAAATTCTTTATGAGGTTTCAGGCAAAGAACCTCAAGACAATATTCTCGGTGTTGTCAACCTCATCGAAATGCTCGGGTTGGATCGCTTTACAGAGAGTGGCGGGCCTCCCCCCGATGGAAAGTTCGATTATCAAAACGGGCAGACGATCGATGAAGAACGGGGTGAGTTAATTTTCCCGATGGCAGAACCGTTCCGTAACGGTATCTGGCGCTATTTTCAGGCACGTGGATTTCCATTAGCGCAAGCTGATTCATTTATTTTCCATGAAGTGTACGACACTACCTATAATGGAGCCTCGAACAGCCAGAGAAATAAATTTCTGATCAAGGGATCGACGTCGTCCTCGGTAACTTCCGTGTATCGCCTCCCGGGATTCAACATTGTGGAGGGAAGTGTTGAGGTGATTGTCGATGGGGAGAAAAAAATGGTCGGGCAGGATTACAGCGTGGACTATATCTCCGGCCAGGTGACGATCCGCAATCCGGCCTTGCTCGTGCCGGGAAAAAATGTACAAATTCGGTTTGAACAGAACGATCCGATCCAGCTTGCATCGAAACGATTAATCGGCGTCCACGGCGAGTTGAATCTGGGGAAAAACTCCGGGTTCTTCTTCACATTGGAGAACTACGACCAGCAGTCGCTCAGTGATAAAGTCCGGTTAACGGAAGAACCGATCAACAACTCAATCTTCAATGTCCGCGGAAATACAAAATTCGACCTTGATTTTCTCACCCAGGCAATCAACTGGCTGCCCGGAACAAAATCGGCAACACCCTCCCTGTTATCATTCTCCGGTGAAGCTGCCTATATGCTGCCCGATCCGAATACCCGGAAAAGCCCGATTCCGAATGATGGCGGAGCCGGTATTGCCTATATCGATGATTTTGAAGGTTCCAAAAAACCAATCCCCATCATCATTCATTATTCACGATGGCGGGATATCAGCGTCCCTGCCTATATGTCGGCATTTGATGAGTTGACCAAAACTGATGTTAAAGAAAAATTCGAGTATAAAGCGAAGCTTGATTGGTACACCATCACACCGAGCGATGTATCAATCACCTTTTTGAAGCCAAAGAAGGAGGTTGCCCCCGGAGAAGAGCAGATTCCGGTGTTGAACCTTCACCTGAAGCCGAAAGAACGTGCGCAGTATAACACGTCGATGAATCTCAAAGAGAAATTGTTCGCCCATCGACAGAAGGCGTGGGCAGGCGTTCAACAGCTCATTGGGTCAACCTCAACGAACCTTTTAGATGAGAACATCAACTTTATTGAATTTTGGGTACGGCTCGACCGGACTCAGCCGACGGCACTCCTGAATATCGATTTGGGCATTGTCAGCGAAGATGTCATCCCGAATGATAAGCTTGATACGGAAGAAAAAGGATTCGCCAATGGGATCCTTGCCCCGGATGAGGATACCGGTTTTGATGGTATGACGGATGAGCAGGAGCGGGCACTCTATGCCGACTTTATCCGGCTCTTCCCGGAATATGCCACCGACCCTGCCGGTGATAACTGGCAGCGTCCGGTACCCCTGTCAATCAATCCGAATGACTTTGTCAATATCAATGGATCGGAAGGTAATTCCCAGAGTGAAAGCGGAAGGTTCCCGGATAGCGAGGACTTGAACAGAAATAACACCCTGGACAGGATCAACAGTTACTATGAATACGAACTGCCGCTCGATACCACTAATGCTCGTTTCAGAAAATATCTTGCCGGCGGCGGAAGCAATGGTTGGTACCTGCTTCGTATTCCTATTATCGAATACAATCGAAAAATTGGCGATCCCTCCTTTGCCACCGTTGATGCAGTTCGATTGTGGCTTACCGGTGCGCAGGATGAGCTCCTGATTCGTATCACTGAATTCAATTTGATCGGAAACCAATGGGAGGAGTTAAAGAAAAATGACAGCACAATGCGGGTAAGCAGTGTGAGCTGGGAAGAAAATCCAGATTACTCCATCGATAACCCGGTGAGCCGCGTAAAAGACCGGATGCGAGCGGATCAAAATGTTCTTATGAATGAACAATCGCTCTCTTTGGAGATCAGGGAATTAAAGGATGGGCAGAGTCGTCAGGCGATCAAACGGTTTCCTGCGCGTCCGCTCGATGTCTTCAGCTACAAAATGATGCGGATGTTCGTCCATGGCGATGAACGACTTGGGTACAGGCCCGCTTTCACCGATACATCAGATTATGATCTTGAATTCTTCTTCCGGTTTGGAACCGACTCGCTGAACTACTATGAATACCGTGCTCCGGTAACTCCGGGTTGGAATGATGTCAAGATCAATTTCGAACAGATGACAGCCGTCAAGCTTGCTCGCGATAGTGCAGGGGGAATGAGCCGCCGTGTACCGGTGCCCGATGGACCGGTGGGAGCAACATTTCAGGTGAGGGGCGAACCGACATTAACCAATATCCGATTGCTGGTAATCGGAGTTGAAAATCCGTACAACAAAGGAATGATTGGAAAAACATATTCAGGAGATGTCTGGATCAATGAACTTCGCCTCACGGATGTCGATAATACACCGGGTTGGGCATATCGCTTCGAGTCTTCGCTCACACTTGCAAACCTGGGCTCTGTAACATTTAACATGACGCAGCGCGATCCATTTTTCCATTCGCTGGAAGAACGCTTTGGCTCCAGGAATGTCGATCTCAATTGGGCAATGTCGGGATCGTTGAACCTTGAGCGATTTCTGCCGGAGAGCTGGCGGGGAACCAGCCTGAATGTCAGCTATTCACATTCAGAGAGGGTGCAAAATCCCCGGTATGTTCCGGGAACCGATATCCTTGTCGATGAAGCGATTCGACGAACAGAAGAATCGAAGAGGATCGGCGGGCGAACAGAGCAGGAGGCAAAGACCAGCGCCGAAGATGTCAAACAAAGGACCCGCTCGATCGATATTACCGAGTCCTTTGCACTCCCGAATATCAAGCTGAACGTGCCGGTGGACACCTGGTTGATTACCGAGACGATAAATAAACTGACACTAGCCTATTCCTATACAAAGATGACGCGGCGGAATCCAGTTACCCAAAATTTCGAACAGTGGATGTGGAGCACCCGCGTGAATTACCAACTCCAATTCAGCGAGCAGAATTATATTGAACCGTTCGAACCGTTTGGCGATTTCTTCCTGACCAGCCCATGGAAGAAAGCGAAGGTGTTCTTTACTCCGCGAACGTTCAACGTCTCAGCGTCGTTATCCCGGGGGCAGACCATGGAAAAAGCACGTGATCAATCGGCAACAAAACCGATTGTTCGTTCCTTTGGCGGCACACGGGCATTCCAGTTCAGTTGGCAGTTTGTGAGGGATGGTTTACTGAATCTTGGAATGGACTATCAACTGGATATTCAGAGCACACTCCTGAATTTTGAGCTGGATCATCTTAATCAACAACGATCTTTCTCTGATATCCTCAATGAGATGTTTGGCAAATCACGCCTGATGGATTTCGGTGTCGACCAGCAGTATGGACAGACAATCGCCTTCAATCCGCAGCCGATCGTTCCATCAATTTTGAACCTTGATAAATTCATTTCGTTAACAGCCCGGTATTCCTCGCAGTATAGTTGGATCAATAACTTGCAGGCCGGTGAACTTGGCAAGGCGGCGCAAACGAGACCAATGTTGACTCTCTCTCTCAATTTTAATATGAAGAATCTTGGCAATGAAATCTGGTCGCAGGGTACCGCCAAAGCACCCGCTACACCGATCGATACGACAAAGCCGGAGGCCTCAGTGGATATTGGAGCGATTCTTGATAAGGTCTCGCGGTATCTTATCAAAATTCCAATATTCGATTTTGAGCGGATGGATCTTCAGTACGGCCAGCAAAACCAGGTTCAAAATAGCGGCGTAATCGGGCGCCCAGGATTTTCAAATCTCTTTGAACGTATCCCGTTTTTCCAGAAATCAATCCCCGCAAACGGCCCCTCGTTCCTTTATCAAATGGGATTGTCGACGGATCCCCATGGTGAGGTCGTTATCAAGAGCAAGGGAAAATTTCCTTTCGTCTCGGGCTATACCATTCCGGGATTGCGATCTCCGGGAGGAAATCTCGTCGATATGTTTGCGCAGACGAATACACTGAGCATGAAAACATCGCGGCCCCTCTGGGAGGGAGCAAGGCTTCAACTCGATTGGAGGTTGAACTGGACATTCAATTCAAATAAAACACTGCAATCGGACAGCCTTGGTGTTGCGCATGAGGTGAACCGGGTTATCAGCGGTGATATGGATCGCTCCTTTATGACATTTCCCCCCGTGCTCTTCTTCAAGTTTCTGAATACAGGCATCGAAAATGTTCAGAAGAAGTATGAGGGATTGCGGGATGATCCGGGAGATCTGCGCACACCGGCAGTGAAGCTGACACAGGCATTTGAAGAGGGGATGGAAGCCGTTTCATTTGCCAAGAAGCTCTTCGGAGGATTGATGCCTCGCCCGAACTGGTCGTTGCAATGGGATGGCCTCGAGAAGCTGCCCTTCCTCAGCAGCATCGCACAGCGTGTCAGTCTCGATCATCGCTATGGCTCGTCGTATAAACGGCGCTGGAAAATATCGCCGAACGGTGAAGAGGTTACGGAGAGCCAGGTGATCTCGTATGAGTTTGCGCCTCTCGTCGGGATGAATATCACTTTCAAAGAGTTCATGAAGGGGAACCTCACAACTGATTTACGCTTTGGGACCGGAACGAGCTACGACCTCATCCCCTCGAACCAGATTGCTATTGCCAATAACTCAACTGAAGTATCGGTGAGCGCACGGTACTCGCGCACAGGTTTTGAGATTCCCTTCTTCGGGCTTTCACTTTCGAACGACCTGGACTTCAGCTTCTCCTATAGCTTTAGAAAAAATGAACAGCGGGAGTATCGGTTGAACGATGTGATCTTCAATGCAGAAGGATACCCGCGTGAAGGTTCGAGCAATACCATCATCGAGCCCCGCATCCGGTATGTGATGAGCTCGACAGTAACAGCCTCCATTTTCTATAAGTATTCACGATTGAAACCGGCCGAGGGAGGGTCACGCATCCCCGGATCAACAACGAATGAGTTCGGTCTCGATGTGAATGTCCAAATCCAAGGAAGCCGCTAGAAATCTGGTGGAAAGGTGAATTTGCCACCGAGTCACGGAGAACACAGAGAAGATATTTTGTAAGTATTGACTCTCTAAACAACATTTGTCAACCTCAATGAACTCCCCGCCTGCCTCAATAGCATCTACATAGTCGGGCAGGTGAGTCTCTGTGGCGGACTTTTCAGGCCAGGTCGATAGGGAATAAAGTGGCGTTGATTCTCACTAACAGAATAGGTACAATACCATCGTGGAAATGAAGAAAAAAATACTCTGGATTGATGACGAGATCGATCTTCTTAAAGCACATGTCCTGTTGCTCGAACAAAAAGGGTACTCGGTGCAAATTGCGACAAATGGCGCCGATGCCGTCACGATGGCGACAGAGCAGGCCTTTGACCTGGTGTTTCTTGATGAGATGATGCCGGGAATGGGGGGACTCGAAACGCTCTCCAAGATTAAGGATATCCATCCCAATCTTCCCGTGGTGATGGTGACGAAGAATGAAGCTGAAAGCCTGATGGAGGAAGCCATCGGAAGCAAGATCAGCGATTACCTTACCAAGCCGGTAAATCCCAGCCAGATTCTCATGGCATGCAAAAAATTCCTTGAGGCGAAAAAAATCACCAGCGCACAGGTCTCCCGCGATTCCGCCCAGGAATTCCAGCAAATCTCGATGGCGTTAATGAATCCGCTCACCACGGATGAATGGATTGAGCTGTACACCAAACTCACCGCATGGGATATGGAACTCGATGAGCATCCGGAACTTGGCCTGCGTCAGACAATTCTCGATCAAAAGAGGGAATGTAATGTCGAGTTCAGCAAGTTCATTGAGAAGAATTATCGTAATTGGATCGAGTCGGAAGCGAACCGGCCCTACCTCTCAGTTGATGTTCTCGATCAATATATTATTCCGGAATTGGAAGGTGATAAATCCCTCTTTCTCTTTGTCATCGATTGCCTTCGTTACGATCAATGGCTGTTGATGGAACCGCTGCTTTCCGATTTCTATACGATCGACAAGGCTTTTTATTTCAGCATCTTACCGACCGCGACACCCTATTCTCGCAACGCCATCTTCAGCGCGTTGTTTCCTTCCGACCTGGAAAAACGGTTTCCCGAAATCTGGCAGGCTGGTGATGATGATGAGAACAGCAGAAACAGAAATGAGCATCAATTGCTCGATAAGTACCTCGAGCGGAAACGGATTCGACTGAAGCCTGAATCGAAGTATGTGAAGATACTGGATGCTGAATTCGGACGGCAAGTGGAGGGCAATATCCTCTCCTATACCAGAAGCAAACTCACCGCCATCGTTGTGAATTTTGTGGATATCCTGGCCCATGGGCGATCGGATTCCCCCTTGATCAAGGAAATTGCACCCGATGAAGCGGCCTATCGCTCCTTAACGAAATCATGGTTCCAACATTCATCACTCTATAATATCCTGAAAACACTCTCTTCCCAAAAGAATGTACGAATTATTATTACGACCGATCATGGCAGTGTGCGCTGTTTACGGGGCGCAAAGGTGATTGGTGATCGCGAAGCCTCGACCAATTTACGGTACAAGTTTGGACGAAACCTCAAAGTGGATGATCGACAGGCGGTCTTTGTAAAGAATCCGATTGAGTACAGGCTTCCACGGAGCAGTGTAACAACGAACTACATCCTGGCGAAGGAAGATTTCTTCTTCGTCTACCCAACCGATTACCACAAGTACCTCAATCAATACCGTGACAGCTTCCAACATGGCGGCATTTCGATGGAGGAGATGATACTGCCGGTCGTTAAACTGGAACCGAAATAGATGCTGCAAGGGCAAAGACAAAGGTTTACTTCTCCATCCGCTGAAGAAACGATACGGATTGCCGCTGAATTTGCAGCGACGATCAGGCGCGGTGATGTCATTGCCCTCTATGGCGATCTCGGTACGGGAAAAACTCAGTTCGTTAAAGGAGTATGTTCGGCATTCAACGTGCGCGGCTCGGTGTCGAGCCCGACGTTTGTCCTCCTGAATCGTTATGAGGGGGTCGATCCGGCCGGCGAAGAATTGTTGATCTATCATCTCGATCTTTACCGGACTCGTTCGCTGGAGGAGATTTACGATCTCGGCTATGAGGAATTCTTTTTTGGACAGAATATCTGCCTGATTGAGTGGGCAGATCAGGTGGAGCAATTGCTTCCGGTGAAGCACTATGCTGTTCACCTGATGCATGGCGAGCATGAATATGAGCGGCAGCTCTCTATCGAACAAATCGAGAAACGATCATGATTCCGAATACCGCCATCGGACAGCAGAGCGATTGATGAATATCCTAGGTCTCGAGACATCGACGTCGGTGTGCGCCGTTGCCCTAGTACGTGAGGGTGGAATTGATATTGAGCATTCGATCACAGAATCGCATATTCATTCAGAAAAGCTCCTGACATTGATTCAGAAGGTCCTTGCCGAAGCCCGATTGCCGATAAACGAGCTTACCGCTGTTGCTGTCTCCAAAGGACCAGGCTCATTTACGGGATTGAGGATCGGCATGAGCACGGCCAAGGGACTCTGCTATGCACTTGGGAAACCGCTTGTTCTTGTGTCGACATTTGACGCTGTTGCCGCATCTGTCGGACTGCAGATTGACGAGAATAGACACATTTTTGTTCTTGTCGACGCGAAACAAGGAGAGTTCTATGCCGGTGAGTACACGATTCAAAATGGAAGAGTACAGGCTGAAGGATCAGCCGGTATCATCCCTGTTCGGGATATTCCCAACAAGATCCCGATAGATGTCAAGAGTTGTGTTGTCACCGATCGGGTTCACACTATTCGGGATATGTTGGGTGAAAGAGCCGACGTACTTGAACTGCAGCAGCACTGCCGGGGGGCAGCGGTGGCCCGAATTGCTCAGCAGAGTGTGCGTGAGAGAGCGTTTGCAGACATCGCATCGTCTGAACCGCTCTACCTCAAGGAGTTTGTCGTGCGGCGTCAGGAAAAGAGTGGTATTTTGCATTAATTGGATTGGAGGCCTCGATGGCATGGTTTAGACGATCGAAAGAAAATATTTCATCCGAAGCTCAGAAGAAAGAAATCCCCGATGGGCAGTGGATGAAATGTGAAAGCTGCGGAGAAATTCTCCATCAAAAAATTCTCGAGCAGAATTTTTTCACTTGCAAACAGTGCAGCTTCCATTTCCGGATTGGAAGCGCGCAGTATTTTGATATCCTGCTCGATGCCAAGTCGTTGAAGGAGATGGACACGAAAATGAGGTCAAAAGATCCGCTGCACTTTGTCGATACGAAGCGCTATTCGGATCGCTTGAAGGATGCCATAAAGAAGACGGGTCTCCATGATGCTGTCCGGACTGGCTCCGGAAAAATTGAGGGGATCCCTGTCGTCATTGCCTGCATGGACTTTACCTTTATCGGAGGGAGCATGGGCTCGGTCGTGGGTGAGAAGATTGCACGGGCAATCGATGCGGCAAGGAAGAAACGCTACCCGCTCCTCATTATCTCCTCAACGGGAGGAGCACGCATGATGGAAGCTGCACTCTCGTTAATGCAAATGGCAAAAACATCGGCCAAACTTGCACAACTGTCCGATGCATCGGTACCATACATCTCCATCCTTACCGATCCGACAACGGGAGGAGTTACAGCAAGCTGGGCAATGCTCGGCGATCTCAATATTGCCGAGCCGGGTGCGCTGATTGGATTTGCAGGCCCCCGGGTGATACGCCAGACGATTGGGAAAGACCTGCCGAAAGGGTTCCAACGTGCAGAATTTCTGCAGGAAAAGGGCTTTATCGATATGGTGGTTCATCGGAAGGATATGAAGGAAACCATTGCCAAGCTGCTTCGATTGCTTCAGAATTGAGGGGAGTTTTACCAGGAGGGATTCCCCAACCCCATATTCTTGACAATACTTCTACATTTAAGTATCATACTACTGTTCATATGATGAGATGGAGGTAAAGATAATGAGAACATGGATCGTATCGGCTGTTATCCTGTTACTGGTCGTATCTACAGGAATGATAGCTCAGTTCAAATCAAGTCCTGAGTTGAATACCTCAGTGACCGGTTCGCTATTCCGAACGGAAAACAATTCGTTTCTCTTCGGTTTGTTTGATCCGAGTAAATTAAGCATGCGGCACAGTTTCTCTCTCTCGTATTCATCGTTTGGAGGACAGGGATTATCGCTTGGTGTCTACACGAATAGCATGATGTATCAATTCAACGACCAACTCGACATCCAGGCTGATATCAGCTTAATGCATTCCCCCTTCAGTTCATTTGGGAAGCAGTTTGAAAAAGATTTGAGCGGTATTTTTCTCAGCAAGGCTCAGTTGAATTATCGGCCATCGAAGAACATGCTGTTTCAGATTGATTTTCGTCAGCTCCCTCCGATGGCTGGCTACGGACAGTATGGCTGGCCTAATTACTATGATGACTATAGTTTCATTCGAACGCGGGAGGATCGTCACTGAGTCTATTCCTGAATATGTTGTTGTGCTTCTTCGTGAACCGGAATCATCAAAGCCGTCCTTGTACGGTATGATATCCGGTTTTTTATTGCTTGAAGAATGGAGTCCATGGATCTAAAAGAGTTTGAAGAACAGAATCCACCCGAGAAACCAGCACGGGAGACGAATCCCCGTAAGACTTCAACCATCCGTCGCGATTGGAAACAATATTCCATCTTAGTGTTGCTCGGGATATTTGGTTTCGTCGTACTGGTCTTTCTCTATTCGTTTCTCCGTCACACCGTCTTCAGCCCGAAAGTTGAACCTTCCATTGTTCAGGGAGGAAAACCACATGTTATTCAACTTGATGTATTAAATGGTACGGGGATACCTAAACTTGGACAGAAATTTACCGATTATCTTCGTGCACGGGGATTTGATGTTGTGGAAATGGGGAACTTCAGGGAGAAGAATGTCGCCCAAACGCATGTTCTTGACCGATCGGGGAATCTGGCTGCTGCGGAGCAGGTCGCAGCGGCGCTCGGCATCCCCAAGGAGCGAGTGGGCCAGATGATCGATCGGAATTTGTATATTGATGTCACAGTGATTGTCGGAAAAGATTATCGCTCTTTAATCCCTATGCGCTAACAACTGGAGGATACCACGTTGATTTCACGAACTCTTGCAAAGAAGATGGCAGCATACGCTCTTTCCAAGAAAGCATTTGATGTTCTTCTTATGGATTTGAGAGGGCTTGATGGGCCTGCGGATTTTTTTGTACTCTGCTCTGCAGATTCGGAAACGCAGGTGAAGGCAATCGCGGACGCGGTGCAGGATGGCATGCTGGAGAGTGAAGGCCGCCCCTGGCACTCGGAAGGATGGAAAGCACTTTCATGGGTTCTGTTGGATTATGTCGATATCGTTGTCCATGTCTTTCATAAAGAGGCACGTTCCTTTTACAGTGTTGAACGGCTCTGGGGAGATGCAAAACGGACACAAGTAGAAGATACCCCCACCGGTATCATGTATACGCTCGAGTCTGCAGCGATAAAACGAAAAACTACGGGGAAAAAACGTTCTCCCAAACTGAAATCAAAATAACATCGGAAGCATGAAGAATTATCTTTCACAGAAAGTCCAATCCGCCCTCGCCTCCTTAAGGTATGATGTGGGGATCCCGCTTATCTTCGAAAAACCAAGGCTCGAAGCTCACGGCGACCTCACCACCAACATCGCCATGTCGTTGTCAAAAAAAGTTGACAAGAATCCTCGGGCGATTGCCCAGGAAATTATTTCTGCGCTTAACCTCGATCCAATGGATGTCTCCAACGTTGAGATTGCAGGGCCGGGCTTCATCAATTTTCGTTTTTCGGATCACTTTTTTAGCCGGCAACTCACGGACATTTTGGATCTGGGCGGCCAATTCGGTCGTTCAACGAGCGGTGCACAGAAGAAAACCCAGGTGGAATTTGTCAGTGCGAATCCAACCGGGCCTTTGAGCGTTGGTCATGGACGCCAGGCCGCCATTGGCGATACACTTGCCAATCTGCTCCAATGGACAGGGCATGATGTTACCCGTGAATATTATTACAATAATGCCGGCAGGCAGATGCGGATGCTTGCCGAGTCCACCTATGTACGCTACCGCCAGATCTATGATGATCAGTACACTTTTCCTGAAGATGGCTATCAGGGAGATTACATTAAGGAGATAGCGGCTCAGCTCTCTACTGAGTACAAGGATTCTCTCTGCTCCGCGGAAAAAGAAGAAGCCCTTGGGATTTGTAAACAGGTTGCTGAACAATCGCTCTTTGATGTCATAAAAGGTGTTCTGGCAAAAATGGGTGTCGTTTTTGATGTATTCTTTAATGAAGATTCCCTTTATTCCGATGGGACCATAAACGAGGTGATCGGGGAGTTTAGAAAAAAAGAGCTTGCTTACGATTTTGAAGGAGCAGTATGGCTGAAGGCAACGGCGTTGGGGCTGGAACAGGATAGGGTGATCGTGAAGAGTACGGGTGAGCCGACCTACCGCCTGCCCGATATTGCCTATCACCGTGAGAAATTCCGCCGGGGCTTCGAACTGATTGTCGATGTCTTTGGAGCAGACCACATAGCGACAATTCCCGATGTACTTGCCGGAGTCAAGGCGTTGGGGTACGATCCTGAAAAAGTGAAGGTTGTGATCCATCAATTTGTGACACTGATGCGCGATGGCCAACAGGTGAAAATGTCAAAACGGTCTGCAAATTTCGTCACGCTTGATGAATTGATTGACGAAGTGGGCTCGGATGCAGTCCGGTTTTTCTTTTTGATGCGCTCAGTCTCCAGTCATCTTGAATTCGATCTCAATCTGGCAAAAGAACAATCTGACAAGAATCCTGTCTACTATCTGCAATATGCGCATGCACGCATTGCCGGCATTTTGCGTTTTGCTGAAAGCGAGGGCATACTCGTTCCAGGAAAGCAGCCGTCTGAGTGGGGTATTCAGACCGATCTTCTTCGATCAACCGAGGAAATCAAATTAATCAAGATCCTCCTCGAATTTCCCGAGGTTGTGGAATCGGCGTGCATGGCGTTCGAACCAATGCGGCTAACGAACTATTTACACGATGTGGCAACAGAGTTTCATCGATTTTATCACGAGCACCGGGTTGTCATCCCTGAGCGGGATCTGTCGCTTGCACGCCTTGCCTTATGTTCAGCGACAATACTGGTGCTTTCGAATGGGCTAAAAATATTAGGCGTCAGCGCGCCGGAGAGAATGTAGTCTCAAGAAAGCCATTGATTTTTTCGGGAATAATCGTTAGTATTATCACAGTCACAAATAACAATTGGGACCTTCGCTCATAGCCGCTTTGCTACCGCATTAACATTGCTTCTCTCATTCTTCTCTGAAAAGAGATCAGTTTTCAGGTAATTATTTTCAACAAGCGAAAGTGTATCTAACTTTGAATTTCCTTCATTGTTTCGTAAATTTTGCCTGCTTTCGACATTTTCCATCTCAAAAAAGCATTTAATGGTCAAGCAAAGGGTAATCGAATGAACATACTGATTACAGGGGGTGCAGGATTTATCGGCAGCAACTTCATCTATCATATGCTGGAGCGGTATCCAGGGTACCATATCGTCAACCTTGATAAGCTTACCTATGCAGGCAATTTGGAAAATTTGAAGGTGGCCGAGGCGAATTCCCGGTACACATTTGTCCGGGGCGATATTTGTGATGGCCCGTTGATCGATTCAATTTTAAAGCAGCACCAGGTGGAAGCGGTTATCAACTTTGCCGCAGAGTCCCACGTCGACCGGAGTATTATGGGTGCGGCGGAGTTTGTAATGACGAATGTGATGGGGACGAACACTCTGCTGGAACGAGCAAAACTGTATGGCGTCAAGCGGTACGTTCAAATCTCAACGGATGAGGTGTATGGTTCACTCGGAGATGAGGGTAAATTCACTGAAGAGACACCAGTACACCCGAACAGCCCCTATGCAGCCAGCAAGACTTCGGCAGACCACCTGGTGCAGGCCTATCATCATACATTCGGATTCCCCGTTCTCATTACACGATGTTCGAATAATTATGGCCCATACCAATTTCCAGAAAAACTAATTCCGCTTATGATTGCCAATGCGATGAACGACAAATCGCTGCCCGTTTATGGCGATGGGGCGAATGTTCGCGATTGGATTCATGTCTCCGACCATTGCTCGGCGATCGATACTGTGCTTCATAAGGGGATTGTTGGGGAAGTTTATAACATCGGTGGGAAAAGCGAGCGGAAAAATATCGAAGTGGTTAAGATCATCCTCCAAACACTCGGTAAACCGGATTCTCTGATCACCTATGTCAAAGATCGGCCGGGTCATGACAGGCGCTATGCCATCGATTCTACAAAAATCGAACGAGAACTGGGGTGGACGCCCCGCTATTCGTTTGAACAAGGAATGCAAGAAACAATCCGCTGGTATCAGGATCATCGGGAATGGTGGTCGAGAATTATAAGCGGTGAATATCAGGAGTACTACAAGACGATGTATGGAGGGAGAGAATTGTGAGGGCTTATCAAGTAGAGAGTAGTACGTATGAAGTGTCAATTATTTGTAGTATCAACTAGGAACGTTCAACTTAAACCATGAACCAGCAACAGGCTTACAAGAATCTAACGTGAAGACTATCCTCAGTGTGGTCGGTGCCAGGCCGAATTTCATGAAGGTTGCACCCTTGCATAAAGCGATGCAGAAGTATGCCGATGCTGTTCGCCACCTGATCGTCCACACCGGACAGCATTATGATCAGGCGATGTCCAAAGTGTTTTTTGAGGATTTGGAGCTGCCGCATCCTGATTTCTATCTCGGAGTTGGTTCGGGCAGTCACGCGCAGCAAACGGCAAAGATCATGATAGCATTTGAGGAGATTCTAGAGAAACAACGGCCAGATCTCGTCGTCGTCGTCGGCGATGTGAATTCGACTGTAGCCTGCAGCCTGGTTGCCGTGAAGATGGGCATTCCTGTCGCCCACGTTGAGGCTGGGCTGCGCAGCTTCGACCGTACCATGCCGGAGGAAATCAACCGGTTGATGACTGACGCCATCGCGGAGATTCTGCTGGTCAGTGAACCGAGTGGTGTTACTAATCTGCGAAATGAGGGAGTTGCCGATGAGAAGATATTCCTCGTCGGGAATGTGATGATCGACTCGCTGGTGCATTACCGGGAAAAAGCGGCAAATTCGACGGCTTTGCAAGATCTTGGTGTCTCTCCTCGGAACTATACCTTGGTAACATTACATCGTCCCAGCAATGTTGATGATCGGGATGGACTGAATAAGATACTCATGATGTTCGAACAACTCTCCTTAAAGAGTACGATTATTTTTCCTGTTCATCCGCGGACAACAAAAATGCTCGCGCAGTTCGGATATTCTAAAAGGATACATACTATTCCAAACCTTCGATTGATCGATCCTCTGGGCTTTTTAGATTTTCTCCATTTAATGGATCAGGCCCAATTAGTGTTAACCGATTCCGGGGGGATTCAAGAGGAGACTACTTATCTCGGTATTCCCTGTCTGACGCTGCGCGAGAATACGGAACGACCGATCACATGTGAAATTGGTACCAACGTACTCTGCGGTCTCGATAGTAATAAAATCGTTCGCTTGAGTTATGAGGTGTTTGCGGGACGACCAAAACACGGACGCGTTCCCGAGTTGTGGGACGGGAAAACGGCTGAACGAATTCGCTCTCATATTATTCATTACCTGGAGATTAAATCATGAGGTACAAACGTTTTCTTTACATCAGTCTTTTAGTAGCGCTGACAGGCGTTATTGGCAGAGCGCAGGTAAAAGAAAAAAAGGAAACAACCGAAACCACCGCTGACCAGTTGAAAAACTATGGTATCGAAGCAAAGGCCGATATTTCCGATAAGGTCCGTGAGTACCCGCTCGATCATTCGATTAATCCAGAGCAATACGTTGTAGGCCCTATGGATGTTTTTCAGCTTAGTGTGGTTGGGCCGATACAGGTCTCATGGCCGCTCACGGTGACACCCGAAGGAACGTTGATTATTCCCATGGTCGGAGAATTCCGAGTAGCCGATGCGAAACTCAGTGAAGTGAAGAAGAAGATTGTCGAAAAGGTGAAAGCGAAGTTTCTCATGGGAGAGGTGACCCTGACGCTTCTTCGCCCAAGAGTCTTGGTAATTGCAGCCATGAGTAATGATCCTATGGGAAGAATTACTCTCGCTCCCATGGAGAGCACGATTGATCCAGAGGAATACATTGTCGGCCCCTCGGACCTTTTTCATCTGGGAATTTGGGGACCGCTACAGATTTCCAATAGCTATACTGTCACTCCTGAAGGTACACTCCTAATTCCATCGATCGGGGAGATCAGCGTGTTGCATCAGCGGCTTGCTGAGGTGAAAAAGAAAATCATCGATACACTTCGATCAAAAAATATGGTGGGTACGATATCCTTCACGCTGTTGAAACCTCGCTCATTTGTGGTTAAGGTCTATGGTGCGGTACTCCGGCCCGGACAGTACATCGCTGCCCCGATCGATCGAGTTGAAAAGCTTCTGTATGAAGCGTCACGATTGCTTCCAACCCCATCTAGCGTTGTTCTTCCTTCGGAAACAGCCGTCAACCCGGATCCAACGCAAAAAGGAATCATTGATCTTCCGATCACCCAATCCTATCAGGAATTATCGCCCAATACCTCTCTTCGAAATATCCTTGTTATTCATCAATCCGGTGATACCGTTCGTGTCGATCTGCCAAAGTATTATGCAACCAGTCAGTCAAAGTACAATCCCTGCCTAAAGGATGGCGATATTATCTTTGTCCCCCAGCGGGATCTGACTTGGGGATGTATTTCAATTGTTGGAGCGGTCAATGCTCCTGGAAAATATGAGTTTGTCGAGGGTGATGATCTCTTGGATGCTATTAAGATTGCCAAGGGTTTCTTGAGGTCTGCGGATAAAGCGCACATTCTTCTTTCTCGGCTCGATGATCTTGGGAACATCGTGGAGGAACGCGTGGTGAATGGTGAGGCGATAGAGCGTGGGCTAGAGCAGACGGTTACACTAAAAAGAGGGGATCGAATTTTTGTTCAACCCCTCGCTTCACAACAGGGGGATTATAAAATTTATCTGCGGGGGTCTATCCAGACGCCCGGAATGTACCCTATTGCTCGACATGGGACCACGCTTACAAAGATCATTCGCGTCGGTGGAGGCTTTACGAAGGACGCGCTGATTCCGGGAATCGTAATTTTGCGCAAAGCACAAGACCTTAAAGGAATCGTGGATCCAAAGTTGGAGCTTCTTCGGGCAGTACGATCAAGCCAATTATCAATAGCCGATAGCGAATATTTTAACCTTTCCAACAAGATAGGCCGCTATCCGGTCGTTAACGATTTCAAAAAGCTTTTTATTGAAAACAATGCCCAATTTGATGTGACGCTCGAGGATGATGATATCATCTTCATACCATCGAATACACACACTGTGCTTGTGCATGGCCAGGTTTCCAATCCAGGTTATATCCCATTCTTAGCTGGTGCGAACCTGAAGTACTACATCACCAAGGCGGGCGGGTATTCTGAGTGGGCAATTAAAGGTGACACCCGTGTTATCAAAGTGGGTAGCTTGGAGTGGGTTGATCCGGAAAATGCCAGCATAGAACCGGGTGATCAGATCTGGGTGCCGAAAGAATTGATCGTCGAACGGGATTTTAAGTACTATTTTGAAATTGTGCGGGATGTAATTTCGATCGCAGCTTCAATAGCATCGACATTTATTCTAGCGAAAATCGTCAAGTAACCATTATGATAGCGAAGAAAGAAGTCTGCCATGGAATCCAGGAGTAGTACACAAACAGGAAGCGGGCTATTATCGTTTTTTATTATTCTTAGCCGATGGAAAAGGTTTATTATTCTCTCTGTGGTCATTATTACACTACTGAGTATCATTGTCAGTTTTTTACTACCGAAATGGTATGCTTCATCCGTCACCATTATGCCTCCGAAGAACCAGAGCACTCTTTCGATGCTTGGGTTATCTTCTTCTTCGTTGATGAAACAGCTCAATCCTTTGCGCGGCATTGGATCCCTCGGCCAATCACCTGATATCTACAGTTATCTGGCAATCCTTAAAAGTCGTACACTCTTAGGGCACGTCGTGAAAGCGTTTGACCTCACCAAGGTGTATGATACTAAGGATGGAAGCCTCGATCAGGCGATGGAGGAGTTATTATTGAATACGGACATTCGGGTTAGCGAGGAAGGAACCCTCCGCATTGAAGTCTTCGATAAGGACTCTTCCCGTGCTCCAAAAATCGCTGCGCATTTTATTTTTGTTCTCGATGAACTGAATCGGGAATTAACAGTGCGGGAGGCACGCGGAAACCGGGAGTTTATAGAACGACGTGTAGAGAAAAATGTTCAAGATCTTAAAATGGCCGAAGAACAAATGAAAAGCTTCCAGAAAAAATATGGGTTCGTGGGAGCCACCGAACAGAATACCGCTGCTATTTCGGCTGTCGCTGATCTCTATGCCAAAAAGGAAGCAAAAGAACTTGAAGTCGACATGCTTGAAAAAACCCTCGGAAAATCCAATCCTCAATTTGAATTCTCGAAACTACAGCTTCTACAACTTGAAAAAAAACTTAAGGACGTTCCAGATATTGGTACCAATTATCTGCGTCTTTATCGGGATTTCGCCGTTCAACAGCGATTGTACGAAACGTTGCTACCGCTGCTGGAACAGGCAAAGATTGAAGAACAGCGCGATGCGCCAACACTGCTGGTCCTGGACCAGCCATCGTATCCCGAGCTGCCCTCTAAGCCGAAGAAAAAAATCATCGTCATTATTTTCTTTATCCTCGCTCTCATCACGAGCATTGCCACTGTCTTCATTATTGAAAAGATTATGGTGATCGAGCGGGAACGGCCCGATGAATATCAGGCGCTCCTGAAAGGGTGGCTTAGCCCCTTCCAGAGAGGCAGACGATAACCGGTGTCCCACCTGGTTCCGAACATGAATCAGTCAATTCCCAGAAGGAAACCCGTACGTGTGCTCTTCGTGGGTTTGCACTACGATTATGGTGATCCACGCCGCGGAAACAGTTTTGAATACCTCAACTTCTATGAGTCATTGCTTCGCCTTCCCGATGTTGAGGCGACGATGTTTGCTTTTGATGAGGTGCTCCGGCGTGTCGGCCGTGCAAGGATGAATCAACAACTTCTTGAGACAGCACAGGCATTTCAGCCTGACTTGATATTCTTCATTCTCTTTACGGATGAAATCTTACCGGAGACGATCAAGCGGCTCTCCTCTTCATCGGCGATCACGCTCAATTGGTTCTGCGATGATCACTGGAGGTTTGACAACTTTTCTCGATTCTATGCCCCGCTCTTTCATTGGGTGGTGACGACCGACCGGAGTGCTGTGGAACGGTACCATGCACTCGGCCTCCGTTCAGTAATCCGATCGCAATGGGCTTGCAACCATCTGGTCTATATTCCGCAAAAAGGTGAAGAGCAAAGGCTCACATTTGTGGGACAAGCCTATCCCACACGCCGCCATGTGATGAACGAACTTACCCGTCGAAATGTACAGGTCACCTGCTATGGCAAGGGATGGGAGCAGGGGAGAGTATCTCAACAACGGATGATTGAAATCTTTTCCTCGAGTACAATTAATCTCAATTTTTCAGAATCCTCGGTGAACCGCGGGGTCAAACAGTTCGCCAAGATTTTTCTTAAGCGAAGAGCAGATGGGTCTATTCATCCAAATTCATATTCAGAAATCCTGGGAAGCCTGAAATTCAGCACTGGTGCGTACCGCCCTCAAATTAAAGGGCGGAATTTTGAAATTCCTGGCACCGGTGGCTTTCTGTTGACACAGTATGTTGAGGGCTTGGAAGAGTACTATCAACCCGGAAAAGAGGTGGGAGTGTTTTATTCGCTTGATGCTCTTGTCGAGCAGGTGGAATATTATACAACCCATGAGACGGAACGGAATGCCATACGGGTGGCAGGTTATGAGAGGACGATCAAGGATCACACCTTTGAAAAACGGTTTTATGATATTTTCAAACAGATTGGATTGATGTAGACGATGAAAATTCTACTCACCGTTGAATTCTATGAGCCTTCCAAGGGCGGAGCTCAAGAGGTTGTCAAGCAGATTGCAGAACGCCTCGCTGCAAAGGGACATGATGTCACTGTCGCGACATCAGCACTTCCCAATCGTACGGAACGAGTTCTCAATGGTGTGAACATCTCTGATTTTCACATTGCCGGAAGCCAGGTAAAAGGATATCGTGGCGACACAGCTCTTTATCAGGAATTTTTATTGAAATCCAACTTCGATGTGATCTTCAACTATGCTGCTCAAGTTTGGACTACAGATATTTTGTTTCCCCTCCTGGAGAAGCTAAAGGCAAAAAAGGTGATCGCACCTCTTGGTTATTCACGCCTGCATCACCCGCGTTACCGACAATATTTTGAATCGCTGCCATCCATACTGAGCAATTACGATAAGATCGTTTACACTTCTCCCGAATATCAGGATAAAGAGTTTGGGGACAGGCATGGCCTTGGCTCCAAAGCAGTGATTATTCCGAATGGTGCCTCGAAAGAAGAATTTTCCGCATCTCTTATTGATTTCAAAAAGAACTATGGCATCGCCACACCCTACCTTTTCCTGTGTGTCTCGAATCATTATTTTGATAAGGGGCACTTGTTTGTCCTTGAAGCATTTCGCAAACTGAAAGGCAGGGATTGCACCCTGGTAATTATTGGTGAACGCCCTTCTCGACATTCTTGGTACAGCTGCAGCCCAATTTGCTCATTGATCAGCGCAACAACTTCGCAGATAAGAATCTTGTCATCGATTCCGCGCTCAGATGTGGTTGCTGCCTATCAGCAGGCCGATCTCTTTCTCTTCGGCTCGAAGGTCGAATGTGCACCCCTGGTGATGTATGAGTCGTTTGCTACGCGAACAGCATTTATCACCACGGATGTCGGGAATGTGAAGGATCATCGTTCGGTCATCCGCCTGGTATCTTCGCCTGAAGCAATGCTGCAGGAATTGCGCCACTTCATTACCGATCCAGATTCCTATCGGAAGCTGGCAGCACACGCATTCCAATTCTATGAAGTAAATCATACGTGGGAATATCTTTCCGGACGTTATGAATCTCTCTTTACCGACGTATGTAAACGATGATGAAGAGCTACATCGGCATAGACGAAGAGCATGGTTCTCTCCCAACGGTATGGCACCTGGGTACCTCACGATGACGCAAGGGATTGAACAGAATACGCCAGGAAAGAACCTGGCCGTAAGTGCCCCACGGTTTCTGCGGGAGAGCCTAATCTTTTCATCGAGTCGGTATGTGCTGCTTGGATTGAGCTTCATTCGAAATTTTGTTGTCGCCAGGGTGCTCGGACCGGAAGAATATGGATACTGGATTGTGGTGAGCTTGATTATGACCTACGGGGATCAGATTCATCTTGGGCTTCGTCATGCTGGTGATCGGCAAATTCCTTTTCTCACCGGGAGGAAGGAAACAGCAGTGGCCCAACAGGTTGCCAATGCCATCTATGCGGGAGTACTGATCCTCTCATTTGTTGGCCTCGTTCTGATGGGCCTCTATGTGTTGTTCATTGGGAGTGAGAATGCAGTTATGAAATTTGCATTGCTGACTGCAGCGCTCATAACGGTCTCAGACCAGGTAAACCGTTTTTATCTGATGATTCTCCGTGTCACAAGAAATTTTGTTCTCTCCAGCAAGGTAGAATCTGCGTTTGAAATTCTCCGTACCATTACAGTGTGTCTCCTGGTATTCCTGTTCCAACTGTCCGGGTTGGTTACCGCTCTCATGGTCGCTTCGCTTGCGACAACGGTCTATTTTTTACGGAGATTCAGGAAGCAATACCGCCCGGAGATAAACTTGTCTCAAGTGCGATCGCTTTTATCAATAGGAACTCCTCTCTTTATCAGCGGATTACTTTATATCCTGCTGATCAGCCTCGATCGGGTAGTGGCTAGCATGGTTTTGGGAAAGAGTGATTTAGGCCAGTATGGCCTTGCGTCGCTGATTGCACAATTGCCGCTCAGCGGAACAATAGCGCTGACAATGATGCTCTATCCGCGATTCAGCCAGGAATATGGGAATTCAGAAGACGTTTCATCGATGCTCCCAACATTCAGGAAAGCCTTACTCTCAACAAGCTACCTGATGCCGATCGTGGTCGTCGGCTTATTTTTTTCGTCGGAGGTTCTCATTCGATGGCTGCTCCCGTACTATCTGCCATCGATTTTCGTGCTACAGATTCTCGCCTATGGTGCTCTGCTCCTGGTAGTCATTCCGCTTCCGCTGAACACACTTATGGCATTCGGAAAACATCGGCAGTACTTGCAGGCTCAAATCGCCGGCATCGTGCTCTCATCGGTGGCCTATGCTTTGGTGGTGTTTCTTCTCCCGGGATTGCCGGGCATAGCCGGTGCCGCCTGTTTCTCATATGTTGTTTCATTATTTCTGATACTTTTCACGGTTTTCAAGGTCTTCCAGGTTCCCATAGTGGAATTGATACGTGAGATAGGCAAGAACTGCATACCGGTCTTCTGGAGCATTCTGCTTTTGTTCGCATTGACTCATGGAATTCAAACGGGTGAACAGATTTCAATTGTCAGCAGCATTGGTTTGGCTCTTTTAAAAATAGTGGTCTTCATCCTGATTTATTCACCCATGCTCATCATCGTGAATCGTTGGACGGGAGTATTCTCAAAACTTACAGCTCTGCGATCCGCTTGAGAAGAAAATGCCATGAAAGAACCTCTCGTCCATAATCAGCCGTTTGCAGTACGATATGATTGGTTGTACTGGACTCTGACGCTTGGCGTTGCGCTTCTCTTCTTGGCGCTCCTCTGGATTACAGGGAACATTATGTATGTTCTGGCAGGCTTTGCAGCGCTCCTGGCGCTGGGTGTAAGCGGCAAGCCTCACATCCGACTGTTTGTCCTCATCGGACTTATGCCGCTTGCACATGCAGGATTTGGTACTGCATCGTTTGGAGGATTTGGATTATTCGATATCTATGCTGCAGTATTTATTTTCTTCTTTCTCTGGAGGATAGTCATTCTTCAGGGTATGGAAATCGGAAAAATCCCCGTGCTTCCTTTGTCGTTACTTATGCTGGCAGCGTTCATCCCGAGTATTATAAACTCCAGCGCTCTGCTGGAAAGCCTCAAAGCACTTGTTCAGCTATTTGGCAGCATCCTCATCAGTGCGGGAGTATATTATTATCTGCGTACATACTATTCTTCATCATTTCTTCTTGCACTGATAAAGACGTTTGTCATCGTTGCTATGCTGGTGAGTCTTTACGGAATTTTCGAGACATACGCCAGCCGCTCCATTTTCCAGGTATTGGTCGGGCGCGCATATTTTAGCCTCTTCCAGGATGTAAATTATTATGCGTCATACCTGTTGATGGCCCTGGCTCTCGGAGGAGGACTGTTGTTTCTGGTCGTCCGAAGAGCCGAGCGGCTCTTCTTGATCGGAGGGGCGCTGGTTCTGGTGGTGACTATTATAGCCACCGTTTCTCGCTCCGCATTGCTCGTGCTCTTGCTGCTGGTGATTGGATTCGTTGCATTTGTTTTTCAGTATCAGCAGGGATCGCGAAAATTTATTGGACCGATGATACTGATCACATTCCTTAGCCTCATTAGCCTCTTACTTTTTACTGATGCAGGAGGGAAGATGATCGATCTCTTTACCCTCTCCCGCCGGGTGGAATCAGTCGTTTCTGGAAAGGATGCTTCACTTGATCAGCGGATGACCATCTTCGATGTGACTCAACGCATGATAGAATCTCATCCGGTTCTCGGGGTAGGATTTGGTGCGTTTGAAAAAACATTTAACAGCTATCAAGGGAGCAATCTTTCTACTGGATTTGGACGATCAGCCCACAACACTGCATTGCGTATTCTCGCCGAAACGGGTATCCTCGGAATGGTTCCAGCGCTCCTCTTTGTAGGTTTCCTGATCTGGTATATGGTGGTTGCTGTTCAGAAGGCTCGCAGGTCTGAAGAAAAAACACTTATATTCTCATTAAGTATATCGCTAGGCTCGTTTCTGTTTATGAGTCTAACGCTTGATCAAATGTTTGAACCGCATTTTTGGATCGGACTGGGGATTACCCTGGTTGTTGCCGAACGCCTCCATCATGGTGAAACGGTTCTGACACAAAAGGAAGTGTAATTATGCTTCGGCTCTCAATTATCATTATTTCCTGGAAAATGAAACAGATGCTGCGTGATCTGCTCGTCTCGATCAGACAGTGCACCACAGGCATGGCCTACGAAATCATCATTGTGGATAATAATTCGCAGGACGGAACATCGGAGATGGTGGAGCAAGAGTTCTCTGATGCTCGTTTAATACGCAATCAAGAAAATCGAGGTGTCGCCCCGGCTCGAAATCAAGCGTTCAGAATTGCACTTGGGACTTATGTTGTGACACTTGATGCGGATATGCAGTTGAAAGAAAATTCTCTTCTGCAATTAGTTGAATATCTTGACCGGCATCCATCGGTGGGACTATGCGGCTGCAAACTCACATTTCCTGATGGCTCTGTGCAACCCAGTGCCCGTCGATTTCCCACTCCGCTCTCCTTTCTTATGAGGCGTTTGGAATTTCTGGAATGGGCGCGGCAGAGTGCCTCCTTGCGTTACCATGAGATGGCCGATTGGGATCGGAGCGACACGCGATCTGTCGATTATGTGATCGGAGCATGTCAGATGATTCGGCGGACAGCCATGGACCACATCGGTTTGCTGGATGAAAAAATATTCTATGGCCCGGAAGACATCGATTATTGCCTGCGCATGCATCGGGCCGGATGGGACGTCGTCTATCTTGCCGACACTGCGATCATTCATCACGAACAGAGGATCACAAAGAAAAATTTTTTCTCGGCACTGATGTGGCGGCATCTGAAGGGTATTTTCTATCTCTTTACCAAATATCACGGAACACTTTCCTATAAACGATGACTCGACGGACTGAACGGCAGCTGCTTCTTGTTCTGGATTTCCTGACGCTGAACGCGGCCTATATGATCTTCTATAGTCTGCGTATTCGAAGCGGGTGGTTCGATTATCCGATTGAACCGGAATTACTTCTTCCGATGGCTGCCGTTTATCTTTACTGGCTGGCTCTCTTTGCGTTCTTTGGATTAAATAGATCGTGGTACGCCCAGTCGCGTCTTGATGAAATCATCACGATATTTCGTACAACGGGATTTGGAGTCCTGACTCTCTTTTTTCTGATCTTCCTTGATGATGATGCTGCCAATCAGGAGGTGAGGTCCAGGTACGTCATTCTGGCCTATTGGCTTCTTCTGTTCATATTTGTCACCGTTGGCCGTCTAACAATACGTGCGATACAGCGTCGCCTTCTCGAATCCGGTATTGGGGCGAGGAACACACTTATCGTCGGATGGTCGCATAAGGCGTTCGAGCTGTGCGATATGGTTCTGAAATTTCCCGCGCTCGGCTATAAGCTGGTTGGTTTTGCTCACGTGAAGCAGCATCAAACCCAGAAGAAAACCAAACAGTTGGAGTACAAAGGGATCCCGGTGGTCGGGGAAGTCGGCGATTTGCCAAGACTTCTGGAACAGTATACCATCAGAGAAGTGCTGATCGGATTGGATTCCACTGAACATGGAAGACTACTCGATATTATCAGCCGATGCAGCGGATTCGAAGTCGGATTAAAAATCATGCCGGATATGTATGATATCGTCAGCGGACAGGCTCGATTGAGTTCGATCTACGGCTTCCCTCTTATTGAGGTGATGCCACAGTTGTTGAAGCCGTGGGAAGAATCCTTGAAACGTGTTCTTGACGTTCTCATCTCCATTTTCATCCTCATCATCGGTTTGCCGGTATGGCTCCTTGTGGCCATCATCATCAAACTTGAATCAAAGGGTACAGTCCTCTACAGACAGGAACGTGTCGGCCGAAACGGGAAGTTGTTTAAAATCTTTAAGTTTCGTTCTATGCGGTCTGATGCGGAAAAACACTCTGGTCCGGTTTGGGCACAAAAGAAAGACCCGCGGGTTACCCGGGTAGGAAAAATCCTTCGAAAACTGCATATTGATGAAATACCGCAATTCATCAATGTCTTGATGGGCGATATGAGTCTTGTCGGACCGAGGCCTGAACGATCCTATTTTGTCGAGAAACTTTCAGAGGAACTTCCTCTCTATAAGCGTCGTCTTAAGGTACGGCCGGGCATTACCGGCTGGGCTCAGGTGAAATACAAGTACGATGAATCGATTGACGATGTCCGAACAAAATTGAAATACGATCTCTTTTATATCGAGAATATGTCATGGAGAATGGATTTGAAGATTCTCTTCAATACTGTCTACGTCATGATTACAGGCAAAGGGCACACGTAAGTGAAATTGACTACTCAGATTTGTATGAAAGATGGAAACAGGACATAAACAAGTACTACTGAATGAAGGTTGACTTTATTATGGCGCGCTCATTAATAGTAATACCGACATACGATGAAGCAGATAATCTGCCAACGCTTATCCCCGAAATCCTTGGGTTGAATCCGGAATTTGAAGTATTAATTGTAGACGACAATTCGCCCGATGGAACGGGGCAATTAGTAAAGACGATGCAGCAGAAGGAACCGCGTATTCATTTACTAGAGCGGCCGAGAAAAATGGGATTGGGCACAGCCTACGTTGCCGGTTTTAAATTCGCCCTCTCTCATAATTTTGATTTTGTCTTTGAAATGGATGCTGATTTCTCCCACGATCCAAAGGAACTCCCAAACCTTCTGGCCAAAACTCAGGATTATGATCTTGTTATCGGTTCCCGGTATAAGTCAGGGGTGAATGTTGTGAACTGGCCTTTGAAGCGGCTGATCCTGAGCTATTCCGCAAATGTCTATACAAGAATCATTACCGGAATGCCTGTTTATGACGCAACGGGAGGATTTAAATGTTTCAGGAGAATAGTACTCGAGCATATCAACCTCGATGCGATTCACTCCAATGGTTATGCGTTCCAGATCGAAATGAACTTTCTGGCGTGGCATAAGGGATTTCGTCTTACCGAGCACCCGATCGTCTTTTTTGATCGCCGGGTTGGTGTTTCAAAAATGTCGAAGAACATCATTTATGAAGCTGCCTGGCTCGTCTGGAAGCTGAAGATTCAAAGCCTTTTTTCAAAACGGGAACAGCGGCCTCATGGCAAGTAAGCCAACACAGAGATCCGCACTGCAGGTTTCGATTATCATTGTTAATTACAATGTGCGCGACTTTCTTCATCAATCGCTCCTTTCCCTGCAGAAAGCTCTGAAAGGGATTCGTGGCGAGATCATTGTTGTCGACAATGCCTCCGATGATGGTAGTGTGGAGATGGTCCGTGAACGATTTCCCTCGGTCGTTCTGATTGCCAACGAGAGAAATGTCGGTTTTGCCAAGGCGAATAATATCGCCTTGCAAAAAGCCAAAGGGCGTTATCTGCTCCTGATCAATCCGGATACACTGGTCCAGGAAGATACACTTCATACGATGCTGAACTTCTTTGAGGAGAACGCCGAAGTTGGGCTTGCCGGCTGCAAAATCATCAATCCTGATGGAAGTTTTCAACTGCCATGCAGGAGAAGTTTTCCGACGCCCTGGATTGCCTTCACGAAGATGTCCGGATTAAGCTCACTCTTTCCGAACTCCAGGATATTCGGCAGGTACAATCTGACGTACCTCAGCCCGGAAGAAACATACGAACTCGATGCTGTCAGCGGCTCGTTCATGATGATCCGGCGGGAGGTCTATGACCAGGTGGGCGGGCTGGATGAAGAGTTTTTCATGTATGGTGAAGATCTCGACTGGTGTTACCGTATCCAACAAGCGGGATGGAAGAATTTTTACGTCCACACAACGAAGATCATTCATTATAAAGGGGAGAGTACTAAGCGAAGCAGCATTGATGAAGTCCGGACATTTTATAAGGCGATGCATCTGTTCGTCCGAAAGCATTTCAATCAATCACGCTTCTTCGTTTCGATGCTGCGTCTTGCTATCAGTCTGTCGGCATGGATTGCTTTGCTCAAGACAGCACTTCGCCCGCTCTCTCTTGCTCTTATCGATATTCTTGTTGTCGATATCAGCCTCTTGGTAGCAGAACTCATCTGGTTCGGTGAGTTTTGGAGGCTGCCGAGTTACGGGTATCCGATCATTTATACCATACCTGCGGTGATTGTTATTGCGAGTCTCTATGCTGCCGGTGTCTATACCCATCGGCGGATGTCCGTTTTGAGAACGATGGTTGCAACCCTGCTGAGCTTCGTCATTATTTCTGCGCTTGTATTTTTCTTTAAAGATTATGGTTTCAGCCGAGGTGTGACCATCATTGCGGGCATGTTGAGCATTCTCCTTCTTCCCTCCTGGCGATTATTATCAAGGGTATTAGGGAGATCAACATCAGAAGGCAGGAAAAGTCTCTTTGGACGTCGAACGCTCATTGTGGGTACGGATGACTCGGCGCTGGAGATTCACCGGCGGCTTCGAAGCCGCATTAGTGATGGGTACGATATCATCGGCTTTATCGACGTCACACGCAAACGGATAGGTGAAGAAATTTCCGGAGTCCCAATTCTGGGGAGCATCGATAACATCGGCAAAGTCATCCGTGAACGACGGGTGAATGAAGTCATTTTCTCCACGCAAACGCTTTCCTTTACGGAAATCCTCTCCATCATCAGCCGGACACCCGAACAGTCAGTCAGCTTTCATCTGGTACCAACAACGATGGAAGTTATCATTGGTAAAGGGAGTGTCGATTCATTGAATGAACTGCCCCTCGTTCAGATTTCATATAACCTTGAGAAAGCCGGAAGCCAGCTTTTTAAGCGAATTCTCGATGGTTCTCTCTCATTGCTCCTATTGATTTGCGGATATCCTTTTGTATATTTAAAGAGAATTTTGACGGGCAATTCAAAGTCGATTATTATTGCCCAGTGTCCCCGGATCTTTGGCGGCTCGTTGAGTTTTGTCGGGCCTCCGATAGGAAACGTCTCATCAGATGCGTTTACCAGTCAATCTCAACCACCGTTATTTCTTGGAAAGCCCGCGATCACAGGTTTGGTTCAACTTCAGGGAGATCGGGCTCTGACGAAGGAGGAGATTGATCAGCTCAATCTCTATTATGCAAAGAATTATTCACCTGTTGTCGATATCGAGATCATCCTTAAAACCTTCCTGAAATGGCTTCGGAATGAAAAGCTCTGGGAAGGATTTGTGATTCCTCAATCACAGAAACCGGTTAAGGCCGTTTCACCGGCTGATAGCAGACGACAGCGGAGAAGAACAGCAGGGAAGAAATAATAAGGGATCTCTCTATGGCAAAATTGTCATTGGATTTTGAAAATCCGATTCTCGAGTTGGAAGTAAAAATTGCTGAAATGAGAAAGTATGCTGATAATCTCGATATCGCTCATGAAATTACCACACTCGAGAAAAAGGTTGATCAGTTGAGAGATTCAATCTTTTCAAATTTAACACGATGGCAGCGTGTGCAGCTTGCCAGGCACCCGGATAGACCATACACGCTCGATTATATTCACCATATGACACAGGATTTCGTCGAATTGCATGGCGATCGTTGTTATGGCGACGATAAAGCCGCGGTGGGTGGATTTGCAAGCCTCGATGGTGAGACAGTGATGATCATCGGGCAGCAAAAAGGACGGGATACAAAGTCGAATCTGTACCGGAACTTCGGTATGATGAATCCCGAGGGATATCGAAAAGCACTGAGGCTGATGAAAATGGCTGCAAAATTTGGAAAGCCTGTCATTACCCTCCTCGATACACCGGGGGCATACCCGGGCCTTGAAGCAGAGGAGCGGGGCCAGGCCGAAGCGATTGCCAGAAATCTTTTTGAAATGTCGCATCTGCCTGTTCCATTGATTGTTGTTATTATCGGTGAAGGAGCATCGGGGGGAGCATTGGGGATTGGTATTGGCGATCGGATCCTGATGTTTGAAAATGCTTGGTACTCAGTGATTGCACCGGAGTCATGTTCCAGTATTCTCTGGCGCAGTTGGGAGTATAAAGAGCAAGCAGCCGAGGCACTGAAGTTGAGTGCAAAAGATCTTTTCGAACAGGGAATTGTTGATCGCATTGTTCCCGAACCGCCGGGGGGGGCGCATCGTAACCATGAACTTGCCGCCCTGACATTAAAGAAGATACTGCTGGATGAACTCAAGGTATTGAAAAAACTTAAGGTTGAAAAACTTCTCGCCAATAGGGTGGAAAAATTTTCACAAATGGGGGAATGGGAAGAATAGGCTGCTGTACTTCCTGAACATTGAATGATTGTCCACACGTCACAAATTCGCGTCCGTTACGCCGACACCGACCAGATGAAGTTTGTCTATTATGGGAAGTACTTTGAGTACTTTGAGCAGGGGCGTTCCGATTTACTGCGTGCGATAGGATTGCCCTACTCGGACATTGAGCACCAGGGGATTTACCTTCCGGTCATCGAAGCGTTTGCCAAGTACCGCAAGTCGGCAAAGTATGATGATCTGATTAACGTGGAGACAACAATCCGCGATGCTCCGGTCGCCCGTATACGCCTTGAGTACCGGATTCTTCTTGAGGGTGAATCGGAACCGCTCGTTGAAGGATACACGGTCCACAGCTTCCTGAATGCCTCTACCGGCAAACCCACAAGAGCTCCCATGCTGCTTCTTCAGGCCATCGAAGAAGCCATGAATGAGTCGAAAGGATCCAATGCTAAAGCCTGATCTCCTCGAAATTCTCTGCTGCCCGAAATGCAAAGGCGACCTTCAGTATGCACCGGAGCAGCAAACCCTCACATGCAAATCCTGCGGACATGTCTATCAGGTCCAGGATGATATCCCAATGATGTTGGTGGATGAACAAGAACAACCGAAGCATTGAACCATTGTCCACGTCACGCCGTCAACTTCCGGAGCTTTTGAGTTCCATCCTTCTTCTTAGAACTTCGCTGAGCAGGGACCGTGTTCGATAAGATATTTCGACTTGGGAAAGAAGCGGTCATTTATGGATTGAGTTCCATTGTCGGAAGGTTCATCAACTTCCTGCTCGTGCCGTTCTATACAAACTATCTCACCAAATCGGAAAACGGCATTTCGGCAAATGTCTACGCCTTTGTAACGTTCGCCTTCATCATTTACAGCTATGGAATGGAGTCGGCCTACATGCGTCATGTCGCCACACTGGAGCTCGGCGATAAGAAGCAAAATTTCAGTACTCCGTTCTTCTCGTTGATAGTATCCTCAATCTGTTTCTCGCTGCTCATATCGTTCTTTGCGGTACCGATTGCGGAATGGGAATTTGTCAATGTGGGAGCGGCTCGAGCACCGCTGATTCAATATGCAGGGTGGATTCTATTTTTCGATACCCTGACCGTGATTCCTTTTGCATCGCTCAGAATGAGCAACAGGGCAAAAGTATTTGCCGGATTACGAATCCTGCACATTCTGTTCAACGTCGGATTCAACATTCTGTTTATCGTTCCACTGAAGATGCGTACCGCAGAAGCAATTTTTCTTGCGAACCTTCTTGCCTCGGCATTGATCTTTTTAGTACTCCTGCACTATACTCTTCCGCAGTTAACTTTCCGATTGCCCAAGGGGCTCTATCGTGAACTGATCCGGTTCGGCCTGCCGTATATTCCTGCAGGACTTGCTGGTGTTGCCATCCAGGTCGTTGATAAACCAATTCTCATGCATATCACTCAAAATGCAGATCTTGTTGGCCTCTATCAGATCAATTACCGGCTCGGCGTTATCATGCTCCTTTTCGTTGGAATGTTCGACTATGCATGGAGACCCTTTTTTCTCACGCATGCCAAGGACGAGAATGCAAAAGAGTTGTTCTCGAAAATCTTCTCTTATTTTATGATCTCTCTCTCCACGATACTGGTAATTGTTTCGTTGTTTATCGATGATCTCGTTCGTCTCCACATCGGAACAACGTACTTCATTGCTCCCGCCTATTGGGAGGGGCTCACGATTGTTCCGCTTATTTTGCTCTCGTATGTCTTTTTGGGAGCCTACATCAGCTTTATCGTGGGTGTAATTCTTGAAAAACGGACTTCGTTTATTCCCTATGTGACCGGAGCGGGGGGTGCTGTGAGCATTGCGTTGAATTATCTGCTCATTCCAATCTTCGGTATTATGGGCTCTGCAATGGCTGCCGTTCTCGGGCAGCTTGTGATGGCGATTGGAATTTATTATGCCTCTCAACGGTTTTATTATATTCCATACGAATGGAACAAGATGGTACGGCTGGCGCTTATTACGACGGCGATTCTTGGCGGGTTTTATCTTATCCTCCCATCCATGATAGGCTGGCAGGTCTGGTCGCTTAAAGGTGCAATGGTTCTTGGGTTTGTATGTATGATTGTTCTGTTGAAAGTCATAACGCCAACAGAGTTTAGTAAATCAAAAAGTTTGCTTCTCACGATGATTCAGCGTAAACCTGCTCCATCAAAGAACGGATGAATCGAACACTGAACAGGCTGTTCCTCCTGCTTTTGCTGATCTCCTGTACCTTTTCTGCCAGGGCTCAGGATATTGTACAGCGGCAATATCATGATCAACGAATATGCAGAACCATGGAACTCAATGATCCTAAGGTCATTGAAGAGGCATGGAACAATACGCTCCGACACTACCCCGGAATCGATCGGGCCATGCAGAAGCAGTTATTGAACAAGGGGCTCATCGACCGGCATATCGGAGATCAGGAACTCTTCTGGACCTATAACTGGGCGTTCAAGCGGCTGGATACTGTCCGCGCCGAATTGAAACTGATAGGATTGATGACCTATATCTGGGTCGCTGTCACCGAATGGTCGAATGGCCATGTGACGATGAATGAAGTGAATGCTATCCAGAAAGCCCTCGAGGTTTCTACCCCTGAGTCTTCTCAGGATCCGGCAAGGGGGATATTGCCAATCATGCGCGAAGCATATGGCGACCCGCCGAACATCGATTATAACTTTCAGAAAAACAAAGGAGATGGGAAAACACATTTCCTTATCTATGATATTCAGGATGGGTGGACAGGAACCGGTGGATTTACTGCCGGTTATTTTTTTAACGCCGATGTGGATCCGCGATTCAGTTCATCCTCAAACCGTCGTGACTTGCTTTATATTGACTCGTCTCCGGGTATTTACTACAACGGGAATCGCAGGACCGGCACGGTACTTACCGCTCTCGCCCACGAACTTCAACATCTGATTGAATGGAATTATGATCCCCTTGAGACCGGATTCTTTAATGAAGGCCTCTCTATGTATGCGGAGAAGATCTGCGGCTATGACATGTTAAGCCCAACCTACTATCTCAACCATACCAATGTCATGTTGACCTCCTGGAGCAATGAACTGGAAGATTACAGCCGTGCCGCCTTATGGACGCTCTATACCGCTGAGCAATTTGGCCTTCGCTATGTCAAGAATCTTGCTCAATCGCCGCTGCAGGGCATCAATGGATTCGCGGCTGCTTCGAGTCAGAACGGTATCACCAAACCATTTGAGGCAATCGTCAAAGATTTTTTTACAGCCAACTGGATCGTTCAGCATCCCACCGATACTGTCTTCCGTTACAAGTCTGCCTTTGGCGCACGTCCGGTGCTCAAAGCAGAGTATCAGGATCCCACTGTCTCCGGAAGCGGCTCCCTTTCACCACAGTCGGTAGAATATATAAGTTTTCAGGGTTCGTCGAATTTTCGAATCTTACTGGCGGGCGACCCATCGATTGTTATCCGAGCAATTGAGTCGGGACCTCTTGCCATCAAAGTCCGGGATGTACCGTTGGGTTTGGAGTATTCCTCTCTCGATATCGGTTCCGGGAATTCATCAATCGTGTTTGCCATCATGAATCTCAATGCATCGGCGCAAGCTTCGTACTCCTACTCCGCTGTTGGAGAATTGACACGGTTCCTGAGCGAAGAGAAGTATGACGATGGTACACCTGATGAGTTCTCTCCAGGGTTTGCACCCTATGTCGGTTTTGGAAATAATTCACCAACACGCGGATTTGCTGTCCGGTTCTCCCCGCAAGTTCAGGGGAATGTTCTGAAAAAGGCGCGCTTCTATGTTGCCTTTGATCAGGAATTTTCCAACGGGACAAGTCTCGCGACAGACGATAAGGATTTTATCTTCCACGTCTGGGGTGATAAGAACGGCCGGCCGGGGACAGACCTGATCGACCCATTCCTCGTTACAGTCGATCGAGCGAAATACCCGCAAAACGCCTTTGTGGATGTCGACTTGAGCGCCTATGTATCGAAACTCTCGAATCTTACCGGCTCTCTCTATCTTGGTTTCCTCGAAGACGACGATGACTCTGTTGCCACCTATGTCGGTGTCGATAAAACCATTTCAACGGATTATTCCTACATCTTCCGGGGTCCCACCTATGTTCGCTCACCGAATACGTGGGAAACGTTGCGCGAAGTCAGTGCAATGAATGAGGGGAAGTTGAATGGATATAATTTTATGATCCGGGCACTTTTTGAATACGCTGATTCCAGCACTGCGCCAAAAATTTCTGTGGGATATCTGCAAAACCCTCTCCTGACGGAGGATATCAATGTGATTGCCGTGAGTAATGATGAACTTCGTCCCAGCAGTGTCAGCGGAGTGTTCCTGCAGCCAGCCGGTTCCACGACACTTAAATTCACTCCTATGGTGGAAGGATTAAAGGCATTCATCGATACCAGCCAGAGACTGATTGGCAGCGGATCGGTTTCGTTCAGAGTCCGGGCGGCGAAGAAATTCGGCCTCCGATACTCCGATACACTTGTGTCCTTCACGGCTCGCCTCTTGAAGCGTGAAGAAGCAAACTCTTTATTATCGTTGAATAATTTGCTTTCCATCCACGCAGAGGAACAGACTGTCAGTGGCCCGACCTATGTGACACTCTTCGAGGGTGTTCACGATCCCGGGGCCTTTCCTTCTACTTCCGCACTGCCTCGACAGGTTTTCACAATTGGTCCGGCAGGGCTTACTCTTGGAAAAGCGATCGTGATGCGAGCAAAAGCTAAACCCGGGCAGAACAATGAAACATTTGCTCTGCGTAAGGGAGATCGATGGATTGCCCTTCCGACTGGCTACGATCAAACCAGAGGAGAATTGTTGGGATCAACAGAGCGATTGGGGATCATCGGTATTGTAAAACGTTCGGAAGCTTTGGAGGAGGATCTATCCCTGCCTGCGACGTACATACTCGATCAGAACTATCCGAATCCTTTCAATCCCTCTACGACGATTCGCTATGCTCTTCCGGAACCTGCAGATGTACGAATAGTCGTGTACGATCTCTTAGGACGTGAGTTAAAAACCCTTGTCAATGCGACGCAAAATCCCGGCACGCATTCTGTTCATATGGATGCATCGGCATTATCAACCGGCATCTACCTGTATCGAATGACAGCGAATCAATTTTCTGCAGTGCGAAAACTCGTGGTGGTCAAATGAAAATCCTGCAGCACAATCATTGGATCGTGGTATGTCTCGCGCTCCTGGCTGCCTCAGGATGTTCCACCTCCTCCGATCCCTCTGCATCGCAGAACTCCGATCTCGCTTCCGAATATCTGATGCGGGCATGGAAGGAGTTTGAAAGCAAACGCTACGATGCAGCCTCCTTACTTTTTACTGATGCTATAAATAGTGCAACGACAGATTCCGTGAAGGCAGATGGTTATTCCGGACGGGGATGGAGTGCCCTGCTGAGCAGAAAGTTATCCAATGCCTTAAGTGATTATGACAAAGCGTTGAATATTTCACAAGCCCCTGAACCCGTAAAGATTGATGCCAAGGCTGGCCGAAGTTACGCACAATTTGCGGCGAAGGATTTCTCGGGAACAATTGCCTCTGCTTCTGAGGTGCTGCGCCTGCGATCTTCTTATACCTTCTCTCATGCATCTGCTGTAACCGCAACGCAAGTACGGCTTTTACTTGCACAAAGCTACTTCGCAACTGGACAATATTATCAGGCAGCACAACAATTAGATATTCTGAATCCCCAGCAAGCACCTCATTCGAGCGATCCAACACTCTTGTTGGCGAAGATTACCTCTCTTGTAAGCATCTTGTAGAACCACGAATCATCGAACAGTAGACACTCCGAACGATTGAACCTCGGGTCAATGTTTGGTATATTATTAAGGGAACTGCTCGGCGGAAACAAGTAAGGAGACGTTTTTCTAACCACCGATGGCACACCCGCCTGCGTGCCTTCGGCGGGCAGGCAGATGATCACCGATAAAAATAAAAAGATTGACCTCTTGTATGAAGAAATAACAGTTGTTCAATTATTTGAAGACCACCGGCTTGCAAGCAGGGTTGCTCTTTAACTTTGGGGTTTCAAGGCTCCAAAAGATTCGACGTATTTTATAATTCAACATCTGTGTTCACCCCGTTAAACGGGGTAAATCGGTGTGCCATCAGTGGTGAATTAGCTGAAGGATTACAAAACTAGAATGATAAAGGAGAGAGAAAGAGTGGCATCAGAAAAAGAACAATCGAGTTGGATTCCAACAAATCCGCTCTACGACCCTGCAAAACCAATGCAGGTTGGCGGCCAGGCGGTACTGGAGGGTGTGATGATGCGGGCGCCCGGAGCAGTGGCAACAGCCGTGCGTCGCGCGAATGGGGCAATTGTCGTGAAAAAGGAATTGTTTACCTCACTCATTGAAAAACACACGTTTCTTAATGTACCGGTTGTGCGCGGTGCCGTCGGATTGCTGGATATGCTGTACCTTGGCATTCGTACACTAAATTACTCGGCCGAAATCGCCATGCTCGATGTGGAACAGGAAGAACGGGCAAAAGGGGGTAATGGCCAGGCGAAGAAAGAGAAACCGGCAAAGCAATCGACGCTTGCGCTTGTGGGTACACTTTCTCTGGCTCTGGCGATCGGTATTGCCATTTTCTTTGTGACACCGATTGTGGTTACAACAAAGGTCTTTGAAATTGAACAGGATGCATTCTCCTTCAACCTGGTGGCCGGACTGATCCGTATTAGTATCCTCCTCGGTTATCTGGCGGCGATCTCTCTCCTGAAGGATATCAGGAGATTGTTTCAATACCATGGCGCCGAACACAAATCGGTTTTTGCTTTTGAGTTGAAGAATGAACTCCAGACGGCCATTGTGAAAGAGCACAGCCGGTTTCATCCCCGCTGTGGAACGAGTTTCCTGCTCATCGTCATGTTTGTGGCCATCATTTCATTTGCATTGCTCGATGCATTGCTTATCAGCTTGCTGGGTGAAATCACTCTGGTGGTCCGGCTGCTCTCCCATCTGCCATTTATTCCGGTTGTCGGCGGGCTTGCCTATGAGTTCATAAAATTTACAGCGAAATACAGTACAACCTGGTGGGGAAAAATACTCATCACCCCGGGATTATTTCTCCAACGTATTACCACCAAAGAACCGGATGAAGCGCAAATTGAAGTAGCCGTGGTGGCACTTCGCTGCGCCTTGGGATTGGAAGATCCCGAACGCTATGCACTGCAAACGGCAGGTGATCTGCAACGCTCACCACAGGGTGCTTCATAAGAATAATACTATGACGGTTGCTGCCAAACACAGAAAACAGTGGTTCACGAATGTTTGATAAATTAGAGAAAATTATAGAACGAGCCAGAGAGCTTCAGGAATTGCTGTCGGACCCGGCCGTTATCAGCGATCAGAAACGGTTCCGTGATTTCGGGAGAGAGCTGCGATCTCTGGAACCGATCGTTGCGGCTTATCAGCATTATAAGAAGGCAAGCAACGATTTTCAGGGGAGCAAGGAATTGCTTGATTCGGCGAGCGATCCCGAGCTCAAGGCCATGGCTCAGGAAGAGTATGACTCCTTAAAAATACAATTGGTTGAGTTGGAAGAACAGTTAAAGTTTCTTCTTGTCCCGCAGGACCCTACTGATACCAAAAACTTCATCATGGAAATTCGTGCCGGCACTGGAGGAGAGGAAGCAGCACTGTTTGCCGCCGATCTTTATCGAATGTACACCCGCTTTGCAGAACGGAAAGGGTGGAAGGTCGATTTGATGGACTGGAACGAGACTGGCATTGGCGGTTTTAAGGAAATTGTAATGGCTGTCTCAGGCGAGGGGGCTTTCGGATTGATGAAATTTGAGAGCGGCGTCCATCGTGTCCAGCGTGTTCCGGAGACCGAAGCACAGGGGCGTGTCCATACATCCGCTGCATCAGTTGTGGTCTTGCCTGAAGTGGAAGATGTGGAAGTTGAAATCAATACTGTCGATCTCCAGATCGACACGTACCGGTCGGGTGGAAAAGGCGGGCAGAATGTGAACAAGGTTGAAACAGCGGTTCGCATTACCCATAGACCTTCAGGGATTGTTGTTGCCTGTCAGCAGGAGCGTTCGCAGTTTCAAAATCGCGAACGTGCCATGAAAATGTTACGGGCCAAGATCTTTGAGATTAAACTCACTGAACAGAACGCCTCGGTTGCGGCTCAACGGAAGTCGATGGTGAAGAGCGGTGATCGGAGCGATAAAATTCGCACCTATAACTTTCCACAAAACCGGGTCACCGATCATCGTATCGGTCTTACCCTGTATAATCTCTCCGGGATTATTGACGGCGATCTCGATGGCTTGATTGAGCGTTTGCGTGTCGCCGATCGGGCGGAAAAACTTCAGGCAGAGGTATAACCGAGTGTCGAGTTTTAGAGATAGTCTGAGTTATTCATCTGGCAATACCGAAGTAAAACGGACTATGATGTGCAGTTCCAAACCGGGGACTTCTTCAAGAACCATGTGAATCGAGACACTAGTGCTCGGGATTCCTGGGGGGGACACTCCGCACTCGTCCAAAAAAACGTTTAAGGAGTTCTTCACTTTCTTTGTCGAGCACACCCGGTATGACATGCGGAGTATGATTCAACCGTCGGTCATGCGTGATGTTGTACAGCGTACCGCAGGCACCAGCCTTAGGATCGTAAGCCCCAAACACCAGTATGGGAAGGCGGGAAAGGACAATCGCTCCCGCACACATCGGACAGGGTTCCAGTGTAACATAGAGAATGCAATCCTCGAGCCGGCGTGACTGCAGGCGATTTGCAGCCGCAGTGATTGCGATCATCTCAGCATGTGCCGTCGGATCCTGCAGCCGCTCGATTTGATTAAAGCCCTTCCCAATGACTCTTCCATCGTGAAGTATGATGGCGCCAACAGGAACTTCTTCCTGTTCATAGGCACGCTCTGCTTCACGCAAGGCTTGCCGCATCCATTGTTCGTGTTGTGTCATAGAATGATTCATTTCACATCCACACGCCGGACGATGCAGAGAGGCGTACGCTCAGTTGTTTGCCCCAAAGGATTATCCTTGAATACTTTTTGACAGAATGAATCTTCGATGGCAGCATTCGATTTTCCCAGGACATTAACACCAAGATCGTTGGCATCGATGATTACAACATCGTGTCCGAGTGCCTGTGCGAGCTCCGATGCTACTTTTTCCGGCTTTGCCGGGGGAAGCTTGGCATATTCATTATAGGGAGGCAGCGTGTAGGGTGTTGGCCCGTCAATGGCGTTAATTCTATGTCCGGCAACTTTATAAAATACTCCTCTGATACCAAAGGGTTTTGTCACCGCTGAACAGAACGCAGCAAAGAGAATGCGTACGGCTCCGGCTTCTCGTATTGCAAGCTCCATCGTCCAGGGGCTTCCCAGGCCGATACCGTGAGGGGACTTGTAAACATAGGTAACGAGAAATTTTGCCAGGAATGATGGTTTGATTTCCTTGATTGGAAAAGCACGTCCCTGCGAGATTGCCACTATCTTTTCGCTGATGAACAGGAAATCGCCGGGTTTCAGGAAAGGTTGTGCATACGCCGTAGAGATTGCCAGGATGGTATCATCTTTTGTTACGACTTTGGTTTGAAGAGGAAGGCGGGCATACTTCTGGCCATCCAACTCGATTGTCAGGTTCTTTCCTGGATTTGCTTTAAATTCTTCCATGCTGTTCGTCCGCCGCTGATGTGAGAGTAACGAGCCAGGGAGAATTTGGTTAAAAGGATTCATCAATGCAACAGTGATTTGAAATTCCTGGAGACGGCTTCTTTCTCCCAAACAAAAAGTATTGTATCTTATTTCGTAATTAAGAACAAAGGATCATGAAGATATGGCGGAACGGTTACGGATCGTTGTCAACAAACACACTCCCTATGCTGTTGAAGCATTTCAACAGTTTGGCGATGTCATCGCGCTTGATACGCTGGCGGTTACCCCAGAGGCGGTTCGTGATGCCGATATCCTTATTGTGCGGTCAGAGACAAAAGTAAACGAAGCACTCCTGAAAGAGAGCAGTGTTCGGTTTGTGGGTACCGTAACGATTGGCACCGACCATGTCGATCTGGAGTATTTGAGCAGCAGAGGGATTGCTTTTGCCAGCGCACCGGGGTGTAACTCGAAGTCCGTAACGGAATATATTGCTTCCGTATTGCTGCATATCGCAGTCCAGGAGAAGTTTGCCCTGAAAGGAAAAACTATCGGTGTTGTTGGCGCGGGTAATGTGGGGAGTAAGGTTGTTGTCATGGCACAGAGCCTGGGAATGCGTGTGCTTCAGAATGATCCGCCATTGCGGCGTGCGACTGGAGATCCAACATATCTCCCGCTGGATGAATTGATGGACGCGGATTTCATAACGCTTCATGTTCCGCTTACAAAAACGGGGGAAGATGCAACCGTTCATTTGTTTGATGAGCATCGCATTGCCCGAATGAAGCCCGGTGCTGTGCTGATCAATACATCACGGGGACCCGTGGTTGAGCCAGAAGCGCTCAAGCGTGCCCTGCGGGCCCGCCATCTCGGGGCAGCGGTTTTGGATGTGTGGAAAGGAGAACCGCTTGTTGATCCAGAACTGTTGGGGTTTTGTCTTTTCGGTACCCCTCATATAGCCGGCCATTCGCTGGATGGAAAGGTGAACGGCCTGAGGATGGTGTTCGACAAGCTCTGTGAATTTCTCTCCCGGGAGAATCAGTGGACTCTTAACCACCTCATCCCCGTGCCGACCGAGCCGCTGCTGCAGATCGATCCTCGTGAACGGACGGTCGAGGAGGATCTTATTCATCTCTGCCGTGCCTGCTATTCGCTGGAGGAAGATGACGAGTTGCTGCGGAAGATTTCGACACTTCCCGAGTCTGAACGCGGAAAATATTTTATGCGTTTGCGATCGGAGTACCGTATCCGTTGGGAGTTTTCACACTATGCGGTAGATATTCCCACCACCAAGCAGCATCTCATCGACATTGTGAAGGCGCTGCGGTTTCAACTGGTGTAGACGTGACACTGCATCTCTTACGATTCTTTTGCGAACTCCTCGAGAGAGATGGCAGGCTTTCCCAGTTCCTGCCATGTCAATTCCGATTCAAAGCGCTCCGGGTATTTATTCAGCGCCGTGAGGATGTTGAGGAAATACTTAAACTCCGGTTTGACCAGGCTGAGCAGCTTCATTATTCCCATTGGGGCGTAAGATATTTTCAACTGCTCTTTCCAGTATGTTTCAGTGAAAATCGATGCCGCAAAATCGGGACGAATAGCTCTCGGCCCTTGGACGGGATACTCCCTGTTTTCATCATTCAACAATTGAAATGACTTGACGACCATTGCTGCGTAATCACTCGCGGCGATCCAGTAATGCGGGTATTCTGCAGTTCCTACCATCATGATCCTATTCCCCTTCTTCATCCCCGTTAGAAAATTTTCCATAAAGCTGGATGGGTAGAAAATGGTGTACGGAATTCCGGATGATTTGATGAGTTCCACCGCTTTCTTCTTGATGTCGAAGACCCACCAATGAAAACCATTCATTCCCTGAAAGCGATGAACGAGGGAGGAGATGTAGGCAATTCTCTTAAGTGCGCATGCCCGTGCTGCCTCGATCACATTGATCATACCATCCGACTCGGCATGGAAATCGGCCGGTTTTGCAGTGGGAGGAACATGGAGATTGAGATAGATGGCATCCTGATTCTTGAAGGCGTTGAGAAGCGATTCTCGGTGCTGCAGATCTCCTTGCATGATACGAGAATCCGGAAACAACGTTCGCGCTTTGTCGATGTTCCGCGCGATAATTGTGACATCAAAGCCTGCTGCAATCAATGCTTCAGTGACGGGTCTTCCGAGCATGCCGGTGGCTCCTACGACAGCAATCTTTTTGATCATGATGCAAGCTCCTTCTTATCGCGCGAATTCTGTTGAAATCTAAATGTATCGGATATCAATCCTGGTCATTTATCCAATAATCCGTGTTTCGCCTTAAGAATATTAGAATATCGTAATTTGTGCAAGTATCATTTTTTTGGTACCATAATGACAGAAGAGAACTGAAGTGATTTATTTGAAAAGAGGATAGTATGAAAGAGAAGATTTTCTCCAAAGTAGAACAGTGTGCTGTAGAGCGATCGGGTCAAAAATTACAATATGCACCCGTCGAGAAGATTGGAACCATTATTGTCGATAGTTTCCCGACGCTGGGGAAGTTGACCGCGCTCCGATTCCTTGAGTGGGTGCAGCAAAATCCCGAGGGGGTCGTATCGCTTCCTACCGGTAAAACGCCCGAATATTTCATCAAATATGTCTCTCATTACCTCCAATCGTGGGATAAGGCTGAAACTCAGAAAGATTTAAAGGATAATGGCCTCGACACTGCAATCAAGCCATCCCTGAAAAAACTCTATTTTGTTCAAATTGATGAGTTTTACCCGATCGATCCGCATCAGCAGAACAGCTTCTACTACTACATCAACAAGTACTATTTGAAAGCGTTTGGATTTGATCCATCACGGGCACTCCTGATTGACTGCTCAAAAATCGGTTTGACGAAAAATGTCCATCTGGAACAAGTATGGCCCGACCAGACGGTCGATCTCAGCTTACGATATCGGCGGGAGAAGAATAATGCCGAACGGTTGCAGAGACAGGTACTGGAGGCAGTCGACCAGTGGTGTACGGACTATGAGCGAAAAATCCGCTCGCTGGGCGGGCTGGGATTTTTCCTTGGAGGAATCGGGCCTGATGGCCATATCGGCTTTAATGTGATGGGATCGGATTTTCATTCAACGACACGCCTGACACCGACCAACTACGAGACGCAGGCAGTCGCAGCAGGAGACCTGGGCGGTATCGAAGTTTCCCGGAAGCGGCTCGTCATCACAATCGGATTGCAGACAATCACATTCAATCCGAATTGCACAGCCCTGATTATTGCCGCGGGAGAAGCCAAAGCCAAAATTGTTGCCGATGCCATTCAATCGGAGAAACATATTCGTTATCCCGCATCCGCTTTGCACGATCTGAAAAACGCCCGTTTCTATCTCACTTCCGGAGCGGCCAAACATCTGGTCGAGCGTCAATTCGATTTATTCACCCGGAGGGAAATTCTGACTGATGAACAGATTGAGAAAGTTGTGATCGATGTCGCGCACAAGAAGCGTAAGTATGTCCGGTCACTTACCAGTGAAGATTTGCAGGGTGATCGGCTTGGAGCAGAAGTGATGAAGCATGTTGGTATGGAACACAAGCTGATCATACAAAAGGTGGAGCAATCGCTCATCGCCAAGCTTGAACGCGGAATGGTTGCCCAGACCAATAAGGTATTTCTCCATACCGAACCTCATCACGACGATATCATGCTGGGATATCTCCCCTACGTTGTCAGGAATTCCCGCACACCGGCCAACAAACATTTCTTCGTCACTCTCACAAGCGGATTTACCGCCGTAACGAATGCCTTTATGCTGCAATTGCTGCAGAACTTGAGGAACTTTCTTCACCAGGGTGCGTTCGATAAACTGGTTGATCAAAATTATTTCAATCCGAATGACGCCCTTGCCCGAAACCGTGATGCATGGCAGTATCTCGATGGCGTTGCCGCCAACTGGGAAGCCATGAAGGACGAAGGTACAGCCCGCCGGCTCCTCCGTAACCTAATCTTTATCTTCGAAGATGATGATCTTGATAATTTAAAAAACCGGCTCGATGAACTCATCAACTATTTCCAGACACAGTACCCTGGCAAGAAGGATCTTCCCCACATCCAACGTCTCAAAGGGATGATGAGGGAATGGGAAGTCGATTGTCTCTGGGGATATCTGGGATTTGAAAATTCGTCAGTACTTCATGCCCGCCTCGGATTCTATAAAGGAGAAATCTTTACAGAGGATCCTACGCATGACCGAGATGTGAAACCGATGCTTGCTATCCTGCGCAAAATTAATCCCGATATCGTAACTGTTGCTCTGGACCCCGAAGCGAGCGGGCCGGATACCCATTACAAGGTATTGCAGGTGATGGCAGAAGCGCTGAAAGCCTGGGAGAAAGAATCGGGGCGTTCGGATATCCAGGTGCTGGGTTATCGAAATGTCTGGTTTAGATATCATCCTGCAGAGGCGAATGTCTACATTCCTGTTTCGCTGAATATGTTTGCCACCATGCGCGATTCGTTCCTTAATGCATTCTCATCACAAAAGTCGGCCTCCTTTCCGAGCTATGAACACGACGGACCCTTCTCAGAATTGGCGCAAAAGATTCAGGTTGAACAGTATGTGATGCTGAAAACCTGCCTTGGCCGCGAATTCTTTAATGAGCATCCAAGCCCCCTCATCCGTGGAACACGAGGCCTTGTATATCTGAAGAGTATGACTCTGCCTGAATTTTATGAGACCTGCCGTGCCTTGCGGAAAAGTACAGAGAATGAGTAGCCATTATAGCCCTAACCGCCCTGTCTGCCGAAGCGGCAGCGCAGGCAGGCACACAGGCAGGCAAAACGCCAAGATCGCCAAGAACTTCATGCTTTAACGATAAAAGATTGTTCTAAACAAGGTGTGTCAATGTTATCCTTGGTTTCTTGGCGACTTGCCCGCCCCGAACGTTTTTAGTTCGGGGGCGGTTTCTCTTTCTCCAACTTCGCCGTTGCAACACTTGATACATTCTCCTACATTCATCTCCAGCAAATGGAATGAATACAGTAACGGCAACTCCCTGAATCCCATCATAGTCCATTTATAACGCAGGAGGCGGCAATGGGCATACTCACTCTCAACAGACTGCAGAGAACTCTTCTTCTCGCATTCTGTATACTTCTCTCGTTTTCGATTCTCACAGCATTTCAAGCAAAGAAACCTGTTCGGGTACAATCGACAGAACCTGGATTGCGTTTGAAAGGTTATGAGCAGCATCAGGAAATGACAAAGCAATCCTCTTTCAAAGATGTCAAATGGCAATTCGTCGGGCCCACCAATATCAGCGGCAGGTGCACCGATGTTGATGTTGTTGCTCCTAAGGGAAAAAATTATACAATCTATGTTGCAACGGCATCCGGAGGATTATGGAAGACAGATAATGAAGGAACAACCTGGTCCCCAGTGTTCGATCAGGCCGCTTCAACTGCTATCGGCGATGTTGCCATTGCGCCTTCCGATCCAAATTGCATCTGGATCGGCACGGGTGAAGCGAATATCTTTCGGAGTTCGCAGGCAGGGATTGGAGTCTATAAATCGGTCGACGCCGGCAAGACATGGCTACATATGGGATTGGCCGATACGTATACAATTCCACGCATGGTGATTCACCCGAAGAATCCTGATATCGTGTATGTAGCTGCCTCTGGTCATGAATGGACCACTAATGCAGAACGGGGTGTCTATAAAACAATGGATGGCGGAAAGAACTGGCAGAAAATTCTGTATATAAATGATCAAACTGGCGCAAACGATTTAGTGATGGATCCAAACGATTCCGAGACTATCTACGTCACAACATGGCAGAGAATCAGGTTGAAGTGGAATGATCCGCGCAACACACCCGATTACGGCGGCAGCGGTATTCACAAGTCAACCGATGGCGGAAAAACCTGGAAACCAATGAACAACGGTTTGCCGTCAGCAAAGCATCGGGGGCGAATCGGCATCGACATCGCGCGCTCGAATCCCAAAGTGGTATACACCTACGTCGATAACTATGAACTTGCTCGCGAACTCACCGACGAAGACCGTGCAAATGACTATGGGACACCTTCTGCCGGATTTATCAAGGGAGCAACCATTTATCGTTCGGATGATGCGGGTGCTTCATGGAAACAAACCAGTGGAATGACTCCTGAAATGAAAAGATTTATGGAAGGCCATTCGGCAACGTACGGCTGGGTCTTCGGTCAGATCCGTGTTGATCCAAATGATGAGAATACTATCTACACAATGGGATTGGGGCTTAATGTCTCCACGGATGCCGGAAAGACATTCAAGCCATTGCGAGGAATGCATGGCGATCATCATGGATTGTGGATCGATCCCGAGAATTCAAGTTATCTGATGAATGTCAATGATGGCGGTATCTATGTCTCCTATGACAAAGGAAAGAACTGGCGAAGCTACACCGACCGGATACCGGTGGTGCAATTTTTTAATATTGCGTACGATATGGATACACCGTTTAGAGTGTACGGCTCTGTTCAGGATCATGGAAGCTATCGGGGTATTGTCGATTTAAGCAGAGGGCGCAATGCTGTCCCCGTGCAACGGTTCGATTCCGCTCCCGGAGGTGAAGGCTCCAGCCATGCGATCGATCCAGCCGATCCGGCCATCGTCTATTCTGCTGGATTCTATGGTACGATTACCCGATCGGATGTTGTCAAACGTACCTCGAAACGCTTGCTGCCCAGGACCTTCGACGATGAAGCGAAGCTCCGCGGCGAATGGATTGCTCCGTTTATTATCTCTCCGCACAACACGAACATCATCTATCATGGTATGCAGTACCTGTTCCGCTCGCTCGACCGCGGTGATACATGGGAACGCATCAGTCCCGATCTCACCTACAACACTGCATCGGAGATGGGTGATATCTCGTACCATACACTTACTGCCATCTCAGAGTCGCCGCTGAAATATGGATTGATCTACGTTGGCACAGACGATGGAAAGGTCCACGTTACAAAAGATGGCGGAAAGAAATGGGAAGAGTGTATGGAAGGATTGCCGTATCAGAAATGGGTGTCGCGAATTGTGGCATCGTCATACACTCTCGGGACAGTATACATGACACAGAATGGAAAAAGGGAAGACGATTTCACACCATACGTCTGGAAATCAACCAACTTGGGAAAAGCCTGGACCGATATCTCCAAGGGCATTCCAATGGGCCCTGTGAATGTGATCCGTGAAGATCCAAAGAATCGGAACATCCTCTATGTTGGTACGGATTGCGGGGTGTATGTCACCACCGATAATGCAAAGACCTGGCAGGTGCTCGGCGGTAACCTTCCGATGACTTACGTTCATGATCTGGTTGTGCATCCCCGCGATAATATGATTGCCATCGGCACTCATGGGCGGGGTGTCTGGGTCATCGATGCAACTCCAGTGAATAAGGGAGGCGGGCCGCGGCGATCGTTCGATGACGAAGAATAACCCTGAGTTCCACCTTATATTATTCATCCAATTGCCTTGCGAAAGGAAAAAGCAATGAACAACCGTCGTATGGTTTCTGTTGCCTGTTGGATTTACTTTACCCTGCTATTCTCATTCGCTGCCTTTAGTCAGGGTACACTGAAGGACTACCAGCGGGCGAATGGATTGCGAAACCAGGTGCGCAACCTTGCCTACCATTCACTCGACCGGGCGACGTGGATTGACAGCACCCATCAATTCTGGTATAGCCGATCTGTGAAGGGAGGCAAAGAGTTCATGCTCGTCGATGCTGACAAGAGAACAACCAATCCTGCATTTGACCATACCAAGCTGGCCGCTTCACTTTCGAAGGCCAGCGGTGATAGCTGCAAAGCACTCGAACTGCCGTTCAGTTCAATTACGTTTGTTGACAAGGGAGGAGCCGTCGAATTTGAGTTTAAGGAGAATAAATGGCGCTGTTCGCTTGAGAGCTATGAGTGTAAAAAGATCGGGCCGTCGACGACCCGACGTCCACCAGAGTGGAGGGAAGAACCCCGCTTGCCGAAAAATGAAGCGGTTTTTACACCATCACCCGATAACGCCTGGGAAGCATTCATCCGGAACTATAATGTTTTTCTCCGAACAAAAGATACGTTGAAGAAGGAGTTTCAGTTGAGTTATGAAGGAAGCGAAGGGGAATTCTACGGACCGCCATTTCATTGGTCGCCTGATTCCAAGAAGTTGATGGTATGGAAAACAAAGCCCGGGTATGAGCGGCGCGTCCAGTATGTTGAGTCTTCACCCAAAGATCAGCTTCAGCCGAAATATTCTTCCCGGATCTATACGAAACCCGGAGATGTCCTACCGGTCGATACACCTGTGCTTTTTAACATTGAGGCCAGGAAGCAGACGATCGTCGGTAACGAGTTATTTCCTAATCCCTATTATAATGGAGATCTGAAGTGGTGGAAGGATAGCCGTGCATTTACCTTCGCCTATAACCAGCGGGGCCATCAGAGCTACCGGATTGTGGAAGTGGATGCCCAGACCGGAGCGGCACGGGCCTTGATTAATGAAGAACCGAAAACGTTTTTTGACTACAGCGGTAAGCGTTATCGATACGATGTGAATGATGGAGTGGAAATAATCTGGATGTCGGAGCGGGACGGGTGGAACCACTTGTATCTCTACGATGGGAAGACAGGAAAGGTCAAGAACCAGGTTACCAAAGGGGAATGGGTTGTGCGGGGAGTCGAGCGTGTCGATGAAGAAAAGCGTCAAATTATTTTCAGGGCAAGCGGCATGGATGTCGGTGTCGATCCCTATTTGATCCATTACTATCGGATTAATTTTGACGGCTCAAACCTTCGGCATCTCTCGGAGGGAAATGGAAATCATACTGCATCTTTCTCAAAGTCGATGGAGTATTTTGTCGACACCTATTCGCGTGTCGATCAATCGCCGGTCTCGGTCTTGCGCCGCAGTAGCGATGGATCTATCCTCTTCGAGCTCGAGAAGTCGGACATCAGCGATTTGGTGAAGAGTGGATGGCGCATACCGGAAGTCTTCTCGGCGAAAGGGAGGGATGGTGTTACGGATATCTGGGGAATGATCTGCCGCCCGACGAACTTCAATCCATCGAAAAAATATCCGGTCATTGAAAACATCTATGCCGGGCCACACAGTTCGCATGTACCGAAATCCTTCAGTTCCTACAATGCAATGCAATCGCTGGCAGAGTTGGGGTTCATTGTTGTGCAGATCGATGGTATGGGGACATCCAACCGATCGAAGGCGTTCCACGATGTATGCTGGAAGAATCTTGCCGATGCCGGATTCTCCGATCGCATTCTCTGGCATAAGGCAGCAGCAAAAAAATATCCCTGGTATGATATTTCGCGGGTCGGTATTTACGGAACATCAGCCGGAGGGCAGAATTCCATGGGGGCGCTGCTCTTCCACCCGGAATTCTATAAAGCTGCCGTCTCCGCATGCGGCTGCCACGATAACCGGATGGATAAGATCTGGTGGAATGAATTATGGATGAGCTGGCCCATCGGTCCGCACTATGCAGCCGCGTCCAACGTTGACAACGCGTATCGCTTGCAGGGCAAGCTGCTCCTGATAGTCGGCGAGCTCGATACCAATGTCGATCCTTCCTCGACCATGCAGGTTGTGAACGCTTTAATCAAAGCAAAGAAAGAGTTTGAATTGCTGGTTGTACCTGGCATGGGGCATTCAAACGGCGGGGAGTATGGCGATCGGCGACGGAACGATTTCTTTGTGCGTACTCTTCTTGGTGTTGAACCGCCGAATTGGAATATCACAGAACTTAAAACCCAATAACAAACATACTACTTCAGATTGAAGATGACAAAGCATATTGTCTTTTGGAAATTTAAAGATACAGCAGATGGCCACACCAAGGAAGAAAACCTTCAGGAAGCGAAACGGCTGCTGGAAGGAATGCAGGGGAAAATTCCCGGACTGTTGAAAACCGAGGTCGGCATCAATGTGAATTCGACACCCCAGGCGCTTGATCTCGCACTCTACTCCGAGTTTGATTCAATGAACACCCTGCAAATCTATCAGGATCACCCGGAGCATGTCAAAGTGAAAGAGTTCCTTCAGAAAGTGCGAACCGATCGGTGGGTTGTTGACTATGAGGTATAACACTTTCTTGCATTTGCTTAACCACTGAGCACTCAGAGAACACTGAGGGTCAATTTGGAGTGTAATTCTTGTAATAAATACGTTCCACGAAGTGGCACGAAGTTTCTTTCCTTACCGGCAAACACACAAAAAAGCCCGATAATAACCGGGCTTTCAATGTTCTTATCAGACCGCATGCCTCTTCATTCACTTCACATTCTTTAATGACTCCATGAAATCTTTCATTGCTTTTTGACGTACCGAAGCATCTTCAGAGTTAATGATTCCACAAAGAAACTTATTTTGAAGCATCAGGCCTATTGTTCCATTATGCGGATCAGCAGCCAGATAGGAGTTTCCATCCTGTTTCGTCATTGCATTTATTGGTAACGTTTTCCGATAGGTCGCCAGAAGCTCCTCTGCTTTTACAGGATTTTCTGTTTCAATGAGAAAAAGTTTGTAGGGATTTGCTGTTCCATAATTTGCTGTAAATACCCCATTGAAGAAACTGTATCCAAGGAAACTTTTTGCAACGAACTGCTCGGAGTTGACATGCCGGCTTGCCTTTGGCAACAGCGCAAGCGAGCGAGGCATCTGTATCGGCTGTTTCAGTGCTCCTGCAATCTTATTCCCGATAAGCAGTAGATCCTTTTCAGCCGCCTTATCCGATTTCGATGAGGTCAACTTCACATAGTATTCACCGGCCATGAAGTTCAGCACCGCTGTTGCGAAATATCCCTGGGCTCCCAATTGAATGAATCGATACTCCGGAGCGCGTTCCTGTGAGTACATTCCAAAAGCGTTGACCAACGAGTTATGCCTATAGAGTTCAACCTTGATTTCGTAGGAATCGCTTTTTTCATATCGTGCGATATGGAGATTGACAAATCCATATTCGAGGAACAGGTCCGCCGCGCCATCGATTGCATCCCAGAGATTATCCGGAACATAGACCTGTGGCTCAATTTTCAGCTTCCAGCCTGGAATAGCCGGGAAGAGCTGTTTATCTGAAACGGTCTGTGCGCTGCCCGACGAGAGCAGGCACAGACCGAGGATAAAGGTTTTCAAGAATGTCTTCAACATACACCTACGAGAAAAACTCCGACGGCACAGTTGTCAGTCGGGCAACATCCTCAATACGATCGGAGAGATTGAATCCTTTCGCACAGACTGCCGTGCATTGTGAACACCCGGAACATGGATTCGCGGATACCTGAAGATCTGAAAGTACACGATGACCCATATCGGGACGGCTGTAGCCATAGGTATACATGTAGGCTCTCATCATATCGGGAATCGGCAATCCCTTTGGGCAGTTTGGAACACAGTGCTCGCAGCCCTGGCAATACAATCCGCCCTGCGATTGCCCTTCAGTCAAATCCTTTTTCTCCTGATCTGTCATCTCAAGCTCATGATTGACACCGGCATTCATCGCGAGATGATCGAAATTGGTTATTCCCGGGATCGAGGTGGTTACATTCTCGTCCTGCAAAACAAATTTCAATGCCGCTTTACAATTGATCGGTTTCTTTCGTTCACGGTCGAAAAATCCACCGGCCATTGGTTTCATGGCAACGATACCGATGCCTGCTTCCGCTGCTTTGGCAATTGCCTTCTTCAGCTCGGGATAGTGTGCCTGTTTGAAGTTGATCGAGGTGAGTATCACTTCATGCACTCCGGTCTCAATCGCTGCCAAAACAACTTCCGGTTCATTCCGGTGTGTCGAGAAACCGACATGTTTTGCCTTCCCGAGTTTTTTTGCAGTCTTGAGTGCCTCAAGCATCTCCGGATTTGAAACAGCATCTTTGTGCATTAAACCATGGATGTAAAGAATATCGACATAATCGAGCTGCAAACGTTTAAGACTAATATCCAATTTCTCAAGAAATGCTTTCGCAGTGCTCGCAGGTCCAATGACCCCGCTCCGGTCTGCTTGTTCTGGCGGCACCTTTGTGCTGACAACAAATGAATCACGCGGGAATTGCTTAAAGACTTGTCCAAGCATCTCTTCATTCCGTCCATTCTGGTAGCCATGAGCGGTATCGAAATGTACGAATCCCTCTTTCAATGCTGCCGGAATCAGGGCCGGATTATCGGCACGCATCACACCGAAGCTCACGATGGGGAGCTGAATACCGGTCTTTCCCAATTTTCGAACGATGATTCCGCGATTGTTCACCGAGGTACGCGGCGATGAATTTCCAAGATGGGTTAGTAGGGGTGTGGCAAGCAATGCACCGGATGTCCTGAGAAGGGAGGTCTTAAGAAAATCCCTGCGGTTCACGTGACTCATACTCGAATCCTTTCGCTGAGTGGATGAATACCTGATTTGATCACTTGGGAAAATGATAAGGAAATTGAGATAGAGATGCTATCCCTCAATTCATTTTCTCTAATATCGTATCAGCCTTTTTGGGAGGAAAATTGGTCGAAGATTTATCTTCAATAGTTCTTTTTGAATTGAGAGCTGTGAGTGGTTACCCGTTTTCACCGGCAATCCGAGCAATTTAAAGCAGATAGAATCTAAGGAGGTCCTGCTGATCCGGGCGATACGCTCAGCATCGTTCAGGGCACGAATAATGGTGATGGGCAGTACAATCATCCCTTCGGATGCCACTGCCACATATTCCACCGCTGCGGCAAGAAACTGCCTCATATCGTCGTCAGTGCGCAAAAATTTGAAGAACTCGGAAAGACGTGAAGGAATATTAAATTCCCGCTTCGTTGTGCCCCATTGCTTGCTCTTCATCTGGGAAGAGAGGGAATGCAGGGCAACGGCGAGTTCCACAAAACTTTGCACGCGTTCAAAGACTGGCTGCTCAAGCAATGACCATGCATTTGCTCGCCAGCTTCGGATCTCTTTCGGTATCTGCAGCAAACGTTCCATTTCCTGCTGCCATGGTTTTGGAATCGTACCCCCAATTTCATGCAGAAGCACTGCTGCATCGGTACTAGAAGAGGTCGGGTTACAAGAGCACCGCAAGATCGGGACGCACTGTTGGAAGCAGCTTGGTATTGAATGTCCCCCCAGGAAAAAGTCGGTGACATCAAGCCCATGGCGCCGCAATAACTCCTGTTGGAATAAAGTACAATACGACGAAAAAGCATCAAGGTCTTCCCGAAAAGCAAGGAAGGCCGAATTGTCCGCAGGATACGCTCGTTCGAGGGCTGTCAGGTATTTGAGATCCGTGTCATGGTAAATGCGCTGTGTGTGGAGAATTTCATAAACCGGAAGATGAGTAAGAATTTTATCTGCTATGAGTGTTAATGGATCGCTGACTCGATTTTCTTTTCCGGCAAAGATGTTCAGCGCTCTGAAAAGTCCGGTTGTAAGCTGGTTGATGCCAGGGATTGCCGTCTGTGCCTGATTATGGGCGATCGCGCGGAGCATACTCCCGTAACGGGCAAAAGGGAATGAATGCGTTGTTGCCGAGATGGGAAGGCTGAAGTGCCTCGGATAGAAACGGCTTGTCCGGTATCCCAGAGTACCTTTCGACTCGTAGAGAATAATTTGATCGGGTCGACACAATCGAAATTCATACACCGCCGCCGAGATGATGATGACAAGAAGTAACGTGCTTATCAGGATCTCCATAAAGAGGCCTCACCGATTTATCAAGAAAAAGATTCCTTTATAAGATAAATATTCCGTGACCCAATCGTAGGAGGAGGATGAAAAAGAATGGGAATCATGAGAGCCATGAATTATTCAAGAGGACGGCTGCGGCAATGGAACACTGAAAGGAATTCAGAAAATTCGAAGAGTAAGACACTGGACACCCGATTGAAACCCGACTTCTTCGATGTCTTGTTCTGATCATCGATCGAAACGGATATTCGGGTGTGACAAATTTTTTCTTTTAAGTCAGCCCCCGCTCGAGAATTTATTGCAGCGAGTGAAACACAGACAGAACGTCGTCGTCTTCTTCAAGAATTTCGAGCAGTGCATGTACTTCTTTTGCCTGTTCTTCGTTTAATTCCTTTGTAGATGTCGGAAGATATTGAAGCTCCGATGAGATAACTTCAATTCCCTGTTCTTCAAGAGCTTTTTGCATTTTCCCATAGTCATGGAACGAGGTGTAAATATAGAGGTCCTCGTCGGAATGTACCAGATCCTCAAGCCCATGGTCGATCATTTCAAGTTCGAAATCGTCGATGCTGGAGATTTTCGCAGCGTGAATCTTGAAGATTCCCTTATGCTCAAACATAAATGCGATGGAACCACTCGCTCCCAGTATGCCGCCATGCTTCGAAAAGTGATGGCGGATGTTGGCAACCGTTCGTGTCGGATTGTCCGAGGCACATTCTACAAGCACTGCGATTCCATGCGGTGCGTAGCCTTCATAGACAATTTCCTGATACCCTGCGGTATCCTTCGAAGAAGCTCGCTTAATAGCCGCATCGATACGGTCCTTGGGCATGTTGACACTCTTGGCATTCTGAATGGCGATACGAAGCCGGGGATTGAGCTTCGGGTCAACGGTGCCAGACTTTACAGCAATTTCGATTTCACGGCCAATACGATTAAACGCTTTCGACATTCGCGCAAACCGCGCAAACATCTTATGCTTTCGTTTTTCAAATATTCGTCCCATAGTTTTTCAGATCGTCTTGATGAAGTGAATGGAGATTACTGCGACAAGTTACAAAGAGGATTGAAAAAAAGGAAGTAATAATTCCGCATTGAGCAATTCATTTGAGAATATAATTCAGGGTAAAAAGAATCCGCTCTTGCACTTCTGGTTGTTTTTTCCCTATTTCATCACAGGAGTTATTCAGAATGTGTCCGGATTGATGGAATATGACACTTAGATGTATCTCATCCCACTTGAACAGGAGACAGCACAATGCCCACAACACACGATGATTTAAAAGAAGCATTCGCCGGCGAGAGCCAGGCGTATCAGAAATACCTTGCCTTTGCAAAGAAAGCGGAGCGGGATGGATTTCTGAACATTGCCAGGCTGTTTAGAACAACTGCCGAAGCGGAACGCATCCACGCCGAAGGACACCTCAAAGCGCTCGAACATGTCGGTGCGACGCTGCAAAATCTCCAGGCGGCAATCGATGGCGAAACCTACGAATTCACAAAGATGTATCCCCCCATGCTCGATCAGGCCAACAAGGAAAATCACAAGGGTGCCCGGATGTTTAAGTATGCCGTCGGTGCCGAAGAGGTTCATGCAAAACTTTATAGCATGGCCCTTCAAGCAGTCAAGGATGGCAAGGACCTTGCGATCTCTGAGTTCTATTTATGTCCGGTTTGCGGTTACATCGAACTTGGTGCTGCGCCGGAGAAATGTCCGATTTGCGGAGCGCTCGCATCGAAATTTGTGAAGGTCGCTTACCCATCTTGACAGCGGCCCGAACTTTCATCAAAGAGAAAATTAGTGATTCCAAAATGACTCTATTTGGAATCTATCACAAGGCGCCCTGGTGTTCCGTATAGCAGATCCTCGATAGAAGCCCGACTCCGTGGAGGTCTCGACTCGATTCAAAGAATCGAGTCGGACATTCGAGGATCACTATTCCTCACATGCGCTACTTTGTAGTTTCCGGAACCTTTGGTTTACCTCCAGCCCGTTCATCCAGATGATCCTTCAACTTCAGGTACGGGATTCCTTCAGTCCACCAGTTTGGTGCGGGCTTATCCATCAGGTAGTGATCAAAGAATTCTTTCATCCGGACAGTATAGTCTTTCTGGTTGGCCGGCTCGCGCAGTCCGTGGTTCTCACCCTTGTATTGCAGCATCACGACCGGTTTCTGAAGTCGCCGCAGTGTGTTGTAATACTCAATTCCCTGTGTCCAATCCACCGCTCCATCCTTGTCGTTATGTAAGATGAGGAGTGGCGTCGTAACATTCTTTGCGTAGTAGACGGGAGAATTTTTCATATAGGAGTCGAGGTTATCCCAATAGCCGCCGTAAAAGCGCCCCTGACTGCTTTCGAAGATCGATTGGTTTGCCGATCCGGTGTTCCAATACACAAGACTATACATACTGATCATATTCGTCAGTGGTGCACCGGCAATGGCTGCTTTGAATGCTTTTGTCTGTGTCACCAGGAATGCTGTCTGATAGCCGCCCCAGGAATGTCCATGGATTGCTACTCGATTCTTATCAACCACTCCCGTAGCAATTGCTGCATCGAGCGCGGGCAGCACACACCACACTGCCGACATGCCCGGGTCGTTGATCTTGTAAGTAATATCGGGCATCAGAATGGCGTATCCATTGCTTGTATACACAGATTTGTTAAATCCGTTTGCCGATGGTGATGTGTAATTGTTCAAGCCGTTGCTAAGCTTCTCATAAATGTAGACAATCGTTGGATAGTTTTTACCTTCTTCAAAATTTGCAGGAAGATAGAGTGCCGCCTGGAGGGTGTCTCCTTTGGTACTGACATAGGTGAGAAGTTTTGATCCGCTGGACCAGTAAAAGTTTTTCTGCTGCGGGTTTGCCTCCGTGACCTTGAGGCCATTCTGGAGCAGCGCATCGCTGAGATAATAATCAGGATAGTCGCGGAAGGTTGCGCGTGTGTAAGAGTAAACCTCGGCATTCTTTGCCTTTTGAAGTCCGCTAAATGCCGCATCGTCCCAGAGTAATAGCTTCACGCCCGGTTTTCCCTTTTCGATTCTTCCGATGCCCCCCCTTTTCGTCCGATCACCGAGCATGCTGATATAGATCGGCTTACTGAGGTCAATCCCTTTCTCTTCGGGATCGAGCACGTAACGATTTAGGTAGCGGATCTTATTCTGCCTGCCATCCACCGTAAGGTTGACGCTGGTGCCGCCATGAACTGGAATATTCCAGATGTCCCATCCATCGGAGATCAGAACGGATTTGCCATTCTTCTCCCAACCCATGGGCCTGGTTGGCGGTTTGGAAACATTGTGATCATCCTCAGTATTAATGAATGATGTTGGCACTCCTTCGGTGATCTTATAGCTTTTCCCTGTGGAAAATTCGTAGGTGAAGAAGTGTCCGTCGTCATAGTAGAGATAGTGTGTACCATCGGGAGAGGAAGAGTAACTCCAGCGGTTCTTCTTCATCACCAGCTTTTTCTCACCTGTCTGCAAGTCTATTACGTAGATATCCTTGTAATCACGGCCGTCAAGGTTCGACATCAATTCATACTCACGCTCGTCGGTGCCTGTTGCCCATTGCTGCTTTGGTGCAATTGTTACTTGCCGGAATTCATCGGTGGCGAGCCGGAGAAATTTATTTTCTTTCACACGGTAGACGGAAGTAAAACTGAAGTTTTTATCGCGGCTTTCTTCAACCTGCTGCTGTGCCTGAAGGCGCGGGTCCTTCCAATGCCAGATTACGATGTTGGCAGTTTCTTTATCGCTCTCCTCCGACTTTTTCGCAGCGGCGGCGTTTGAAGTATCCTTCCCATCCTTCTTCTCTTTTTTCTTCAGCTCGGCGATGCCGAAACTCATCAAGCTCAGGTCATCGCTCCACTGTGGCGTTTGATTTGCACTGATGGACATGCCGGAAGGAAAATTCTTGTCGGTCGATGGATCATACACAACTTTCTTTGGTATGCTTGATGAGAAGTCCTTGAAGCCGATCACACTGTAGAGCTTTTCCTCGTAATCCTTATGTTCCATGCCTTTCAGGAGACTAAAGCCGGTTCCCTCCTCTGTCCATCGAAGGCTCTTATATGTTGCAGAGTCGCTTTCGAGAGCAATCACGCTTCCCGTTTCCATGTTACGCAATTGAATGCCGTTGCCGCTCTTTCCCTGTGCATCGATAATCCATGCCAGCCACTTCCCCTGTTTGTTAAAGGTAAACTCCGACACATTCCCGATGTTCAACTGGCTGCCGCTGGCAAGTTCAAGGAGGATGAGGTCCGAACCATCCCATTTATCTTTTTCCTGCCGCTCACCGGCGGGTTTATGAATCGCGAGCCATGTCGAGGCTTCACCGGAAAATTTAAAAGTCCGGATTTTATCAATCTCAGTTTTCTTCTCCGTGGCAAGATTCACTAGGAGGAGTTTGGTCGTAATGGGTTTCTTCTCCTTCTTCAGTTTCTTTACCTCCTTCGCCGAAGGCTTGATTGTGAATGCCACCCATTGCGAGTTTTCCGAGAAGAGAATCGCCGGCCCGCCGCTGCTTTGCGCATCACCCGCAGGGAAGCGCAATTCCTTTTTTGTCGCCGTATTGCGGAGATAAATTTCCTCATCTCCTTCTGCGGGGGAGATCTTGTAGGCGAGCCATTGACCATCGTTCGAAAGGGTGAATGAAACGACTCGTTTCCAGGAGAGAATGTCCTTCAATTCAATTGGTCGGGGTGGAACGATACTATCCCTGGTGCCCTGAGAAAGAAGCAGTTGCATTACTCCAAGAATAAGAATGATCAGCAGAGCAAAAGTACGGCGATGTTTCATTATTGCATCCTCCATATCTCTCAAGTATGAGTGGATTTCAAGCGTTGATAGCAGTGTGATGTTCATGGTAACACATGATTCACGAGAAAGTAAACAGAGATAGAAGGAAATGCAAGGAAGGGACTGAATGAGATTTCACAGTCTGAGGGGAAAGAAAAGAGGAGGTTTGAAAGGAATTCTTTTTCATATTGCAGTTGTGGTCTTTTCTCGCCTTCTTGGATGCGTTTGAATAGAGTACGCGGAATACATTTCATAAGAAAGAAGTCAGTTTGAAACCATATACTTGTTCTACACGGCTAGTTTTTATCGCTCTTATTTCCATTCTGCTCCTTTCATATACCACTCCTCTTTCTCTCCAGGCTCAAGTCTCGCTCCGAAAAAAAATCGGTCAGATGGTGATGGTTACATTCACCGGCGATTCATTGAAAAAGTCATCGCCAAGCCTGGATACACTCAAGACCGATCTTGTCGAGGGGAATATCGGGGGAGTGATTTTCTTTACCTGGAGTAACAACCTCAGAAATCCGGGACAGATTGCGCTTCTTACCAAAGAGCTTCAGCAGCGATCGGCCATTCCGCTCCTTATTGCGACGGATCAAGAGGGAGGTAATGTTGCGCGGTTAAGCAAATCGAATGGATTTTCCTCGTCACCGACAGCGTACAAACTTGGAACGCAGATCAACAGGGAAGACTCAACACGCTTTTATGCACGGCTGATGGCGGGATGGCTTGCCCAATGTGCTATCAATATCAATCTCGCTCCGGTTGTTGATGTGAATGTGAATCCTAAAAGTATCATCGGCAGTAGTGAGAGAAGTTTTTCAAACGATCCGATGACTGTTTTCAATCATGCGAACTGGTTTATCGACGAATTTCATAAGAAAAAAATTCTCACAACGCTGAAACACTTCCCTGGCCATGGCAGCTCCACAGCCGATTCGCATGAAGGATTCACCGACATCTCTACAACCTGGTCGGAAAATGAACTGATTCCCTATCGGCAACTCCTGAACGCGAAGATTATTGACGCTATCATGACCGCCCACGTGTTCAATAAGCATATTGATACACTCTATCCAGCCACACTCTCGCGTGCAACGATTACCGGTATTCTGAGGCAGCAATTGGGATACCAGGGTGTTGTGGTGAGTGATGAGATGAGTATGAAGGCTATTGCGGACAACTTTGGATTGGATGAGGCTATAGTTCTTGCCATCAACGCCGGTGTCGATATTCTCCTCTATAATAAAAATCTTAATGCCGACAGCACATCACTCGCGAGGCATGTTGTCGATCTGGTAGAGCAAAAGATTAAACAGGGTATCATTGTTGAAAGCCGCATCGAGGAATCGTACCAGAGGATATTATTACTGAAGCAACGCGCCATTACCACACCGGTCCTTGCGGGAGAGGGTATCCCGCAGCAATTCCGTCTGGGGAGTTTTCCGAATCCATTCAATGCGACGACAACAATCGTCCTCAGTATCCCGGAACATACAAATCTTACGGTCAGAATTTTTGATTTGCTGGGAAGGGAGGTCGCGCTGCTCTACAATGGAGAAATGGTTGCCGGTTCGCACACGCTTCGGTGGGATGCAGGAAGAGTTTCATCCGGTGTGTACATTGTCCAGTTCAAGGCAGGGAGTGTGTTTCTCTCTTCGAAGTTGGTGTTGATGAAGTGACAGAAGGTAAAAGAAATATTTTCTAAATTATTTTCGATTGAGAAATAGTGTAAAACCTTACCTTTGATGTAAAAGCGGTATAAACCTTACGAGGATAATTGTATTGCGGTTCGATTCCTTTATATAATCTTACGATGTTCTTATCCTCTGGTGCGATTGAGTAATTTGCCTAAATGCATTTTCAAACTCTATTTTCCGTTGCTCTTCATTGTAAAACGGCATCCCCCAGATTATATATTTTTTTGATTTCCAGAGAACATTAACCTTATGTCGCTTTTTTAGTGATTTCAAGAAGGTTTCCTTCCATGCATCTTTCTCTAAAAGATGGGTACCCTTAGGTTCTATAAAGACTTGATAATGAAGTGTATTCTCTGAGTCCTTTTTCTTGAGGAATAATACAAAATCAGGTTCTACTGGCTTGCCATCATCAAAATTGAACAATTGAAAATGCTTTTCATTACGGACAAGATAGATTTCTGAATACTGTTTTTTGAGTGCATCATACGTTTTGTCGATGAACTTTACTAGATATTTTTCTTCGGACGTTCCATAGTTATCCGTAAAAGCATACCAGTCCTTTTTACTCAAATCTACGCGTAAAGTCTGATTCGTAGTCTGACTTTGTGGAACACCATATTCCTGATCGCCGCTATCGCTCACGACGATATTCAGTTTCTTGTCTTCGAAGATCGATGATATTTCGTGAGCAATAAACTCTTCGGTGCCTTTGTATTCCACTCTGTCGGATTGCAGCGTTTCGCTGATGGTTTGAAGTATCTGAGTCGCGATCTTGAGCTTATCTTCGCAAGTCAGGTTATTAACTGATGTTACGCAAAAATAGGTTTTGCGGTCCAATCGATCGGTTGAAGAGATCTCAAATGCTTGAATGCGGTTTTCAGTGCATGTAAATGCAGATTGAGTTTTAACCCTTCATATGAGACCGCGGTTATTCTGT
>JAZDJN010000103.1:0-45023 GCA_043803945.1 bacterium | reverse complement strand
GTTGTCGAAGCCGCTCCTGGAGATCCTCGGTTGCGCCGACATAGCGTTTCTGAAGCTTGTGACTCCAAAGAACATAAACCGAAAACATATGGTGTTGTCCAGGAATTTTTCGATGCAAGAAGTGCGGAAGGGGAGGGATTCGAACCCTCGATACCGCAAGCGGTACTCCGGTTTTCGAGACCGGTCGATTCAACCACTCTCGCACCCTTCCGAGTATGGTCTCTTATTGAGAATATAACGAGAATCAGTGTAAAGTTCAATTTGTGAAACAACAGCATCTGGGATCGAAATGAAGATTTTTTCACTTGAATGTGACGTCAACTTGTTGTGTGTGATGGTAGTGCTCCTCTGCATTATCCTGAGCCATCCGCTCTATGCACAGATCGATACACTTTCACTGGGCGTGGATGAATTATTTCTTATTGCTCGAAAGAAAGCGTTTGGAGGTGAGCGAGAGGAAGTCCGCAAACTTTGTCGGATCATTTTACAGCGAAGTCCCATGTATGATGATGTCAGAATTTTATTGGGAAGGACATATACGTGGGATGGCCGTCGCGACGAAGCGCGTAAAGAATTGATGATTGTTCTGAGTCAGCAGCCTGCGAATACAGAAGCTATTCTCGCTCTTGCCGATGTCGAACTCTGGGATGATAAACCCGATGCTGCTCTCGATCTGCTCAATAGAGGTATTAACTCTTCACCAAATAACGATGCTTTACTTGTGAAGAAAGCCCGTGCACTCCGTGCATTGAAAAAAGAGGAGCAGGCGCTAAGTATTCTTAATCTTGCAGAAGATATCAATCCATCGAATCCAGAGGTCACCGAGATCCGGCATCTCATCCAATTACAATCAATGTCCAATACTATCAGCATCAACTATTCGCTGGATCACTATTCGGATTATTATGATCCCATGAAATATGCAGCTTTGCAGTGGGGGAGACGAACATCGATCGGATCGCTGATCGCTCGAATCAATTACGCGAGCCGTTTTCAAACACATGGTTGGCAGGTTGAGATGGATTCTTATCCGCGAATTGCCGATGGTTATTATGCTTACATCAACTACGGGTATTCCGTGAGTACTTTATTTCCCAGGCATCGGTTCGGATTTGAGTTGTATATGAGACTCCCATCCAGTATGGAGGGATCTCTTGGCTTGCGGCATCTCTATTTTGAACGGGATAGTAAAGTAACAATGTATACCGGCACGATTGGGATCTATTCGGGGAATTTTTGGTTTTCGCTGCGGCCTACTCTCACTCCTGATGGAGGTAATTTTTCAAAATCGGTAACACTTTCGGCGCGGTATTATCTTGGCAGCTCGGAGGACTATTTCTCAGTAAAGGGAGGAATTGGATTTTCACCGGATGAACGTGCTATTCAATCCAGTACGGGATTGACAGGGAAGCAGCTTTTCTACCTGAAATCTCAAACAATTGGCCTTGGATGGCAGGGTGGGATCACAGATTCTTTTGCTGCCTATGTGAATTGCGATTATACAAACCAGGAGCTTAGCTTCCGTTCAGGCTATTATGTAGTGATGTACTCTATTTCACTTGGAATGCGAGTGAAATTCTAATATCGGGCACTATTTTAGGGCGTAAAGGTGTTCTAATAGGAAAATAAATGGAAAGGATTCTGTTACTATGAGAACATCACGACGTATGTTTTTAGAAGCTGATTCAACAGCGATCCTTATACATGGAGTGCTGCCAAATCAATCTTCCGGCGCACCAATTGTGGATCAACAGAGCAATGAAGTGTATAAACCGAAGCCACTCAAGCAATCGCTGTTTGAGATGGATGGTATTTCGCGAAAAGCAATGGAAGAGCATTTTAAGTTATATAACGGCTATGTCAACAAATCAAATGAGACCAACTTTGCAAAGGAGGATTTATGCCTATTACAATTGGTTCAAAAGCCCCCGCATTTACCCTGTTCGATACAGAACGAAAGCAACGTACCTTAAGCGAGTTCCTCGGTAAGAAAACCGTTCTGGCCTTCTTCCCGGGTGCTTTCACCGGTGTTTGTACGAAAGAGCTTTGTGCTTTCCGCGATTCCATGAGTAACTTGAATCAACTGGATGCTCAGGTCGTTGCCATCAGTGTTGATGCACCCTTTGCCAATAAAGCGTTTGCCACTCAGAATACTCTCCAGTTCCCTTTACTATCTGACTTTGGACGCGAAGCATTAAAGGCATATGACATTCAGCATAATGATTTTGCCGGCCTGAACGGATACGTTGCCGCTAAGCGCTCTGTCTTCATTCTTGATAAGAATGGTGTCGTGCAGTATGCGTGGATTTCTGAGAATCCTGGCATTGAGCCTGATTATGATGAGATTACTAAAGCACTTTCGAGAATTCATTAACAGAACGTCATTGCTCTGAAAGTTCTCCACGCCTGCCTGCCGCTTTGCCCGACGAAGGAGGGCAGGCAGGGATGACACACCGAAATACACAGATAATGATTTATTTTGTTCTTTCTTCGAACAAGATCTCACACTATTTACTTTTCTCAGTGATTATCAGTGTGCCATCGGTGGTAAAAATGATTTGTTACCGATTAAGCTGAGGAGCTACATCATAACGATAGTTGCAGGAAATAACGCCTGCTCGTGACGTCTTACGTGAAGGAGATATTTTCTATTTCCACTGCTCAGCGATGAGGATAAAAAGGTTGTGAAGGCGTACGGGGTCTGGAAGGGAAAGTCGATGTATAGGAAAAAATATATGGGAATCGAACGCACGACATTTCTTATTGATGAAAAGGGAAAAATATCGCACATTTTCCCAAAGGTGAAAGTCGAAGGACAGACCGAAGAAGTAATACAGGCACTTTGAGTACCTGACAAGAGAGGGTGGGATGTACGAATGCTGTATGTGACACGCCGGGCGATCTTCAGCGCCTCACATCGTTTATTCAATCCAGAATTGACCGACGAACAGAATGAGGCAATCTATGATAAATGCGGGAACAAGTTCGGCCATGGCCATAACTATGTCCTTCAAGTAACTGTAGCCGGCGAAGTAAATCCGAAAACCGGCTATCTGATCGATTTGAAAAAATTGAAAGTCATTCTTCAGAAAGAAGTTTTGGATCTGGTCGATCATAAGCATCTAAATTTCGATGTCCCGGTATTTTTAAATGTGATTCCGACCGCTGAAAATATTGCGAAGGTATTTTGGAGTATCCTGGAACCGAAGATCACTGAGGGGAAACTGTTTTCAATTCGGCTCCATGAAACGGAAAACAATGTCGTTGAATATCGAGGAGAAGGATCATGAAATTACCTCAAGGCAGCGAGAGCTTCGAAAAGCTTATCCATCAGCTCCTTTCCGAGATAGGAGAGAATCCGAAACGTGAGGGACTTCAGAAAACGCCAAAACGGGTTGCGGAGATGTATCGATTCCTTACCAAGGGATATAGCGAGGAAATCCAGACACTACTCAATGATGCGATCTTTAATGAGCGATATAATGAGATGGTCATTGTAAAGGATATCGATTTCTTCAGTCTCTGTGAGCATCATCTCGTTCCCTTCTATGGGAAATGCCACATCGCCTACATCCCGAAAGGAAAGATTGTCGGGCTGAGCAAACTCCCGCGGATCGTCGAAGTGTTCTCTCGGCGCCTGCAGGTGCAGGAACGATTAACGCAGCAGATAGCCTCAACCATTTATAAGTATTTGAAACCGGATGGCGTCGGGGTTGTCGTGGAGGCACGGCATTTGTGCATGATGATGCGGGGAGTGCAAAAACATAATTCCATTGCGACAACAAGCGCCATGTACGGTTCGTTTCGCCGGGATGTGAAAACGCGGAATGAGTTTTTAACACTCATCAACAGAAAACTGGAACACTGATGACCACACCGTCTGCGCGGAATGTACTGATTACCGGTGCCAGTTCGGGCATCGGTGCGGCATTAGCGAAACAATTCGGGAAAAACGGGGACCGTGTCTTTGCTCTGGCCCGGACACTCGGCTCAATGGAAGATCTTCGGCCCTTCTTTCAATCGCCGGAGACTCACTTCTTTCCTTATCAATGCGATCTGCAGCAAACAACGCAAGTAATTAAAGTTGCTTCCGCGATTCTCAAAAATCACGGTTGGGTCGATATTTTGATTCATAATGCCGGTGTCACCTACTTCAAGGACTTTTTGGATACTTCACTTGAAGAATATGATCATGTGTTCAACACCAATCTTCGTGCTGTCTTTGTGCTCACTCAAGCCATCTTACCAGCGATGATTGAACGGAAGGCAGGCACGATTGTGAACATTGCCTCGTATGCAGCGAAAGCGGTTTATGCAAAATCATCTGTGTACACTGCTTCGAAAATTGCGATGGAAGGTATGATGAACGTTCTCCGCAGTGAAGTACGGGGTAAAGGAATTCATATCACAAATGTATTCCCTGGTGCGGTTCTCACATCAATCTGGCATCCGAAGCACCAGGAACGTTTTGGGCACCAGATGCTCATGCCGGACCATGTCGCGAATATTGTTTTTGAAATAACCTGCCAGCCTCCTTCGGTGATGGCTGAAGAAATCACAATTCGACCACAAGGCGGAGACCTTTCTTAATGGAACTAAAAGGAAAAGTTGCTGTGGTAACAGGTGCAGGGCGGGGCATTGGCAAAGCGATAGCCCTTGCACTGGCAGGGAAGGGAGCGACTGTTGTTCTGGTGTCCAGATCGAAAAATGAACTGGAGGCCGTTCAGGCAGAAATACAATCGAATGCTGGGCAAGCCTTAGCTGTGCCAACAGATCTCACCGATGATCGACAAGTAGAGGCGCTCTTCACGTTTGTGCATGAGCACTTCAACAATCTCGACATTCTTGTGAATAATGCTGGCATCGGTCACTTTGCACCATTCCGCGATCTTACGATTCAGGAGTTCGATGAGATGTGGAAGTTAAACATCCGAGGAGTTTTCGTCTGTACCAAATATGCATTGCCGCTCCTCGAGAAGAATCCCGCAAGTGCGATTATCAACATCTCGTCGCTCGCAGGCAAGAATGCATTTGTAAACGGGACAGGCTATGCGGCAACAAAGTGGGCTTTAATGGGATTTGCCGGTTGCCTGATGCTTGAAGTTCGTGAACGGGGGGTGAGAGTGATTACCATTTGTCCGGGTTCAGTTGCGACAACATTTTCTCACACCAACGATGCAGCGAGAGAGGCGAAAATTATTCATCCTCAGGATATCGCGGAAACGATTCTCACGGCTTTGAAGATCCCTGATCGTACGATGGTCAGCGAAATCGACATTCGTCCCACCAACCCCAAATAAAAAAGGCGACCGTTGATCGATCGCCTGAATGCGTTTCAAATAAAAATTACTTCTTAACGGGAACTTCTTCTTTTATTTCAACCGGCGGTTTCGCCATCTGACGGCCCCGCTGCATCATCATCTGGCCCTCTTGCTGCATCATCTGGCCGCCTTGGTGCATCATCATCTGACCGCGTTGTTGCATCATCATCTGCCTACGTTGTTGCATCCCCCTTTGACGACCCATCATCATTCGCTGCTGCATCATAGGTCGCATCGGCTGCCGCCCCTGCATCCGCATACCCAAACCTCGCCGGACTCTCTGTTGCTGTGCCTGGCCTTTATTTAAGGCAAGATTTTGCGCCAGCTTTCGTTTCCACACCTTTTGTTGATCGGGAGTGAGAATTTTGTTGACGCCAAACCAATGATTGATTTTCAATAATTTGCCCTGGGCATCGAGTTGGGCAATCTCATTGACCTTCTTTTCAATGGCGGCCTTGTCCGGACTCTCTGCTCTCAACAATTGCTGGAGATCGAGGTTGGCCGTTTCGCGTTTACCGCGATGAGTGATTCCCTGTTTAGCTTGGTCAACGCGAAGTTTTTCGACCTCTTTCCGTTGATCATCTGTGAGTTTAAGTTTTTTCATGACATCCGCTGCTTGATTCTCCTTTGGCGGCGGCTGCATCTGCGGCTGTTGAGCGATGGCAATTGTGGTGCCCATGATTAGAGCAATTGCTGTGATTACCATTGTTCGTATCTTCATTGAATGAGTTCCTTTCTGTTTATGCTTTTATTGTTTAGATGCATCGATTGCTGTGAGGTTTAATGCATTTTCTCAGGCAAGCAAAATTCTTTTAAGTAGCTTGCACCAGTTAACGTGATTTAATATATTTGTATTAGAAATCATGAACAAGTCTAACACCGCTCTTACCGTCACCTTGCCAATAATCGTCTGTTGTATTGTTATGGCAGGATGCTCAGTATTTGAACCGATAGGCGGTTTTTTTGCCAGCGGTTATGAAAATACTGTGTCCTACTTTAATGCGTATTACAACGCAAAAAAGGCTTTCGACGAGGCAGAAAAAGAAATAACAGCCCAGGCACGCTCGCCGAAGAACAAAACAACAGAGTTGGCTCAACCAGGAAGAATCTCGGAAACAGCAAAAGCCAACCTCACAAAAGTTATTGATAAATGCTCCCACATTTTAAGTTTTTACCAATCCAGTGCAGTGGCTGATGATGCGCTCCTGCTTATCGGGAAATCATATTTTTATCAGGCGGATTATATCAAGGCAGAACGGAAATTTTCCGAACTCGTCGCAAAATATCCCGACAGCCCACTGCTCTTTGAATCTCAGCTTTGGTTTCTGAAAACCCTTGAAAAAATGAATCGCTTGGATGATGCAATTCGGGCAGGAGAGATGCTTGCCACATCAGCGCTTGAAGCAGATGAGCAATCGATAGCAGGAGAGGCCTACTTTACCATGGCATCGATTGAGCTAGCGAAAGAAAATTCTAAGGGTGCAGAGGAATATTTTCAGAAAGCCCTGGAGGTATCGGGTGACGATTTCATCAAAGGGTCGGCACAAAGCCGGATTGGCGATTTGAATTATGAACGGGGAGAATATGAAAAGGCAGCGTCAGCGTATTTAAAGGTGAGTGAGCTTACCTCCGATGTCTATCTGAATTATTACAGCCGCCTTCAAGCCGTCATTGCCTTTCGTACATTGAAGCGCTATGATACCTCTATGCTCCTTCTGGACGAGATGAAGGATGATTATCGATTCAATGAGTTTTTTGGGATGATCCATTTTGAGCGTGGGAACACCTGCGCCTTGCAGAAAGAATTGGATCGGGCAATTGCCGAATATGAATATGTCGATACCACCTATGCGAGGACTGAGGTTGGAGCAAAGGCGTCATTTGAATTGGCGAAACTCTTGCAGTACTCCCTCGGCAACTACCAGGAAGCAAAGCTTGTTTATGATCGAGCGGCGATGAATGCTGCTTTTGTCTCAGCGCCAATTGCTGCAAAACGCGCCCTTGCACTTGCAAAATATTTTGACTTCAAGAATCAGATGCATAATCTCGACAGTCTGAAGAAGCTGCCAGAGATCGCATCCGCAGCACCGTTGAAACAGGATTCATCGACGACCGAACGTATGCCTGATTCCAGCGTCGTGCCCTCTGGGAAGATTGCCAAAGCAGATTCACTACTCCAAAAGCATGATTCCACCAAGGTTGTCGTGAGTAAAGACAGCGTTACCGTCAAGACCGATTCAGTTCGACTGCAGCCTGTTCGGTTAGGTAAAGATTCGATCAAAACGATGCATGCGAGGCTTGCCTATGATCTTGGCGAATTATTTTATGCTGAATTGGATTCCCCCGACTCAGCATCGTATTGGTTAACGGAGGCATACAATACCTCGCGTGATACAATGCGAACACCGCGGGCATTATTCGTCCTCGCCGAGTTGGCACGAACCGACTCCGTGAGATTTGGAAAACCGAGGGATTATTATGACCGGCTTTTTAACGATTATCCAAAATCCAGCTATGCAGACCGGGCGCAAATTATTCTGGGATTAAAATCTGCCGAATCAACAAAGGACTCTGCCGAATATTATTACACTCGAGGTTCTCTCCTTATGGAATCCGGGAAATATAAGGAGTCTATCCTGACCTTCGATTCATTGCAATCGAAGTATCCCTCTTCACCCTTTGTTCCAAAGAGCTCGTACACGAAGGCATGGATTTACGAAAATTATTTAAAGCAACCTGACAGTGCAATTACATATTATAAATTCGTTTCTGAAAAATTTAGCAACTCACCCTTCGCGACTGCAGCGAAACGCCGTGTACCGGACCCGGAGAAAAAGATTTCACCTCCCGATACCTTGAAAAAAGAGAGTTCTGTTCCAGCAGATTCACTAAAAAAACCGAATCGAGCAATCCCGGAGGATGTAGACGATAAGAAACCACCCGACAATCAATTGAAGAAAGCAGCCGCTGATTCATCGGCCGTTCGACGGGAAAATCGAATTTAGATTAACCTTGATAGATGAAAAAGTCAATCGTTCAACAAATCGTCCATGTGTCTGGAACAGAAGTTCTCACCGAAGGCATTAGTCTGATCCGTTTCAGATCGAAAGAAATATCCTCCGTTGCAGAACCAGGACAATTTGTGAATATCCGAACGGCTGATCTCTGCATGCCCCTCTTGAGGAGGCCCTTTAGCATTTCCCGCATTGATGGAGATCAGGTAGAACTTCTTTTTGCCGTGATCGGTATGGGGACAAAAATTCTCGCTTCCAAGTCGATTGGAGATGAACTCGATGTCCTTGGCCCTCTCGGGCAGTCTTTCCATATGGATGGCGATTTCAGCGAAGCGATTATCGTTGCCGGCGGATTGGGTGTGGCTCCGTTTCCATTTCTCACTATGAAGCTTCGGGAACGAGAGAAAACGATTATTTCGTTAATTGGAGCTCGAACTCGCGAGTTTATTTTGACACAACACCTCGACAATGTCCAGACTGCAACTGATGATGGATCGATTGGATTCCACGGAAATGTCGTACAACTTCTTAAGCAGGTACTCTCAGAGAACAATTTCAGGCATCCCAAAGTATTTACCTGCGGTCCCTCAAGGATGATGCAGGCTCTCGCTGAATATGCCAACAGTATCGAATTGGAGTGTGAAGTTTCATTGGAGGGAGAGATGGCATGCGGGATCGGCATCTGTCAGGGTTGCCCTGTAGAACGGGTCGATGGCAAGAAAAAATATTCACTCGTCTGTACGGAAGGACCAACCTTCAGCAGTAAGGAAATTATCATCCGATCATGATCAAAGAATCATTCACAATTGGTGCTGTTGAATTTAAGAATCGTGTCCTGGTGGCATCGGGAACATTCGGCTATGGCGACGAGGTCAAGGACTTGGTCGATGTGAATGCTCTGGGAGGCATCGTCACAAAATCGCTTTCGTGGAAACCTCGGGATGGCAATCCACCACGGCGAATTGTCGAGACTGCCAGCGGAATGCTAAACTCCATCGGCCTGGCGAACATTGGAGTAAAGAGCTTTATCGATGAGAAGCTGCCATATCTCCGAACTCTCGATACAACAATCGTCGTCAACATCGCCGCAAGCTCCGTACAGGAATATTGCGATGTCCTCATCCTGCTCGAGGAACAGGAGGGAGTGGACGCCTATGAGATTAACGTCTCCTGCCCCAATGTCAAGGAGGGAGGACTGAACTTTGGCACAGATTGCTCTATGACAAGGCAGATCACGGCGAGTTTACGGAGACTTACCCAAAAGCCATTGATCATGAAGTTGACGCCGAATGTTACACATATTTCCGAATTTGCTCGTGGGGTTGAAGGAGAGGGCGCTGATGCGATTTCCGTCATTAATACCCTTATCGGAATGGCCGTCGATATCCGGACGAGAAAACCCAAGTTATCAACCGTAACGGGTGGACTTTCCGGACCCGCAATAAAACCTATTGCATTGGCGAAAGTGTATGAGGCCTCAAAGGCAGTGAAAATTCCGATCATCGGAATGGGTGGAATATCGAACGTGGAGGATGTTATCGAATTTCTCCTGGTTGGAGCAACAGCAGTTCAGATTGGTACAATGAATTTTGTGAATCCTGGTATCGCCTGCACCATCGCACAGCAGTTAGCCTCCTATGCCGAACAGCAGGGCATTGCCGATCTGGGCCAGTTGGTAGGAGCCCTTGATGCAGAAATAAAATTCTCAGTTTTGCACTCTTGGCTGTAACTCACTTTCCTTCTCATTTGAAATCGTATACAAGAACACTCAAGTTCCTCTTCGATCTTCAGAAGCATGGAATGAAATTCGGGCTCGAAGGGATTCAGGACCTCCTTTCGGTATTGGGGCATCCCCATCTCAATTTCCCGACGATCCACGTTGCCGGTACGAATGGCAAAGGATCGACCGCCGCAATGCTCGCGGCAATCTTTACAGCAGCGGGCTATAAGACCGGCCTTTATACGTCTCCTCACCTCGTTGATATTACGGAGCGCATCAGAATCAATGGAAAGCCGATTAATAAGAATTCGCTTTCCTTTATCACGAAAATACTCGAGAAGGAATTACAAGAACGGCATTCCACATTTTTTGAAGCCATTACTGCGATCGCTTTTTCTTACTTCTCTCAGGAAGATGTCGATATTGCGATCATCGAAACCGGACTGGGTGGTCGTTTGGACTCGACGAATGTTATTCACCCTCTCGTTTCTATTATTACAAATATATCACTCGAACATACCGAGGTGTTGGGTGCGACACTCAGAAAAATTACTTCCGAGAAAGCGGGTATCATTAAAAAAGACACTCCATGCATCACTGGTGTTTCAGATCCCCAGTGTATTGAAATATTAAGGGAGGTTTGCAAAAAGCAGAAAAGTGAACTTATTCTGACGGATAAGTTTGAGGTCAAACTCAAGGACTATTCTCTTTTCAAAACAATTAGCACCATCACATCAAGCGAGAAGAGGTATAGAAATTTTGAACTCCGCCTTGGAGGTCTGTACCAGCTTCAAAATTTGAAACTTGTCCTGAGCGCTGTTGAAGTACTGAATAAAAAAAGTCGTTTTCATATTTCGGAAAAAGCATTACGCTTGGGATTGAAAAATGTCATCTCATTTTCTGGCATTCAAGCCAGGTGTATGCTGTGGAGCCGTCGCTCGAATATTCTGCTCGATGTCGCTCATAATTCCGGGGCCATAGAGACCCTTGTTGACACTTTGAAAGAGTTACAAAAAGTGCCCATCGATGTTGTGCTTGGAGTTCTGAAGGATAAAGATTATTCGTCGATGATTAAAAAATTAGCTCCGATTGTCCGCCGTGCATATGTGGCACCCCCGCAGTCGGAGAGAGCTCGCGATGCCGCCGATCTGGAGCAGGTCTTCCATGAATTGCAAGTTTCCGTCCGATCGTATCGTTCGCCAACGCGGGCAATTCAATCTGTAATAAAGGCAAATGAGGGGAAGCACACGATTTTGGTGACAGGCTCGCATTATCTCGTCGGCGAAATAATTGCCTATCTGAACAAAAGAGCTTGACATCAAAACAAGAAAGGGCTATATTTCCTCGAGCAAATAACGAGCTAAATCTTCATAGTTCATAGCCCAACCAGAATACTCTCAAATTAATCAGTCAGTCGTTCTAACCTGCTTTGATAAAGAATTCTTAATTCTCGATCCTGATTAAGCGACTTGACAAACTAAGTACTGTAATTCCTTTCATACATTTTAGAGGATCATTTCTCATGCCATTGGACATCACCGAATTAAAGTCCAAAAAGATTGCTGAACTGAATCAGATTGCAAAAGATCTTAACCTCTCCGGTTACAGCGATCTTCGAAAACAAGAACTCATTTTTAAAATCCTTGAAGCGCAGACGCAAAAGGATGGATTAAGCTTCAGCAAAGGCGTGCTGGAGGTATTGCCGGATGGATATGGTTTTCTCCGTTCTGTGAATTATAATTACCTGCCATCGCCCGATGACATTTATGTCTCACCCTCGCAAATTAAGAAATTTGGTCTGAGGACGGGTGATAGCGTCAGCGGTCAGGTCAGACCGCCTAAAGAGGGTGAACGTTTTTTTGCCCTGCTGCGAGTGGAAGCAGTAAATGACGACAATCCAGAGGTGATTCGGGATAGAATCCTCTTTGATAACCTCACCCCGCTCTATCCTACTAATCGATTGAAACTCGAGACCGTGCCTGGCGAATATTCCATGAGAATTATGGATTTACTCTCTCCGGTGGGCAAAGGTCAGCGTGGAATGATCGTCTCGCCTCCTAAAGCAGGAAAGACCATTCTTCTTCAGAAAATCGCCAATAGCATCGTTCGGAATCATCCGGAAGTAAAAATGATTGTACTCCTCATCGATGAGCGTCCGGAAGAGGTTACAGATATGGAACGCTCGGTAGCGGCCGAGGTCATTGCCTCCACCTTCGACGAACCACCCGAACGCCACGTTCAAGTCGCCGATATGGTTATTGAAAAAGCAAAGCGTCTCGTTGAATCAAAGAAGGATGTTGTCATTCTCCTTGATAGTATCACACGATTGGCGCGAGCTCATAACACAGTTGTTCCACATAGCGGAAAAATTCTTTCCGGCGGTGTCGATGCTAATGCATTGCACAAACCCAAGCGATTCTTCGGTGCAGCAAGAAATATTGAGGAAGGTGGAAGCCTGACAATTATTGCTACGGCACTCGTCGAGACTGGAAGCCGGATGGATGAGGTAATATTTGAAGAATTTAAAGGCACGGGCAATAGCGAACTGGTTCTTGATCGCAAACTCAGTGACCGTAGGGTGTTTCCTGCCATCGACCTGAACAGGTCCGGAACACGGAAAGAAGAAATCCTGCTTGAACCCGAGGAATTGAACCGTGTATGGATTCTCAGAAAACTTCTCAGCGACCTGACGCCTGTTGAGGCGATGGAATTCATTCTCGAGAAGATGCGTGGGACAAAATCCAATCGCGAGTTCCTGAAAGTGATGAACAGCTAATCCGCATTCGTTGTGGGTAGTGATATCGAATTCTGACATAAACCGCTGGTGAGGATGTATGGATGATGCAGTGATTGTTAGTGGTTGTCGTACTCCTATTGCTTCATTTCTTGGAAGTCTCAGTTCTCTCCCCGCGCCAAAGCTCGGTGCAATTGTCATTGAAGACGCTCTTCGGCGTGCCGGCCTTTCAAAAGATCATGTACAGGAAGTGATTATGGGAAATGTCCTCTCCGCAGGAGTAGGACAGGCGCCTGCGCGCCAGGCGGCGCTCTTTGCTGGATTGCCGGACACCGTTGAATGCATGACGATCAACAAGGTTTGTGGATCCGGCCTGAAGGCAGTGATGCTTGCTGCACAGGCAATTCGACTCGGAGATGCTGATGTGGTCGTTGCCGGAGGAATGGAAAGCATGTCCAATACACCGTACCTGCTCGAAAAAGGGAGAGAAGGGTATCGGATGGGGCATGGGAAAGTGCTCGATTCGATGGTCAAGGATGGGCTCTGGGAAGTCTATAACGATTACCACATGGGAAATGCTGCCGAACTCTGTGCGAAAGAATGTGCCATTCCAAGGACAGCACAAGATGAATTTGCTGCGTTGAGTTATCGCCGTGCTCAGCAGTCTCTCAACGAGGGTTTGTTCAAAGAAGAAATCACTCCCGTCATACTGAAAGGGAAGCAGGGTGAGGTCGTTTTCGATCAGGATGAGGAGCCGTTTAAAACAGATTTCGAGAAGATAAAAAAGTTGAAGCCGGTATTTCAGACCGATGGCACAGTAACAGCCGCCAACGCGTCAAAGATCAACGATGGCGCCGCAGCGCTTGTACTGATGTCCGCCACCAAAGCTCGTTCCCTTGGTATTAAACCTCTTGGTCGAATTGTTGAATATGCCTCAGCTGCAAAAAAACCTGAGTGGTTCACAACAGCACCTGTCGACGTGATTCGAAAAATTCTGGTAAAAGCAAATTTGACAATGGACGAAATCGATTTGTTTGAAATCAATGAGGCGTTCTCTGTTGCTGCATTAGCGGTGACATCGTTGCTTGGATTGGACGTCGGTAAAGTAAATGTTCGTGGAGGTGCAGTAGCACTCGGGCACCCGATTGGAGCCAGTGGAGCAAGAATACTGGTGACGTTACTGCATACGATGAAGCAGCTCAAGAAGAAGAGAGGTATGGCGGCGATCTGCATAGGTGGTGGTGAGGCAAGTGCACTCATTGTGGAATTAATGGAGTAAGTTCTTATGAACCTTGAAACGATCACTAACGTGACTGTGCTTGGCGCAGGAACCATGGGAAACGGTATTGCGCACGTCTTTGCATTGTACGGATACCATGTAACCTTGGTTGATGTCAATCAACAGTTCCTCGAACAGGGACTAAAGACCATTCAAACAAACATCGATCGTCAAATAAAAAAAGGCACGGTTTCCGAGGGGCAGAAGTCCCAATTGTTCTCCCGGCTCAGAATGACGACTGATCTTGCAGAGGCATGTAACGGTGCGCATATCATCATAGAAGCTGCAACCGAGCAGGAGGGCTTAAAGAAAGAACTCTTTAAAACGATTGATGGATTCTCTTCCACCGAGACGATTCTTGTTTCCAATACTTCTTCGATCTCCATAACTGCACTTGCGGCTTCAACCTCAAAACCTCAGAATGTCATTGGTATGCATTTTATGAATCCTGTACCGATGATGAAACTCGTTGAAGTGATTCGCGGGCTTGCCACTTCGCAGCAGACATATGATCTCGTGAAATTACTCGCAGAAAAATTAGAAAAAGTGCCGGTTGAAGTACAGGATTATCCAGGATTTATCTCAAACCGGATTCTCTTGCCTATGCTCAACGAGGCGATGTACTGTATCATGGAAGGGGTCGCAACACCCGAAGCCATCGACACTGTTATGAAACTGGGCATGAATCATCCTATGGGCCCGCTTCAATTGGCTGATTTCATTGGATTGGATGTCTGTCTTTCAATTATGGAGGTTCTTCACAAAGGACTGGGAGACTCAAAATACCGTCCCTGCCCCTTGTTGAAAAAAATGGTGGCTGCAGGATACCTTGGAAAGAAGTCTGGTAAAGGATTCTATACTTACATATCGTGAGGTTCGTATGGATTTTCAGTTCACTGAAACACAGCTTATGATTCAACAAACTGCGCGCCAATTTGCGCAGGATGAACTTGCTCCGTCTGCCGATGAACGGGATGAGAAGGAACTCTTTCCCTTCGAGGCTGTGAAAAAAATGGGTGAACTCGGCTTCATGGGGATGATGGTTTCCGAACAATACGGCGGGGCAGGTTTGGATACAATCTCGTACGTTCTTGCTGAAGAGGAGATTTCAAAAGTCGATGCATCGGCTGGGGTTATCATGTCCGTAAATAATTCTCTCGTTTGCTGGGGATTGGAGACTTTTGGTTCCGAAGAACAAAAGCAAAAGTATCTCACAAATCTCGCAACGGGCCGATCGCTTGGAGCCTTTGCACTTTCCGAGCCGGAGGCGGGAAGTGATGCCACCAATCAGCGGACAGGTGCAGTGAAGGACGGCGATTACTATATCCTCAATGGAACAAAGAATTTTATTACCAACGGTGCCAACGCTGATGTTGTGTTGGTCATGGCTGCTACGGATCGATCGAAAGGCGCAAAAGGAGTCAGTGCATTTATCGTGGAAAAGGGGACACCCGGTTATGCGATAGCCAAGAAGGAACGGAAGATGGGAATCCGGAGTTCTGATACCGTTTCGCTCTCCTTTGAAGATTGCAGAATTCCAGCCCTCAACCGTATTGGTGAGGAGGGATCCGGCATCAAATTCGCGCTCAAGACCCTCGATGGCGGAAGAATCGGTATTGCATCTCAAGCGCTTGGCATCGCACAAGCTTCGCTGGAAGCCGCAGTACATTACAGCAAAGAACGCAAGGCCTTCGATAAACCTATCGCGGAACTTCAGGCAATTCAATTTAAGCTTGCCGATATGGCGACTCAGATTGAAGCCGCTCGATTATTGACGCTCAGGGCAGCAGCGCTCAAGGATCAAAAGCAGAATTATAGCGCCGCAGCTGCCATGGCGAAGCTCTATGCTTCGAAAGTCGCAGTTGAAGCAGCACTTGAAGCGATACAAATCCATGGCGGGTATGGCTATATGCGTGAATATAAAGTTGAACGTTTTCTTCGCGATGCTAAGATTACGGAGATCTATGAAGGTACTTCGGAGATTCAGCGCATCGTTATTAGCAGGTCATTATTGCAATAGTGGTGGCAAAACTCATCAAGAAGGAGGGAAGCCCCCGCTGCAAGAGGCGACTGAATGGTCGCCTTTTTTTTCACTCACATACCGGTCGAACCAGCTTACCTTGTTTTTCCAGCGAAGATTTGCTACACTTTAACAGAATTCTATAAGTCTTATTCTATCTTCAGTGAGGAAACCACATGAATCGTGCAGTTGTCATTACTCTCGTCGTACTTGGAGGACTTGTCCTTTTTGCCCTCTCCATCGTCGGTTGGGGGATTTCTGTCCATAATAAAATAGTGACCAATGAAGAAGCTGTCAAAGCGGGCTGGGCACAAGTTCAAAATCAATATCAACGCAGATTTGATCTTATTCCCAACCTGATAGAAACGGTAAAGGGATTTGCCAAGCAGGAGATGCAGGTACTGACGGAAGTGACAGAAGCGAGGGCAAGCGTCGGCAAAATGACCGTGACTCCCGAAGTGCTCAATGATCCCCAGGCCTTTGCGAAGTTCAGGCAGGCACAGGATGGATTGAGTTCTGCACTTTCCCGGCTGCTCGTAGTGACAGAGAATTATCCAACACTCAAATCAGATGTAAATTTTCTCACGCTTCAAAAGGAGCTTGAGGGGACAGAGAACCGAATTGCAGTTGAACGCAGACGTTTCAACGAAGCAGTCAGGGAATATAACACGATGATCAGGAAGTTTCCGGCTTCCTTCATTGCCTCATTCTCGGGGTTCAAGGAGAAAGCCTATTTCGATTCCATCGAAGGCGCAGAGAAACCACCACAGGTAAAATTCTAAGTGTGAGAATGAACTATCGATTGTTTATCATACTTCTACTGCTTCTCGCGCTAAGTGGTGTAACAATTGCTCAGGTTGAAATACCGATCCTCCATCAGCGGGTTACTGATTTCACGAATACCCTGAGCTTTTCGCAATGGAAAGCACTTGAGTCTTTGCTTCAGCAGTTTGAGGATTCCACTTCAAACCAGTTGGTCATTGTATTAATACCTTCACTCCTCCAAGAGTCTATTGAAGATTATACGGTTCGTACGTTTGAGAAAAACCAACTTGGGCTGCGCGGAAAAAATAACGGCGTTCTGATGGTCATCGCGAAAAATGACCGGATAGTGAAAATTGAAGTTGGTTATGGCCTGGAAGGTGTCTTGACCGATGCACTTTCAAGCCAAATCATTGAGAGGGAAATCAAACCATCATTCCGGAATAATGATTTCCACGGAGGAATGAAAGCAGGTGCGCAGGCCATTATTGCTGCCACTGCTGGAGAATATAAAGTCGAACGGAGGGGAAAAAAGGCGCCACTCGTCACCGTAGGCTTGTTCGCGGCTCTGGTACTGCTGATGCTCTTCTTAATTCCTGCGATCCGTTCCCGCCGTAAATATATGATGGGTTCCGGGCGATGGTCGTATGATTCTGGCTGGGGAGTTCCGATCGGTACGTTGGGTCATCATTCATCCGGAGGCGGAAGCGGTTGGAATAACGGAGGAGGGTGGACCTCAGGTGGAGGAGATTGGAGTGGTGGCGGAGGTATGTCTGGCGGCGGCGGTGCAACGGGAAGTTGGTAGAAATTCGATTCTGAAGAAAAAGGTATATCGATGATAGTCTTGCTCAAACAAGACGCCTCGCTCGAACAGAGCAAACAGATAAAAGAGAAAATTGCCTCACTCGGTTTTCATGCCCATGAAATACCGGGCATGCAGAAAATGGTGATCGGGATAACTGGTTCGAAAGAACAGCTCGACAGGGACCTCTTTCTGAGTATGCCAGGTGTGCAGGATGTAGTGCTTGTCTCCAAACCATTCAAGCTGGTCAGCCGCGAAGTAAAGACAGAAGATTCTCTGATCAGGGTTGGCGAGAAGACGATCGGTGGGAATGAACTTGTAGTTATTGCCGGGCCATGTTCAGTAGAGAGCAGAGAACAGATCATAGAATTAGCTGATATTCTTTCTTCGAAAGGAATTCGATTTCTTCGCGGTGGAGCATTCAAACCGCGAAGTTCACCGTACTCCTTTCAAGGGCTGAAGGAGGAGGGGCTGAAGTATTTACGAGAAGCTGCCGATCGTTTTGGAATGTACATCGTCACCGAGGTAAAAGACTCAGAGACGCTGCCGCTTGTCACGCACTATGCTGACGTTCTTCAGGTAGGCTCACGCAATATGTACAACTTCTCACTTCTGGAAAAATTAGGCGGCGTCAAAAGAGCTATTCTCCTTAAACGGGGACTCTCGGCTACTATTGAAGAACTTCTGATGTCCGCAGAATATATTGCATCAAGTGGGAACTATAATATCATCCTTTGTGAACGCGGTATTAGGTCTTTTGAACCGTATACACGCAACACTCTCGATTTGAATGCTGTGCCCCTTCTCAAACAACTAACCCATCTGCCGGTGATTGTCGATCCTAGCCATGGAACGGGAGCTTGGAACCTCGTCCCGCCAATGTCGAAGGCTGCAATTGCCGCCGGAGCCGATGGATTGCTCATCGAAGTACATCAGAATCCGCAGGCAGCACTCTCGGATGGATTTCAATCGCTCAAACCGGAAACGTTTTTTGGTCTGCTCGACCAATTGGAAAAATTAGCTCCGTTCGTTGGGCGATCACTGCTCATCAGCTCGAATACGAATAAGAAATAATCATGCCCGATGAAGAGCAGTGGAGAAAAGAAAACAACATAGTGTCCGGAAAAAAACAATAACTTCACTAACCATGAAGAAGAAAGTCGGACGCTCGCTCTTCCTGGATAATTCCCAACGACCGAAAATCCCGAATGTTCAAGGGAGCCTAGACATCAATCAGACCGATTCGAACCAGGAGTATCTTCAATTTGACATCGCTTCAAGGGCTGCATTCTTTCATCACATTCTTGAAGCATGCAACGCTGGAATGTGTGTCTTTGAAGATGAAGCATTTCTCTATGTGAACTCTTCTCTGGCGAGAATGCTGGGGTACCGCTCGGCACCGGGACTCCTAGGGAAGAATATTTGGAAGTTCGTACACCGCGATTCGCAGAAAATTCTTTCACTCATAATTCAACGGACGCGGCGAGGAGAACCAATACAACCTTCGATTGAAATTCAGTTACTCACTCTTGCCGAAACCTCGATTGACGCCGAAGTCTCCATGAACCTTTTCCCGATGGATGAAAAAACGTTCATTGTCTGTTCAGTGAACGATATTACCCAACGAAAGGCAATTGATCGGAGGAGAAACGAATCAGAACATCTTCTCCGCAATATTGTCGATTCAATGATTGACGCCCTCATCATCACCGATTTGGAGGGGAGAATATTAGATGTCAATGTTGGATTTGAGCAATTGACCGGCTATCTAAGAAAAGAAGTTTTTGGAATGCAGATACCTTATCCTTGGATTCCGGAAGAGTACCTCGGTTCCTATATTCACTGGCTCGAGGAACTCAGAGAAAGCAAATTTTCGCATGATCTCGATGTAATCTGGTATACGCGTTCAGGAAAAAAACTATTTGTCAGTATCAACACAACATTATTGTATAACGCCGGCGGCGACCCAGTGTTGATGTTGAATCTTGCAAGAGACATCAGCGAACGGCAGCAAGCACGAGCAGAATTGAGCAGCCAGATCCAGAGGCTCGAAGCTCTCTTCACATTGACACGCGCGCTAACAGAGGCGTTGGACAGCCATCAAGTGGCTAAGATCGCCTGCGATCAATTGTTCAAGGTAATTTCATTCGATGCATTGTTCATTGAAATCTATGATAAACATAACAATACAATTAAGCCCCTTTATATCGTCGATTTGATCCAGGGTAAGCATATCGAAATTCCAGTGCCGGCAGAGGCAGTTCCGCTCGATAAGACTGTAGCATCGCAAAAAGTGATTCAGGAACAGAAGCCATTCCTGGAAATGCGATCGTCAGATCTTTCCACGCCGATGTACGAACCGTTCGGGAATATCAAGATGGCGACGAAATCTCTCCTGTATGTCCCGATGCTTTCCAAAGAACAGGCGATTGGTGTTCTCTCTCTGCAATCCTTTAAAGAAAATGCATACACCGAAGAACAAATCCCATTGATTCAGAGTATCGCAAATATTGTGGCAATTGCCCTGGAAAAAGCGCTTCTCTATCGCGAGACAATTGTAAAATCACGCGAAATTGAGGCGAGAAACCGGGAGCTTGATGATTTCACGTATGTTGTATCGCACGACCTGAAAGAACCACTCATCAGCGTAGAAGGGTATTCCAAGATCATTAAGAGTGAGTACTTCGATTTGCTGGATAGTACCGGACAGGAATATCTTATGGCTGTGCTTGAGGCGACATCTTCCATGAAGAAATTGATCGATGAACTCCTGATCCTTTCCCGCGTCGGGAAAATTGCAGAAAAAAGGGTATCGGTCAATCTTTCGCGACTCCTTAAGGAGGTCCTGGCAGAATTACGGTTTTCCATTGTAGAGAAAAACGCAAAGATAACGGAAGACGATCCTCTGCCGCATGTTTCGGCAAACGAAGCACATTTAAAAATTGTATTTCGTAACTTGCTGTCGAACGCGTTGAAGTTTTGTGACAAACAAGTTCCACAGATTCATATCGGAGCAAAGGAAGAAGGCGAGTTTGTAAGGATGTTCGTCCGAGATAATGGCATTGGTGTTGAAGCTCGATACCAGGAGAAAATCTTTCAGATATTTCAGAGGCTCCATAAAAGAGATCAGTTTAGTGGTACAGGAGCCGGCTTGACGATTGTCAAGAAAATCGTGGAATCATTCGGAGGGACAATCTGGATGGAGTCCGAGGTCGGAGAGGGATCGACATTTTATTTTACACTCCCGCTCCAACTGAAGGGAGGAAATATACAGTGAGTCCAACGCCATTAAAATTGCTCCTCATCGATGACAATCAGGATCACGCGAACATCCTGCAGTATGCATTCCAGAAGAGCAAGCGGTGTGCTCAACTGCGGTCATTCGACGATAGTGTTTCAGCAATTGACTTTTTATTGCCTGTCAAGAAAAAAGAAACTGAATATCCTGATCTCATCCTGCTCGACTTAAATATGCCGCGGATTGATGGAAGAGAATTGCTGAAAATTCTCAAATCGAACGACCAGACAAAAGGAATTCCGATCATTGTTCTCAGCAGCTCAGAGCGAGAGGATGATATCCGGTATGCCTACGAACAGGGTGCATGCAGCTATATCTCAAAATCAACGCTCTTGAGTGATTTCTCAAGTGTGTTTCCTATGTTTATGGAATATTGGATTGGAATAGCACTTCTACCAAACCGGAGGGATCTCCATGATGAATGACAAAGGAATACGCGTCCTCATCGTCGAGGACAATATCGACTTTGCAAAATTAGTGAAAATATACCTGGAGCGTTTTGAGGGGTACAACTTCTCAGTCATTTGGAAAGAATCTGGACAGGAAGGAATCGAGGAAGCAGATCGAAACAGGGAGATTGACGTCATCCTCATGGATTATTATCTCCCGGGACTCAATGGACTGGAAGTCACAAAGATTCTCAAATCGAAATCCATTGAAGCTCCTATCATCTTTCTCACGGTCAACACTGATATGAATCTTGCCGTTGAGGTGATGAAACTTGGTGTTCAGGATTATCTGGTGAAGGAAGAAATCAGCACACCAATCCTTCCCACCACCATTATCCGGGTGGTGGAGCGTCAAAAATTCAAACGGGATGTCGCTGAACTTGAGATCAAGAAAAAACGACTTGAGGCGATGCAGGAATTGGTACTCGAAATCTCGGATGAGATCAGTATCCCGTTATTAAACATGAAGCAGTTGATCGAATCTCTCGGGCCTGAAGACCCCACAGAGAAAAAGGGGAAATATATTTCTATCATCAATGATAATATTATCCGCATTGGGACCAAAATGCAAAAGCTCCACAATCTGAAGGAAGATCGGACTGTTCAATATATAAAAGACATTAAAATGATCGACCTCTCGTGAACCCAGCATGAAGAACTCTATTCATAAAATTCTCAACAAAGTAGATTTGAACCGTATAAGCGAGACGATCGCTGAAGTGGAACGGATGACCTCAGCAGAAGTTCGGGTGCTTCTGAGGGAACGTCGATCAACTACGGAACAACAAATAACAATCGAGGAACTTGCTCAAAAAGAATTTCATTCCCTTGGAATGGCACAGACGAGAGACCGAAACGGCGTTCTCATTCTTATCCTCTATCAGGAACGGAAAGTGCGAATCCATGTCGACCTCAATGCTCATTCCATAATTGCTCCGGAAGAATGGCAACGCCTGGTGAAAGCAATGACGGCAAATTTTTCTGAGCGGCGGTTTCGCGACGGTATTATTCTCGCTGTTCGCGAAGCAGGTGCAATTCTTGCGAAGCATTACCCTCCAAAATCTGATGACACCAACGAGCTTTCCAATGATGTTGTGGTCAAATGAACTGAATGAGCAGAACAACAGAGAACTGCATACCCCGGAAGAGTAATTATGGATTTTATCGCAGCAATAGCACAGGTTGATTCGAGAGTAGGAGATCTGAAGGAGAATGTCGACCGTCATTTGAGGATGATTGAGAGGGCAAAAGCGGCAGGTGCCTCTCTAGTCGTTTTTCCAGAATTGAGCTTGACAGGTTATTCGCTCCGTGATCTGGTGTGGGAGACAGCTCTGCATCCTGAGACGAGTAAGATGCTTCAATTGCTGAAAGAGGAAAGCAAGAGAATTTCGATTGCTCTGGGATTTGTTGAAAGTGCTCCAAACCATGCAATTCATAATTCAGCAATATTTCTGGAAGATGGAGAAATCAAGCATTGTCACAGGAAGCTGTACCTTCCAACCTATGGAATGTTTGAAGAGGGGCGTTATTTCAGCCCTGGCCGGACAATCCAGGCCTTCGACTCCAAGCTTGGACGATTTGGTATGCTCATCTGTGAGGATCTCTGGCACATGTCTTTACCGTATCTTCTGGCGATGGATGGTGCCGAGGTCCTGCTTACATTGACGGCAAGCCCCACAAGAATTTCGGGAACAAACGCTGAGCTCGATAATGCTATTGTAAATTACGAGCATCATCGCACGTATGCACGGCTGCTGAGTACTTATCTTCTCTTTGCGAATAGGGTTGGTTTTGAGGATGGAGTCAACTTCTGGGGTGGTTCGGCGGTTTTTACCCCAGAGGGTGAAACCACAAGTCGAGCAAAATACTTCGAAGAGGACTTGATCGTATCGAAAATTAGTTCAACAGAAATCCGTCGGGCAAGAAGGTTTTCAAGGCACTTTCTGGATGAAAATCTGGAGCTCGTCCATAAAAAAATCTCTCAATTGATACAAACCCGATAGTTCCATACCCGTATCTTTATTTACACCAATTATTGTCAATCTCTCAATTCTCTGCAATAGTTGTGTTCTTGTTATAATCGGTTTCGCGATAAATCAACAGGGCTGCACCTTTTCCAAAACCTTTGTTACTCTTCCCCCGATTGGCGATTAGACTTCCTTAACATTCTTTCGTTTCACTGATTTTTTTCGTAAATTTGATCGGTAAAGTAAGTTTTGTAATGTATCGTATTTAAGGAGAAATGTGGATAATGAGCACTGTAAAAACAGTCGGTTTGATGGTTCTTTTGATGGCATTGATGATGCTCGTTGGACAATGGTTTGGGCAGGAACAAGGTTTGATGTTAATGTTTCTTCTCTCCTTGCTGATGAATTTTGGTATGTATTGGTTTTCAGATAAAGTCATATTGATGAGCTATGGGGCAAAAGAAATTTCGGAGGATCAAGCACCTCGGCTATTCAGCGTAGTTCGAAAACTGTCGATACAAGCTCAGCTTCCGATGCCCAAGGTCTATATTATTCCCGGTATGACACCTAACGCCTTTGCGACAGGAAGGAATCCAGAGCATGCAGCCGTTGCTGCGACGGAGGGCATTCTCAAGCTCTTAAGCGATGACGAGCTCGAGGGTGTGATGGCGCATGAACTCGCCCATGTGAAGCACAGGGATATTTTGACAGGGACGATCGTGGCTGCAATGGCAGGCACAATTACATTCCTCAGTCGAATGGCAATGTATGCTTCCATCTTTGGGGGTGGACGAGACCGGGAGGATTCCAATCCGGTTGGGGAGCTTCTGCTCCTGATTCTTGCTCCAATTGCTGCAATGGTGATTCAATTTGCGATCTCCCGCTCACGCGAATTTGCGGCGGATGCCGGCGGTGCAAAAATTTGCGGCAAACCCTTAAGTCTGGCAAATGCGTTGCGCAAACTGGAAGCTGGCACTGCACGCATTCCTATGGAAAATGCAGGACCGGCGACTGCGCATCTCTTTATCGTGAAGCCATTCCGAGGAAAAGGAGTCTTTAAACTCTTTTCGACACATCCCCCGGTCGAAGAGCGCATCGAGCGTTTGGAGCAGCTTGCGATCAGAGGTTTGAGTTAAATCGTTATTCCTTAAGAATCAGCGGAGCGGCGATGGTTGGCACACGCGGAACGTTGTTGCGTCTAATGTGCATGGTTGGATTGAGCTTTATCATTGCTCACTATGGTGTTTGCCAGAATGCGGAACGGTCTCCCCAGGTCATCCTGCGGGAACAAGCCCTCGGGATAGCTCTGGAGATACTTGAACAGTGGAAAGAGCCGCTGGCGGTAAAGGACAAGGTCATTCTTCAGATCGCAGAGAATCCAGTCAAGATGCTTCTTGAAAATGGATTTATTGAGGCTTTTACCAAACAGGGAAAAAAAATATCTACAGGGAATGTGTCAGAAAGTTCGGCAACGGTGTTGAAGATATTCCCGCTGGAGGCGAGCATTCGATCAATGGAATTACACGAGGGAAGTATTCAACGGACAATTCAGCTCTCATTAGAGGGGCGGATTGAAACTGCCGAAGGGATATTTCTGGTTCCCTCATCAATCTATCGGCGTCAGGTTGTAGATACAGTTCTGAGTCCGCAGCGAGGAGGCGCAATATCGTTTCTTTCTCCTGAAGATGTTGGAGAGGAATCGTGGTTTGATAAAATTGCTTCGCCGCTTTTTCTGATATCTGCTGCATTTGTGATTATCTATCTTTTTTTTCATGTTCGAAGTTAACGTTGGAACCGTCGAATGTACTCGCTTGGTTGCGATGGATTTGTGGGTTAAAAGATGATTTGCGGAAGGAAAATACACTTGAACAAATTTACCCTTAATCTCTTGTACTGTGGTTCACTGGTATTCATCCTCATAGGAGGTTTTGGATGTTCCTCCAGCCAGGAAGTAGCTCAACTCACGGTAGAAAAACGTTTTGAAGCGGCAGTGAAAATATTTACCAACGGTGATTTTCGAGAGGCTTATGAGGAGTTTAAAATCATCACGCTTCAATTTCAGGGAAGTTCTCTGGCTGATGATGCCCAGTATTATATGGGAGAATGCCAGGCTTCAAGGGAAGACTGGCTGCTGGCAGCTTATGAATATGAAACGCTCGTACGATCATTGCCCACAAGCGAGTTTGTCGCCAGAGCGCGCTATAAAATTGCCCTGTGCTACTATAAACGTTCCCCAAAATCAGTCCTTGATCAGAATGATACAAAGAAAGCGATTGATGAATTTCAAAGTTTTATTGAGTACCATCCATCTGATTCTCTTGTCAAGGATGCCGAGAATAAAATCAAGGAATTGGTGAACAAGCTCGCAAAAAAGGAATTTGAGAGTGGTGTTATCTATATGAGGATGCAGTATTATAAATCCGCAATCAATTCCTTCGACTATGTACTCGAGAAATACTATGATACACAATACGCTGATCAAGCCCAGTTGAAAAAAGCTGAGGCATTATTATTACGTCAACGTGCAGCGGAAGCAAAGAAAGAAATTGAAAAATTCTTCCTGAAATATCCATCCAGTTCCCTCACAGTTGAGGGAGAAAAGCTGAAGCAGGAGATTGAAATTCAATACGCTGCATTTTTAAAGAATCCGCCCAAGGTAAGTTCGGACAGCTTGTTGGTGAAATAGCTACCCCCAGGGGGACAAACAGAATGGCACAGGGACGAAATCACACTGTTATCGAGTCGCATGTCGAAATGACGGAAATGGTGTTACCGAACGATACCAATCGGTTAGGGAATTTATTGGGAGGCCGGCTCATGCAATGGATTGACATTGCCGCCGCAATTGCTGCATCCCGCCACACCAAAAGTGTCTGTGTGACTGCCTCTGTCGATGAACTTGATTTTATTCACCCCATTAAAGAGGCAGAAGTTGTTACTCTCCTGGCCTCGGTGAACAGAGTCTTCACTACATCCATGGAAGTTGGTGTGAAGGTGATGAAAGAAAATCTGCTCACGGGGGAGAGGAAGCATGCCAACAGCGCGTTCCTGACATTTGTCGCTATTGATACAGAGGGAAAACCCGCAGCAGCACCGCCAATTCGGCCGGTGACGAAAGTGGAAAAGAGGCGCTATTCCGATGCAGCCAGGCGACGCGAGCTGCGATTACAACATCGGAAACGTCGTTCATAATTATGAAGCACGATTATCAACAATGTCCAAACCGGATGTGAGGTGGTTCTTCAGTCTGTGAACTTGCCTTCAGAAACCCTTCATCGAATTCAACACTCCTTCGTCTCAGCGTTTGTTGTGTTCTGGATTACGCTCAACGAGGCGTATGCTCAATCGAATGGCTCGACGTTCGGATTGTATCGCTCGTGGTCGACTCCAGGAGAATTTGAAAAATTCCTCATCAGTGCTGCCGATGGCCGGACACACATCGTCATGCTCTGGAATCACTCTTCCAATCGTATCGCCCAACTTGGCATTGACTCCGCCCTGACAGTAACGCGTTCAAGTATTCATTCACTCTCATATCCCGTTACCGAACTGATTCTCGAAGATCTTGATGGAGATGGTAAACAGGAGATTATTGCACTGCATGCAAAGGAGCAGCAAATCACAATCTATAAAAATGCTCCTACAGATACATTGAAACCAATGTCGACCATCATGCTTTCTTTTCAGCCATCGGCTCTCATTATTGCAGAAATCAGTGGAGATCGAAAACCCGATGTCCTGGTATTCAGCACTGAGGTGCCTGGTGTCGTACCATTCCTGAATAAGGGGGGAGGCCGATTTACCCAGGCGGCAACGATGGCTCAGGATAACCTTGTCGCCGATCTCAGGGCAGTGCAATTAAATAATGACCGCATTACCGACCTGATCATGCTGGATTGGGTCCGCAGCGAGCTTCACCTGCTGTTCGGTATTGGCCAGGGAAAGTTTCTGGACATGTCAACGATCACAATTGAAGAGGGCGTTACCAATTGCTATGGTGAGCAATTATCGAGTCAAGGATATCTTGATATAGTGCTTCTCTCAAAAAAGAATCAGACCATCAGCATCCTTGAAGGGAATGGCCGTGGTGAGTATGCGTTGAAGAAAAAGATCGCCCTCCCATCCCAGGTGCTGCAACTGGAGATGAGTGATCTCTCACAGGATGGAACAAAAGATTTTATGATGTTATCAAGAAAGTCAGAGCTTCAACTATGGAATGATTGGCAGGAAGATCCGACACCAGAATATATGAGTTATGCTGCTGGCTCGGCGGTAAAGCACTTCATCCTGGAGGATATGAACTATGATGGTCGGAAAGATGTTGTCCTCCTCGATTCTGCTCGTTCATCGCTCGCGTGGTATTCCGGTGCACGATCGAGCAGGCCGCTTACCGATACGCTGGAATTCGTTGCCGGAGTACAACCAGGAGCAATCACAATCAGCGATGTGAACAGCGATGGAAGGAACGACGTTGCACTCCTCAATGCGGAGAGTGGATCGCTCTCCCTCTACCTGCAAAATTCGACAAACGGATTTAGCAATCAGATTACCTATATGATTGGTGGGAATCCGAAGCAGCTTGTCTCTCTCTCTTCAGTCGATTCATTAGCTCAATTTTTGGTAGCAGTGCCCCAAAAGAAAGCTATTGCAAGCCTGTCAGTCAGTACAACGGAACATTCCCTCACGAGGACAGATATTCCAACGCCGGGCCAGGCGAAGATCCTAAGTTGGGAACGTCAGCGGAATTCGATGCTGGGATTCTATTGTTTCAACCCGATTGCCTCAACTTCTTCAGGGATCTTATCGTACTATCAACAAATTGATGCTTCGAATTATATGGAGAGGAGCTTCAGCCTTGCCGCTCCAGGCTCCCTGTTGGGTGCCTGCATGGCCGATCTCAACAATGATGGAAAAATGGACGTCGCATATATCCATCGGAATAACGTCGTGAAGCGGTATGAACTCGCTATCTCCCTTGGAGATTCTTCCTTGTCCTATAAGCAAAAAACTTTTTTCATCGATTTGCCGGATAGAACCTTCCTCAAAGCAATGCTGTGGAGCAGCGATTTCAACGGTGATCATAAACCTGATCTTCTCTTTACGCAAGCCGGTCAGAATCAATCTATTCGACTTGCCGTCGGTAGGGGAGATGGGACCTTTAATCAGCCAGATACTGTGGCGACCCTCGTAACGATCGACGATCGCACACAACTACAAATTGTCGATTTCGACAGAGATGGATTTCTCGATATCCTTGTGAATGATTCAAGAAAGAATATCCTGGGTTGGTATCGGGGAATTACCGGAAGGCTGTTTGATATTTTCCGCCCCCTGGTCTCGGGGGAAAAAATTGGACATTTCGCTCTGGGGCAATTGAATGGTGATGAATTTCTCGATATTGCTGTTACCTTCCTGGAAAAAGGAACTGTTAAGCTTTATGACGGCAGGATGCTTGTAAGCAGGAGAAATAGCAGTGAATAGTGCCTTCAAAAAATTATGTATTCTTTTATCCTGGATGTTATTCTCGATTGCTTCTGTTTATTCACAAATCGATCGTAGAACAGCGCTTGAGATCATCCATCAGGAAAGCAAAAGTTCTGTGAGGGGAGAGGACGAAGGAATTGAAAAACCAAAGTGTGGGACATCCATTTTCGCTTACGCACATACTCACTCCAGCGAATTGACTCCCTCAGCACGCCTGGCGTATCTTGCCTTGCTTGAACGGCCAGGCCGTCAGAAAGAACGATTGAGTCCGGCAAACAGGTTTCGTATCCATTATGATACCACAGGAATCCATACCCCTGCACTCATTTCCAATACGCTGCCTGCAGCACAGATCCCGAAATCATTCGAACAGTATGTCGATTCGGTAGCTATGCTCTTCGATAAATCCTGGGATATGATCGTACAAACAATGGGTTTCACATCTCCACCGGAGGATGGGAATATTGGCGGCGGTCCGGAGTATGATATCTACATCTCAGAATTAGGTACTTCGAATTTTGGGCAAACGCTTTGGAATACCAGTGAAAAAATCCCCGGTTGTAAGAATGAGAAATTCCCAACCTATATCGAAATCGACAATGACTTTCTAGGCTTCAGAACATCAGGAATGAACGGTTTGAAAGTCACGGCTGCGCATGAATTATTTCATGCAGTACAGGTTGGATCCTATGGAGTCTGGCCAAATGTGCCAAACTCGGACTTTTACTTTTATGAACTATCCTCTGTCTGGATGGAAGAAACTGCTTTCGATGAGATCAACGATTACTATTATGATGTCAAATCGTTTTTCAAAACGTTTCGTAATATCCAAAGCAGGACGTATTCATTCGTTCGATATGAAAGCCCGTTCTTTGGATATGAACGATCCCTCTGGGCTTTCTTCCTTGAAAGACGATTCGGCAGGAACATTATTCGTTCAATATGGGAGTCGATGAGGGAAGCTTCTTTTCTGCCTTCGATGGGATCTGTATTGAAAGAACGCGGCACTTCGTTTGAAGCTGAATTTACTCTCTTTGGGTATTGGAACTACTTTACCGCAGATCGAGCCGATACAACGAAATTTTATAGGGAAGGAAATCACTACCCCAGATTTGTCCCAAATGTACAGACGAATTTTAATGGGTCCGCGACACTGTCGACTGCTGCCTTTCCCTTGTCGACACAAATGTTTGAATTCAATCTAGGCAAAGACACAATCACGGCGATTGTAACTAATACTGATATAGCGACCGCTGGCACGTCTTCTTTCTCACAGGCATTAATCGAATTTCGGTTGTCGAATGGTGATCTCCCTCCACCATTTCAAAAGCTCTCTCACGGAATTTTGGCAGGGTATACTGTTGAAAAACCAGATGACTGGAGAATGATGTATATCGAATCCGCTAAATTAAACAATGCCATGACAGCATCTGACCCGGCACCGAATCCTCTGAAGTTGAACTCTGCACAGGCCCTCATTCTTCCGATTAGTGCAGTTGCAAAAAGCGGTACGGTAACATTCTATTCCGCTTCGCTGGAAAATGTCTTTTCAGCGGAATATCCAGTTGTTGAATCATTCGGTAAACGATATATCCAGGTTCCGGTAGGGAATCTCATGGGAAAACTATCGAGCGGGATTTATTTCATCCACGCCAAATGTTTTGATACGGACTATCGATGGAAGCTTGCGGTGATTCGGTGAAAAATATTACGCTCTCCGTACGTCGATTGACAAAAATATTTAATCGACGGACCATTTTTAAGGATGTCTCTTTCGAATTATCGAGGGGAAACTCGCTAGCAATCACCGGCAGAAACGGATCAGGGAAATCGACGCTATTAAAAATACTGTCGGGTGTTCTATCCTCCACGTTTGGCGAAGTGTGCTGGACATTGGAGGGTAAACAGTATTCACAGGAAGAGGTGAAGCACGATTTCGGCCTCGTCAGTCCATACCTGCAACTCTATGATGAGTTTACAGCGCTTGAAAATCTGCATCTTCTTTCTGAAATTCGCGGAATGAGAAACCAAAGCGATGAGAGAATAAAACTCCTGCTCGAACAACTGTTGTTATGGGAACGGAGGGATGACTTTATCAGAACATATTCCTCCGGCATGAAGCAGCGATTGAAATATGCGTTCGCTTTGCTTCACGAACCGACGATTCTTTTTCTCGATGAACCAACAGCAAATCTCGATACGGATGGTATTCAGGCGGTTCGAACATTTGCAAAGCATCAACGGGAGAGTGGAATTCTCATCGTGGCGACAAATGACGAGCAGGAGTCTCAATGGTGTGAAAACCATATCCACCTGGGGCACTCATGAGACTGAACGCTTCCTGCTTGCCGTTCCCTGGCAATTTTCATATTTTTGGTTTGCCATGACCTCATCACTATTCAGCACGATTTCCCTTTTTAGAAAGGATTTTCGCTCGGAGCTTCGAACTCGATACGCTCTGAACGCACTCTTAATGTTTGTTGTGACAGCCGTGTCGACGATTCTCTTTGCTCTGCGAGAAGACCAACCGACATCAACGGTTCTCGCGGGAATGTACTGGGTTGTTGTGTTCTTTTCGGGAATGTCGGGTCTATCAAGGATTTTCGTGAGTGAAGAAGAGAGAGGAACAACCATGACGTTACAACTGGTTGCTTCGCCAGGTGTAATTTACACCGGAAAACTTCTGTTTAATATTCTCCTGACACTGTCACTCACCGTTGCCGTGACAATCCTCTATCTCTTTATATTTTCGGGGAGCTTTATCATTCAATCGTTCGCGATATTCCTCACCACGGTGATTCTCGGGAGTATGGGATTTGCTTCCGCTGCAACGATTATTGCTGCAATTGTTGCAAAGGCGAATACCCGTGGAACCCTCTATCCGGTTCTCTCGTTCCCTATACTGATAGTCTTGTTAATGACCGTCATGAGCGCAACAGCGAAGGCGCTCGATGGCCTGCCATTTGCCGAAGCGATGGGTGATTTTCAAGTGCTCATCGGCTATTTCCTGGTGATGACTGCCGGTTCGTATCTCTTGTTTGATTTTATTTGGAAAGACTAATATGAAGATTGTCAAAATCGGTGCTATTGTGCTCATTACGTTTGTGTTGATAGCGGGCATTGCCATTCCGTTATCTCCAAACCCGCAAGGCTTTTTCGAGTTTCCAACCATCCCGACACTTGAAGAAAAAGCGCGCAACATCTTCTACCATGTTCCCACGGCCTGGACTACAGTCGTCGCGTTTCTTGTTTCGATGTTTTATGGATTTCGCTACCTGAAAACGAAGAACATGGAAGATGATATCAAGTCGGTCTCATCCGCTGGTTTGGGATTATTATTTTGCGTGCTGGCTACCATCACAGGATCGCTCTGGGCAAAATTCAACTGGGGATCATTCTGGAATTGGGACCCGCGTGAAACATCGATATTCATTCTTCTCCTTATTTACGGGGCATATTTCGCGCTTCGTTCAGCCCTTGATAACGAAGAGAAGCGTGCACGCCTTTCGGCAGCTTATGCGATCCTCGCAGGACTCACCGTACCGTTCTTTATTTTTGTCCTGCCTCGGATGGTCTCAGGATTACATCCCGGGTCGAAGGGCGATCCACAGGGCTCTGGGCCAGTCGTGAATTTCACAATGACAGGGAATATGCTGTTTATTTTCCTTATGGGACTATTAGGATTCACACTGCTATTCATCTGGCTCTTTAGATTACGAGTCAGGGCAGCCACCATTGAATATCAACAATCATTACATCAGTCATAGGAATTGCCATGGAAGAATTTCTCAGTCACAATCAAATGTACATTGTCCTGATCATCGTCCTCCTCATCTGGGGAGGAATTCTCGGATACCTCTTTCGACTTGACAAGAAGATTACAAATTTGGAAAAACAATTCAAAAAGGATTAGTGGTATGAATGTCAAAGTAATTATTGCAGCTTTTGTCATCGTCGCCGGTATCGTCCTTGCGGCTGTGAATTTCATGGAGTCGAATGTAGAGTATGCCGACTTTGCGGCAGCGGAGAAGTCCCAGAAAAAAGTCCAGGTCAAAGGTGCATGGGTAAAGGAGATGGAGACGAACTTTGATTCTGAGAAGGTAAAATTCTCCTTCTATATGAAAGATGATAATAATCGCGTAGTCAAGATCATCCTTGACGGAGCACGTCCCAATAATTTTGAACAGGCGACGAGCGTTGTCGTGAAAGGTAAATTAGTAGGCGGAGAATTCCACGCAACGGAGGTGCTGACAAAGTGTCCATCAAAGTACGAAGGAGGCTCTGAGGCTGTAAAGAAAACACTCTAGTGGAGGATGCACGGTAGGGTCGGTGGGCGAGCTTTGTATACGTGTGGCTTTTCTTTCAGCAATCGCTTCAATATATTTTTACTTCAGAAACGTCAGGTGTCCAATTGAAAAAGCAGGAATCGTTGGTGATCGAAGCGAGCATCAAACCGATGATGAGCCTGGTCTGGGTGGGCACGGTGACAATGATCAACGGTTTTCTCTTGATAATTTTCCAAAGAATGGAGAAGGCTATACTCAAGCACTCGATAGATGCAGACATCCCCGAAAATCATATAGGCCCGGGTTGATAATTCAGCTATCCTGAAACCAGCTTCAGCAGAATTCTCGAGCGAGTCTATCCTTTATTCACCACCAGATGATTCAAATCCCTGACTCCCAGGGAGAGGTGGGTAATAAATGGCTCACCATACCGTACGCCAATCCTTTGTCCATAATATCGGCATCGGACATCAACCATTTCCAGAAACTCAGGAGAACTGAGTTTTGTCTCCTTTTCCTTGCTTGTTGGATTGTAGAATTGCGAAGCGTGAGCAAGAATGGCCTTCATCTTCAGGTCGAAAGAGTCACTAATGTCGACAATGAACGATGGATCGAACTCATGCCATTGCATAAATTCATAGTAATGGTGTGGACGATGGGCGGATTGTTCTTTTCCATTCATCCTGGTTTTCAATTTTTGCAGTCCGGCATAAAACCAGGCCTCTTTTGCAAGGAGATGAGCATTCACATGATCGGGATGTCGTTCCACGCTGTAAGGTATTAAGAGTATCCTCGGCCGGAGTTCACGGATCAAGGTAATGAGTTTGAGAAGATTTTTCTTGGTGACATCAACATGTCCGTCGGGAATCCTCAGATTTCGCCGCGTAACGACACCGAGAACCTGAGCTGCAGCTTCAGCTTCCTTAGCTCGTATCTCTTTTGTTCCGCGTGTCCCGAGCTCTCCTTGTGTTAAATCGACCAGGGCTACAGAGTGGCCCTGCCGGACCAGTTTTGCTACTGTACCGCCGCATGAGAGTTCAATGTCATCGGGATGTGCGCCAATCGCCAGAACTTCAACAGTCATAGAATATTTCCTTCTTCGGATGAGGCTGCTAAATCATTTTCATGTTGAATATACCGAAGTGGCTTTTGAAAGACAAGAAATGCCGTGAAGGACAATCTGTTAAAACCGCACGTTCCAATTTACAATATTGCTTGTTGAAGATGTTCTGAGCTATAGCTATTATATCAAAGAAGACTTAAGTTTGGGTGTGCGGCAAACGGGTATGTTCCCAATTCTTCCAACACTTGGATTTAGTGTCAAATTCTAATGGCCCAAGATCAAAAAACTCACACCATTACCGAAATCACTCAGAAGATCAAACTATCATTGGAGCAGAATTTTCAACGTGTATGGCTTCAAGGCGAAATCTCGAACTTCAAGCGGCATACCTCAGGGCATCTCTATTTTACTTTGAAGGATGAAGGGGCGCAGATTTCTGCAGTGATGTGGAGAAGCCGTATACAAAATCTCTCGATGAATCCTGCTGATGGGATGAAGGTCATTGCCCGTGGAGCAATTACTGTTTATCCGCCGCGGGGCAACTATCAGATCGATGTCGATCAACTTCAACCGCTTGGGATTGGGGAACTCCAACAGGCATTCGAACGTCTGAAGCAAAAACTGGCGTCAGAGGGATTATTTGACGAAGCGCATAAAAAACCTTTGCCGGAGTATCCGGAGAGAATTGGTATTATTACCTCTCCCACGGGTGCTGCAATTAAGGATATTCTCAGTGTTCTCTCACGCCGATTTCCTTCGTTGGAAATTCTCTTTACACCGGTTCTGGTTCAGGGGAGCGGTGCAGCTGAAGAAATTGCCTCAGCAATTCGTGCGATGAATGAGTATGGGAATGTCGATGTCCTGATCGTTGGAAGAGGAGGAGGTTCGCTCGAAGATCTCTGGGCATTCAATGAGGAAATTGTTGCCCGGGAAATATTTGCCTCAAAAATACCTGTGGTGAGTGCCGTTGGCCATGAGATTGATTTTAGTATTGCCGACTTTGTTGCCGACCTGCGAGCGCCCACACCTTCGGCAGCAGCAGAATTGGTTGTGAAGGATCGGAGGGAGCTTATTGAAGTTATAGGCAACATTTGTTATACTTTGCGCGACAACCTGACACATCGAATTGATACGCTCCGAAATCGGATTCAGAGCATTGTCTCAAGCTACTCCTTCAACAGGCCGAAAGACTTGCTCCATCAATCGATGCAAAGACTCGATGAACTCGATCGGAGCATGGCGCTCTCAATGATCCGTATGCTGAATGATGCTCAGCAGCGATCTCGTCATCTTCAGGCTCGTCTCGGTTCTGTTAATCCAGATGATGTCCTGAAAAGGGGCTATACGATTATTCGTAAGGAGGGGAGGGTTGTCAGCAGTGTCAGGAGAGTTACAGGGGGTGATGACGTTCAAATTCAATTTCACGATGGTACAGTATTAACAAAGGTTCAGCGATGAGCACAAAAAAAGGAACTAAGAAATCATTCGAGGCTCTTCTCGAACGGCTCGAAGAAATTGTCGATCTATTGGAGAAAGGTGAAGCCTCTCTTGATGATGCTGTGGATTTATACGAGGAGGGTATGCAACTCTCCAAAGAGTGTGCGGAAAAGTTGAAAGCGAGCGAGCTGCGCATTCAGAAACTCACAAAAACCGTAAATGGCGAATTTGAATTATCACCGATGGATGAAGAATGACCGAGTCACCCTACCCTTATTTAGAAAAAATTGATTCTCCTTACGATTTGCGCAAGATTGATATTAAAGATCTGAGGGGCGTTTGTACAGATGTCCGTGAGTTTCTTATCGACTGTGTCTCGAAGAGTGGTGGGCATTTTGGTGCCGGGCTTGGGGCAGTAGAATTGGCAGTAGCGCTGCATTATGCCTTTCAAACGCCAGAAGATAAACTCATCTGGGATGTGGGCCATCAAGCATATCCGCATAAAATTCTTACTGGACGAAAGCGTCAAATGTACACCATCCGCCAGCTAGGCGGATTAAGCGGTTTTTTGAAGAGGTCGGAGAGTGAGTACGACGTGTTTGGTGCAGGCCATGCCAGTACAGCAATCTCTGCTGCCCTTGGTATAGCAACCGCCCGGGATTATGAAGGAAAACAATTCAAAGTGGTGGCTATCGTTGGTGACGGATCGTTGACCGGCGGCATGGCCTATGAAGCCATGAACAATGCCGGAGTTCTGAAGAAGGATCTTATTGTTATTTTCAACGACAATCAGATGGTGTCGCTCTCTTCAATCTCACCGAATGTGTTTTCATTCAATAATTATTTCAGCGAAGTTCTTACACACCCAACGTACAATAAGTTTAAAGCGAATGTATGGGATCTCACAGGGAAGCTCGATTCTTTTGGCGATCGGCTGCGTGTCGTCGCGCAAAAGGTGGAGCGTGGAGTCAAGTCGATCATCACTCCAGGAATGCTCTTTGAAGCACTTGGGTTTCGCTATTTTGGACCATTCAATGGTCATAATGTGATCAAACTGGTGGAAATATTCAAACATGTTCGTGATCTCCACGGGCCAATCCTCATCCATGTCCGAACGATGAAAGGAAAGGGATATGCGCCGGCTGAGAAGGAAGTTACCCGTTTGCATGGTGTTACTCCGTTCGATAAAATCACCGGAGTTGCGTATAAGAAATCAGAAAGTCTGCCTGCGTACACAACGGTGTTCGGCGAAGCACTCGTGGAAATTTGTAAAATGAATCCAAAGGTCGTCGGCATCACGGCGGCGATGCCTGATGGCACAGGATTGACGATTCTCCAGAAGGAACTGCCTGAACGATTTTTCGATGTTGGGATTGCAGAACAACACGCGGTAACCTTTGCTGCAGGTCTGGCTGCTGAAGGGTATTGTCCTGTTGTGGCAATTTATTCTTCATTCCTTCAGCGCGCTTATGATCAGGTAATTCATGACTGTGCTATTCAGAAATTACATGTCGTGTTTGTACTAGACAGAGGGGGAGTCGTTGGATCGGATGGTGCGACCCATCATGGTGCTCTCGACCTTTCCTATCTGCGGTCAATACAAACCATGGTCGTCATGGCTCCGAAAGACGAACAGGAATTGCGCGATATGCTTTATACTGCCGTTGAGTATCAAGCAGGACCGATTGCCCTCCGGTATCCGCGTGGAAATGCCATTGGGATGGAGGTGAGGCCAGGATTCAGGAAGCTTGAAATCGGGAAGAGCGAGATCGTACGGGAGGGGAATACACTGGCAATCCTCGCAATTGGTACAATGGTGCAACATGCGCTCCGGGCGGCTGCTCTTCTGGCGGATGAAGGAATTGACGCTGAAATTGTGAATATGCGGTTTGTCAAACCGATTGATGATGCATTACTCAGGACGCTCGCCGCAAAACATACTGTGTTTCTCACTGTTGAAGACAATGTCATTCAGGGTGGTTTCGGATCGGCGGTTCTTGAATCGTTCAGTAAGCAAGGTGTTCGGAATGTGCGGGTCAAACTGCATGGATTGCCGGACGAGTTTGTCGAGCATGGTACACCGGAAGAACTGTATCACCTCATGAAGCTTGATGCTGAAGGCATTGCTGATATTGTGAAAGAACTGCTGAAGGAAAAAACCTAAACGAGAATCAACATCGAATAAACCAGATCAGATCGTTGCTATGAATAAAATACAGATAGGCGTTATTGGTGCAGGTGCGATTGCACAAACAGTTCATCTTCCAATTCTCTCAAAAATCAGCGAGTGCGAGATTGCTGCTATTTGTGATGTTGATGCACAGAAAGCGGAGTATCTTGCCAAGAAGTATGAGATACCCCATTGGTATGACAGTTATGAAAAAATGCTGGAAGCGGAAGAACAAATCGTCGGTATCGATATATGCACACCAACAGATATTCACCTGAAAACGGCGGTTGCAGCACTGGATGCAAAGAAGCATGTGCTCGTTGAGAAACCATTGGCCCGGGTTCAGAACGAAGCAGCAGAAATTGTCAATGCTGCAAAACGGAATCAGCGCAAAGTCATGGTCGGAATGAACAACCGGTTCCGCCCCGATGCAATGATTCTCAAGAGTATGATCCAGGGCGGTGAGCTGGGGAAAATTTATTATGCAAAGGCAGGATGGCTGAAGAAGTTGACAACAAGTAATCCATGGCTTACCCGGAAACAGCAATCGGGCGGGGGAGTTGTCCTTGATTTGGGTATCGTGATGTTCGATATGGCCTTCTGGATGATGGGTTATCCTGAGGTCAAAGAAGTCCTTGCCGCGAATTATTCTCATAACACAAAAAGCGTTGAAGACTCTTCCGTTGTCTTTATTCGTATGAAAAACGGTTCGACACTTACCGTCGAATCGAGCTGGTCGTTCGAATCGAATACCGATTTCTTCTATTGCGATTGTTTCGGTACTGATGGGAGCGGCTCGCTCAATCCGTTTAGAATCCTTAAACGCATGCATGGCAACTTGGTAAATGTCGCACCGGTGTCGAATGAAACAGCCCACTCACTTTACTGGAAATCGTACGACAACGAACTTCGTCACTGGATCGGCTCCCTTCGCGGACTGCATCCGATTATCTCCACAGGCGAAGAGGCTGTCCATCGTATGAAGGTTGTCGATGCGATCTACAAATCTGCAAAAAAAGGGAAGAGCCAGACTGTAAAATAGAAGCTGCATGACTTCATTGTAATGCAGCAGACGCACGTCCGAACCTGCTATGCTACGAATTTCCAAACTCATTGCGTTACTGACTGATTTCGGTACACGGGATCACTATGTCGGTAGCTTCAAAGGAATACTGCTTTCCAACGATCCGCACGTCAACATTATCGATATCACGCACTCTCTCGATCCTTTCAATATTCAGGAGGCATCCTATACACTATGGGCATCTTTTCGCTCTTTCCCCAGAGGCACGCTCTTTTGTTGTGTGGTTGATCCCGGTGTCGGTTCGGACAGAGACATCGTACTCCTCTCCACAAAACACTATCGTTTCATCGCACCAGCAAATGGCCTTCTTGATATTGTCGCCGCAGATATCGATATCGAGGAGTGTGTTATTGTTAATGTGAAACGGTGCCAGAGTCTCGGCATCATTCCTCGAACGATTTCGGCAACATTCCATGGCCGGGATATTATTGCGCCGCTCGCTGCTTCGATTGCAAAAGGGATACAACCGGCATTGTGCGGTCGGCAAAGCTTCTATCCGGTGAGGCCGATCTTCTTCAAAAAGCATGAAGCTCCGGCGAGAGTTCTCTCCATTGATCGATTCGGGAATATCATCACCAATATTGAATCGGAGAGTCAGGAAAAGTTGAGACGATGGATGAAGGGCCTTAAAGTAAAGAACCATTCAGTGACCTCCTGGATCACACATTACCATGAAGCAGTCTCCAATCGCCCATACCTTATCACCGGTAGTTCAGGACTCGTTGAGATTGTTGTAAACAAGGAGAGTGCAGCAAAAACTCTGGGAGTTACTCTGGAGACAAGGATTCGAGTCCTCAAATCATGAATGCTGCCGACCATATTCGATTTATGGACTGCTGTCTTCAGCTTGCCGAAAAAGGAAGAGGAAGGGTTCACCCAAATCCAATGGTAGGCTGTGTGATTGTGAAGCATGGGAGAATAATAGCAGAAGGGTATCACCGGTCCTTCGGTGGACCGCATGCGGAGATCGAGGCACTTCGAATAGCAGGGAACCGTTCGAGCGGTGCAACGTTGTATGTGAACCTTGAACCATGCGCACACTATGGAAAAACTCCTCCATGCTCACAATCAATAATTGAAGCTGGAATTTCACAAGTCGTTGCTGCTTGTCGCGATCCAAATCCCGAGGTGGCAGGAAAAGGATTCAGTGAAATTCGCCGCGCCGGGATTGCTCTGATAATCGGAATCCGTCATAAAGAAGCAGCAGAACTCAATCACCAATTCTTCTATACAATGAAAACAGAACTTCCTTATATCGGAATTAAAATTGCCCAAACCATCGATGGAAGAATATCGGATAGTTTCGGAAAATCGAAATGGATTACCTCTGCAGAGGCTCGGAAAGAAGGACACAGGATCCGCTCTGAATACGATGCAATCCTGGTGGGTGTGGGCACTGTGCTCAAAGACAATCCCCAATTGACGGTCCGCTCTGTCCGAGGCAAGAATCCGATCAGGATTATTATTGATGGACATCTTCGTGTCTCGGATCGTGCAAAAGTATTCGATGTCAGAAAGGCCGATACTATCCTGCTTACGTCAAGTGAAGCCATGAATAGTGAAACAGCAAAAGTATCGAGGCTTGCCCGGAGAGGTGTTGAGGTGTTCGGGCTCGATGGCGGATTTGAGCTATCGACGAAAGCGATTCTCAAAGTACTTGCCTCTCTGGGAATCAACTCTATTCTGGTTGAAGGAGGGAGCGGCACTATCTCGCGATTTATGGAAGACCGGTATGTTCAAAAAATTCATTGCTTCATTGCACCGAAAATACTCGGAGGCGGCTTGCCAAGCATCATGATCTCACGACACAGCAAGCTGCGACAGGCTTCGGAGATCACACATATGAAAATCCGCTCTGTTGGAAAAGATCTCCTTGTTGAAGGATTGATCCATTACAAATAAGAGTATATACACTCGATCCAGTGAATCGTGTTAATCACGGTCAGTATAATCGTGGGAATCATTGTCATTTAATCGTAGGAATCATGGTCAGTATAATCGTGGGAATCATGGTCATTTAATCAAGGGAATCTCGGTCTATGTTTACCGGATTAGTTGAAGAACTTGGAACGATTCGAATAATTGAGAAGCGAGGAAAAAGCCTGATCTTCACCGTTCATGGTCCTCAGACCTCTCGCGGCATAAGGATCGATGAGAGTGTGGCGATTAATGGCGTTTGTTTGACAGTCATCAAGACAGGAAAGGGGACGTTCAACGTACAGGCTGTTGAAGAGACATTGCGAAAAACAAATCTAGGCAAACTCCAGGAGGGAGGGCGAGTAAACCTCGAGCGTGCCTTACTGCTAAATGAGCGATTAGGCGGGCATTTTGTTCTGGGGCATGTCGATTGTGTAGCAAAAGTCCACTCTGTTATTGCAAAAAAAAGCAGTTGGATATTTTGGTTTAAACTCTCTAGAAAATACTCCCGATATCTCATCCCTGTGGGCTCGATAGCGATAGATGGTGTCAGCCTTACAGTGGCACGGCTTAAGGAGCTGGAATTTGCTGTATCCATTATACCCCACACCTGGGAGGTTACAACGTTTAAGTTTCTGAAGCCCGGAGACCCTGTCAATATTGAGTTTGATATGCTTGGAAAATATGTAGATCGGATTTTAAAACGGCGATTCAAGTAAGGGATTGTCATTTTTACGAGTAAAAAAATCTTGCATCTAAAGCCAGGGATGAATATATTTGTAGTGCAAAACCCCATTGGTCGTGGGGTTTTTATATGTCAAGAAAGGTGATGTGCTATGATTTTTAATATTTTTCTTTTTATTGAGATTATTGCGAGTATCCTCCTCATTATTGTTATTCTGATGCAATCCAGCAAGGGTGGCGGATTAGCGGGAACCTTTGGCACTACGGGCATTGGCACAATGTTCGGTATTCGTCGGGCATCTGATTTTCTCACAAAATCTACCACTATACTTGCTACTGTAATTTTGGTACTGGCATTATTTATCAATTTGGCTCTCTTGAGACGCGAGTCCTCGCCGCAGAGTATTATTCAATCTGCTCCTGCCCCGGTGAGCGTACCGCCATCGCTTCCTCAGGATCAGCAGCCAGCTTCGCAACCGGCTGCAACACCGGAGAAGAAGTAAGTCAAGAGTTTTACACTTATGGCTCAATCCCTCAACAGGCTCGGGATTTTGACCATGAACAAAAGCACCCATGGCTCAATTGGTAGAGCAACTGACTCTTAATCAGTGGGTTCCAGGTTCGAGTCCTGGTGGGTGCACTTGCGACCAGAAGGTGGGTGTAACCCACCGACTGGTCGCAGTTGTATTATCGCAGGAAGAAGTCAGTCCTGCCTGTCCCGCTGCAGTGTAGCGGGAGTGGGTGCACTTGCGACCAGAAGGTGGGTGTAACCCATCGACTGGTCGCAGTAATGACAAATCAGGGTCCACCTTTCTAAGATAAAATCCTTTGCTGCAGACGGAATTGTAGACAGTTAAGCCATTATTTTTGGCTTACGGAGGTCAACAATGTCCGCTCAATTAAATCATTTCTCTCTTTACAAACGCTCTAACCAAATTTACTACATCGGGTATTACCAGGAAGGTGTACGGAAATGGAAGTCAACTGGAGCTTCTGTTCAACCCGATGCATTAAAAGCTCTCACAGAGTTCAAACTACTTCTCCAGAAACGGACCAGCTCCATCACGCTTGAGAAATTCTTTGATGAATTCCTTGCCTATGGACGAACAATATACTCTCCAAAAACTTTGAGCCAGTATGAGGGTATTTTCAAAATGTTTAAAAAAGAATATCCGAATTCATCGCTCAGAGAAATAAATGGAAAGCATATTGATTTCTACAAAGCAAAGCGACTTCGAGAGAAAAAACAGCAGGACAAAGAACAGACCGTATCACCAGTGTCAGTTAACGTAGAACTCCGCATGCTCCGTTCTGCGTTTAATACAGCTCGCCGTTGGAAGCTCATTGAGTACAACATATTTGAAGGAATCCAGCTTGCCAGAATTCCAGAACAGGTGCCGACATTTCTGTCAAAGAGTGATTTCTCTAAACTCCTTGCCTGCATCGAAGAGGAATGGTTGAAGGAAATTGTCACCTTTGCCGTTCTGACGGGTATGCGTCAAGGGGAGATAATAAACTTGAAATGGAAGCATTTGAATCTTCAGGATAGAATAATTCATCTGCAAAGCTCACCAAATTTTAAAACCAAGCAAGGGAAGATGAGAGTGATACCGTTGAACGAAACAGTGTTCTATATGCTTCAATCGAAGTGGGAGAAGAATTGTTCAGAATTTGTATTTACTCTCAACGGTTCACAGATAAAAGGATGCTGGCTCTCTCATTTGTTTAAAAAGTATGTTCGGAAGGCAAAACTTGAGAACGAGAAGATTCATTTCCACTCATTGCGTCATACGTTCGCCACCTGGCTTGTTCAAGATGGTGTTCCCATTTATGAGGTTCAGAAACTCCTTGGACACAGCAGTATTTCGGTAACTCAGGTTTATTCTCACCTTGCAGCGAGTGAATTACATTCGGCGGTGAACAAGATAGACCTGAACCTCAATTGAGGGGAAGAAAACTCATTGGAGGGCATCTACACACTAAATACAGCATGTTTTAAACCAACCTGGGGTATCTCAAGAATAATCCCAGATGGAAACGATAGAGGGTTGATAGGTTAGGGGTAATAGGTCTCAGGTGTTTTCCCTGCCATTTTCAGGTGTTTACCTGAGGTAAATTTAGCCCATTATCGCCAATTGCACATTCTTGCTATTGTTTTCATTAGTAAACATCTATACCTTCTTGCCAACAGTCATACCTAAATACCGGGCTGGGGCATTCCGTGGGGAAGAAATAGGTGTACTTCCGAAGGAGTAAACCGTGCAACTCTTGAAAACAAATAATTCCATTGAACGACAGACCTCTGGATTCGTGTGATCGATGAAAGAGGTTTTTTAATTTTAATAAAAGAGGAAGTGTCCTTTGAGAACTTTATATTTAACCATCCTTATCATTCTCTTAATTATTCACCATAATGTTGAACTTAAAGCTCAATGGATTCAAGCTAATACTGGTTTGTCAAATGCAAGTATCACAGGCATTGTAAATAGTGGTACGAATATTTACGCCAGTACTTCTGGACAGGGTGTATATCTTTCAACAAACAATGGAACCAGTTGGAGCACTATCAATGATGGTATCACTAATCTGGATGTCAGAGTTCTGACTGTTAGTGGAGTAAATCTATTTGCCGGAAGTTATCTTAGTAATATCTTTCTCTCCACCAACAATGGTATAAGCTGGAAAAAGATTGACAATCGAGGCGCTTTGTCTTTTGCCGTGAAAGGTACCACTATTTTTGCTGGAACTCCTGGCGATTGCGTCATTCTCTCGACCAACAACGGCGAGAGTTGGAAACAAGCTGGATTGGGTGGGTGTTTTATTTCTTCTCTTGCGTTCAGCGACAAGTATCTATTTGCGGGAACGCTTGGGAGTGGGATATTTATTTCTTCTGACGAAGGAATAAGTTGGAACCAAATAAATAATGGACTTACAAATAAGACTGTGTACTCACTTGCTGTGAGTGGCACCAATGTTTTTGCAGGAACGGACCAAGGTGTTTTTCTTTCCACCAATAATGGGACAAATTGGATACGAACAACAACATATTACGGTGTCCTTGCGCTCGCAGTTGTCGATAAAAAAATTTTTTGCGGGACTCAATATGGTGGCGTGTATTTAACCACCAATAATGGGACAAATTGGACTCAAGTCAATACTGGTTTGACAACCTCATATATCTATTCCTTCGGTGTGGTTGGTACTGACCTTTTTGCGGGGACTTATAATAGCGGTGTGTATCGAAGGTCATTAAATGATTGGATGTCAATAATCACTCCTGAAAATAGTATTGGAGGTCTAATACCACCCATTAGTTTCAAATGGAAGGTTAATCCAAAAGGTTTGGCTTATACTTATCAAATTTCCACAAAAGCTGATTTTTCCGATCTACTTATTAACTGATGTTACGCAAAAATAGGTTTTGCGGTCCAATCGATCGGTTGAAGAGATCTCAAATGCTTGAATGCGGTTTTCAGTGCATGTAAATGCAGATTGAGTTTTAACCCTTCATATGAGACCGCGGTTATTCTGT
>JAZDJN010000102.1:0-56084 GCA_043803945.1 bacterium | reverse complement strand
TGTGGGCCCTGCTGGGCTCTCAGCCACAGGCTGATGCGCCTTCCGCCCAAAAGACGGCGGACAGGTCGGCGCAGAACCTGCGACCCGCCATAATTAAAGTGTGGGCCCTGCTGGGCTCTCAGCCACAGGCTGATGCGCCTTCCGCCAAAAAGACGGCGGACAAGTCGGCGCAGAACCAGTGACCCGCCATAATTAAAGTGTGGGCCCTGCTGGGCTCTCAGCCAAAGGCTGATGCGCCTTCCGCCAAAAAAACGGCGGACAGGCCGGCGCAGAACCAGCGACCCGCCATAATTAAAGTGTGGGCCCTGCTGGGCTCTCAGCCACAGGCTGATGCGCCTTCCGCCCAAAAGACGGCGGACAGGTCGGCGCAGAACCTGCGACCCGCCATAATTAAAGTGTGGGCCCTGCTGGGCTCGAACCAGCGACCCGCAGATTATGAGTCTGCTGCTCTAACCAACTGAGCTAAGGGCCCGGAACATGTTTAAGCGATGTAATTGTCGATTGACGATTTCCGATTGCTGATTGAATATAAATGTATAAGGCTGAAAAAACAAGACTGTTTCTAGGTTGATTTACTGCCTGAAGCATGGTAATTTAAACCCAACAAATATTGCCAAGCGAATCTAGTCGATCGTGTTGGCGGGAAGTGAAGAAGAACCTCTGGATTCGCTATGAAGCGAGGAAAGAGGTTTTTGTGCTAAACGCATAATATATGAATTCATGCATGATGCCCGATTGGAATGAATGAAATACAGAATTGAGTAATTACAATATTATACGCCAGTACGCACTTTGTAAAACACACATCAATCATATCACGGGAGAAGCACAATGAAATACCACCTTCAACCCAATCTCACATTTATCGCACTCTTTCTCTTGATCTTTTCCTTGCTCGGGTGTTCGGCTTTTAAACCCCCAAAGGAATATAGTTTCGAGAACAAGCGCACTTTCCTGAGCGATCAGGATAAAGTTTGGTCTGCTGTCGTCGAGTACTTCGCCGAACAGAACATACCGATAAAGAATATGGACAAGAGTTCTGGCTTCATTGCCACCGAATATTGGATCAGCCCATCATGGGTAAAAGGTAGCATGATCGACGCTGATTGTGGTGAACTTGGTGGCCTCAATGACTACCAAACACTCAAGCTTACCGTTCAATTCAATGTGTTTGTCAAGAAGCTATCCGAAACTCAAACGAGTGCACAAGTAAATACCACTTTTCGAGGCATCTGGAATTATCAACCTTTTATGGCTGACAGAGCTATCGAGAAAGAAGTCAACTGCTCATCCACTGGCAAGCTCGAAGCAAAAGTCTTAGACGGAATCACTGCCAAACTCGTATCGAATTGACCATCAAGACTTCATTTACAATTTCTTCAGAAGGAGACCTATGGATAATTCCACTATGCAAGACCTTATGGGGGTATACGGCGATCAACTTGCCCCTCATTTATTCCAAGCATTGGTATCTCACTTGGATGCCGCTGTCGGTACCCCACGTCAAAACCTCATCGTCAGAACAAGAAACGATGCAGACATTCCATTGGCTTACCGGGGTACCCGCTATTTCTCCGTCGTACACGTTGCTCGAAGCAGGCCAGTGATCTTTGCGGGTGCAATTGAGATGAATCCTCAGAAGCAGCCAGTACCTGTCATAAGGTTTTTGGATGATAACCCCGCACTTCGTCAAATTCCTGAGGAGCACAAGTTTGAATACAGGAAGGGCAATTGGACAAACGTGCATTTGTCCCAAGATACTATCGGTATTTTGCCCGATTTGTTTCACTCGGAAATCGATGATTACTTGCAGCGTTATGATCTCTCGTAGTCTCTAACTACTTATGCTTTGAGGTGCACCAACTTTTAGTCGCAAGGCTACTATGCAGGAAATCTTTACCATGATCAAGTTAGAACTCATATTCGCAGCGGTAATTGTTTCATTCTTGTTTTGTTCGTGCGACAAGAAAGATGATTCATCCTCACCAACAAGCCAGATACCCAAATCAACCTCTACTATTTTCTTACCTGTAACGATCGTTTCGAAATTTTATGACCAAAATCCACCAAATTCAGCCACTTGGTATGGCTACAATTGTTTAACCACCAATAACACGGGGAGGACTGTCACTAATGTAACTTATAAGGTATACGCAGAACAGTCAGATGGTAATCCTTATACGCTTACAAAAACCATCGCAAGCAGTCTTGCTAATAATACTTCGTTTTCCTTTAAAACTGAGACCTGCTCAAAGATAAATAGTGTTGAAGTCACTGCGAGATAAGTAATCAATTTCCGTACACTTCGCGTTAGCTTATTTTCGATCCTTAGACTATCTTTCAATCGTTGCATCACTCGCTTCAATCCATTTCGATCTTGACTCCTCGATGTGCTCCTGTTACACTCCTTCCGTAAGAAGACAACTCACTCGATGAACAACAAACCTCTCAACTCCGAAGAGAACTTTACATTGTTGCTCTTGATGAAACCAGAAAGGATGTTTACATTCTGACAAGTCCCTTGCGTGAAGAAAATATCTATCGTACATACTATGCTTAAGAACTATAAAAATATTGCGTTCATTGTACTTGCGATACTTATCCTCATAGCCCGAAAACCGGATTGCTTATCCAATCCACAATTGTGGGCGGAAGATGGGCCGGTATTCTTTGCCCAGCAATATGAATTGGGCGCCGGAGCAATCTTTATTGACTATGCCAACTACCTTCATATTGTTCCAAGACTCATTGCACTATTAGCCGACACGTTCTTTTCATACGCAAATATACCGGCGGTATATAATTACACGAGCCTCTTTATCACGATTATAGTTATTGCTCATTGTTTTTCACCAAGACTGCAATTGCCATTGAAACCACTCCTGGCTCTTTCAATTGTGCTTGTTCCACAGTCATTGAATGAAGTGTTTCTTAATATTACAAATCTTCAATGGATACTCTGCATACTGCTTTTACTATCCTTACTCAAGGATGCTCCAAATAAAAAATACGGAAACTATACGCTGCAAGTCATCTCTGATATCACCATAATCACATTCGCAGGACTCACAGGGCCATTCCTGATTTTGATGTTTCCATTTTTTGCATGGAAATTCTACAACATCAAAACGACGTACGGATATACCTTGCTATTCATCACGTCGTGTGGAGTATTGATTCAACTTTTCTCTATGGCTCCCATAATAGAAAATGTAGGAGAAAGCAACATATTCAATTTAGAACTCTACATTTCTATGATGGGAAGAAAACTGTTCGGTGGGCTGTTCTTTGGGAGCTCAATGATGTATAGTAACTCACTATTTATAGGAATCAGTACCGTCGCCTTTTTTAGTACTCTGCTATACCTGTCCTATAAAAAATCTCCAGAGGATAAGCGAGTCTTCAAAACAGTATTTGTGATTCTGACTATATCAGCGGCAATACTGGGAGCGGTCATTATGAAGTATAGGTTTTCTCCAGAAATCATGGCAATGCCCAGCGGCTGCAGATATTATTATGTTCCTTATGTTATGGTTGCTTGGTCGTTGATACTCTCGCTGAGCCAACGTGAACTATGGAAAAATATTTTCATGATATCATCGCTGCTGCTTATACTCTATTCTTCTGTTTCATCCGGCATACAAACAAGATTTATAGACCATAATTGGAAATATTATAGCACCTTGATTGGAACAAAACCGGTTGTCACCATTCCAATAAATCCGAATTGGTATATGACCCTGCACACTAAAAAGAAATAATGCTCTTCGTTTAGCAGTCCTACTACTTTCACTTATTTTTCTGGAGCTGTCCCAAAAGTAGATATCAGACGAATTTCAAGCTTCAAGAGTTCGCAATCCAATGAATTATCGCAATCCCGCATTTTGGACAATCCCCTGGGGGGATTCTTCAGGATGCGCAGATAAATCTCATTGAGAAGTCAATCGACAAATCCCCCTTGGGGTTGACTAAGAAGTATTTTCTAGTGCGAAGGCGTCCTCGCCGAGCATAATATTTTCACTAATTCCCTCGGCGACCAGCCCCTGCCTGCGCTGCCGCTTCGGCAGACAGGCGCCATGCAGTCTGGCGGGGATGCCTTCGGGCTAGTGTACTAGTTTCCTTTTGGTCAGTCCCAAATTGTTCCCGCAATCCCCCATATCTCCCCTTTGCGAAAAAGCGAAATGATCCCGCAGAAGAACAACAATTCAACAACAAATCTGCTAAGTGTATTACCCCTGTATTTACGATTGGAATTCTTTCCACCGTTGATTATATTATTGCAGAAAATTTCAAATTCGATGACTAACGAAGCGGTTTGAACTCGATTGGAGGATCATCAACTTAGAACGCGCAAATCATACGAGCATTCCTATGTTCGTTCCCTGTTCGATACCATTGCTCATCGGTACGATTTTCTGAATCATTTTCTTAGCTCGGGATTAGACATCCTCTGGCGAAGAAAAGCGATTAGCCTTCTTCTCAAGAAACGACCGAAAACAATACTCGATGTTGCAACTGGAACAGGCGATTTTGCGCTCGCCGCTGTTCGCTTGAACCCTCAAAAGATCATTGGCATTGATCCATCGAGCAAGATGATCGAGATCGGTAGAGTGAAGATCAGGAAAAAGAATTTAGTCTCTCTGATCTCCTTTCTAACCGGTCAAGCGGAACAGTTGCCGTTTCCGGATGCATCCTTCGATGCAGCGCTGGTGGCATTTGGGGTAAGGAATTTTTCCAGCCTCACACAGGGGCTGTCGGAGATGGCTCGTATTCTGAAACCGGATGGGACGGCCATCATAATAGAATTTTCCCATCCAAGAAACCGTTTTATTTCGAAAGCCTATACTCTGTACTCCAGGTGGTGGCTTCCATTCGCTGGAGGCCTCATTTCGGGAAATCGGGATGCCTATCGGTATCTGCCGGAGACGGTTGCCGAATTTCCTGATGGAGAACGATTTGCGGAGATCGTCCGATCCTCCGGATTTATTCGCATTGCAATACACCCCTTAACATTTGGGATTGTTACAATTTATGAAGCAACCAAAGCAAAAGAAATATGTAGCCACTAAGAAACTATGTTAAGAGTCACAAAGTAAGAACGGAATTAAGTCTTCAGCTCTCAGCGCATTTCAGCCAAGTCTTAAATTTTATATTAGTGTGACTTCGTGGAATTTAAATGAGCAGTTACGAAAGAGTGAATTGTGGAAATTGAAAGAATAATCCGTGTTGGTCACAGCCCTGATCCTGATGATGCATTCATGTTCTACGGGCTGTCAAGCGGCAAAGTGAAACTCGAAGGAATTGTGATCCAACATCAGTTGGAGGATATCCAAACCCTCAACCAGCGAGCGATGAACGGCGAGCTTGAAGTGACCGCCATCTCTGCCCATGCCTATGCCTACGTTTCTGATAAGTACTGGATTATGGCCACAGGGGCAAGCATGGGTGAAGGATACGGGCCTGTGATCGTGTCCAAACGCTTCAGCACCCTTGACGAATTGCGTGGAAAGACTGTTGCCACCCCGGGAAAATTAACAACGGCATCCCTGCTCTTTAAAATCTTCACAGACGGGATCAACAATGTCGATATTCCCTTTGATCAGATCATGGAGCGTGTAGAGAGCGGTGAATTCGATGCCGGTTTACTGATTCACGAAGGGCAGATCACCTACCGCGATCAGGGCTTCCAAAAGATTCTTGATTTTGGGGAGTTGTGGAAAGAGCGGTACAATAATTTGCCCTTGCCCTTAGGGCTTGATGTTGTCCGCAAAGATCTTGGTGAAGATCTCGCTCGAAAACTGTCGCACGCCTTGAAGCAGAGTATTCATTTCGGTTACACACATCAAAAGGAAGCCATCCCGTATGCGCTGCAATACGGACGTGGAATTGATGAGAACTTGGGCGAAAAATTTGTTAAGATGTACGTCAGTGAGTTGACTGTTGATATGGGAGAGCAGGGCAAAGCTGCCCTGCAGTTCTTATTCCAACTCGGTATGGATCGAGGTCTTATTCCGAACGTGCAGCCGATTGAACTCTATTAATTGAATCCTCAGATGAGCAAGGTAGAATTCAACAAAATCTGAATGATTGGTCTGTATAAAATATTCGATGCCCATGTCCATTACTACTCCAACCAGTTTTTCCGATATCTGGTAAAGCAGAAGCTTAATCGAATGGACATCAATACTGAATTAAGGAATCTCGCGGCAAAAGGGCATATTGAAATTCCAGGAGATGATCCCAATCAACTCGCTAAGCGGTGGATTGAAATAATCGATAAATGGAAGATCGAACGGATGATGTTGTTTTCCAGCATACCGGGCGATGAAGATTCTGTCGTCAAGGCTGTTCAGGCGTATCCCACACGCTTTGCGGGTATGTTCACCGTCGATCCCAACTCGAATCTGCTGATGGAGACCGCCGAGCGGCGTTTGAAACAGGACAAACTGAAAGGAATCCTTCTCTATCCCTCGTTTTACCAGATCAGCGTCAGCGACCCATGGCTCGAATCCCTTTTTCAACTCTGCCATGATTCTCGATCCATTGTCTTTACACAGTTCGGAAAACTGGTGATGAAGCCGCGTGATTACGCAGGAATCCCAACAGTCGTCAATGATGCATACTCAAATCCCAAAGATTTGATCCCTGTGGCAAAAAAATATTCCGCCATTCGCTTTATCATTCCACATTTTGGTGCGGGGCGATTTGAGGAAACACTTGAAGTCGGGAAACAATGTCCTAATGTGTATGTCGATACTGCCGGATCCAACTCATGGATGGCAAACACGCCGGCTACCCCCGACCTTCGAACAACCTTGCAAAAAGCACTGCAGGTCTTCGGCGCTGGAAGAATCCTCTTTGGATCAGATTCAGGGATGTTCCCCCGTGGGTATCGTTATGATATCGTGGACAACCAGACCAAGCTTGCCGGTGAGATGCGCATTCCCATTGGCGATGCAAAGAAAATATTCTATGAGAACTTTGCAGCTCTGATCGACGGCTGATCTCTTCGAAGAAGCAGATCGTTTTCTTTCACCTCTCAACCTCTTTATTATTTACCCACAATCGCTCTCCAGATATTTTCAAGCGCAGGGATGATCCCCAGTATATTAATACTGTTGGGTGGCGGAGCAGGCCGCATTGGATTATAGGGAGTGCCGAAGACTTTTTCATGGAACACCATCTGCGCTTCATGTCCCATCGGAAATCTCATCGCTGCCAGAGCATCGCGGATTGGTTTATTCATCATCCAATGCACGGAATCCTTTCTCAGGATACTTTGTGTCAGCGCCTCTTTGAAGATTGCCTCTTTGAGTTCTGGATGAAGCCTTCCTAATGAATCGATTTCATTAAATGTCAATTTCCAAAATTCAATCTGCTTCTGGGGGATTGATGAAACTTCGATTGATAGTGAGTCACGAGGCTGAAGAACGATCGCTGAATCAGTTACGGGAAGAGGTGGAGCTTCCTCATTCGGCTGACGAATGGGCGCTGTTACCGGCAACTGGATTTCAGGTAAGACTTTTTGACGACCGGCTTGCGCCGGTGTTGATTTGGGATTGATTTGATACTGCAGTGAAACAACCTTATTGGGATAAGGATGGTTCAACGCAAAGAATGGAAGAGCAACACAGGCAAACAAGAGCAGGTGGAAGAGAAGTGATGCGCAGAAAGCAAATACCAGCTTACGCCGCTCTATCGATGATATCCGATGCATACACTTGAGCTGGACTTCATGCTGCTGCTTCTCTAGGTTGATGGATTTGAAGGATCGTATAGAGGGTTGTCCGTTGAGCCGCTCCGAAGCCGGCTTCGTGAATCATCTGTAAACATTCTGTCCGATTCGTTTTATTGACATAATTCGCTGCAGCATGGACATTTTCTTCCAGCAGCGTACCGCCAAAATCGTCGGCACCAAAGTGTAATGCGATCTGCCCGATTTTCTTTCCCTCGGAAAACCATGAAGCCTGGATATGCTGGAAATTATCAAGGTAGATTCTCGAGAGAGCTATCATTTGGAGATAGCGAGTCGATGTCGCATAATGGGAGATTATTTTCTCCAGGGGAGTATTTCCCGGTTTAAACGACCATGGAATGAACGCGGTAAATCCACCAGTCTCATCCTGCAACGATCGAATGTACTCCAGATGTTCGATGATATCTTCATCCTTCTCAATGTGGCCGTACATCATTGTGGCTGTTGTTTTAAAACCGATTGTGTGAGCTTCGCGCATTACCTGGAGCCAATCGGCCGATGTGCGTTTATTGTTGCTAATTTTCTTTTTCACACGGTCGGAAAGAATCTCAGCGCCGCCTCCCGGAATCGATCGCAATCCCGCATCCCAGAGTTTTCTCAGCACGTCGCGAATGGTGAGTCCCGAAACTTCGGACATACCGATAATCTCCGAAGGAGAGAAAAAATGCGGATGGATTTCCGGAACCTCGGCAACCGTACGCTGAACCAGCGTGGTATAGTACTCGAATGGAAGAGCTGGATTTACCCCCCCCTGAAGCAGTACTGTTGTGACACCCTGCGCTGCAGCCTCTTTGAATCGCTGGATCATATGATCTGCTGTGCAGGTATATTCACCCTCCTCACCTGGATGGCGATAGAATGCACAGAAAATACAATCAATCGTACAGATGTTGGTATAATTTGGATTCGAATCGACGACAAATGTTACCCATGGATCCGGATTCTTTCGAAAACGAATCCCGCGGGCAAGATCTCCCAAATCGAGCAGCTCCGCATTCTTGAGGAGAAACAATCCCTCGTCCCTGGTTATCCTCTTCCCCGCTGTAACCTTCTCTGCAATCTCCTCGAACTTCATCCTTCCCTCATTAAAATGATATCACATAGCCGGCTGCTTTGAGATCTCTCATCAAGCTAAAACTCGCCTCTTCCAATTTCACATCGATCGCTCTGACGATCACGCCGGGAATGTTCTTCGGGGCACTGACATCGGAAGAATGAAGAACACAAACATGATTTCTACCAAGTTTTCCGACGAAGTGGCCGATTTCAAACATGACATACCCAAGATCATCTGCGTTCAACACAAAGAATGCGAATTTCGCCGAGGAATCTTCTTTCACATGATCGACAGGGACCATCTCTCCATGAGTACGATCGATGGGAATCTCCTCAATTTTAATCTCTTCCAAAAACAGCGCCAATTGCTGCCTTAATGGATCATTAATCTCTCCGATCACGAAGACCTTTTTGGGAACCTCCACAGCGGCAGGAGCAGGAGCCGCTGGAGGAGCCGGAGCATGTGCCGGCGCAGGCGCTGGTACTGGTGCTGGTGCAGCGGCTGCAGGAGCACCCGCTTTGGGAGGCGGTCTGAGAATTCTCCGTCCTTCCGTAGGAGCCGCAGGTTGAGCGGCCGGTGGAGGTGCTTGTTCAGCCACAGGAGCCGGCGCGGCTGCCACTTCTGCAGCCAGTTCCGGTGAGGCCTTCACCTTCTCGAAGAGTTCCTTCACATTCACATAAATCAGTTGTGCCGATGTCTGATAAAAGAAACCTCCATTTGCATCGCCGAGAATTTTATTCTTGTAGGTAAAACCGATGGGTCCTGCCTGTTCGAGTGCTTCAAGACACGCTTTCCGCCATTCGAGGTATTTATTTTGGAGACGCACATTGTAGCCTGAAAAATCGAATCCACCCTGTGGCACTAAGAGTGCACCCCGGGTTACCAACTCTTCGAGTTTGCTGATGATCTGTGACATAGAATTCTGTTACGAATGATAAGAGAACAAGGATTTAATTCAACCGTTCAATTTCCACTGTTTCCAGAAGCGACTCGAATACGTTAAGAGCCTGCAGTTCGCGTTCTCCGAGTCGATAGGTAAAACCCTCCAGAAATTCAACCGCCTCATCAATGGTATAATGAATTTCGTTCGCAGGCAAGCGGCAAATCTCCGGATACTGTGATTCCCCTTTCTCGAGCGATTCCAGAAGGAGAGAATGAATCTCCTTTCTCTCTTCATCTGGAAGCCCTTTTTTAACAGCCCAAACGGCAAAGACAAATGGCAGCATCTGCCACTGGTACCATTCGGATGCCAGATCATACACGATCTCAAAGTTCCCAATTTTTTTCTTCCGTGCTTTCAACGCCTCATCGCCAATGAGCAGCACAGCATCATACTGCTCATACGAATTCACGCCCGCGGTCATCCGTTTGAATTGAGCCGTAACGTTGAATTTCTTTTCAAGCAGCACCTTCAATAAGAGGATCGACGTTGCTGTATCGTCGATGATACCGATCGTCTTGCCGTGAAGATCCTTCCATCCGTAATTCGATAATAAGAGGACACTTTTTACCTGGTCACGCGACGAAATGCCAAGGTTGAGCATTTCGAACTCTGATCGTTGCTTCAGGTAATCGACAAGAGAAAACAAACCCGCATCGATCTGTCCCTTGCGTGCCAGAATACCCATTCGCCGCGGAGTGATCGGCAAGAGTTTGAATTGTTTCTTGTCGATATTGTGGAAGTAGGGAACCGAATTCAAATACGGTATTTTCCCGATAACATGTGATGCATAGATGTTGAGCGGATGATAATACGCATCACGTTCAACCGGAATTTTTCCAGCGTCCTTGATAATACGGATAAGCTGGTCTTTCGCTAATTGATCGGGACCAAGTGCCCCGGCATCGTGGGCGATCTTTTCACCGCCGACCGTACCATCCATATCGTCGGCACCAAAGTTCAGTGCGACAGAAGCAACCTCCTCCGTCAGCATCACCCAATACGCCTTGATGTGCTGAATATTATCGAGCATCAATCGGGAGAGAGCGATCATCCGCAAGTCATCAATGGCAGAGGTGAAACGGTTCGTCGGTTTGATTCCGGTTTCGCCCGGTTGGAAAGCCAGGGGAATAAAGGTGAGGAATCCCCCCGTTTGATCCTGCGCCTCACGAAGTTTTATGAGATGGCCGATGCGTTCATCGACGGTTTCAATATGGCCGTAGAGAATTGTACTGTTCGTGGGAATCCCCATCCGGTGTGCTGCTTGATGGATTTCCAGCCAACGCTTTTCTCCAATTTTCGAGCTGAAGAGTTTTTTCCGAATCCGTTCCGAGAATACTTCCGCCCCGCCGCCCGGCATCGTCTGTAATCCCGCCTCTTTCAACTGACGCAGCACCTCAAGAATGCTGAGTTTAAATTTTTTATGAAAGAAATCGATCTCGACAGCCGTAAATGCTTTAATGTTTACAGAAGGAAAATTCTTTCGGATCTGGCGCAGCATATCGAGATAATATTCCCATGACCATGTCGGATGCAAACCTCCTGTGATATGGACCTCATGAATATCCGGCGTTAGTTTGTCAAGGATATGCTGAATCGTCATTTCATAGGCATCAGGCTGACCGGCCTTGGTGGCAAAGTCACAGAATTTGCATGTCAGCACGCAGATATTCGTCGGCTCGATTTTCTGATTGATCACAAAATAGACTGCATCGCCGCTCTTCTGCTTTTGTACGGTGTGTGCCATTTTCCCAAGCGAAATAATATCGGGGGTACGGAACAATACCCTGGCATCATCGCCTGATAATCGTTCTCCTAACTGTATTTTCTGCCAAATTGGTATGAGTGACGTATCTCTAAAATTAATCATCGGTTCCCCCTCTACTACCTCCAATATTCTTCCCATCGTGCTTCAACCAGACGCACAACCTCTTCAGGCATGCGAAGCGGTTGAGGGTATCCCTTTTTCCAGGTGGCATCAATGCCCATGACTCCCTTATAAACCGGGGATATCCCGAAAAGTTTCTGCTCGGTGAATACCACATCCCGTTCACAATCAAATCGCGTAAACAATCCCCATAATGCATTTTCTCGATCGTGAATGTCGACATCCTCACTAACTGCTGCGATCATCGGAATCGATTGAAGCTCTTTCTTCCGGACAAGTTTCTCGACGACCAGCCGACCCTCCTTTTTCACTTTTACGAGCAATAAGCATTCTTCCAGAAGAACTGAGTCAATAATTCGTCTATCCAACCCTCTGCCATCTTTCAGCCGATGATTTTGAGAAACTTTCTTTGCAGGCCGATCATGCTCCCCTTCGCCCTGTTGTTTTTTTCGTGTCGCATCGAGAATCATGCGGCTCCCCAGTTCCATTTGAAAACTCGTGAAATCGAGAGTATCGAGAGGGACTTTTGGCAACAGGAGAAAATCATAGTGCGGGTCGAAATGCACGAGAATCTCATTCAGTACTGCGGTCCAATTGCGCGGATCCACCCCCTCAGAGACAAGGACGACGCACTTCGAAAGAGAAAGCTGACCCGTGCCTAATAATCCGAATGCGGCTTTCATTGCTTCCTTGTTATAGCGTTCTTCTACTGAAACGACAAGCAAGTTATGAAAACCTGTTTCATAGTACGCCCAGAGGTCCTTCACTTCGCGATGGACAAGCCGGACAAGCGGGCCTAAAATCTGTTGCGTGGCATCACCGAGAAATTTGTCCTCCATCGGGGGGATACCGACAATCGTTGCGGGGTACAGGGCATTCCGCCGATGTGTCATCGCTGAAAGATGGAATACCGGAAACGGTGCACTCTGTGAGTAATGGCCGAAATGATCTCCAAACGGCCCCTCAACTCTGCGTTCGTTGAGAGGCACTCGCCCTTCGAGAATAAACTCTGCATTTGCGGGTACCTGAATGGAGATGCTTTTTCCACGAACCATCGGAACCGGTTTTCCGCGAAGAAACGATGCAAGCAACGCTTCATCTACTCCTTCCGGCAATGCTGCAACTGCGGCAATAAGGAGTGCAGGATCGGTACCCAGAGCTACGGCAACTTCCAGATCTTTTCCAAGCTGGGATGCACGATAGTAATGGAAACCTCCGCCCTTTTGGATTTGCCAATGCATTCCTGTGGTTTGGTGATCATAGACATGCAGACGATAGATTCCCATATTACGCTTTGAATCGATCGGATCGTACGTCATGACCTGCCCAAGGGTGAGAAAGCGGCCGCCATCTTCGGGCCAGCAAGTTTGAATGGGAAGAAGATCCAGGTTGGGCAATGCGACAACCTCCTGCGAAATTCCGGAAGAGACCAGCTTCGTTCGGGAGGAAGCCAGGCGCCAGGCCATGGTGCGATGCTTCCAGAGTGTTGACAGAGAGGGCGGAACCACTTGTTCGAAGAATTCAACAATCTCTTCGCCAAATTGTTGTGGATGTTTCTGAAGAGCAAGCTCAACGCGTCGTTCTGTTGCCAGCGTGTGAATCACCAAAGGAAAGGATGCCCCTTTAACCCGTTCAAACAACAAGGCAGGTTTTTGCTCCCGGAGTGCGCAACTCGCGATTTCGGTAATCTCAAGATAGGGATCAACCTCTACCTTGACTCGGTGTAACTCACCGATCGATTCCAGGTATCGAGCAAAATCGCTGAGTGTTTGAAAGGCCATAGGAACTCTGTTTTCTCTTCTGTTGAGCAGGAATTCTCCCTTTACTCAAGCTCTTCAGCTCGCCATCCCCGGCTTTCCTTGACACCTGCTGCGGCAAGGACCCGATCAACAAAATCCTGTACATACTCTTCCACAGATTTGGGAACGAAGTACAAGGATGGTGTGATTGGCATGATGATTACGCCATCACGGGAAAGCCGTGCAGCCTGTTCCAGGGAAACAGTGGACATTGGAGTCTCACGGAGGCAGAGGATCATTTTGTGCCGTTCCTTCAATGCTACCTGGGCAGTTCGTGTAATCAATGTATCACCAATCCCGGAGGCAATTTTCCCCAACGTTGAAGATGAGCACGGTAGAATCACGAATGCATCAATCCGGTTCGATCCGGATGCAATTGGGGCTGTTAAATCATCATCAGAAAATTCTTTTTTGATATACGTAGCGAGATCTTTGGTTGAGATCTGGAGTTCATCTTTCAGGAGAACCTTACCCCACTTGCTCACCACCAGGTAATTCTCTGCAGGAGATCGGCGAAGAAATTCTCGCGCAAAGATTGCGCCGGACGAACCAGTAATCCCCAGAACTATTCTCATGAGAGATACACTCCTGTGACGATCATGGCAAGAACGACAAAACCAAGTGTTGCATTAATTTTAAAAAACGCCAATTCAACATCATCAGCCCTTTTTTGTTCCAGATATAACAAATATCCGGTCAGCATTAAGAATGGAAGTGCCGCCACAACCTTGATGTAGAAAACAAAGAGAAGAGCAATGCAGGCAAATGCCAGGACATGGAGGATGGCAGAATATTTCAATGCTCTCTTTTTTCCAAATCGTGAGCTGAAGGAAAAAAGATTCTGCTCACGATCGAAAAGTTCATCCAGTGTTGAGTAAATGATGTCGAAGCCAGTTACCCAGAATAAGGTAAACAATGTCAGTAGTGAACCCGGTACGATATCGGCAAACGATTGCTGGATGGCAAACCACCCCCCCAGAGGTGCCATCGCCAAACCGAGTCCCACACCGAAATGTGCAAAGATGGTAAATCGTTTCATATACGGATAGAGCGTAAAGACAACCAACGGCAGCGGCGAAAGAGCAAGGCAAAAAGGAGAAATGAGGGCCGCAGAAACAAGATAGAGTACAGTACCCAAGATTAGGACAACTATCGCTTCACCGAGTTTCATTCTCCCGCTGGGAAGTTCTCTTTCAATTGTCCTCGGATTTCGCTTATCAATTTCACGATCAATAATACGATTCAGCGCCAACGCGGCGGTTCGTGCGCCAATTGCTGCCAGCAAGATCAACAGTAATAAAAAGATACTGGGTGATTCTTTTGCTGCCAGGATTGCCCCGCTATAAATTAAGGGGAGGGAAAAGAGAGTGTGTTCAATTTTAATGAATCTGAGAAACTTACCAGCGCTCTGAGACAAAACAATATACCCGTTCTATTGTGACTATTTTAATAAAATATACGAGAAATTGGAGCGGCAATCAAGGGAGCGAATTGAAGTGGTGGAGAGCCCGATAGACTCTCCACCGATGGAACAATGGAAAAACTGGTGTAACACCTAGCGGACGATAACGCCGGTAGGAATTTCATCGAGAATAGTCAGAATGCTGATCTTGCCAGCATCATCGTTTGCAGCGAGGAGCATTCCCCGGGATTCCTGCCCCATCAATTTAGCTGGTTGGAGATTGGCAACGATAATAATTTTTTTTCCGACTAATTGTTCAGGAGAGTAATTCTTTGCAATACCGGCGATAATCTGCCGGCGCTCCACTCCAATTTCAACCTGCATCTTTATCAACTTATCCGATTTGGCAACCTTCTCTGCTTCGACAATACGGGCAACGCGGAGGTCAATCTTTTTGAAGTCATCCAGAGTGATTGTCGGCTTTATCTCAACCATGGGAGGTACTCCAGAGGCAACAGAGGATTCACGGGTAAGGTAGCTAATCACCTCATCGATTTGTTTATCTTCGATCTTTGTCACAAGAATTTCTGATTTATTGAGTTTATGACCTTTGTGAAGGCCAGCCTTGGCAGCAGAATCCCAGCCTGCATCTTTGGGTACTCCATCGAGGTTAAGGATTTTCCAGAGCTTTGCCGCAATCGCCGGAGTGATCGGCTCCATAAGAATCGCCAACGACCTGACCACCTGCAGGCAAATATGGAGTGTGGTAGCGCATTGTTCAAGATTCGATTTTGATGTCTTCCACGGCTCACTATCATTAAAATACTTATTTGCTGCCCGTGCCAGATTCATAGCTTCAACAACACCTTCGCGAAAGTGGTAATGCTCAAACAGATTGCCCACCTTCATCGGAAATTCTTCTATGAGGGCAAGCATCTCGTGATCGAGCTTCCCTGTGGGACCAAGTGCCGGTACTGTACCCTGAAAATTTTTCTCTGTGAATGCAAGCGTCCGGTTGATAAAATTTCCAAGAATATCGGCAAGCTCGTTATTGGTTCTTGCCTGAAAATCTTTCAGGTAGAAATCGCTATCCCGAGATTCGGGCAGATTGATGGCAAGAGTATAACGCAGCACGTCTGCCGGGAAGAACCTGAGGAAGTCCTGCAAATCGATTCCCCAACCTCTGCTTTTCGAAAACTTCTGCCCTTCGAAATTGAGAAATTCATTCGCCGGAACATTCTCTGGCAATACATAGTGATCGTCCCGTGTGTCATTCCATGCCATCAGCATTGCCGGGAACACAATGCAGTGAAAGACAACGTTATCCTTTCCGATGAAGGCAACATACTTTGTATCGTCAGCAAGCCAATATTGCTTCCATGCATCGGGCGTATTGTGCAGCAGCGCCCATTCTTTTGCCGAAGAGATATAGCCCAGAACGGCATCGAACCAGACGTAAAGCACTTTATGCTCATACCCCTGCACAGGCACCGGTACCCCCCAGCTCAAGTCTCTGGTCACAGCCCGGTCCTGCAAACCCGCTTTGAACCAGCTTTCGCAGTACCGAAGAACATTCTCTTTCCAACCGTCGCGTTTGGAACGTTCTTCAATCGATGCTTCAAGTCGCGCTTGATAAGCACCTAGTGGAAAATACCAGTGTGCTGTCTCTTTGACTATCGGTGTGGAACCGCAAATCTTGCATCGAGGATCGATAAGTTCCGTCTGGTTCAGCCAGGTTCCACAGTTCTCACATTGATCTCCCCGCGCTTGAGTATATTTACAATTTGGGCAGGTTCCTTCCACATACCGGTCGGCGAGAAACATCGAATCCTTCTCACAGAACAATTGCTTCTCATGCTTTTCTTTCAGAATTGACCGGGAATGAAACTCTTTGAAAAATTCCTGAGCCGTCTTATGATGAAGAGGAAGCGATGTACGGGAGTAGTTGTCGAAACTCATGCCAAACTGTTCGAACGCAGCTTTGTTCAGGGAATGGTATCTGTCGACGACAGCTTGCGGCGTAGTTTTTTCTTTTTCTGCACTGACAGTGATAGGGACGCCATGTTCATCGGAGCCGCAAATAAAAAGGACATCCCTCCGCTTTGACCGTTGATAGCGGACATAGATATCGGCAGGGAGATAGGCTCCTGCGAGATGCCCAAGATGGAGTAAGCCGTTCGCATAGGGTAATGCGGCCGTAACAAGTATGCGCTTGAATGGTGATTTCACATTGATTCCAGCAATTAACGAATGATGTGCTTACGAAGATCGATAGCCAGCGTTATTAAGATGAGATGAAGGTAGACATTTTTGTCAAGAAGAGCAACGGAACGCTCAACGCATTCGATAGCTCCGGGGAGATTTGAACGAGGAAATTTTTCTACAAAACTTTTCAGTTCTTTAAGGTGATCGATATTCACGAGTTGTCGTTCATCATACTCACGGAGGATAAGAGCATCGCGCAGCCAGACGTGGAGCATTGAGAGCCATTGCGCAATGGTGTCGCGATCATTCGAAGCGGCTTTTTCCAGGATCGAGTCGATGAGGCGCACATGATGATGGCCGAGTACCAGGCGAAGGAATTCCACGGTCTCCTGACGCTGTTCCATCATGTTCAGTGTAAGCATTTCACACGCTGCTGAATAACTGCCGTGCGCAAGACGGGCAACAAGCAACGCCTGCTCCTCTTCAACAAGATGCCGTGCAACAAGAGCGCGTTGAATGTCGTCGTCCCGCAATGGATCGAATTGTACGAGTTGACATCGTGAAATGATGGTGGAGAGCAATTTTTCTTTTTGCGGTGTCGTGAGAATGAACACGGTGTCAGCCGGCGGTTCTTCCAGAAGCTTCAGGAGAGAGTTTGAAGATTCCTCATTCATCGACTCAGCGCCTGAAATGATGAAGACTTTTTTCCCCTGATCGAAGCCTGTCAGGGATGCATCCCGGCGCAATTGCCGGACACTGTTGACTTTGATAAAATTTGCTTTCGGTATTGAAATCCGATGATAGGGATTCGCTGCTTTCTCCCGTAACTGTTTTTGCAGGATCTCTATTTGATCGTGCGTCAATACTTCAATCGGATCATCGCCAGCCTTTTCGTTTTTTCCTATCGGTAATGGAACGATCAATTGCACATTCGGATGCTGGAGATGCTCGATCTTCAGACAACTCGTACAACTGCCGCATGGTTTTTCGGTTTTCGAATGACAATTGAGTGCCCTGGCACACTCAATTGCCATAGCATCTTTCCCAACTCCTTCGCCTCCGTAGAAGAGATAGGCGTGGGCAAAAGTCCCGGAGAGAAAGATCTTCTGGAGAAGTTCTTTGACCCGTTCCTGCCCTATGACTCGATCCCACCCCATATTTAAAACGCGTGTAATATCCCAAAATGTGGAACAAATTTTTTAAGGGTTTCGCCAAAAAATCTTTTTTCAGTTATCCAGCGTTGACCATCTGCTGCTGCCGGATCGTAGACCCGGAAACCAAAATCGATCCGTATCGGGCCAACAACAGTTTCGTAGCGAATCCCAATTCCCGTCGCAACAGCAATCTCGCTTCCCCGCACTTTGCTTAATTGTCTCCAAACGTTTCCGGCATCAACAAAGAGCACCATTGAGATTTTCCGCAGCTCAAGAAACAAAAATCGTCCGGCATCATGGAGAAGATTCCATCGTGCTTCAAGATTTCCTTCGAAGAGCGCCTCGCCTCCCAGCGTCGTCGAGGGTACTGCACCCAGCTCTCGAACTTTCCAACCGCGGATGCTTCCGCTCCCTCCGGCAAAAAATCTTCTATTGATTGGAACCGGAGCAGGTGAACTTCCATAGTATTCCGCGAACCCTCCTCGTATCCGGACTGCCCAGATCAAACGACGTGAATCCGTTGCATCCCAATACCATTGTCCAAATCCAGAGAGTTTGAAATATTTGGAATAAGGAAGTTTAGAACCGAAGAGCCCTCCAAAGAGATGGGGAAGTAATCCGGATTCTTCGATGGTTGCCGAATGCACAAAACCTGCCGAAGGATTGAAGAGATCATCGCGTTTGTCTCGCTGAAGTGTCAGGGCAATAATGGAGTTAAATTGAGGGCGCCGGTCGATACTGAGAGAATTCAAAAACCGTTGTTCAATGTCCGGATCGATCGCTTCAAAGTCTACCCTGGTAATGTTCCAATCGACAGCCCCCGTCGTATAGCGTGCTAATTGCGAGCGTAAACTGATCCGTGCTTCAAGGATGGGATTATAGTAGTATTTCTGTTTATCAATGAAGTAGGAAATCGACGGCGTTAATGTTGTTTTATTATTAATGAAATACGGTTGAACCATTTGCGCCGAGACCTCAGCGATACCCAAGACACTGCTATCGCGCAGTCCGGTCTGGTTGAAGACCCGATTGAGTTTCCAATCGAGCAGTGATTGCATTTGGAGTCTAAAGCCCGTAGTAAAGTTTCTCGCCCCGCCAAAAAAATTTCGGTTACTATAGCCGCCTCCAACAACGATATTAAACGCATTGTTCTCATCGTTGATACCAATTTCCGGATAGAGTTCATGAAAAGGCCGCGTCCGGACGAAAACTTCCATGGGAATTTCAATTGTAGAATCATTCTGAGTTCGCAGGATCGGATCAATCCTCGAAGCTTCAAAGACCCCCAGCCGGTTGAGATTTTTCATGCTCTCGGCTTTTTTTGCTGTGCTGAAAAAATCACCGGGAGCAAAATCGAGATGCCGGATAATGACTTCATCCTCTACCCGCTCGAGCACTGAAGAGTCGTTCTTCACGATGACAGGACCAAATTGATATCGCTTATTGGGAATGAATGAAAAGAGAATCTTCATATTCCCGGTGGATGCGAACCTGATGGCCGAAACGCTGTCGACACGGATATCCATATAGCCATTATTGGAGAATGCATTGACCAAGCGCACGCGTTCCTGAACGACTTTTTCCATAACAAACGGGTCGCCTATTTCGATCAACGGGTTAAGCTGGATCACTTCCCACAGCGGTTGTGGCAGATCGACAAAGCCGTGGTATTCTATGCTATCGATGAGAGAACGGTGCCCCTCGGAAATTCGGAACTTCAACTCCACAGCCTTCTCATGGGAATCGATGGAAATGACGGTATCGATTCGTGTATTGAAAAATCCCTGATCTTCATAAAAAGATTTGAGGCGTTCAAAGTCGGCACCAAACACAACAGCACTAAAATATTCCGGTTTGTCGCCTAACTTTTCACTGATGGTATAGAGGAATTTCCAAATCCACATAGGGCTCTGACGAGTCTGAAGGACCGTTTGAAGAAGGTCGTCGCTGAGAATATCATTCCCTTCAAATCGGAGTGATTTTACTTCGAGCTCCTGCAGATTCACCTGTGCATGACACCATTGGATCCAGAGGAACAAAAAAACCAATATCGGAAATAGACGTCTCGTCATAGTCGCCAATAAAAAACCCAGCCACGGCCTGCTGGGTTATTCGGAACAATTATTTTTGAAAAATATTGCACCACCTAGTTGGAGTGTACCTCTGATCTAATATTCTTTCTCATCTTCAAAAAAGAAATCCTCATCGGTCGGATAATCAGGCCAGATTTCCTCCATGCTCTCGTAGGGTTCATCGCTGTCTTCAAGCTCTTCGAGATTTTGGACCACCTCTGTAGGAGCACCGGTCCGAACAGCATAGTCGATTAATTCTTCTTTCGTTGCAGGCCAGGGAGCATCGTCTAAATAGGATGCCAGTTCTAATGTCCAAATCATTCAGTATCAACTCCTGTGCAATCGGATAATTCCGTGCAAACTCCAATTATTCTTACTGCTGATTATTCTGTGCTAGTTGTTTAAAAAATTTATTCTTTCCCACATCATCAAAGAAATAATCTATAGGATTCTGCGCTACTCCGTTGACCCACACTTCATAATGGAGATGCGGCCCAGTCGTTGTCCCCGTTCTCCCGCAACGGGCAATGAGTTGACCTCGCCCTACTTTTTGCCCTTCCTGTACCAGAATCTGGTTGAGATGCCCATAAATCGTGATGTACCCATACCCATGATCCACGATAACCATATTACCCATTTCACCGACGTGACGCCCAGTCTTTTTGACAACACCATCACCCGAGACATAAATTGGTGTTCCCTCTTCATTGGTGATATCCATACCTTCATGGAACCTCATCACTCTAAGGACAGGATGATACCGCATACCGAAGCCATAGACATTATAATATCCTTCCATAGGGCGGATGGACGGAATATATCTGAATTTCACTTTATCCTCTTCATACTTCAGTATGACATCTTTGTAACTCATCTGCTGCAATTGTAATTCCCGTTCAGCTTTTTCCATCGAGAGTTGGAGTGAATTCAATATCCTGTTCACACCCGCGTTGGATGAAAGATCAATTCTCTCATCTGTTCCACCGAATCCGGCTTCTTTTGTTTCCGGATCAATCTTTGGGAGATCAACCATCAGACGGAATTCATTTCCGTGATCGTTCAACTTTGTGAGATCCTGTTCCAAATTGGCGAGCCGTTGAGAGAAAGTAGATAGCTGGCTCTTGAGCATCAAATTTTCAGCTTGCAACGACGCATTTCTGCGCAACCCCAATCCGAGCACATTATCAAAGAGTGAGCCGATTTCAAATAGGAGAATGAAAAGGATGATACCAACGCCCAATGTTGTCGCTGCCAGTTTCGTACGGAACCATTTAGCCTCAACAAAGTTTAACGATTTCGGCGAAAAGTAATATATCTTGAATCTCTTCATTAAAAGAGTGTGCCTCTAGAAGTTAAATTTCACAGAATTGAAAGGGTAGAATATCAATTCTTTCCAAAAACCTGCCCGAAAATAGAAAAAGTTTGAAGCTTTGTCAAGCACTTTGTCCCAAAAACATCATAGGAATATCGGTCATACTCCCACACTATGCCAGGCACGGTGATTGCGCTATGCTTAACCCTTCAACTCCCTTAACTATTCAAAATCATGTTCGAAATAATTGATGGCTCTTCTTCCTTTGGTCTTCTCCGCTATCGCCACATCAAGCCGTTTTGCAAACTCCCTGGCAGCATCATATCCATAATGCCTAAGAAGATAATCAAGGGCAATGACCTCTACAATGACTGTGACATTCTTGCCCGGGAAAATTGGAAGCTTAATGTGAGGAATTTCGACGCCCAAGAGGGTTATGTTCAAGCTGTCTAATCCGGTCCGGGTATATTCCTCATCGCGCTGCCAATCTTCAAGTTCAACCACCACTTCGACGCGTTTCTGGAATCGAATCGAGCGAACCCCAAAAACCGCCCTGATATCAAGTAAACCCAGTCCTCGGATCTCCATAAAATGCTTCACCACATCGGTTCCCGAGGCCATTAGGATTCCTTCACCCTTCTGCGTTAGCATCACCACATCATCTGCAACAAGACGATGGCCGCGCTCAATCAGGTCCAAGGCAATCTCACTCTTTCCGATGCCGGAGCGACCCACCAACAGAACACCAATTCCATAGACATCGAGCATAGCTCCATGGACAACGGTCTGTGGTGAAAAATGATCGTCCAGAAAATCGGAGATAAAATATACCAATTTGGTGGTTGCCAACGGGCTCATCAGGATCGAAATGCCCTGTTCTGTTGCGATATCGACCAATTCCTGATCGACCTTATTATCATTCGTGAGGATAATTAGCGGAAGGGCAAACTTGCAGATGTTTTCAAATGCCTTGATCCGCTCTGCCATGTTGAGATGCTGAAGATAGCGAATCTCCGTGTTGCCAAAGACCTGCACACGATTAAAGGTGAACAGTTCAACATAGCCCGCGAGGGCCAATCCGGGGCGATGAATATTCTTGTCCCGGATTTCCCTGTCGAAACCGACATCGCCATTGACCAGCGTTAATTTCAACCGTTCACGATTACTCTCGACCAGGAATCCAACGGTAATACTCTCTTTTCTCGTCTCCTTTAAGTTTTCCAATGCCATTTCATTTCTCCCTGGCTATACTTTCTCTCGAACTTCCCGTACTACCTTACGGTCCTTCGCTCGAAGTTTGTCTTTATATTTTTTCAATTGTGCTTTCACTTTTGCTACTGCTCCATCGATTGATTTCTGATAGTCATCCGAATGTTCAATCCCCCGTAATTTTGAACGATAGACAGTCACAACAATCTCGGCAGATTTGACACTATTTCGTGCCTTCTCATAGCTCAGAATGAAATCACAACGAAGGATGCCGTCATAGTAATGAGATAATCGTTCCATCGCATTTTCCGCATACTCAACAAGTGTTTCGTGCGCCTTGAAGTGACGAGATGTTACTGTTGTAACCATAAATCAGCTCCTTTCAATTCTCTCGTTGGTTGCTTCTCATCCTGTACTCCTATGCCTTTGGATGAGCTTGGCGGTAGATTTTCTTCAACTGTTCTATCGAGACATGAGTATAGATCTGCGTCGTTGATAAACTTTCATGTCCGAGCAACTCCTTGACAGCTCGCAGGTCCGCCCCACGATTAAGCAGATGTGTGGCGAACGTGTGACGTAGCACATGGGGTGAAGTCTTTGCAATTTCGGAGACCTCACTGATACGGCGTTTTACCAAGCGTCGTATCGCTTCCGGATAAAAACGTTTCCCGGAGTCCATCAGAAACACTGCTGTTGAATCATGGTCGGATCGCTTGCCAGAGTGACCAGCGCGATGCGCAAGATATTGTTGCAGCGCCTGAACAGCCGGTTTACCGAAAGGCACGGTCCGCTGTTTGTCTCCTTTCCCCAAGACTGTGATTGTTTGATTGTAGAAATTGATATCAGCGATATTTAATCCGATAAGTTCGCTCAACCGAATCCCCGTTCCATAAAACAATTCAAAGATTGCCTGTTCTCGCTTTCCTTCCGGTGTCGACGTATCAATGGAATTGAAGAGTGCATTGATCGAATCTTCTGCGAGAAATGAGGGTAAGCGCTTCTCGAGTTTCGGGATTGAAACAGTACTGGAAGGATTCGATTCAATCAACTGACGCCGTTTGGCAAACCGGAAGAAAGACCGGATTGCAATGATTTTCCGTGCCGCCGATTGCCGGCTCAATCCATGAGAAAAGAGGTAGTTGATATACTGACGCAGGTCTTGTCTGGTAATAGAAGAAAGGGATGATCGTCCTCGCTGGAGCAAAAACGCGGTACATTGTTCAAGATCAGTGCGATACGCCAGAATTGTATGCCGAGAGTAGTTACGCTCAACTTCGAGATATTCAAGGAAACTCCGAACAGCTTCGTGCAAGGACATAATCACCTAAAAAAGGTGTCGAGATCAGGAACCTACGCGCTGACAGCAACCTCTTCTTTCACGAACTCCTCTTTGCATTCAGGACATTTAAGATACTCCCCTTTTGTCTGTGAGTATTTTGCGACGATATACGAATTACCGCAACTGGAACAGGCCTGTTCGATGGGCCGATCCCACGAAGCAAAATCACAATCGGGATACCGCGTACATCCATAAAAAACACGTTTGCCCTTCTTCGTCTTCCGCTCGAGCAAATCGCCCTGTCTGCACTTCGGACATTTGATTCCCATAGAGATCGGCTTCGTGTTTGTGCATGCCGGATAATTTGAACACCCAAGAAAAGTGCCAAATCGCCCCGATTTTACCTGCATGTCTCCACCGCACAATTCGCATTTCATACCAGCCAGATGCTGATGCTTCTCCTGATCTTCAGCCAACGGTTTGGTAGTCTTGCATGTGGGATACCCACTGCACGCCATAAACCTGCCATTCCGTCCCCATTTGATAATCATGGGGCGACTGCACATTTCACATAAGATATCTGTTTTTTCCTGCAGTGATGTTTTTATCGCGGCGGCTTTCTTGTCGACGTGCTCCAGGGCGTGTATGAAGGGATCGTAGAAATCCTTCATCACCTTAACATACTCCTGCTTGCCGGAGGCGATCGTATCCAGTTCCTCCTCCATTTGAGCAGTGAATTTCACATTGACGATTTCCGGAAAATGTTCGACCAGCAGTTTATTCACTTGCATCCCCAGTTCCGCTGCATACAATTTGCGGTCCTGCTGTTCCACATATTTTCGGTCGATCACCGTACTCACGATCATGGCATACGTACTTGGCCGCCCGATGCCAAGCGATTCGAGTTCTTTTACAAGGCTGCTCTCCGTATAGCGGGCTGGTGGTTTTGTAAAGTGCTGGCGAGGCAACAGATTTGTCAACTGAGTGCTTTGACCAGCAGAAAGCTGCTCCGGAAGCTTCGAGGTTGGATCTTCATCTTTATCGCTGCCATTTTCCTCGAGCATGTCATCGTACACCTGCAGGAATCCTCTAAAGGTCGATCGTTGATCGGTGGCTCGAAAGAGATAGTCACCGCCCCGAACATCGACGGAGATCTGTTCAAATTCTGCCGAGGCCATCTGACAGGCAACGAAACGGTTCCAGATCAATTCATAGAGAAGGTAGAGATCCTTATCCAGATATTTCTTAATTGCCTTTGGTGTGTGATCCAGAGTTGTGGGTCGGATTGCCTCATGGGCGTCTTGTGAAGCTTTGCCTTTTTTGAATAATCGTGCCTCTTTCGGAAGATATTCCTTACCGTAGTTAGAAAAAATATATTCACGGACCTGGGAGACGGCATCAGCATTCAATCGTGTCGAATCTGTGCGCATATACGTAATCAAACCCGTACTTCCCTCAGTCCCCAAGTCAATTCCTTCATAGAGCTTTTGCGCCAGCATCATCGTCCGCTTCGCCGAGAACCTCAATCGACGGGCCGCTTCCTGCTGCAAGGTGCTCGTAATGAACGGCGGTGGAGCATTCCGCTTCACAGGCTTTTTCTCTACCCGGGTAATCTCGAATTGCTGATCCTGAATGTTTGCAAGGTACCCCTTGACCGTTGTCTCGTCGGGGATGCGGGGATCTTCTCCGGCCACTTTCGTAAGCTTTGCGAGAAACGTTTCGTTGTGCGTTGTAGCAAACTCGCCGGTAATCGACCAATATTCTTCAGGCACAAAAATTCGGACTGCCTGCTCACGTTCGCAGATCAGGCGTAATGCCACTGATTGCACTCTGCCGGCCGAGAGGCCATAGTACATGGTCTTCCAGATAAAAGGACTTACTTTGTATCCCACCAGCCGGTCCATCGCGCGGCGTGCCTGTTGCGACATAACGAGGTGATTATCTACCTTTTTGGGGTGCTTCATACCATCTTCGACCCCAGCAGCAGTTATTTCATGAAAAAGAACACGTTTGATATTCTTGTTAACGGTTTTGATTTCACTCGCCAGATGGGCGGCGATTGCCTCACCCTCACGATCAGGGTCGGTCGCAATGTAGATCATTTTCGCTGTCGAAGCTTTTTCACGCAGGCGTTCAATAACTTCATCTTTGCCTTGAATGTTTTCATACACGACTTCAAAATCGTTTTCTACGTCGACTCCAAGCTTACTCTTGGGGAGATTTTTAATATGTCCCACTGACGCTTCAACATGATACTCCTTCCCAAGATATTTGTTAATGGTTTTTGCTTTTGAAGGAGATTCGACTATGACTAAAGATTTCTTCATGGGTCAATCATTAATGAATTGTATCGTCACTAGAAAGGGAAATCCGACCGGCAGAACCGGGCGGCATGCTCGTATCGAGCAACATCCCTGCAATGAAGCTTTTCATTTCAGGGATTCCAACGGTTGAGAATCCTGCAGCCATTATTCGTTCAATAATCATCTCCATATCGGCATAGGAAATGATACTCAACTGCAGGCATTGCAGCAGATATCCAAATGCTTCGGTGCTGATTACCATCCGCTCGGCTTCATGGAGAATCCGATGTGAGAGCGTCTTTTCGAGCGAAGGCGGCAATACCTGTTGGCCGATCGAAAGCCGCTCAAAAATCCAGGAAAACGCGGTTGAGATCTCCGTCTGGGTGTAACCATTTTCCGTCAACAGCGAGACATCTACTTCAGCGAGTTGCTTGTTCGATCGGAGTTCATTGACGAGAAAAATAATTATTTCAATAATTCTTTCTTGCATGTTCTCGTGCTTTCTTTTCCAATTGCGCAAGGTACTTATTTTCGCACGCGGTCATTCTTGCCTTGCTTTGAACATCGGTATCGGAATATCCTGACAAATGAAGCGTGCCATGAATGAGCAGCCGCCGGAGTTCATTGAGGATTGTAACTCCAAATTCCTTTGCTTGCGAGGAAACCCGTTCGATATTCACATAGAGTTCCCCTTGAATTCCTTGATCCTGATCCAGCGGGAACGCAATCACATCAGTCGGATAATTGTGGTTGAGAAATCGGCGATTCATCCTTTGCATGTACTTATTGCCGACATAAACCACAGAGATTGACTTCTTCTTAACTTCTTCCCCCGATAGAACCAAGCAAACGATGCGCTGAGTTTCCTTCTTGGTTATTCTCCGGGAAGAGTATTGAAACGCAACCGAAATCATTCGGTCCTTCAATCAGCGCTTTCTGCCTTTTTTGGATGTTTTTGGGATTATTTTTCGCTTCTCTGTGTGGGGAGGAGCCGGTAAAATACTTTCCGTCAGCGAGAGTGCAATTCCTGAGAGCATTACCTCCGGACCTAATGCAGTGAAATCTCCGGAAAGAATTTCCCTGTCAACGTGTGCATAGAGTGAGCAGCCTCCCTCCCGTTCCACAGTCAAGCCGGAGAGTTTGCCATTCGATTCTGCAACAAATGTAACTTCTCTTAACATGGCACTCACAACATATCCCGTACAAAAATGCAATTGGAGGTGCGCCGTTGGCGTATACATCGAGATGAGATTCCCTTTCCGGTGACCAATCTGGATATCCGGATAAATTTCCAGAGCCAGTTTGCGCCCGGGTGAATTTCCCTCAATCTCAAATCGATAATTATTCCCGCGGAGCTTCGGCTTGACATTGAGGACTTTGGATATTTTACGAATGTCCGAAGATGTAAATTCAAAAGCCATAGACAATCCTATCTTTTTATGCCAGCACTCTACCCGGCACACACTTCACTCATCAGCGATTGATGATCCAATATCTGCCCGAGTGCAACTGAACCGAAATTCATCAGTGGCAGCAGACAATAAAAATCCCCGATGTGCTTTTGAAGCGAGTAAAAACTTTAGGCAACTCGGGGTAATCTTGAAACAGCGCTCGTATGCTTCCCTTTTTCTGCATCAACCTCTCTTGGCTTGTGGTGTACCTGTTCATCCAACAGCCGAACCAAATATAACCACGACCTCTCTGATTGTCAAGTTTAGATTGCAATCTCCATATTCTCTGCAGCTGCTTCACATTCGAATTTATACCCACGAGTTTTCACCTCCCTCTTGCATTTGCGAAGGATGTCGTCCACCTTATCATCGCTATGATTCTGATCATGATGGAAGAGGTATAATCGTTTGACGTTTGCTTCAGCGGCAACCCGCAAGGTGAAGAGGTAATGGGAATGTCCCCACCCAACGCGATCGATATATTCCTCAGGGGTATAGGTGGCATCATGAATTAGCAAATCGACTCCTTTGCAGAAATCGAAGATCCGTTGATTCGGATCGCCTTGGGTGGCACTATATTTTTCCATGACAACATTTTCGAAATTCGAGAGCGATGCAGCCGCTTTTTGATCGAACGGTTCGTTGTCACTGATATAGACCAGCGATTTTTCACCGTACTCTATTCTGTAGCCAACCGTGAACCCAGGATGGTTGACGTAGATGCATTTTACGTGTGCATCATAGATTGAAAATTCGCCTTCTTCACGAATCGGTACAAATTTAATTTTTGCCTTGAGTTCATTCAACTGCACCGGGAAATAAATCCGATTCATCTGCTCTGAGATAATCTCATTCAACGATTTCTCCAGCCGCTCCGTTCCAATGATCGTCAGTTCGTTCCCCGAAATGAATGCGGGCTTAAAGAAGGGAAATCCCTGAATATGATCCCAATGTGGATGCGTAATCAGGAGGTGTGCTTTAATCGATTCTCCGCTGTTCATGAGGTGGTCGCCAAGATTCCGGATGCCGGTTCCTGCATCGAAGATGATCAACTTATCATCATCGAATCGGAGTTCAAGACATGGCGTATTGCCCCCATACCGCACTGTGTGTTTACCAGGCGACGGGATCGATCCGCGGACTCCCCAGAATTTCAGTTTCATAGTTCCCTCATACTTACCTTGTTTCTCGATAATTACTGACGTATTGGATGTATCGCTGCGCAGAAGTCTCAATCATTGAATGCTCTTCCTTCGTGAGATCTCTCTTGACTCTTGCCGGAATACCGGCGATTAAGGTGCCTCCGGGAGCTTTAAAATGTTCAAGGACAAGTGCGCCTGCGGCAACAATGACATACGAGTCAATCTCAGCATCATCAAGAATTATCGCTCCCATCCCGATCATACAGTAATCTTTTATCGTTGCCGCATGGAGAATGGCGCCATGGCCCACTGTAACGCGCGACCCGACCACCAATGGATATTTTTGATACGTTACATGAAGGACACACTGATCTTGAACATTTGTCTGCTCACCAATGCGGATAGTATTTACATCTCCGCGAATGACTGTGTTGAACCAGATACTGCTTTCCCTTCCAATCTCAACATCTCCGATGATTTGTGCCCCTTCGGCAATGAAGACGGAATCATGAATCTTCGGATGCACTCCTTTGTACGGAAGAATCAAGGCCGATTCCCTTTCGTGTACTTCGGAGGCTGCCACCCCGGCCTGTTCCACTTCATCAATTCTATTTTGATGCTTCCCAGGATCACATTCATCCGCGCAATGATGGGAATTCGCGCCTCATCATTGCTGAACCAACCACGGAAACCACCGGTTAATCCAAACACCCCAACATAATCTGCCTTTCCATCCAAGGCGACCACTTCAATGGGGTAGTCTACAGCATCAATATCTGCATCGGCGATTGCATTCTGGAAATTAATGAGCGTGGAAGCTTCCTGCTTATCGATGAATGTTAGGACTGAAACCTGTTTCTTCTGCCGCACATTCTCACGGGCATAGAAGAAGAGCGACAAGCCGTCCTGGCATTGCCCGGAGATGGCTGTGGTATCGAGCACTTCGGTTTTCCGGACTCCGCCGGATATTTTCCGTCCACGATCCATAGTCACCCTATTTTTATTATAATCGAATGCGAACCGTCGATAGGTGACTTCCTTCTTTGTACTATCATCACCAATCCAACCATGAGAATAGATTGATGGATCCATTTCGCTCTCGAATTGGATGTGCAGATCCACAAGCCAAGTTAATGAAGGATTGGAATTGATGAACGCCTTCGTACGATAGATTGTTCTGCCATTGTTAGTAACAGCATCGACAACCTGGATCCGGATCGTGCCTATCGTAAAGAAAGAATAACTGACCTTGTACTCAAGTTCCTCTCCGATCTGTAACATTGTCGATTGAACCGCCGGCACACTTTTGTGTATCTTGGACTTTTCCGGAATCCCTGTACTTCCACTGAAGAGGAAGATAACAAAGACCAAGGCGATGAGACCGATGTTCTTTCGAAAATAAATATTCAGTAACGATAGCGTTGGTATATCCATGATGAACCTAATTGAGTTTTGCAATCTTCATTGCTTCAGGGAAAAGCGTAACTGCCTTCAGGAATTGCGAATCGACTTCGAGCATGATCGAATACCATCCTTCAAATCCCCAATAGCTGCGAGCGATAGTTGCCTTCAAGCGAACTCTAAGGTATTCCTGATCTTTGTCAAGGTCCTTTCGCTCCACTTTCAGATCTTTGTCTTCTGCAAGTTTGCTGTCGACGTACTGAAAAAAATCCTTCATGAGTGATTGATCAACCACAAAATCCTTTTTGAACCGTCCAAAATCCTTTCCATACGCCGAATGAATCTTCGAACCCTCTTTATCGAGATACGTAATGATGAATTGATCGGTCAAGGCGCGACGCAAAATTGTTTGGGAATAGGAGGTGAGGGTTTGGCTCTTGACGACATAGTCAGGAGTGATTCCACCGCCGCCATAGACAATCCGTCCGGACGCAGTTTTGAAGATGGGCCGGGCAGAGTCGCCTTCTGTTTTGTGCTGAATATTCTCTCCTTCTTGCTCCTCTCGCTGAAACGCTTCTTTGCGATATTCATCTTTTCCTTTCCCTTCATACGCCCGCTGAATCAACCTGCCGCTCGGTGTGTAATAGCGTGCGATGGTGAGGCGTAATGCTGATCGGTCATTCAATTCCCACTGTCGCTGAACTAATCCCTTTCCAAAACTTGTCTCGCCAACAATTAATCCGCGATCCCAATCCTGAACAGCTCCGGCAACGATCTCACTTGCGCTTGCCGAGAAGTTACTGATGAGAACAATGAGCGGAACTTTTTCAAATTCTTCTCCAGTGCGAGCAACGTACGATTCCTCAAATTCCGGAATCCGTGCCTTCGTGTACACAATTTTATGAGGTACCTCGCTTGATCCTCCATCGAGAAACAGATCTGCCATGCGAACTGCTTCTTCCAGATACCCTCCAGGATTTGCTCGTAAGTCAAGAATAAGCCTCTTCATCCCCAATCCCTGAAGCTTTTTCAGAGCAGTGGCCATCTCGGTATGAGTCGGCTCGATAAATTTATTAACGCTGATATATCCGACCCCTTCACGGACCATCATCGCCGCATCGACACTATTGAGGGAGATGACATCACGCGTGATCACAAAGTCGAGGAGTTCTTTCACATTTGATCGGACAACTGAGACCTTGACCTTGGAACCTTTTGGGCCTTTGAGGCTTGCCTGAATACGAACCGTTGTATATCCGATTACAGAAGAATCATTGATCCTGACAATACGGTCATTGGTTTGGATCCCAACCTGAGCGGAAGGTCCGCCGCCGATGGGTTCTGTGACAACGAGTGTATCGTTGAAGATGCTGAAGTAAATACCAATCCCCTCAAATTTTCCTTTCATTTCTTCCGAGACCACTTGAAACGCTTTCGGCTGGATATAGGTTGAATGCGGATCCAGCTTATCCAACATTCCATTGATGGAAGATTCCGTGAGAAGAGTCATGTCTACCGGCTCGACGTAATATTCTTTCACGAGCCTGTACACCTGTTCGAGTTTTGTCAACTGGTCAAAGAGGGCATCACCCGAAATGAGATTATTTAACTGCATCCCACCGATGACACAGAATATTCCGACAGCAACCACAGTCCATATCGAAAACATGCGTTTTGTCATTGATCCACTCGTTGTTTAGCAACTCTTCACTGCCCTATTCTATGGCAAAAGTAAATTATTTCAATTCAAAAGCAAACCAGTGTTGAAAATCGATTGTTTCATCGATTACGTAGACTCTCATTCTAGAGACGAACAGCCTAGTTCTCAGGTTTCATTTGTGGGAAGAAAATGACATCTCTAATAGAATTCTTGTTTGTCAGCAACATGGCCAGGCGATCGATACCAATGCCCAATCCGGCCGTCGGAGGCATTCCATATTCAAGGGCACGTAGGAAATCCTCGTCAAGCACCTGCGCTTCTTCATCCCCTCGATCGCGAAGTTTCATCTGATCTTCAAACCGTGCCCGTTGATCGAGAGGGTCATTTAATTCGGAGAATGCATTGCACATCTCATGCCCGTTCACAATGGCTTCGAACCGCTCGACAACTCCTGGTTCAGAGCGATGGATTTTCGCCAGCGGAGACATCTCCAATGGATAATCGGTGATGAATGTCGGTTGGATGAGATGGTGCTCCACCTTTTCGCCAAAGATCTCATCGATAATCGCTCCTGCGCCCATGGAGGGTTCTACTTCAAGATGCAATTCTTTGGCGATCGTACGGAGTTCCTGCTCGGACTTTCCGCGAAGTTCCTTGCCGGTGTATTGTTTGATGGCATCGAACATTGTCACGCGCTTCCAGGGAGGAGTAAAATCAATCTCTTTTCCATCAACCATCGCGGTCGGTTTTCCATTAACGGTCATCGCGACATGATAAACCATCTGTTCTGTTAATTCCATCATCCACTGGTAATCCTTATAGGCCACATACAGTTCGAGCATGGTGAATTCCGGATTATGTGTCCGGTCCATTCCTTCATTACGAAAGTCTTTCGAAATTTCATAGACGCCATCGAACCCCCCCACTATCAAGCGCTTGAGGTACAACTCATCGGCAATTCGCAGATACAGATCAATGTCGAGGGCATTATGATGAGCGATAAACGGCCGAGCTGATGCACCCCCATAGATTGGCTGAAGTACGGGAGTCTCAACTTCCAGGTAGCCCTTCTCATCCAGAAATTCTCGAATGGAGGAGATGATTTTCGCCCGCTTGATAAAGACTTCACGCACCTCCGGGTTAACAACGAGGTCGACGTAGCGTTGGCGGTAGCGCAATTCCTTATCGGAGAATGGGTCGTAGGTAACCTTATTGCCCTGCTCATCCACTTTCTCCTTCACAATAGGCAATGGTCGAAGCGATTTGGAAAGAAGTGTCAGTTCCTGAGTGTGGAGAGAAATCTCGCCCATCTTTGTGCGGAACACAAATCCCTTCACTCCGATAATATCACCGATATCAAGTAACTTGAAAGCATCGTACATCGTTCCCAGGTCATCTTTTTTCAAATAGATCTGGATTTTCCCCTGCGCGTCGAGGATATGACAGAAGGAAGCCTTTCCCATTCTCCGGAGAGAGAGAATACGCCCGGCGACTGTGACAATCCTTTGTGGAGCGTCATCCTTGAAATCCTGAATGACCTGAAGAGAGTAGTGTTTTCTGGCAAATCCAGTAGGATAAGGATTGATCCCCAGCTTCTTCAGTTCTTCGAGTTCTTCCCGCCGGCGAAGCATGAGGACATTCAGATCCTCATGGTCAGTTGGTTGTTGTGAATGATCGTGCATAGCGTTCAATAAGACAGATTTTAAGGTTTTCGTTTGTTGGGATCGATCGGATACAGATTGAGACGATCGTAGCCCGTTCGTCCACAGAGGGCAGAAATTTGATACAGTCGTTCAGCCGGCATGGGTCCCACTTGCGACCAAGAGAAGCGCCATTCCCAGTTACCCACAGTAGTACCTGGAAGATTCATCCGTGATTCCGAACCTAATCCGAGGATATCCTGCATAGGAAACACGACGACGTCAGCGACTGAGCGCGCAGCAAGCGCTATGAGATCCCAATGGATTTCCGCTGCGGATGTTGCCGCGTAGCGTCTGAGGAAATCCTGTTCGTGCTCACTGGCTTTTTCATACCAGCCAAGCGTCGTGTCGTTATCATGTGTGCCGGTATAGACAACGCACTCCGATATGTAATTGTGCGGAAGAAACGGATTATCAGGGTCATCGCCAAATGCAAATTGCAGCACTTTCATCCCAGGGAGATCGAACTGTTCGCGTAACTCTTCCACATCCTCTGTGATGACGCCCAGGTCCTCTGCGATAATCGGGAGCTTTACCAATTTCCTTTTGAGTGTTTTAAAAAAGTGATCCTTAGGGCCTTCGACCCACCTTCCCTTCACCGCTGTTTTCTCTGTTGCCGGAATTTCCCAGTATCCTGCAAATCCGCGGAAATGATCAACGCGTACGATGTCGACAAGTTTCAGTGTCCTGCGGAAACGCTCGATCCACCAATCGTATTTTCGCTCTGCTAGTTTATCCCATCGATAGAGTGGATTGCCCCATCGCTGCCCCGTTTCACTGAAATAATCTGGAGGTACACCTGCCACAACCGAAGGATTCCCCTTCTTATCAAGATAGAATAATTCCCGGTGCGACCAAACATCAGCACTATGATGAGAGACAAATATTGGGATATCGCCAATAATTTTTATTCCGCGATCGTTGGCATAGTTCTTCACACGCAGCCACTGTTCATAGAACTGCCACTGGGTAAACATCCAGAATCTGATCTCATCCCGCAATTCGCGTGACACCTGTTCCAGCTCTTTGGGTTCCCTTGTTACAAAAGGGGCATCCCACGCCGTCCACTCCACACCGCTGAACCGGACGTTCAAAGCCTGAAAGAGAGCATAATCCTCCAGCCATTCACGATTTTTTTGATTGAACATTTCAAAGTTCATCAAGTCGGTTTCATCGGGCTTGGAGAAGAATCGCTCAGCAGCCTTCCGGAGAAGACCGATCCGATAGGGGGTAACGCTTTCATACTCAACCTTCTGAACAGGAAAATCGGGATGGTCATCCATCTCCTCGCGGGTAATCCATCCTTTGGCAAGCAATGCTTCAACGCCAATCAGGAGTGGATTTCCGGCAAACGCCGAGAGTGCCATGTACGGTGAATTTGCATATCCTGTAGGTTCGAGAGGGAGAATCTGCCAGAGTTTTTGCCCGGCAACCGACAACCAATTAATAAAATGATAGGAGACTTCACCGAAGTCGCCACAACCGTACTGACCGGGCAACGATGTGGGATGGAGAAGAATTCCGCTGCTTCGTTCAAACCGCATAGATGTTCACCCTCATAGACCTGCTTCCTTTCGTAAATGTTCCACTTCCTGGTGTGATAACATCCTCCATTTACCTCTTGCCAATCCTTCGGTGGTAAGGCCTGCGAATGAAATTCGCTCCAATCCTTTCACCTCGTAACCGAGTGCTTCAAACATTCGTCTAACCTCACGGTTACGACCTTCCCGAATTGTTAGCAAAAACTCCTTACTTTTTGTTCCGGGGAAGGTGACGATCCGATCAGGTTTTGCCACTCCATCTTCGAGGCGTACTCCCTTCCGGATGGCTCTGATGTGTGCATCATTCACACTCTGATCCAGTCGAACCCGATAGGATCGTTCAATTTCACGCTTTGGATGTATCAGTAAATTCGAGAGTTCACCATCGTTCGTCAACAGCAGTATCCCTGTTGTATTACGATCCAGGCGGCCAATCGGAAAAATTCGATCCTTCACATGAACATAATCGAGGATGCTTGTGCGCCCCTTCTCATCGCTGAGTGTCGTGATGCAATCCTTCGGTTTGTTCAGCATGATGTAATACACCTTTTCCCTGATTTCAACCCATTGCCCATTCACGGTCACCTTGTCCCTTCGAACGTGGACCTTCGTGCCGAGTTCCTGGACAATTTTTCCATTGATTTTTACAGCACCGGAGAGAATCAGTTCATCGTTTTTTCGACGAGACCCGATGCCCGCAATTGCCAAGTACTTGTTTAATCGAATAACTTCTTGATGAATCCTTGAATCTTCTCTTTCCACGTTTGCCATCTCGACTTGGGATTAGGGGTTTGTTGTTGGTCTGGCGTATCGGGTTGGTTAGTATATTGAGAAATTTCCGTCGCTGTCGCTTCGATCGCGGAATCGATAACTCCCTCCGGTTTCACATCTGAATGAGCCTCGCCCTCAATGGATTGGAGAGTGTGTGTCTTCTCGAAGCCTGGTTTTGAATCTTGTCCTGAAGCATGATCTGCCGCGATAAGAGATTCTTGTTCCATTACGGGGCGATCTTCGACAGTAATTTCTTCTTCTACAGACGACAGAATAGGAGGGTGATGAGCCAGTTGAGGTTCTTCTTGTTTTGTCTGACCTTCCTGGACAAGAGGCGGCTCCCCTGAACGGCTAAAATCCTCCATTTCTCCAGAGCTGGGAAGTTGGGATTTTTGAATTTCTGTACTACCCTCTGCCTGGAGAGGAGTCAACTCAAGCTGCGTCTGATCTGCCGCGGTCTCCTCAGAATGCTGTACTTTCATCTGGCGGGTTTTCCGGTGAGGTACAATTTTCACTTCGTTATCCAGCTCGGGTTTTCGCTTGGGAATATGTGGAAGGCGTGATTTAAAATTTTCCTCTTCCTTCACCTGATCCTGGATTCCCTGCTGAGCTTCGAGCATTCTGCGCTCAGTTTCAAACTGACTCTCACCAAGAATTTCTTCAATTTCCCTTGGTCTTGGGAGGTCTGTGATTTCATTCAATCCGAAATGCTTCAGGAAATCGCGGGTGGTTCCGTAGAGTAATGGTCTGCCCGGAGTGGGCGCTCTGCCAACAATCGTCACAAGTTCTTTCTCCAGCAGTGTCCTGAGGACATAATCGCAATTGACACCACGGATCGATTCGATTTCGGGTTTGGAAATTGGCTGCTTGTAGGCAATGATGGCAAGCGATTCAACTGCAGATTGCGAAAGCTTCCGGCGGCTTTGTTCTTTGTATAGTTTGCCCAGCCATTCGGCATATTTCTGAAGTGTCGCAAACTGATATCCCCCGGCTATATGAATAATCCGGTACGGCCGGTCGAAGGCATGATATTCATCATTCAACTCTTTGACGATACTCTCAACTTCATCAGCGGCGAGTTTCCGAGGCACCGCATCGACCCCATCATATTCGTAGAGAGTCTGAATCTGTTTTACAGTCAACGGCTCATGAGCAGCAAAGATCAATCCCTCGATCAGACTTTTCAATGTCGTCGGGATTTGGAGTACTGCTGTTCCAATCGCTATTGTTGTCGTTTCAGCCATCACACCTCAATTCACGCTTCGCATTATCGATACGTCTGCAAAAGGAGCTGCCTGCCGCACAATGATGGTTTTGGACCGAATCAATTCGAGCAATGCGATAAATGTTACAACAATTCGAATCTTTTCAGTCATATCCTTTACCAATTCATAAAACGTCGCTTCAGAACGACGTGAGAAAAAGTCAACAATGTAATTGATCTGTTCATCAATCGAGACATTCAGCCGCTCGATCTCGTGGATAAATTTCTTCGGCATCCTCTCGATGGCGAACTTAAACGAGGCAATCAGATCGAAGAGTGAAACATCGCGTAGAATGTTTTCATCCTCCTCCTCCACAATCGTGTGCGGATCGGCATCGTAATACCCTCGATAAAAAATCTTCCGCTGCTGATCTTCGAGGGTCGACATTGTTTTTGCGACTTCCTTAAAACGTTTGTACTCGATAAGCCGTTTCACCAGGTTTGCACGCGGATCGAGTTCTTCTTCCTCACCTGGTTCAGGAGGTAAGAGCATCCGAACCTTAATCTGCATCAGCTCAGCGGCCATGACCAGAAATTCACCGGCAATTTCAAGATCCAGAGCTTCCATGCAATGGACAAATCCCAGGAACTCCTTGGTGATTCTGGAAATTGGAATGTTATAGATATCCAGCTCATCGCGCTTGATGAAAAATAACAGGAGATCTAACGGTCCCTCAAATTCATGGAGTTTAATAGTGTACATAAATTCTCTCAGCCCATTTTCATAGCGCTATGGACTTCATCCATGGTCTGCTGAGCAATTGTCCGGGCGCGCTGCTCGCCATCATCCAGGATCATCGTCACCTCATCAGGATGGGACTCATAATATGAGCGCTTTTCGCGGATTGGAGCAAGCACTTCACTGATCGTATTCGTGCATTTCATTTTACAGTCGACACAACCAAGCTTTCCGGACTCACAGTGTGTACGAATCTCTTCTACTTCTGTCGGATTGAATTTATTGTGATAGGTAAACACAAGGCATACATCCGGCCTGCCAGCGTCACCTTTACGAATCTTTTGAGGATCCGTTACCGCACTCCGCATCTTGGCCTTGATGGTTTCCGGAGAATCACTTAAGAGGATTGTATTTCCAATAGACTTACTCATCCGCCGTCCATCGAGCCCGGGCAGCCGTGCAAACTTCGTGAGCTTCCCTTCCGGCTCTGGAAACACAGGTTGTTCAGCAGCGTAGAGCAGATTAAATCGACGCGCAATCTCACGGGTCATTTCGATGTGCGGCATTTGGTCTTCACCAACCGGTACAACATCTCCCTTGTATAATAAAATATCCGCTGCCTGCAGAACCGGATAACCCAGATGTCCATAGACGATATTTTCCATCTCCAGATCGCGAACTTGTTCCTTCAGAGTCGGATTCCGTTCGAGCCTGGATGTGGTGATGAGCATTGAAAAAATGAGATGGAGCTCCGTATGCTGCTTCACTTGTGATTGGCGAAACATCGGACTCGCCTGAGGGTCGAGACCCGATGCCAGCCAGTCAATCAACATGTCAATGGAGTTTTGATAAATTTCCGAAGTGTTTGTATCAGTCGTTAGTGAATGATAATCAGCGATAAGATGATAATTTTGATATTCATGTTGGAGAGAAACCCAATTCTCTAAGGCACCGACATAATTACCCAGATGCAGTTTGCCTGTGGGGCGCATTCCACTCAAGATTTTTTTCTTCATTCTCTGATTCAGATTGATAAAACTCCTTCTTCAATAGTACCTGAAAAGGGCGTACAAACCCTTTGAGCGTATCTCTCAGTACGCAGTAACACCCACCATCACTAGAGGCATACCAGCTAGTTCATGAATAAATAGGGTTTCCAACGATCGTCTACGCTTCCGACGAAGTCCCGTATAAACATAACATGGTTTGGACGAATCGGCTTCCTAAGCAGATTCATTTGTGATTCTGCAGGCAACCGATCTCCTTTTTTATTATTGCATCGGACACACGCACAGACAAGATTCTCCCACGTATCTTGACCACCGCGAGCTTTCGGGAGAATATGATCGACCGTCAAGGGATAATCTCCTCTTCCACAATACTGGCATTTGTGCCCATCCCGCCGCAGAATGTTCTTTCTTGAAAGGACGATTCGCTTATACGGAATCCGTACATAGAGCGAGAGCCGGACGATGCTGGGAAATGGCATCGTCCTGGAGACTGAACGAAGCAATTTACCATCGAGAGCCTCAATCATCTCTGCCTTTCCTAAGTATAGCAGAACAATCGCCTTCTTGACGTTGCAAACACTCAAAGGCTCATAATTATGGTTCAGAACGAGCACCTTTCGGTTCATTTTGCCGTTTGATGATATCTGAGTTATGGTAGCGCTGAAATTCTTTGGCACCTCCTTCAAAGACATAGGTTGTTTTAATGAACAGTTTCTTGAAGGCACTAAACTCTGGCCTTATAAAATATAGCAGATCCTGCAACCATAGTCAAGATTGGAAAAGTGGAAGGATATCCAATGCCACTCATAGCCCCCCTGAGAATCAGATGTCTCACTCACAGCTTCTCTGAGCCGTATCGATGCCTGATTTCTTCTATGGAATCTCCACCAAATTTCTCCAGAAAAGCATTAGCCAGAACAGGTGCCACCACAGCCTCCCCAATCACTGAACAAGCCGGCACCGCACAGACATCCGATCTTTCATAACGAGCAACTACAACCTCTTTCTTCGACAAATCAACTGATGGAAGGCCTTTTGCTAACGTTGATATTGGCTTCATCGCTACCCTCAGAATGAGATACTCCCCATTTGTAATACCCCCTTCCAAACCACCCGCATTATTTGAAATACGAATTATTTTCCCCTGTTTGATACCGAATCCATCATGAACTTTAGATCCAGGAAGCTGAGCGGTACGAAATCCCATGCCAATTTCGACCCCTTTAACGGCATGAATCGACATAAGTGCTTGCGCCAAAAGACCATCGAGTTTACGATCATGCTGGACATAACTGCCAAGTCCCACAGGAAGGCCTGAAACTGAGACTTCAAATACTCCACCCAGAGAATCTCCCGATTTTTTTGTCTTTTTTATCAACTCAACGGCACGTCTTTCGGCCCCCGGGTCTAACATCCGCAAAGGGGACAGATCTGCCTGTTCAGATAGTTCGAAGGGATTATGTGGACGCTTATCATTAGAATTTTTGAAGACATTCATATTAGCCTTGTTGATGGAATTAACATTTCCTATTCTGATCACATAGCTGCCAATAAGAATTTCGAACTCTTCCAGCAATTTTCTCATTATTGAGCAACAGGCAACTCTCATCGCTGTTTCGCGCGCACTTGCCCTTTCTATAACATTGCGGATATCATCAAAACGATATTTAAGCATACCTGCATAATCAACGTGCCCCGGACGAGGTATGACGATTTTCTCAATCTCAATGTCTGACTGATCTACTGCCATCCTCTCCATCCAATTCTTCCAATCCTTATTATTAATGCTCAATGCGATAGGCGAGCCGAGAGTTTTTCCAAATCTCACACCGGAAAGAATTTTTACGTGGTCGGATTCGATCTTCATTCGTCCGCCGCGGCCATAGCCCAGTTGCCGACGTTTTAATTGGTGATTGATATACACATTGGAAAGTGGAAGCCCGGCTGGTACACCTTCCACAATACCCACGAGTGCCTGTCCATGAGATTCACCAGCAGTGAGATAGCGTATCACGATGTTGTCCTTCGCCTAGCGTAAGTGATGAAAAAAGAGAGAAGCTATTACTAATAACGTAAGATTTTGGGGGAGTATCAATGAGTAGTAAAAACAAAAAGCGCAGGACCATCTCCATGATTCTGCGCTCCTGAATGAATCATACACTGATTATTCTTTTTCGGGGATTTCCATGGCGATAAATTTTATAGATTTATCAGCGCTTTTAATCCTCATCAATAATGAATCCCCCGGCTTCTTCTTCTTGAGAATGTCATTAACCTGAGTGACCGATGTTGCAGGCTGCCTATCGAGACTGATAAGAACATCGTTTGGACGAATTCCTTCGGCAGCTGCAGCTCCAAGCCGGTCGACGCTTTCAATAAGAACACCCTGCTCTATCTGGTATTCTTTTTTAATTTTAGAATCGATGTTTTTCATCGAGATACCAAGAAGGTCGGATTTAGCTTTTTCAACTTCATTGCTTTTCCGCTCGCGATCTGCCTGACGATCTGTTTCATCGTTCGAAGCCGTGTTTTGGACAGAGACATTTTCCTTCAAGGTCACTCTTTTCTCGATTGTCTTGCCATCACGGAAAATTCTGAGTGTAACAGTCTCTCCCGGAGATTTCAGTGCAATCAATCTCTGCAGTTGATTGTTGGCGTTCACTTCAGCGCCATCAACCGCCAGGATAACATCACCCTCTTTTACACCGGCTTTCTCTGCCGATCCATCGGACGTTACAGAATAGATCAGAACACCTTTCGGCCGATCGAGCCCAATGGCTTTGGCTTTGGCGGCATCGACAGTTTGAATTTGAACTCCCAGGAATCCTCTTTTGAAGCGGCCGTACTTGATAATATCCATGGCAACCCGCTTCGCAAGATTAATAGGGATGGCAAAACTATATCCCTGGTAATATCCGGTACTGGTGGCAATGGCGGTATTGATACCAATAACTTCTCCATTGATATTCACCAGCGGCCCTCCGCTATTTCCGCGATTCACCACTGCATCTGTTTGAATGAAATCTTCTATCGCTAACCCGCTGTTGTCTTCAATTATCCTCAATTGTCGTCCAAGCGCACTGACTATTCCTTGAGTCATGGAGGATAGGAGCATCAACGATCCACCAAATCCTGGATTTCCCATGGCAAAGACCATGTGACCAACCTCCAGTTGATCGGAATTTCCCAAACGAGGCATGGGGAGATCTTTCGCATCGATTTTAATGACGGCGATATCCGTTGTCTTATCGGTCCCGACAACCTTCGCCTTCTTGAAGATGCGATGGTCGGAAAGCTGTACTTCGATTCCATTTGCCGTGGCATTCTCCACAACGTGGTTGTTCGTGAGAATATATCCATCGCCGGTAATCAGAAATCCTGAGCCTGAACCGACCTGCTTTTGTTTCTCAGGTGGGGTAGGAAGGTCGAAGAATCTGTACATCGGATTGTTCCGATCCGCTGATCCAGTAGATACTTCTGATTCGGTGGTTATGAATACGACGGTTGGTGTAACCTCCTTCCCAATTGCATTGAACGCTTCATTCAACTCTTTCAAAGCGGGATGTGGAGTTTTCTCCTGCGTTTGTGCACCCAGCCTGACATCCTCACCAGCGAAACTCAAGTCGACACCCTTGAAGCTTGAGATGAGCGTTACACCAAATACGATGCCAAGGCCGATGAGTAATATTGCTGCGATTACTGACCTTGTTGACATAATGTTTACCTCCAAAATATTTAAGTTAGTGAATAATGGACTATTGATGATCTACTCTACACTTCTACCAATGAACTCCCACCATTTCCAACGCTTTCAATGGCTTGAGCCCTTCAAAGTGATAGTGTATATAAGAACGAACCACCATATTCATTTCGTTCCCGTGCCTTCCATCTAGGTGAAGAGCGGCAACACCACTCAGTTTGGATGCATTCAACCGCTGCAAGATTCGCACGGTCTGAAAAGAAATTGGCTGTGATGGCGGCTGATGAAGAATGCCGGCAATGCCCAACTTGTCACCCATGGGGCTTCGATGGTGAGCATAGCTGCATGCCTGACACATAACAGCACCCTTGTCAGCACGAAAGATGAATTCCCTCCTTTCATCATGCATCGCCACTGCTTCATGACATATTGGACAGCGATCAAACTGAGCCGAGAAGCCGAGAATTGCTCCCAGACGGAGAACGAAGGCATAGAAAAAATTGAGATACTGTTTCTCTGCCGAATTTAATTCATCGAGTGTTTCCGAAAGGAGTAAAAAGAATCGGGAATTTTCCTCCTCCTCATGCGAAAGCTGATGGGTTAGATCGAGTATTGCAAGTGCCACTTGTATTTTTTCGAAGTCCGAATGAATCTGCTTATACACTTTGAGCGTATCGCACTGGGAGATCAAATGAAGATCCCTCTGCTCCTTTTTATAAAGTACAACTGATACTTTGGTAATCGGCTCAAGAGAAGCCCCAAATTTACTTTTCAACGTTCGGGCTCCTTTGGCAATCCCCTTGAGTTTCCCGTAGTTCCGTGAATAGAAATAGACCAGCTTGCTCGTATCACGAAACTTCGAAGATTTCAGAACAATCGCTTCAGTCTTGGCTAGCATTGTTATTCCGAAGTCCCGGCTGTTCTGACATCCGTATCCCTCTCCTGCATCTTCTTAATATTTTCTATTGCAGTTCGATAGGGAGCGTGAAGGATACCCTTCTCGGTAACGATGGCAGTGATCAATTCGCCAGGTGTTATGTCAAATGCCGGCGAATATACCTCAACTCCATCCGGCGCAAGCTGTATATCTTTCACATGGGTCACTTCCCTGCCGCTGCGCTGTTCAATAGGGATCTGTTTCCCATCCATCATTTCAAAATCAATTGTCGATGTAGGGGCTGCAACATACAATGGGATATTGTGGTATTGTGCGAGAACTGCCAAACCATACGTGCCGACTTTATTTGCCACGTCTCCGTTTAGTGTTATGCGGTCTGCCCCGACGATGATTGCAGTGATCACACGTCTCTGCATCAAGAATGCTGCTGTTGTGTCTGTGATCAACGTGCAAGGGATTTCGAGTTTCTTCAATTCCCATGCCGTCAGACGAGCGCCCTGAAAGAGGGGCCGTGTTTCATCTATATAGACGTGTTTCAGCTTGTGTTGTTCCCATCCCGACACAATAATTCCTAATGCCGTCCCCTGGCCGCCTGTTGCCAGACTGCCGGTATTACAATGAGTCAGAATTGTCGCTGCCGGGGGAATTAAGGTCGAGCCGAGTTCACTGATCGCTTTACACATTGCTTCATCTTCCCGATGGAGGGAAAGGGCTTCGAGCAACACGGAGGCAAGGAATTCCTGCCGGGGTTTTGTGATGGCATGATACGCCGCAGCTCGGATTCTCTCTAATGCCCAAAAAAGATTTACTGCAGTGGGGCGTGTTCCGGCGAATGTATCATACGCACGTTCAATGAGGGAAGAGCGTTGTTGATCTGGAGATTCGGTGGCACGCTGAAGAGCTAGCGCAAAGCCATACGCCGCAGCGATTCCAATGAGCGGCGCTCCACGAATTGCGAGAGTTCGAATAGCTTGCGCAACAACTAATTCATCATCGGTAACAATGTACTGTTCTTCGAGAGGCAATTTCGCTTGATCAAGAAAGCGTACCTTTCCTTCCGCCCACTCGATGGTACGCATAGTCTTTACCTCTCATCAAATCTCGAAAGTTGCATAAAGGATCGATACCGATCCTGAATTTGAAGGTAGGTCAAGTCGCGCAATCCATCAATGCTGAAACGTTCGACACAGAATGAAGCCAGTGTGCTTCCATAGATTACCGCTCGCTTCAGATTTTCCGGAGAGAGGTCATCGGTTCGGGCCAGCCATCCGACGAACCCACCGGCAAATGCATCGCCGGCGCCTGTTGGATCGTAGATGTTTTCAAGCGGATAAGCAGGGGCCGAAAAGATGGTATCTTCGGTCACGAGCAATGCTCCATGCTCCCCCTTTTTTATGATGACAATCCGAGGTCCCATTTGAATAATTCTCTTTGCGGCCTTCATCAGATTTGGTTCATTCGTCAGAAGCCGTGCCTCAGAATCATTGACAACAAGAACATCCATCACTTTCAGAGTCTGCATCAATTCTTTGGGCATACTTTCAATCCAATAATTCATCGTGTCGCCCACGACAAGCCGGGGTTTACTGAGTTTCTCCAGCGCTTGCCGTTGAAGAATAGGGTCAATATTCCCCAAACAAACATAAGCACTCTTTTTAAATCCATTTGGAATCATCGGATTGAACGATTGAAATACGTTCAGTTTGGTATAGAGTGTATCACGGGTGTTGAGGTCATAGTGGTAGCGTCCTCCCCAGCGGAACGTTTTCCCATTCTGGACGATCTGTAATCCATCCAAATCGATATTTCGTTCCTCAAAAAATTTGAGATGCGCTTGAGGAAAATCTCCACCGACCACTGCCACCAGGCGTACAGGTGCTGTGAAATAGCTTGCCGCTACTGAAATATAGACAGCCGAACCTCCCAGGGCATCAGAGACATTTCCAAAAGGGGTTTCGACAGAATCGAGAGCTACCGAACCAACCACAAGCAGACCCAAGGGAACACTCCTTTCTCTACTTTGATAAATCCACTCTGACTAATTGACTGGCCCCTTCACTCCCAATAATAAAGTGATGAGTTAACTCCAGAGCGTGTTTCTGACCAGGCCAAATCAAAGTCTTTTGTGCTTCTTCATATTCCGACCAGACCCACGCTTGATGCTCCGTTGACAACCGGGGATCGCTATCGGAATCTACCTCAACAGCGAAAAAGACGCTTAGATGAACGGTATCACTGGACACAACATAGAATGAATTTACGAAAGGCACAACCCAAATATTTTTAAACTCCAATCCGGTTTCTTCCGACAATTCACGCAACGCGGCCAGCACTGCAGTTTCAGACGGTTCCATCATTCCGGTGACGAGCTGCCAGATACCTGGATAGAGTACATCGTCGGCAGATCGTTTAAGAAGAAGATAGCGGATACTGTCATGAAGCTTTTTGAACACACAGATTTCAACGATTTGACAATTAATGGCTGGCATGGCGTCTTCTTATCCTAAGACCGACTAAGCATTATTACTTCCAGAGTTACTCTCCCTCATCATTGCGTCTGTTGGAGTTTTTCTCAAAGCTTACTTTCACCACTTATTGCGTGCTGACGTGAGAGAGAATTCTAAGGCAATGAATGCCCCCTTCTCCCGGATGAGGTATCTGCTGGAAAGCTATGAGTGGAGACCGGGAATTCCGAACATTGTTTTTGCCATCCGCACACCTCGCCGAATAGCTTCTGCTGTCACCTGTGAAGCAACTTCACAAAGATAATCAAGGTCAACCTCAACCGTTCCTGAGGAAAGAGCAAAGGATATATCGCCATCATATGATGTGTGAGCCGGTACCACGGCTCTCGCCATCCCATCATGCATCCGTTGAGCGACTCGATATAATTCCAACTTAGAGAGTCGAGCATTCGTGGCGGTCACCATCAGCGTGGTGTTCGTCTGCTTCAACACCTTTCCCCTTGCAAGGGGTCGATGAAGCAGTGTGTCGCCAAGAAATGTGCCATCAGGATTCCTCGCACCCGCAAGTATCGATCCACCCCCGTTGATAATATCTCCTACTGCATTGACAACGGCAAGTGCGCCAATCACAAGCGATTCATTTTTGAAGGAGGAGGAGCCAACGCCTCCCTTCATCCAATATTGTTGTCCATTCCATTTGCCAACGGTGGTACCTGTTCCAGCGCCGATGCATCCCTCATCGAGAAACTGGTCTGTTGCATTATCGCAGGCAGCGAATGCCTCAACAGCCCCGGGCCGAACCGACGCGCTCTTCACATTGAGATCGAACACCGCAGCCGCCGGCACGATCGGAACACGCACCCAGGGCGTCGGGTAACCAATATGATGGTCCTCGAGCCATTTCATTACCCCATCGGCAGCGGAAAGGCCGAACGCACTTCCGCCAGTGAGAAGAACCGCATGAACCTCCTGCATAGTTTTTTCCGGAGCGAGCAATGCCAATTCCCTGCTGCCAGGAGAATTGCCCCGAACCTCACAGCTCCCGCAAGTTTCAGGTGGACAGAGAATGACCGTGCAGCCTGTTGCTGCCTGGTAATCCGTGTAATGGCCTACTTTGAAACCGGGAACATCAGTCAACATGGTGGTTGGTACTCCTAATGAATGGCTTTTATCTGAGCAAGTGTAATTCCGCAAGCCACACCGACATTGAGCGACTCAGCTTTTCCGAAGCGGGGAATCTGAACAGCGCGATCGCAAATCTGCCTCACTTCGGGCGATACGCCATGGGCTTCGCTGCCGAAGATGAGAAAATGTTTTTCCGATGGATCCAGACGATGATAGTTCAAATCTCCATCCGCTGTTAAAGCAGAAGCAATGAAGCCGTGCAATTTCATTTGAGCAATTGTTTCCACTAAGGACAGATTTTCAACAATTGGAAAATGGAAGAGCGAGCCAACCGTTGAACGAACAACCTTTTCATTGTATAGTTCGACGCACCCGCTGCCCAACAGGAGAGCATCGGCGCCAAACCAATCTGCTGAGCGAATGATCGAGCCAAGATTTCCGGGATCACTGACAGCGTCGAGTCCAACAAAGAGTGTGGCTTGTTTAAGATTAAGTGAGTTCAAGGTTGAGCCATGTTGATGGACCAACGCTGCAACCCCTTGTGTATGGACGGTCTCTGTGATTTTCTTGAGGTCGAACGGAGTGGCCTCTCTGACTGGGATGCGCTGTTTCTGAATCTGGTCCAGCATTGACCGATGCTGCTTTGGCATAGGAGAGTCTTCAGCAAGGACAATCAATTCGATGACAGCATCAGAAGATAAGGCTTCCTGGAGGCCATACCATCCTTCAATAACGAATTTCCGTTCGGCTTGCCGGAATTTTTTCTGTTGAAGTGATCGGAAGAGTTTAATCTCACCTAGTGTAATTCGCATGCGAGAATATAGAAAAAAAGAGGACAAGACTCAAAATTCTCTGCTTAGTACGGATCGATTTATTCGTGAAAATCCCTTCAATAACGAAGCACTTACCGCCAGTCAACGGTTGAAAATGTGCGGCCATTGCTGGAGAGAAGTATTGCTCCTTCCTGATCCGTCCGATGCACGGAGACTCCACGTTGATTCAATTTTTGCAATGTTTCCTGGGATGGATGATTGAACTTATTATTACGTCCCACAGAAATCAGGGCAATCTGTGCAGTGACGCCATCGAGGAACTGATTGCTGGAACTTGTGGTGCTGCCGTGATGGCCTACCTTTAATACATCGGTATCAAGAAAATCTCGATAACCATCCATCAACGTAGACTCCACATCGCTCTCCGCATCCCCTACAAACATCATCGATGTGTTGCCATACTGCAATTTGAAGACAAGCGAGGTATTATTGATATTGTTAACTTTTTTCTGCTGTTGCCTCGGGTAGAGGACATAGCATCGTGTGGAAGAATCGATCCAAACTTGCTGCCCGGCAGTAAGCGATACCACACTGCGACAAGAGTCAGGTAATTTCTCATTGATTCTACGAAAAGCATTTGAACTAATCACCTCAGCAGGGGCAAAAATTTCACGGACAGGAATGGTCTTTAGAATATATTCCAATCCTCCAATATGATCGCTGTGAGCGTGCGTCAGAAGGATTGCGTCGAGAGACTCTATGCCCTGCTTGCGTAGGTACGGGATGATAATTTTCTCTCCCGAACTCCAGTTCGGTCCACCAGGTCCGGTATCAATAAGCACTTTCTTTCCATTCGGAAATCCAACCAGCAGAGCATCGCCCTGTCCGACATCGAGCATCGTAACAGCAAGCGATCGCTCTTTTCCCGTGAAGATACTGAAATACACTGCTCCATTAAGAAAGAGGAGTAGTATAATCAACCATAGCTTGAATCTCTTCATATTTCCCAACGAGAAGAGCACAAGCACGATGAGATAGTAAAGTGTTACGATCGTAACGCTCAGAGTCTGAATGTCGATGAAGGCAAAGGGGACACTGGCAGCAGCCTTCACAAATCCAAGAAGAAATTTCACCAGGAGAGTATTCAGTGCTGCGTAGGTTGACGCAATCCAACCCGAAAGCGGCGCTATAAGTATCGTCGTTAAACCAAGCATCACATTAATCCCGCTGATGGGAACAACAATGAGATTTGCCAGAATGGAGATAATCGATATTCTCCCAAAGTAAAAGGCAGTAAAGGGCAGCGTGCCAATCTGTGCAGCGAGCGATACGGCGAACAGTTTCAGGATATAGTCGATGGCTTTTATCTCTTCGTACTTTTCAGGAATCTTTTTTACGAGTGTAAGAAGAAATGGATAGAAATACACTATGGATATTACTGCTGAGAACGATAATTGGAACCCGACATCGAACAGCGCTGCCGGATTGACGATGAGAAGAATAAGGGCCGCAATCGCTATGGAATTATAGATTTCTGCCTTGCGTTCGAACATTGATCCAAGAAGAAGAACAATTCCCATCAATGTTGCCCGTACTACTGATGGGCTGGAGCCAGTGACCAGCATATAACAGACCAATCCGCCAATCGTCGCCAGAGCGAGAATTCTCTTCGGGATCCTCAACACACCAAAGAGTGAATAGAAGACAAGTGCAACAACAGCAACATTCGAGCCTGAAACAGCAAGGATATGAATGGTGCCGGTATTGGTGAACGATTCTTTCACATCGAGAGGAATATTGGCCCGATATCCAAAAACGATACCTTTCAAGAACCCCGCTTCGTCCGGAGGATGTAATGAATCGATCACTGCAAAAAGATATTCCTGCAATGATGATATCCAACGGTACCCGTAGTTTCCCGCATTTGATCGAACAAGGCGAACGAATCCACTCTCCGGCACCTGAACCACTCCTTCGACACCATTCAATGTTAGATATCTTCCATAATGAAGATCTCCAGGATTTTTTGGAACTGGGAATGGCTGAAGTTCTCCTTCAATGAAAATCTCATCACCTACATGAAATTTCTGGGATATTGATTTACTGCTGTCGAGTTTCTGAAGCACGAGAATCCTTCGTTCAAGAGCGAAGAGAGAATCATTGCGCCGCAGAGTTCGGGTGGTGATGACCAGTCGGAATTGATGTGCACTTTTTACCGGCAATTCATCGAGGGCACCAAGCAGGGCAATCTTCTCCTGGTTGCCCGCTGGGATCAATTGACGATCTTGAATCTCCTGTTGCTGCATAATGCGAAGGTACCAGCCAGCACCGACAATGATCATGCTGGAAATGATCCAGCGGCTCACGGTGACTGACGAGAATGAGTACATGATAACAAGGATCAGAAAGAGAAGTGTATTCAGGAGGAGAAGGATCCAGAGTGGAATTGTAACTAGTTCGGCCAACACAATACCAACGATGAACAACATCACCATCCTTAATGCCGGGCGACGCTGAAGGATGGATGACCTTGTTGTCATGTCAGAAACTTGAGTATCGTTGGTGTAATATGAGTAAGATTCCGTACGGTTGCGGTAAATCGCTTGTGCTCATGACCAATGACAATGCATGGTACTTGATTCCTGGTATGGGACTTGATGGATAAGTCCTCAATATTGCCATGGTCACTGACAATAATAAGAAGTGAATTCCTGAAATCAAAATCGCTCAAGATTCCTCCGAGGAACCGATCAAAGGTCTCAAGCACCTCAACGGCAAATTGCATATTCTGGCTATGGCCTGCATGATCCGGAAGCCAATACTCGAACACTGTAACATCATGGAGCTGTGCCAGCCTCCAAAGGTGCATTCCAGCCTCATGTTCCGGAAGAAGCAGCAGATCAGGATAGCCAAGCTCCGGCCATCGCTTCCGTGTGATATCGGCGGAGAGTGCTTCGTTCTTTCTCAGTTCCGTAATACCATGAAGAGGTATTCCAGCGTAGAAGCAGGAAAGCGTTGTCACGGTCAGGCGGCGCGTTCCAGATTTCACATAATCGAAGAACTGATGAGGATAGGCATTCAGGAAGCTGATCGATTTCCCCTTGCGGCGAACCTGTGTGAACAGGTTGTACTCTTCGAGTGTAGAGCGAAGAGTCGTTGGCGGATAGGGGCCGAAATGTCTGCCCGCAAGTTTCGCGCCATTCTTTCCGGTGAAGAGAGCAACCTGGCCCGTTCCACTCTGAGGCATTCCCGCGACACCTAAGGTTGCATTGAGGGGCGTACAACCGGCTTCAGTTGTTTCGATCCGTTTATTTTTTCTCGAGGGCAGTCGATTACCAAGTGTCGAGTACAATACAGGAAGATGAGCTTTAAAAAACGGATTAACCGATGCATCGTCTTTGCCGATGCCCACACCATCGAGAAATAAAAGAATTAGTCTCACGTTTCCATCCATACACATTGAACGATGAATTGGAGTTTCGTCATCCTTTGCTTTCAATCATCACCGTAACCGGGCCCGCGTTGACCAGCTCAATATCCATCATTGCACGGAACACGCCGCTGGAGACGCGTTCCTGGCCCAAGAAGAGAACGAGCCGTCGGATGAATTCTTCATATAGCCGCTCAGCCAGATCAGGCGGTGCAGCGTCGGTATAATTGGGACGGTTCCCTTTGCGCGTATCTCCATACAGGGTGAATTGCGAAACAACCATTGCCGCTCCCTGAATGTCCTGAATGGAGAGATTCATTTTACCCTGATCATCTTCAAAGATGCGCAGCGCAGCGCACCGTGCAGCCAGATATTCGGCGTCATGTTCTGTATCACCGTTCTTCACCCCGAGCAAGATAAGAATTCCCCGCCCGATGGCACTATGCGGCCCCTCATTGATTCTTACAGAACATTTGCTCACACGCTGAATAAGCGCTCTCATCGCCGTTCCTCATTATCTTAATTTTTTGAGATTATGCGTTCATCATGCTTTCCCAGCCACGCCGTAACAACACGCGGCAGGCCCTGGAGGTCCGGTATGATTTGACCCTTTGCAAATCCATTGGCCTGAAGCATCCTCAACACTTTTTCCGATTGGCCATCCCCCACTTCAAACAGTACTCCGGCAGTCTGATTGAGAATCCGTGGTGCGAGGACAATCATTCTCTCATAAAACAAGTACCCATCCCTCTCATCGCTCAATGCAAGGCGGGGTTCAAACAGCTTTAATTCAGGCATCAAGTGCTCCCAATCTTGCGGAGCAATATAGGGAGGGTTGCTGACCAGAATATCGAATTTTGAAAAGGATCGTTCATCTATCGGATCGAAGATATTTCGATGCTGCAATACGACTTTTTCGCTCACGGCGTGGAGTTCGACATTTTGTCGTGCGACCTCAAGAGCTTTTTCATCGACATCGAGAGAGAGAATCCTGGCCTGGCGAATATACTTTGCCAGTGAAACAGCGATATTTCCGCAACCCGTACCGACCTCAAGTATCCTTATCGGCTCTTGAGTCTCCAGTGAGTGAGCGAAGATCATCGTTTGCTCAACCAAGGTTTCTGTTTCAGGTCTGGGAATAAGGACTCTACGGTCGACCTGGAAGTGTAATCCCATAAAGCTGGTAGAACCGATAATATACTGAACCGGTTCGTGGGTAAGGCGGCGTTCGAGGAATGACGAGAAGAGTTCAAGCTCATCGCTTGTTAGCGGCTTCTCCAACCTTGTATAGATCTGGATGCGCTGGCAGCGGAGGACAGTGGAGAGCAGAAGTTCAATAGTGAGCCGTGCTTCGTCGAATCCTTTTCGCTGGAGGAGATTGATTGCATATTTCATCAATTCTCTGATCGTCCAAACGCGAGATTCGATGAGCGACATCAGGACCGGGAGCCTTTGGCTTTTTTTGAAGATTTTTTTTTCAGAGTGCGTTGAGCTGCAATTCCGGAGAGTTTTTGTACCGGTTTACTTTTCTTCTTATCGGCAGTTTTCGTTTTTGAAGAACCGGAGGTTGTTTTTTTATTTTTTGCTTTCAGAGTTTTCTCAAGCTTCTGCATTTTCTCTTCGGAAAAAGTCTGTTTTACCTCACGTTGGAGTTTCTGTGTCCTGGCAAGAATTTCAAGCAACTGATCTTCTGTTTCCTGATCTCCCTCCGGCCTGCTCTCCCAGGCTTTCGTGAGAGCATTCATGGTACGGTCAACCTTATCCCGGATAATGCTGCCGATGCGTTCGGGAGTTAATTCCACACTTTTTAGCTTCACGCGGTCGCCCGAATAGAATCCCATAGATTCAAGTTCTGCATCTTCAAGACCCTCTGATTCATTGCGAGTGGCCTCAAACAATTCCTCCTGGTTCTGAAACGCCGGAAGGAATTCGAATCGCTTATCACCTTCCAACAGTGCGGTAAAATCCGCCAGTGATGGCAGTTCATATTTTTGATTTTTCCCCTGTCGACAGACCTCCTGCCAAATTTTTTTTATCGGCACGACAATTTCTTTTTCTTTGGCGAGGATTCTTTCTGCTTCATTCAGGCAACGCTCGTACACGTGTCGGTTCTCCCATAACAATGAATGATTGCTGCTCAATAAAATGTATAACTATTTGAAAGAAAGCGCAAGCCGTAGAATCTCAAACAAGAGACCCCGCCAATGGCATCAGGAGGATCTATCCTTCCGGATAAAAAAAAAGGCACCATTGGTGCCTGATGATCTTCGATTGAAAAATGCCGCGTTACTTCTTCTTCATTTTGTCCGCAAAGAGCTGTGCCGCTTTTTCAATGTCATAGCCGACCTTTGGCATATACACCCCGTGGAATTTTTCCACCATCGATTTGAGTGTATCATACGCATCCGCGCTACAGAAAAAAATCGGAGAATTTTTGTTAACACCCTCACGGCGGGCAAGTTGGAGCAATGCTATCCCTGGCAGGTGGCCCTTTAAGTGTGTATCTTTAAAATCGTTATCCAGGATGATGAGATTAAAAGGTCGAACTTTTAGCTTTTCCCACGCTTCAACACTCGTCGCTGCCTCAATGATTTCAATTTCATCTTCAACGATCGCTGTACAAACCTCTAACGCAAAACCATGAGACTTCCTCTGCCCTTCATCATCATCAGCAACTAGTACGCTATACGGCATTCTTCGTTAAAGTCCTTGCTTTGAGTTGAATCCACTCCCAGACGAACGTACAAATAATTCAAAGGAAAAACAACAACTCTCTCCGCTTTTATTGATGGCGGTCATACACCATCTCTCCGCCAAGATATGTTTTATCCACCTTAGCATCAAGAATATTTTTTGAAGAGATGGTCATAATATCGTCAGAAAGGAGTATGAAGTCTGCCAATTTCCCCCTTTCAATTGAACCAAGATATCCGTCCTGAAACGCTGCCCGTGCGCCAGAGAACGTAAAACTACGAACAGCTTCATCACCGGTCATTTTTTGGCGAGGATACCATCCCTCAGAATAATTCTCAGTATTTGTAATTCCTTCCGATGAAAGCTGAAACCCTTGCCCGACATCTTCTGCAGCGTTAGGAATCCCTTCGAAACTTTTACGCGTCGTGGCAGCATAAATGCTCCATAGTGGATTGATGCTTCGAAACGGTGCATCGGAACCTGCGGCAATTGTTACACCCGATTCGAGCAACGTGCGCCAGGCATGTGCCATTTGAGTACGAGAGCTTCCGAGTCGTGCCTCCAACCAATACATATCTGTGATACAATAGAATGGTTGAATCCCTGCAATAACATCCAGGTTCTTGAACCGGAGACCATCATTGGGGAAGAGAACTTGAACCTGTTCAATTCTGAATCGATGATCATGTGTTGGTCTCTGCTTTAATTGCGCTTCCATGACATTCAAGGCAATATTGACCGCTCGGTCACCGACAGCATGGAGTATCACTTGAAAATCCGTTTTCAAAGCCTGAGCGACAAATTGTCCAACTGTTTTTTCATCAAGGAGAGTAATGCCTCTGTTGCCGGGATCATCAGTGTACGGTTCTATCATTGCTGCTCCCCGAGACTCCAGGGAACCGTCGAGGTAAAGATTCACCGAACGGACCGTCAATTTCCTGTTACCGAATCCCAGGATCGGGCCGCGGACACTACCAAATTCATCCTTCCCCGTGAAGTAGTTCCAGGTGTCACCATTACCTGCGATTGCAGCATACACCCGAAGAGGCAGTACCTCTTTCTCAAGAAGCTTTTGATAGGCATGAATATCATCCAGATCGACACCCAAATCATGAACCGTTGTAATACCATTACGAAGACACTCCTGAGCAGCGAATTGATAGGCTTCCATCCTCTCCTGCTCGGTCATACGTGGAAGATATCGTCCAACAAGATCGATTCCTGCATCAATAAGAACTCCGGTTGGGTTTCCTTTTGCGTCCCTGACAATCACTCCCCCGGAGGGATCGGGTGTTTTACTAGTGATGCCTGCGTTCTGAAGAGCCAGACTATTTACCCAGATGGCGTGCCCATCCCGATGAGCGAGAAAGACTGGATTCTTCGGCGAGACTCGATCGAGAGACGCTGCGGTTGGGAAACGCCTCAATCGCCAGGCCTGCTGATCCCAGCCGCCGCCTCTGAGCCATTGATCCGGTGACGAGGAGCGGACGCGCTCACTTACTATCGCAATGGCCTCATCCTCACTTGCTGTTTCAGAGAGGTCGAGAGTCAGTTTTGAAACACCGAGGCTCAACATATGAATATGGGAATCGATGAATCCGGGCAGCACCGTTTTTCCTTTGAGATCAACGATTTTCTTCGGCCGGATCCGCTTCTTCAACTCCTCATTCGTGCCGACATCGGCAATCACAGATCCACGCACCGCAAAGGCTTCAGCCACTGTGTTGTGCTGGTCAATGGTATAAATTTTTCCGTTGACATAGAGGGTGTCAGCATCCTGATGAAGAGTCTCGAGATAGAAAATGAGGAAGAGAAGGGTGAGAACGATAAAGAGAGTATAATTGGTTTTATACGATCGCACGAGTTAGCCCAAGTTCGACAGTTGTGAAGAAAAAACGATGATTCTGAGCTATAAGAGGCAAAAGGTGTCAAAAGTTTACACTACAATTTGAGTTTCATTTCAAGCCTGGAAGGGGGTTTGAGATTTAGTTTGTGCAATAGAAT